>NZ_JAHZAA010000009.1:66708-80580 GCF_019424165.1 Desulfovibrio sp. | reverse complement strand
GTGGCCCGGGCCACTGGGCAGAGGTGGTCATGTGGGTACGGCGGGCGGCACATTGCCTCGTTGCGCACGGCCGGCAGGGGATGCCGCACAGGGGCCGTGACCGGCAAGATTTTTTCGTGTGCTCAAGTTGACAGGCCATGAGTAATGGCTTAGGAGAGGCCCATACAAACTCTTGGAGTTTGCCGTAAGCGTTAACGTCACACAACGCATCACCTCCCGCAATTGCGGCAAGGGATGCGTTTTTTTTGTGTCCTCAACCCGGTTGCGACAAACTACAGGATTTTTTTATGCAAAAGGATACCCGCTGCCTGTTATGGAACACGGCGGCACTGCTTTTTTCGTACATGGCTGTTGCCATGCCCCTGCCCGTTATTTCTGTTTTTGTGACGAAGCATCTCGGCCTTTCCAATGGTTTGAGCGGCCTTGCTGTGGGCATCGCTTTTTTGACGACCATCCTTTCCCGTGGCTTTTCTGGAAGGTTCGCCGACCGTAACGGCGGTAAGGTCTGCATGATGCGCGGGCTGCTGCTCTATGCCGCGGCCAGCGCCATCTGCCTTGCCGCCGGGGCTGCGGGTGATCCCGCTTGGGCCTTCGGCCTGCTGATCACCGGACGGCTTGTTCTTGGCCTTGGTGAAAGCATGGCTCTCGTCGGCATGCTCAGTTGGAACATTGCCCTTCTTGGCCCGCAACGGTCTGGCACGGTATTTTCCCTTGTGGGTGCAAGCCTTTACGGCGCATTTGCCCTGGGCGGCCCGCTGGGGCTGCTGTGCTTTACGCAGTTTGGCTTTACCGGGCTTATGCTGCTGTGCAGCCCGTTGCCTTTGCTGGGGTGGCTCATGGTTTGCCGGATGCCCGCTGTGGTGCCGGCGTCTGCCCGGCCAAGCGTGTCGTTTCTGCGCGTACTCGGCTCCATCTGGCGCCAGGGGGCCATTGTCGGTTTTCAGGGGGTGGGCTTTGCTGCTATCGGCGCATTTATTTCCCTTTATTTTTCCAGCAGGGGCTGGCAGCACGCAGGGCTTGCCCTGACCTGCTTTGGTGTCGGCTTTGTGCTGGTGCGCCTGTTTTTCGGCCATCTTCCCGACAGGCTTGGGGGCATGCGGGTTGCCGCGGTTTCCCTTGCGGTTGCCGCCGGAGGGCAACTGGCGCTCTGGCTTGCCCCTTCGGCAGAAATCGCCCTGATCGGCGCGTTTCTGACGGGAACCGGATGCTCTCTGGTGTATCCGTCCATGGGCGTTGAAGTTATCAGAAAGGTGCAGCCTGAACTGCGCGGCACGGCCGTGGGCGGTTTTGCCATTTTTCAGGATGTGGCCTATGGCGCAACAGCGCCGATTGCGGGCCTGTTTGCCGACCACTTCGGCTATGCGGTGGTTTTCATGATTGGTCTGGCTGCGGCCCTGGTTGGCCTGCTGATTGCCATTGTAACGGCTGTGCAAAAAACTGCCGTAGCGCGCTAGAATATTTTTATTTTGAAAATGCTCTGGCGGCTGTGTGAGCAGACGCCTGCCGTGGAGGCGCAAGTGCAATTTATTTGCACGAGTAAGCGCTGAAACGGGCATGGCTTAAACTTTGCGAATGTATATTCTCAAAGCTAATCTGCTCTGGGAGGCAGTTTTTGCGGACGTTTTGCGTTCGGCAAGATGCGCGGCGCCGACGCTTGTTTGCGGTTGAGGCGACGTACCCCGGCGGGCTGTTCTGGAAATGATAAAAGGATCTGTCCTGAAAAAACGTCTGCCTGTTGCAAGGGCATTGAAAAAGCGGGTGTACGCATGCGTACACCCGCTTTGGGCAAAAACTGTCTGCTTATGCGCCGCCCCTGTTCACCTGTTGAACGCACCGGCGGCAGGTTGCTGCATTCTGTAGGCTGTGAGTGCCTAGTGCATGACCTGCGACTTGCGGAAGTTTGCATAGGCTTCGCGCATGGCAATATAGGGGTCCACGGCGATGCTGTTCAGCTCTTCATACAGGGGCAGCACATCGCCAAGGTCGTTAAAGCGGAAGCCTGCGGCCAGCCCCGTACCCATTTCCCAGGGCTTGAGGTAGAAGAGGGGATCTGCAAAAACGTCGCCCACGCGGCCGATGGTATCACGCGCCGAACTTGGGCCGAGCAGGGGCCATACCAGGTAAAAACCCTGGCCTATGCCCCAGCGCCCCAGGGTCTGCCCAAAGTCCTCGCCTGTGGGGTCAACCGGTACAATGGTGCGCTTGCCCTTGGCAACATCGGCAAAGCCTGCGCTGGACGTGGTATTCATGATAAAACGGCTGAATTCCACCCCGGCTTCCATAAAGCGGAACTGAAGAATGTTGTTCACAAAGCGCACGGGAAACAGCAGGTTGGAAAAGAAGTTTTTTAATCCGCCGCGCAGTTGGTGGGGCGTGATGAACACCCATGCATCGTAGGCCGGTCTGGCAACATAAAGATAGAAAATGTCATTGAAATGAAACCAGAAGCGGTTCCACGGTTCAAAGGGGTCGGCGATGCTGGCATCGGCGGTGTCATAGTCGTCAAGGTCGTCAGCCGCGCGCAATGAACCGTAGGGCGTAACCGTGATGGCCCCTGCGGGCAGCATGGGGGAAGCCCCGTAGACGGTCGAGGGCGTGGGCTCCTGCCGTACCCCTCGGGCTGCCAGGGCATTGTCTGAAAAAATGCAGGCAAGGGCCGTCAGCAGCAGAAGGTTCAGCGCCAGCAGGCGCATACGGCGCAAGCCGTGATTATTTGCCATGTTCCTGCCGCACTTCCATTGCCTTGGCCTTGATGCGCGCAATGAGGTTTTCCGGTGAGTCGGTATTCAGGATATCCTGAAACTGGGTGCGGTAGTTTTTCACCAGGCTGATATTTTCTATCAGCACATCATAGACAAGCCATTTGCCGTTTTTGGGCAGCATGCGGTAGGCCACGGGAACTTTTTTACCGTCTTTCATGGTCACTACGGTGCGCACTTCGGTGCGGTCGCCTTTGGCGGAGCTTACCTCGCCCGTGTAGAGCACCTGTTCGCCGTTATAGCCGTCAATTTTGTTAAGATAGGTATTGATGAGCAGGTCGGCAAAGGCGTCGCTGAATTCACGCTTTTGCTCGGGCGTGAAGTTGCGCCAGCGCGGCCCCACAGTACGCGAAGAAAATTCACTGAAATCAAATATATGCAGAACCTCGTCCTCAATCTGCTGGCGGATGGGACCGCGTGTGGCGGGGTTCACATAGTCGGGATTTTTTATGAAGTTCAGTATGCGGTTTGTGGCTGTTTCAAGTGACTGCCGGGCAGGGGAGGTGGCTTGCGCCCCGGCGGGAAGCAGCACAAGGGCCAGCAGAAAGGCGCACAGGGCAATTGTGATACGGCGCGGAAGCGCATGGGTGAACATAGCTATTTCACTCCTCCGAAGGCGTATTTACTGATAAGAGAGCCGAGGTCAACGGCGGATTCTGTTTCCGTAATGCTGTCGCCGGGAGCAAGCATGTGGTCTGAGCCACCCCTGGAAATGCTTACGTACTTGTCGCCGATGAGGCCGCTGGTCAGGATGGAGGCGATGCTGTCGTCCGAAAGGTGCAGGTCCTTGTCAAGGCGCAGCCGCACAACGGCCTGATTGCGCATGGGGTCCGGGTCCAGGCTGATGCTGATCACCTTGCCCACAGGCACGCCCGACATTTCCACGTCTGCGCCGACGCGCAGGCCGGAAACAGAGTCGAAATTGGCAGTAAGTTCGTAGCCCTTGTTGGACAGAACTTCCATTTTGCCAAGCTTGATGGTCAGATAAGCCACACAAAGCAGGCCAATCAGCACAAAAAGGCCCACAGCGGTTTCGCGTACAGTACTCATAGGGTTCGCAATACTCCCCCGTAGCCGCTGGCTACAGTCATTCTTTCATAACTATATGGAGGTGGGCGCAAAGTTTCAAGTCCCGGCAGCGGAACAAGGACGCTTTGCCGCGCGGATACCTGGCCGGTATCCGGTGAAAAATCAGCATGATGGCAGAAATACAACGTCAAAATGCCTATTTTGCCCGTGCCTGCTGCTTGCCGCGCTCCGGCATGCCGGCAGCAGGGGCTTGCAGGCCCCGCTGAAATATCTGTACCCCGGCGTACCGCGCCCTGTTGCAGCAGTTGTGCGGAGCGATCTTGCCACAACACTGCTTTGGAGCAGGGCGGCAGTGGAAATATTTTTCTGCCTTGCACGGCTTTGTGTAAAAAACCGCGCCAGCAGCAAAGGGATGCTGGCAAGGCAGCCTTGCTTCGATCGTTATGGCGAAGGAAGTTGCGGCCAAAGACGACAGGGATGCTGCTCCGTCACGCAACTGCTTCAAAGTAAAAAAATCTATGAAGTCAGCCACCTGTCCAGGGCTTCGCTCACCTTGGGATCAATGGGCTGGTGCAGGTCACGGCGTTCGTCGCCTGCCTCGCGCCGCAAAAACTGCCGCAGATAGGGATTGTCGCTGGCTTCAAGCTCGGCCAGCGTGCCGGAAAACAGCGCGCGCCCTTCACCAAGCACAAGCACGTGGTCGGCAATGGCCTTGAGGCTCGCAAGGTCATGGCTGACCACAACAACGCTCATGTTGGCATATTGCTCGCGCATGGCAAGCAGCAGGTCATCCATGCGGGCGGCCGTGATGGGGTCCAGCCCTGATGTGGGCTCGTCGCACAGAAGAACGCGCGGCTCCGCGATGATGGCGCGCGCCAGGCCCGCGCGTTTGCGCATGCCGCCTGAAAGCTGGTTGGGGTAAAAATCGGCAAAGTCTTCAAGGCCCACCATGCGCAGCACGCGCAGGCCCGCTTCACGCACCAGGGCAGGGGGCAGGTGCAGGTGTTCGCTCAGGGGCAGGGTGACATTCTGCACCAGGCTCAATGCGCCAAGCAGCGCGCCGTCCTGAAAAAGGACGCCCATGTGGCGGCGTACCCGGCGAAAATCAACCTTGCCCAGTGAAAAAAGATCACGATCGCCCACCAGTACCTGCCCGGAAAGAGGCCGGGACAGGCCTATGATATGGCGCAGCAGGGTGGACTTGCCACAACCGGAGCCGCCAAGAATGACCGACACCTTGCCACCGGGCAGCACCGCGTTGACATCGCTGAGAACCACATGGCTGCCGTAGCCCACGCTGAGCGCGCGAAATTCTATATCCCATGCCTGCATGAAAGCCTGCCGTGTTTCAGGATTGTGGCCGTACCCGCTTGCCGGGCGCGGGGCGGAATGCATTTTACGGTTTGTGGTTTTTCCGCGCGTTCCGCCGGGGCTGGTGCAGCCTAACCCAGGCGAAGCGGGGGAACAAGTCCGGGAATACGGGCAGCGCCGTATGAGGCATCACGCTGAGCCGGAGAGTTCGGGCTGCTCCAGGGGCGCAGGGGCGGTGGCGCATGCACATCCTGCTGTAAGACTGTCAGGCTGCGGTCCGGGCGGTTTTGCCTGCCGCGTGTGGAAGCGGTTGCCGCAGGCGGTGCCTGACGATGGGCAGGGTCCGGTCGCAGCTCTTGCGCGGCAAGGCTCCGCTTGCAGAGCCTTGCCGCGCATTGCAAACAACATGCTCTAGTCTTCGGGCATATCTTCGGGAAAGTCGACGTTGGCGTAGACGTTTTGCACGTCGTCGTTGTCGTCCAGGGCATCCATGAGGCGCAGCACTTTCTGCCCCATGTCGGCGTCAACAGCCACCAGGTTCTGCGGAACCATGGCAAGCTCGGCGGACTGCATGACAATGCCCGTTGCTTCCAGAGAATCGCGCACGGCGGTAAAATCGGTCATGGCTGTATGGATGGTCCACTCTTCCCCGTCATCAATAACGTCGTCAGCCCCGGCTTCCAGGGCGGCTTCCATTATTTTTTCTTCGGGATAGGCGTTTTTTTCAACACTGATGACGCCCTTGTGGTCGAACATCCAGGCAACGCTGCCGTTTTCACCCATGGAGCCGCCATGTTTGGAAAAGAGGTGGCGCACTTCGGCCACGGTGCGGTTTTTGTTGTCGGTGGCCACTTCGACCATAACGGCAATGCCGCCGGGGCCGTAGCCTTCATAAAAGGTTTCGGTAAGATCGCCGCCGGCGTCCTCGCCGGTTCCCTTGCGGATGGCGGCCTCGATCTTGTCCTTGGGCAGGTTTACGGCCTTGGCCGCAGCTATGGCAGCGCGCAGGCGGGGGTTCATCGAGGGATCGCCGCCGCCCTTGGCAGCAATGATAATTTCTTTGGCGGCCTTGGTGAACAGCTTGCCGCGTTTTGCGTCCTGACGGCCCTTACGATGCTGAATATTGGCCCATTTACTGTGACCAGCCATAAAACCTCCGAAACCTTTAGGGAATAAATTGTTTTACCTGCCCGGCGGCGTGGCCACAGGGTCGGTCTGGTCCGGCTTGCCGCGAAAGCCAAGGCCCACAAAAAACGTTTCCTTGCTTTCGGCGCGCGAACTCTTGGGCTTGAAGGACTTGACCGTTGTAAAAGCCTTGCGCATGGGCGCAAGCAGTTCCTGCACGTCCGGCCCCATGAAAATTTTCACCACAAAGCCGCCGCCTTGCTTCAAATGCAGGCAGGCCACAGCCAACGCCTCCACAGCCAGGTCCAGCGAGCGGGCCTGATCGGTAAAGCGGGTGCCTGTGGTGCGCGGGGCCATGTCGCTTATGACATGGTCAAAGGGGCCGAGTTCTTCCAGTCTGGCCTCAAAGGCCGGGGAGCGGTTGAACACGTCTTCCTGCATGAAGATGACCTGGGGGGGGAAGGTCGTTTCGGTGCTTTGAATGTCACAGGCCAGGACCAGGCCTTTGGAACCCACCTTTTCCGCCGCGCCCAATGACCAGGATCCGGGGGCTGCCCCCAGGTCCAGAATCTTTTGGCCGGGCCGCAACAGGCGGAATTTGGCGTCCAGTTCCTTGAGCTTGTAGACCGAACGCGCGGGATAGTTCTCGCGCTTGGCCTTGAGGAAGTAATGGTCTCGATATTCCTTCATAATAAATACCAACGCGCAAGCGTACTCCTTTTTATGCATTTCGCCAAGTGGCGTGTGTGGCAGGTACCCGAAAAAATCTTCGGCATGCGTTGACCGCTTTCTTTTGATGATATAGGTTATCAGTACGGTTTCATGGCGGGCGGGCTTTTTGCCTTGCACGCCGTAACTAAAGGAGACTGCTTATGAAAAAAATTCTGCTGGCCTTGAGCTTTGTGTGTTGCGCCCTCTGGATCGGCGCCGGTGTCGCCCAGGCGGACAGCGTTAAGGTTCCCGTCAATAAAATCACTGATGAAGGCGTGGGCGAGGCCATCGGCTTCATCACCTTTGCCGACGACGGCAAGGGCGGAGTAGACGTTCTTGTTGATGTAATAGGCATAAGCGAGGGCGAGCACGGCATGCATGTGCACGAAAATGCCTCCTGCGCCCCTGCTGAAAAAGACGGTAAAAAAATTGCCGGTCTGGCCGCGGGCGGACACTTTGACCCCGATAAAACCGGCAGGCACGAAGGCCCCGGCAAACACGGTCACAAGGGCGACCTGCCCGCCATCAATGCGGATGCCAAGGGCGCTGTCAGCGCCAAGCTGCATGCTCCCAATCTGAGCGTCAAGGATCTCAAGGGCCGTTCCATCATGATCCATGCCGGTGGCGACAACTACTCCGACCAGCCCGCTCCCCTGGGCGGCGGCGGAGCGCGCATCGCCTGCGGCGTGATCGAATAGGCGGACACTCCGTTCTTTTAACAGACGTTTCCTCTCCTGGCATACAAGCCCCGTCGCGCTACAAGCGGCGGGGCTTTTCCACGCCGTCTTCATTGGCTATGCTGTGAAAAAGCACGACAGAGCGAGGCCCCATGGCAGAAAGAATACAGAAAACACCATCAGCCGTGAACGGAAAAAAAGATTTTTCGGGTGCGCCAGACCGCGAAAGCGCGGCCGGCAGTGGTGAAGGCCAGAGCCGTGAAGCCGTTTCGCCCGCCATGCCCAGGCGGGTCTGCCTGCCGGATTTTTCCGGCCGCGTGCTGACCCTGCCCGATGGGCCGGAGTCCTGGCAGCGTCGGGGAGAAGGGCCGGATGCCCTTGTTCTGGGATTGGGGCCGGGCAGCCCCTGGCTCACGGGCATGGTCGGGCAGGCGCGGCGGGTCTGCTGGCTTGAGCATGAGCCGACGCTGCGGGCATTGCCCCCGCTGGAGTCGCGGGGCGGCACAGGCGTGCCGGAGCACTGGCAGCGCGTGTCGCCGGAAGAGGCG
Source organism: Desulfovibrio sp. (assembly GCF_019424165.1). GTDB lineage: Bacteria > Desulfobacterota > Desulfovibrionia > Desulfovibrionales > Desulfovibrionaceae > Desulfovibrio. The sequence goes on along the minus strand of NZ_JAHZAA010000009.1, from coordinate 72,420 downwards.
ACGGTGCTGGCTGCACTCAGCACCTGCTACTTTTATGGGCCGGGCATGCGTCTTGCCCCGGATTTCTGGGGGCCGCTTATGGGGCGTGTGGACGTCGCGCTGCTGCATGCCCCATTGCCGGAAATGGCTGCGGGGCCGTCTGCGACGAAGACTTCCGGCGCAGACCGCGGGGATGGAAAGCGCGAGGGCGGCCCGGTGCTTCTGCCGGGACACAGCGGCCTGCTGCTGCATCAGGAACTGCATCAGGCCCTGGAGGACTGCGGCCTCGGGCCAGTGCTGCCGATGGCGGAAAAAGCATATGGCTCTAAAGGGATGGAGGCTCTGCGCCATATTTTCCGGCAGGGGCGGCCCCGTCTTCTTCTGTCTGTAAACTTGCGTGGGCTGGATGCGGAAGGGCGCATCTTTCATCTGTGCCGGGCCATGGGAGTGCCTGTGGTCCTGTGGCTGGTGGATAATCCCTGGCATGTGCTTTCCGCGCTGCGTCTGCCCTGGTGGCGCGAGGCGTGTATTTTTGTCACGGACGCTTCGTTTGTTCCGGAGCTTGCCGGAGCCGGGGCGCGGCAGGTATTTCATCTTCCGCTGGCCGTGGCCCGGCATATGTGGCGGAACACAGGGGCGGAAAATGCCCGGGACGAGCCGGAAATGGCGCCGCTTTTTGTGGGCCGTTCGACCTTTCCGCACAAAGGGCGTTTTTTTGCGGCAGCCCGTGTGCCTGAAGCGCTTGAAGAAGAAGCTGCAAAGGTACTGGAGCGCAGCAGAGGGCCGGTGGACGCGCCCCATTATTTCTGGTGGCAGAAACGGCTTGGTGCGGCAGGCTGGCCGGATATGGCATCCCGCAATGCCGGGCTTGGAGCCGAAATGTGCGCCCGGGCCAACCGCGCCCGCTGGCTGCGCACGATTCTGGATCAGGCTGGCCGGGAGGCGGGCAAAAAAAATGACGCTTGCGGCCGCCCCGGTCTGCGTATCGTGGGCGATGTGGGTTGGCAAGAGCTTTTGCCCGGCGCGCAGATTCTGCCCCCTGTGGACTACTACGTGGCATTGCCTGATCTTTATGCTTCGGCGGCGGTGCTCAATGTCACGAGCCTGCTGCTGCCGCGGAGCCTGAGCCAGAGGCATTTTGACGTCTGGGCCGCAGGGGGAGTGCTTTTCAGCGATGCCACGCCGGGGCTGGATATTTTTCCCTCCAGTCTTACAGAGCCGATCCGCCTTTGCGGTCCGGAAGATTTCTGGCCGCGCTGGGACGAGGCTCGCTCACGGCCCGCGCAGATGGCAGAGTTACGGCGGGCCTGGCGTGAACACCTGCGGAGTGCGCACGGCTATGAACACAGGGTGCGACGCATCTGCGAAATTGTCGGAATCGGTTGTCCCGCAAGCGGATAGAAGAAAATCGCGCAAAAAACGGTTCGTTCCGGTATCTGCCGTTTTTCACGAAATGCGCATTCGCTGGGTATCGTGGCTTTTGCCACGCATGTTTGTGGCTCAGGCTTCAAATACTGTGTTCATAGAGCGCCTTGCGACCCGCTTTTCAGCACTGTGCTGTCCTGCATTGTTCGTGATTGGCTGCGCGGGTCTTTTGTGCGGTTGCACAGGGCATATGGGGCTGCGAGGTAGGTAGTCTTTGCCCTGACCATGCGAAAAGAGCCGCTTTTTCAGGAGCAGGCAAAGCACTTGACAGCGGGACGTGTATTGCCTATTGCTTTCTTCCTGCGATGTTTACGCGTGTGGGGAAGTAGCTCAGCTGGGAGAGCACCGCCTTCGCAAGGCGGGGGTCGAGGGTTCAAATCCCTTCTTCTCCACCACAAATTTAAGGGGTTACGGTAAATGCCGTAGCCCCTTTGTTGCATTGTCCGCCGTCGCGACTCTGCCGGGCAGCGGGTTTTTATGCGGTTGTCATCACTTTGAATTTTTTGATATCTTGCTGGTCACGTTGTCGTGCTTATTCCTGCCCGTTTTTTTGCAACACGCAGGACTGCCATGAAAAAATTTCAGAGTAAAAGGATCCACCCATGACCTGCCAACTTGTCACAGGAGGCGCGGGCTTCATCGGCTCGGCCTACGTGCTTCAGGCCCGCCGCGCCGGGATCCGCGTCATCAATCTCGACAAGCTGACCTATGCGGGCAACCCGGCCAACCTGGCTTCACTGACCGGCGACCCGGAGCATGTCTTTGTGCGCGGCGATATCGGCAATGAGGAGCTGGTGGCCTTTCTGCTTGAGACGCATCAGCCGGATGCCGTGGTCAACTTTGCCGCAGAAAGCCATGTGGACCGTTCCATTGTGGATCCGGATGCCTTTGTCCGTACCAACGTGCTTGGCACGGCAACCCTGCTGCGCGTGGTCAAGGATTGGTGGAGCGGGCTTTCTTTTGAGCAGGCTGCGGATTTTCGTTTTCTGCATGTGTCTACAGATGAGGTGTACGGCGCGTTGCAGCCCGGCGATCCGGCTTTTTCAGAAAGCACGCCCTACAGTCCCAACAGTCCGTATTCGGCGTCCAAGGCGGCCAGTGATCATATGGTGCGCGCCTTTCACGAAACCTACGGCCTGCCCATCCTGCTGACCAATTGCTCCAATAATTACGGGCCGCGCCAGTTTCCGGAAAAACTCATCCCTCTCATGATTCTTACGGCCCTTGAGCGTAAGCCCTTGCCCGTGTACGGGCAGGGGGCCAATATCCGCGACTGGCTGCATGTGGACGACCACTGCGCGGCCATCGCCCGCGTGCTTGAAGCCGGGCAGGTGGGCCGCACCTACAATATCGGCGGCCATGCGGAGCGGACCAACCTTGAGGTGGTGCATGCCGTGTGCGCTATTCTTGATGATGTGTGTCCTTCCGCCCAGGGGCCGCATGCCGAACTCATTACCTTTGTCTCCGACAGGCCGGGGCATGACTTCCGTTATGCCATCGACTGCTCGCGCATTGAAAACGAACTGGGCTGGCGGCCTTCGCGCCGGTTTGACACGGGCTTGCGCGATACCGTGCGCTGGTATCTGGAAAACAGCGCCTGGGTAGACCTTGTGCGTAGCGGAGCCTACCTTGAGTGGATGAATATCAACTACGGGCGGCGTACCGTTGCAAGCGGCGGGGGAAAAAAACTATGAGCGCATGGAAAGGCATTGTTCTCGCCGGGGGATCAGGCTCGCGCCTTTATCCCCTGACCTTGAGCGTGAGCAAGCAGCTCATGCCCATCTACGACAAACCCATGATTTACTATCCGCTGGCAACCTTGCTGATGGCCGGCATCCGCGATATCTGCCTTATTTCAACGCCCGAGCATCTTCCCCTGTATCAGGCCCTGCTGCATGACGGTTCCCAGTGGGGGTGCTCCATCTCTTATGTTGCGCAGCCGCGCCCCGAGGGATTGGCTCAGGCTTTTCTGCTGGCCGAAGAGCATATTGCCGGGCATAACACCTGCCTTGTGCTTGGCGACAACGTTTTTTTCGGTCACGGCATGCCCGATCTTACCCGCGAGGCCATGAAGCGCAGCCGGGGGGCGACGGTTTTCGGCTATCATGTGCGCGACCCCCAGCGCTATGGCGTGGTGGAGTTTAACTGCGAGCGACGCGTGGTGAGCATTGAGGAAAAGCCCCTGGAACCCAAATCCAATTTTGCCGTCACCGGCCTATATTTTTATGACGCCGATGTGGTGAACATCGCCCGTTCTGTGCGGCCTTCGGCTCGCGGCGAACTTGAAATAACCGACGTCAACAATGCCTATCTGGCACGCGGCGACCTGCATGTGGAGCTTATGGGTCGGGGTATTGCCTGGCTGGACACGGGTACCCACGATTCCCTCATGGATGCCGGAGCCTTTGTGCAGGCTGTGGAAAAGCGCCAGGGACTCAAGGTGGCCTGCCTTGAGGAAATTGCCTGGCGCAACGGGTATATTTCTTCCGATGAGGTACGCGCTCTGGCTCGGCCCATGGGCAAGACCGGCTACGGTCAGTATCTGCTTGACCTTGTGGATACGGGGATAGGCCAATGGAAGTAGTGGCAACGCCTCTGGCCGGAGTCATGCTCATAAAGCCCAAAGTATGGGGCGACAGCCGCGGCTACTTTGTAGAGACCTGGCAGCAGGAGCGGTACGCGGCAGCAGGCATTGATGCATCTTTCGTGCAGGATAACCACTCCATGTCCACATACGGCATATTGCGCGGCCTGCATTTTCAAAAAAGCCGTCCCCAAGGCAAGCTTGTGAGCGTTTCTCTGGGCAGTGTTTTTGATGTGGCTGTGGATATCCGGCCCGGATCGCCCACCTTCGGCCAGTGGTATGGCGTGGAGCTGACGCAGGACAACCAGTGGCAGCTCTGGGTTCCGCCGGGCATGGCACACGGCTTTGCCGTGACCAGCCATGTGGCGCATTTTCATTACAAATGCACAGACTACTATTGTCCCGAAGACGAAGGAGGCATCCGCTGGAACGATCCGGACCTTGCTGTGGCCTGGCCGGTGGCGCAGCCGCTTTTGTCGGACAAGGACCGGCATACGCCCTCGTGGCAGGAATTTCTGGCAGGATTGTAGGGCGTCTTTCGCCGGGATTTTAAATGTTAAACGGGCGAAGCTCCGTTTTTGGCAGTCTTGGGCGTAACGTCCCACCCTGCCGGAAGCGGAGTTTCGTGTTTTTGGGCGTGCTGAGGGTGAAGCTGGAACAGCGCCGCTTTACCACCGCCCCAAACCAGGCAGCACGTCAGGCCTGAGGCATCAGGGCGGGGGGCATCGGGCTGAGGCGGTTGCGGCATCGGAGCATCAGGGGAGACGTGCCATGTGGCCGGGCGGGCAGTGCTAGGCGAAGCCGAAATTCATCAGCGTGTGCCGGGCCATGACATATTTTGAAAGCGATAGTTGCGTAAACTGCATGCCCGAAAGCAGGCCCTCCACCACGGCAGGCAAAAAACTGTCGTACTTGAGTTCCAGAATGGTCAGGCCGTCTGTGCAGATGGGAATCGACACGGCGGAACCGGGCATGGACGCCCGCAAGCCTGAATCGAACGTGATCCTTACGTTGCCCGGCGCGTAACTGAAGGCTTCGCGCTCATAGATAACGGTTGCCACCGGACGTAGGCAATTGGTGCAGTGCAGGCGATAAAACGCCTCCCACACTTCGCCGGTTTGCGCGGCGGCAATGCTCATGTCCCCGGCGCTAAGCCTGTGATACTGGTCTTCTGATACTTTGGCATGCAGCTTGAGCCCCAGTTCGCCTTCCTTGTGTTTGCGCTCCAGGTGCACGGGATCGAGCCGGTTGTTGTACCAGCGCATACGCCATTTGTCGCGCGTAAACACGCCGCTTTGCTTTTCATGCAGGGCGGTATCATAGATGTCGTCAAAATACAGGCTGCTGATAAGATAGCTTCCGTTGGAATGCTTGTCGCGTTGCAGCAGGCAGGAAACCCGATGCCGTAAAACGGCAGCATTATCCGGCGACAGATAATATTTCCGTTCATATCTGAATTGTTTTTCCTGCATGGTTGCGACCCCGTGAAAGATATTAGCCTTGATGCTGTTGCGCAAAAACCGCGTGGGCTGCCGTTCAGTTTGACATGGAATGTTGACGGAAGAATCTAATGATTTTATAATATTTTTTTATGCAAGCATAGTCCATGCCCGTGCTCCATGTACAATCTTTCTCCCTGTGCAGGCGGCCGTGCAGCGAGAACACATCCCCCTTGCAGGAAGATACGCCTTATTATGCGAACAACCATAATATGCCTTTTTCTG
>NZ_JAHZAA010000009.1:15385-66698 GCF_019424165.1 Desulfovibrio sp. | reverse complement strand
GCGCTGGCGTGCGTTGCGTTGTCCTTTCTTTTGCCTTCCGGTATTTCCGGGTCGTCGACGCCTTCGGATAGGGAAAACCTGCGCGAAATCGTTGGCTACACGATACAGCAGGAAAAGGAAAGGATTGAAAGGCCCGTCTTCAGCCCATCCATGCATTTCTACACGGAATCCGTACAGGTAAAAATCTCCAGCGGGCGGCCTGATGCGCGGATATTCTATACCGTTGACGGCTCCCGCCCCACAAGGTCCGGCACCCGCTATACAGGCCCCATTACCCTTGTACCCGAGCAGGGCAAAACCTGCATTGTCGTCAAGGCTGTCGCGGTGATTGACGGGCAGGAAAGCGCGGTCAGCACGCACAGCTATTTTATTGAGCCGGGCATCCGTTCGCGTTACGGCTCTTATGTTTTTTCTCTTTCGACGGACAATGAAAACCTGTACGGAGACGCTACCGGCATACTTGTGCCGGGCAAGCTGCGGGCAGAGTCCGTGCAAAGACATCCCGAAAAAGACACGAACGCCCACGACGCCAACTATAAAGGACGGGGCCGGAACTGGGAACGGCCGGTGGATGTGGAAATTTTTGATCCGGACGGTGTCCGTCTGCTGTCGCAAAAAGCCGGACTGCGTGTTTTTGGCGGCGTGTCGCGGCATTATCCGCAAAAATCTCTGCGCCTCACGGCCCGCAAGACCTATGAACCGGCTGCGGGTAAATTCAAATACCCCTTCTTTGCCGAACTGGCCCGCGAAGATGCCGTATTCCCTGTGTTTTCCTATGATTCCCTGACGCTGAGCAGCGGTGGGCAGGATCTTTATGATGCGCAGATACGCACGCCGCTGATTGCGCGTATCGCCGCCCGGGCCGGGTATTCTTGGGTATCGCCGATGCATTCCGCTGCGGTTTATATTAATGGCGCTTATTATGGCCATGCTTATCTGACCGCCCGGATGGACGACAGCCTGCTGGAGAGTTTTTTTAACCGTTCGCGGGAAGATTTTGTCGCTTTTAATGGCGGCGTAAAAAGACTGCGCTCATCGCCCAAATATCCGGAATTGCTGAATTGGCGCATGATAAAAGAATTCAGGGCGTTGACGAGGCGCTGTGAACTCGAACCAATGAGTGATTCTCTTTATAATGATGTCTCAAATAAGATCGATGTTGATGATTTTATTTTATATTATGCCATAGAGACATATATAGATAATAGAGAATGGCTGCACGATGACCAGAACAACATTAAAGTCTGGCGCTATACAGGTGTTGAAAAAGTGCCTGGTTCTGCTCTGGATGGTCGGTGGCGCTACGTATTATATGATATGGATGTTTCTGCCATGAGTCCGTGGGGTGGTGCCAAGCCTCCGTCCAATCCCACCCTGTTCGCCTCCCTGCTTGAGCGCCCGGAATCGGCCGCTCAGTTTGCCAATAATATTTGCGACATGGCTTTTGCTCATTACGCTGAAGACAATGTGCGGCAAGTCATGCAGGAACTGAATGTCATAAGCCTTGGCGAAATTGAGTATGCGGCGCAACATGGCGTATATAGCCCGCCCGGCCTGCAACAGACCATTGCCAGAGGGCGTGAAAACATTCTTACGTTTTTCAGGGAGCGTCCGGAACATGCGCTCAATGAGCTGCGCCGCATTCTGGGCTATACAGACCTTTATCACGTTGTGGTGAAAGGTCCGGCCCGCCTTAATACCATCGACCGGCCCGATCCCGAAGGCTGGTATTTTGTTGAAAATTCCGTTGAGCTTGCTGCGACCCTGCCGCCGGATAAGGCCGTACGGCATTGGGAGGTGAACGGGCAGGTCAGGCGGGGGAACAAAATCACGCTTTCCTCGCGTGATGCGGTAGCGGGTGAAGTGCGGGTGAAGCTTGTGACAGAAGACAGCCCGTCGCCGCTGGTGCTCGAAGATGCCTATGATCACGGCCATGTCTGCGGCTTTTCATTGCGCAACACCACAGACAGACCATTTGAAGCGCAGGGGCTGTACCTGAGCGACAGATTGGGCAAACCCCAAAAGTACGCATTGGCGGGTATGGTTTTTACTCCGGGCGAAGCGGTTCCTTTTGTGGGCAAGGGCGCGCGACACATTTCCGCCCTGAAGAAAATGCAGGTGAACTTCAAGCCCGTGCAGGGCGAAACCATTTATCTGCGCAACCGGGATGGGCAGATACTGTCTTCTATTCGTGTTGAATAACCATTTACCATGTTTTGCATGATGCCGGTGACGTATGACTGAAGAGCTTCGCAAGGTTCTGCTGCTGTTTTCGCAGCAGGAAACGCTGACCATGTTTTCTCTGGCTGTGACAATGGCTGTTGCCCTTGGCTGCGGGCTTGCCATTTATTTGCTGTACCGCTTTTTTTATCGCGGCATTGTTTATAACGAAAATTTTGGCGTTCTCATTCTTATCGTCAGCGGCATAACCGCCTTTATCATCATTACCATCGGCACGAATTTTGTTCTGTCGCTCGGTATGGTCGGGGCGCTGTCCATTGTGCGTTTTCGCGCTCCCATCAAGGATCCGCTGGATGTGGGTTTTCTGTACTGGAGCATCGCCGCAGGCCTTACCGCCGGGGCACGGCTCTATATGGTCGCGATTTTCGGCACGGCGGTTATTGGCCTTGTTTATATTGCCATGACCTTTGTGCACAGGGATGCACGCACGTTTCTGCTGATCTTGCGCTATGCCCCCGAAGCTGAAGGGCAGGTGAGTACGCTGCTGCAAAAATTGAAATGCAAGCTGAAAAACAAAAGCGTTTCGCGCGGTGCTACGGAGCTGACCCTTGAGGTCAAGGTCAGGAAGGGCCGCATAGAATTTATGGATGCGTTTACTGCGGCCGATTTTGTGGATAGCGCTACGCTGGTGGAATACAACGGAACCTATTCGTAAAAGCAGCATTTGCACATAATACGCATCTGCGCGGCGTGATCCGCAGAAATGAAATATGACTCAGGGGCATAAAAACCTCCACGAGAGTGGAAGTTTTTATGCCCTTTTTGCGTCGCCCTGCCGCCTGCGCGCGGGTGCGCCATGCAGTAGATTTTACCTTTGCGCACACACATTCTCAATGTTTTTAAACGACCAGTGTCGTTGTTAAGCGTGAAGATAAATTGAACTTATGTTTTATCAACCGTCGAGTAGTGTTAAGGCTGCACGGCTTGGGTCCGCATTGATTGCCGTTTGCGGGCGCTTTGCTTTTGTGGAAAAAGCGGGCATAAAAGAGCAGGAATGTATACTGATAATACAAGGTACAGGCTAGGTTATGAAGCATTCACGACGTATGTTTCTTATGGGGGCAGGGGCGGCGGGCCTGTCGGCAGTGACGGGGCGCGGCAGTGGCGATGCGTTGGCTGCCACGGGTGGCGGCGCTCAGTACGCCACGTTGCTGGAGCTTGAAAAATGCATCGGCTGTGGCGCATGTGTCCAGGGCTGCCAGGAGCGCAACGGCGCGCGGTATCCCGTGGTGAGCAGGCCCATGCCCGAGCTCTTCCCACCGGGTACAAAGACTGAAGACTGGTCGCAACGGCAGGATGTGGATGACAGGCTCACCCCCTATAACTGGCTGTATATTGAAACCGTGACCGTGCAGAAAAACGGCGCAAGCTTTGACCTGCACATACCGCGCCGGTGCATGCACTGCACCAATCCGCCCTGTGCCAATCTCTGTCCCTGGGGTGCGTGCAGCCGTGATCCGCAGACCGGCACTGTGAATATCAGTCCGTCCACCTGTCTTGGCGGGGCCAAGTGCCGCACGGTCTGTCCGTGGCATGTGCCGCAGCGCCAGTCCGGGGTAGGGCCGTATCTGCATCTTATGCCGCGCTTTGCAGGCAACGGCGTCATGTACAAATGCGATCGCTGTGCGGACAGTTACGCAAAGGGGCAACTGCCCGCATGTATTGAGGTCTGCCCCGAGCAGGTGCAGACCATCGGTCCCCGCGCGGGACTGCTCGCCCATGCGCAGGCGCTTGCGGCCGAGCGCGGCCATTATCTTTATGGTGTGACAGAAAACGGCGGCACCAACACGTTTTATCTCTCGCCCGTGCCGTTTGAAGACCTGGCAGCCGTAAAGGAGCCGGGGCCGGGCAGGCCCACCTTGGCGGATGTGCCGGACAGTATGGCACAGGCTGCGAACCTGGGGCGTATGCTTGTGGCTGCCCCGCTGGCGGGCATTGCGGCAGGCATGGCGCGAAGCGCCAAAAGCGGCAGCGCCGCGCTGGATGCAAAACAGGCGGCCACCGGGCTCACGGGAGTTGCGGCGGCAAAGCCCGCGTCGCTGGCGGTTCCCGGCTGGATAAAACGGCTATGGGTTACTGTGGCTCTTATACTGGGCTTTACCGGCATGATGCAGATGCCCATAGCCACGCGCTATGGTTTGACAGGACTGCCCGGTATGGGCTGGACCGGAGATTTTTATACCACCCTGAATATCCACTATGTGGCAGGTGCGGTGCTGATAGCATTGTGCTGCCTGTTGATGACGCTCAAACTGAAAGCAGGTGGCGGTTTTCCCCGGTTTGTGTTCTGGGGGGCGGTGCGCGCGTGGCTGGTTGCGGGCTTGATATTTACGGGAATTTTTCGCGTATTGAAAAATCTGCCTGCATTTTCTTTTGCACCGGAACTGGTCATGGGCATGGACCTCGCGCATCTGGGTCTTGCCGCGGTTCTCGGCGTGCTGTCTCTGACGCTGTGGGCCAGCGGCCGTAAGGCCTGGACGGGCCTGGCGCGGTAACGCACCCGCAGGCGCGGGCAGCTTGTTTTTCCGGTGACAGAAGCCGCTTGCCGTTCTGCATGATACACAGGTCGGCAAGCGGCTTCTGTTTTGTTTTACTGGCGTAACGGCGCGGGGACAGCCCCAGGGCGTTTATGTTTTGCGAACAGGCGCCGTAATATCTTTACAGCGCTACGTGACTGTTACGAGCATCCGGGGCGCATTTGCCGCAACGGCATTGAAAAACAGTGCCTACAGCATTTCCAAAAAGGCCTCAATGCGCACCTTGAGCTGTTCGGTGTCTGTTTCGGAGTAATCTGTTTCAACATTCAGATAGGGCAGCCCCAGGTCATTCTGCACAAATTTTTTCAGGGTCCAGGCTTCAACAGCATAGGTCTGGCAGCCCTGCCATGTGAGGTCCACCACGGCATCTGCCGAAAAATCCGCCGCCATCTGCCGCAATGCCTCGTACCTGTGCGGATTGGGGGACATGACGGCGCAGGGTACATCCAGATAGCGTTTTGCCATCTCGGTCAGCGGGTCGCTGTCTTCTTCCATCATGACGCGGGTTTTTTTATAGGCCGAGCAGTTATCAAGGCAGACAACGCTACCGCCACATTCCTCAATAAGGCGCACGACCTTGTGTGAGCCAAGACCCACAGGAACGCCCGTAAGCAGAATGCGCGGAGCCTCAGGGCTGAAAGCCGTCTGCCCCTCATCGGCCAGTGTACCCATTTCCCGGGCCAGATCCTCCAGCATGGCGATGCCCACTTCCTTGTCGGGAAAGAAGGACGTCTTGAAGGCGATTTCCACCAGTTCCACTCCGGTAACAGGCGAAGGCCTGCGCTGCGCCAGATCCATGACAGCCTTGAGTGCCAGCCGCTCACGGTTCATCAGGATAATGGCCTCGCGCAGTTTGGCATCGGTGATGCTGACGCCGAATTCCTGCTCAAGACGGCGTACCAGCCCTTCAAACTGCTTGCGCCAGTAGGACAGGGCGTCGTTGTCCTGAATCTGCGGCAGTTGCAGCAGGGCCACAGGTTTATACGGGGCGAGCAGTTCATACATTTTTTTCTTGCCGTCACAGGTGGTGTCGGCCACCACAATGTCTGCGGCCGCCAGGTAGGGACAACTGTCATTGAGGGCAAAGCCGAAGCTGCTTTTGATCAGCGGGCAGAGGGAGCGGGGCAGCACCTCTTCGGCGGCGGGTATGGAATCGTTTTTTGTGCCGCAAAGAGACACGGGAATGGCCCCGGCAGCCAAGGCAATCTCTGATGGCGAATACAGGCAGAACTGCCCCACCACTTTTTTGCCGTTCTGCTTGGCTTCCGTAAGGTTGAGCACGTTTTTTTCAAAGGCCGTGGTAATTCTGTCAAAACTGGCGCATTTCATATCCGCTCCTTGCTGGTTTACGATTTGGCCCTTTTGCCGGGCCGACTAGGTATGATGTTTCTTTTCAAGCTGATGCGCCGCAAGCAGGGCAGCACCCAGAGCGCCCACCAGTTGCGGTTCATCGGGAACACGCACAGGCATTTCCAGTTCCCGGGAAAGAAATTCGCAAAACGCCGGGCTTGTAGCCATACCGCCGGTAAAAACACATTGCCCCGTAAAAGAAATGCGGCGTGCAAGGCCCCGCATGCGCCTGGCTATGGACACAAAAACCCCGGCCGCCAGATCGGCGGGCGGGGTTCCCTGCGCCAGCAGGCCGACAATTTCTGTTTCGGCAAACACTGCGCACATGCTTGAGATGGGTACCGGGCTGCCGCCAGCCGCGGCTTTGCCCAGTTCGTCCAGCGGCATGCCCAGAATACCGGCCAGTACCTGCAAAAAACGCCCAGTACCTGCCGCGCATTTGTCGTTCATTACAAAGTCACGCACACCGCCGTTTTCATCCAGGCTGATGGCCTTGCTGTCCTGCCCGCCGATATCGAGCACCACACCGGAACCGGGAAAAAGCCACGAAGCGCCGCGGGCATGACAGGTGATTTCCGTCACGGTTTTATGGGCAAACGGCAGGGCGATGCGTCCGTAGCCCGTGGCCACAATGCGGGCCAGGTCGGCCCGGTCCACCCCGGCCTGGCCGCAGGCGGCATCCAGCGCGCGCTCGCCCGCTTCCCGGGTGTTCCAGCCTGTGGGCAGCACCGTGCCACCCGCCATGCTGCGGCTTGTCGTATCAAAAATGACGGCCTTGGCGGCCACAGAGCCTACATCTATTCCGGCTGCGAACATTGTTTGTCCTCCTGGGCATTGGGCATGCCGTGCGTGAACGCTCCGCAAGGATTTTTATGAAATCCTCGCCGCAAAACAGGCGCGGGCAAGCTGTGTCTGCCGCGGTGCGGCTGTTTCACCCGGTCTGCCCAAGGGCGGGCGCGTTACCGTGTGAGCCATGCCGCCCCTGGGCATTGTGGATGCACCTGCGACAGGCATAAAAAAACCCCGCGTTTTGCGGGGCTGCGCTATGAAGAGGAGGACCGGCGGAAAATCTGAACCGCCGCTGATGGAACAGGAATGGCGCTGTTCAGAATTTCAGGCGGGACAACCTGCCCCACAGCGCCACGATTCAGGTTACGCCAACGCGCGTGCGGCGCTGGACGGCAGACAAGGCAGGGCCGGCGAGAAAGCGTCTTGTGCTGAGCGGCGTTACATCCGCCGCCCTCAGGAACTCATCTGTCTGTATGGCCTGCCTTGCTGTTGTTTTCATCTATGAACTATCGTCAAAAGAAACAGGACTGTCAATCGGTGGCCCTGTGGCTCGCGCTCGTGGTGTTTCGCGAAAAAACTGCTGCGCGGCGCTTTTCGCTTGTCGTTGCCGCAAGACCGGTTTTTCCCGATGCTGCGTACCGGGCGCGTTGCAACGTTTTTGCAGCCAGGCGGGAGCGACATGCACGGGACAGCGATTACGGCCTGTTCACTGCCTGTTCGCGGCCTGTTCGCGGTATGTAAGGATGCCGCTTTCTGCGGTGCGGCAGTTGTTTCAAAAAGAGGCCCTCTGTCCTGTAACAAACAGAGGGCCTCCGGGTCGGTTTACTATGCGTGTTTATTGCTTCGGCTGCTCTTTTTCCGGAGCGGAGGCATTGTCTGCATTCGTTTTTTCGGTAGCGGAGGCATCTGGGGCAACAGGCGCTTCAGGTGTGGCTGCCGCAGGCTCTTCGGGGTGCGCGCTCTGGGCCTTGGCATCGTCTTCACCGGCAGCGGCGGCCTTTTCGTCCTGCGCCGTGGTGGCGGGCGCTGCCTCTGCCGCCGTGTCTTCAACCGTGGGAATTTCGGCTGCACCCGGTACTGTTGCAGGGCTGGACGCGGCGGAGGCATCTTCCGCATCCTGTGCGGGGGCGGCGTTACGGTTTTTTATTTCTTCGGCTGCACGGGCATCGTAGGCGGCCGCTTCAGAAGCTGCTTTTTCCAGCGCTTTTTCAACCGGGCTCGCCGTATCAGCAGGGGCCGCAGTATCGGGTTGCGGTACGCCTGTTTCCGGCGCTGCCGGTTCGGAGGTGGTTTCTTCCGGCGCAGGGGCAGCCGCTTCAGGGCTTTTTACTGCGGGCGCAGGAATCGCGGGGGCGGCTTGGGGGTGCAGCAGTTCATCAAGGTGACGCAGTTGCGCCTGCGGCACGGTCTTGAGCTGGGGGCCAAGCAGCATGGTGCCGGGCTGGGCCAAAAGAATCACAATGACGGCGCAGATAAGCAGAGCCCCACCCATGCCGCCATGCGCACCCTTGCGCACCATGCGGCTCAGCAGTACGGCGGCTACTATGCAGATGCTGCCAAGAATGGGCAGAGCCTTGAGGCCGAGCACCATTTCCCGCTGTTCGGGGCTGAGGCTGAATTTGAAGAAGCCGCCCATCCAGTCGAGCGTGGGGCCAAAGCCCGCCGCCACCAATGCCATGCCCGCATGCAGAAGACACAGGGCCGCGAAAATGAAGAACAGGCGGCCGCCAAGGCCGGAAAGGCGCAAAAGGGCCTTGCCCAGCAGTGGGGCGGCCAGGCAGATGATGGTAAGGGCTGCGGAGGCCGGGTCGTAGGCAGCCAGGCTCAATACGCAGGCCACAGCCAGGCTGATCCACAAAAAGGCAATGCCCGAACGCTCCTTGCGGGAGGCAGCGAGGTCGGCGGGGGCGGTGCGCAGCACTCGAACCCACGAAACGCAGGCCATAATGGCGGCCCAGGGCAGCAGGCCCGCTGCCGCCACAAGCAGAGGCAACCACCACTGGGCGCTGGGCCAGGGCCAGAGAATAAGGCGCTCGCCCAGAAACTTGAGATAGCCTTCAGGCTGCTGCCACAGCATGACGCCGCCAAGCCAGCAGGCCAGCAGCAGCAGGAGCAGCACAAAACCGGTCACGCCGTCCATGCCCTGCGCCCGGCGGAAGGTTCCGCGCCAGCTCAGGAAGAAAACACTGGTCACAAGCGGCAGCATTAGCTGAAAAATTCCGCCTGTAAGTCCGGCCAGGCCCGCCAGGATGAAACCGGCGGGCAGGCTTACCCAGGCATGGGGTTTTTGCCAACCGTGGCAGAGCAGCGCCAGAGAAAAGAGCGTGAGAGCCGTGGCAAGGCTTTCAGGCCCGGTAAAATGGGCCATGGGAACAAAGAGCGGCGCGGAAAGAAGAATCATGCCGCCGGCCAGCGCTGCCTGAGCGCCAAGGCCCGCAACACGGGCCAGGGTCCAGACGCTCATGAGGCAAAGCAGTGCGCCCGCCAGGCCCGCCATGGGAAAGAGCAGATGCCCGAAACCGGGACCCGCCAGAGCCACGAGGCTTTGCATGCCCGCAAGATACCAGTGGTACACAGGCCAGTGCGCCAGACCCGGGGCGGCGGGGGCCAGCCACAGGCCGCTCTGGCTGGTCTGGCTGAAGATGAAGATGCTCTCCGCTTCGCGCGGGCAGTACAGGGCATTGCCCATAAAGGCGGGCCAGGCCTGAGCCAGAAGGAGCAAAAGCAGAAAGAACGGTCCTACCCGGCTGGCGGTTTCAAAAAATTTCTGGGCGGCGTTTGGTTCCGGGGGCGTCATTGCAGCCTTGATACCGGCTGCCACGACGTTTTCGGACGTGGCGGCTCCGGTGCTGCGGCCGTTTTTGCCACGCCAGGACGAGAATACGCCCCGTTTTTTGGCTGTACCGGCAGCCTGGCTGCCGTCGGCGGGGATGTGCCCCGCATGCGCTTCGCCGGGGCGGCAGGACTGCTCATGCATCTGCGGCTGTTCCTGCCTGCTGTTTGGCATTGCCTCCGGGCTTACATCCGGGCTTGCGCCGGTTTCAGCATCTGGCCTGGAGTCTGTCCCGGCATGAGGCGCAGCACAGGGGCAGTCTGCCGCAGGGTGCTGTTCATCCGTGTCCGCACCGGACGCCGGACAGGCGGTTTCCTGTTCCTGGCCGGGCGCGGCTGCCAGAGTTTCCTGCCCCGGCCCGGAAGAAAGGTGCTGGTCGGCATTGTCCGTGCATTTGGGCTGGCCGTCCTCAGGCAGGGTGGAGTTCTGGGTCATGGGTTCGCTCCTTCAGGTGTTGCCGCCTGTCCCGTGAGCAGAATATGCCGGGCCTGGCGGGCGTCTAGGTCAAGTTCCACAGTGCGCCCTTGCAGGGGCAGGTTTGGGCCGGATGGTACCTCGTGTGCCGCGCGGGCCGCTGCGGGCAGCGCGCAGGCAAGGCGCTGCCGCTTGCCGGAAAAATTGGCGGCCAGCAGCCAGTAGCCGCCGGGCAGGGCGCTCAGCACGCCGACACAACCCGGAGGCCCTGAAAAAATTTCTGCTACCCGGCCTCCGGCCAGACCGGCATCACGCCGGGCGCGTAAAAGAGCCGCCAGTTCATGAAGAAAACTCTGCCTGTCGGCCCACTGCCTGTCCAGAGAGCCGAAAGCCAGCGGCAGGGGCGGTATGCTGCCCGCATGCCCTGTCTGCTCATCCCACAGGGGAACGCTGCCCATACTGGCGGGCAGACCCGCCGGGGGGCGCGCCATGTTGAGCGCTCCTGTCATATCCTGCGGGCTTATAAAAGCAAGGCCGGGCAGTCCCACGCGGAAGGAAAGCAGCAGCAGCACTGTCTGCCGCAGGATTTTCGCCTGCTCCGGCCGTACTGCTGCCGTCGCATCCAGCCCCAGAGCCAGTGCCGCAAGACCGGTCTGCGTGGTCCACAACTCCGTGGCATCGGCAGGGGCCTGGGCCTGCTCCTGCGCGCGGCGCGCCATGTTCCGTCCTTCGGGCAGGGCCAGCAGGGGGCGCCAGTCCACACTCTGTCTGTCTTTTTGCCCACGGGCCAGACGGCTGTGGTCCACGCCTTCGGCCAGCGATGCCCGCAAAAATCCGGCAAGGGGAGCGGCATCGCCGCTCAGCAGCGCGTAGGCCGACGCCGGTTCCGTAATGGTGTCGCGTGTAAAATCCACGGCCGTATCCAGCACCGCCCGCGTCAGGGAGGGCGGCAGGGCGTCGTCCTGCATGGCCCATCCGCCGTAGCGGTGGACTTCACCCGACAGGGCGTCCAGCGCCTCCAGGCCGGGTGTCAGCTCCATCAGCCGTTGCGCGTCCGCCGTACTGCCCGGCGTACTGTCCCGGTCAGGAGCCACTCGCCGGGGCTGGGCGGAGCGTCGTGCTTCAGGCGCTCCATCGCCGGATGGCGGAACATCCAGCCCCATAAGGGCCTCCATGCGCAATCCGGCCAGGGTCTGCTGCTGCAGCCCCGTATGACGGATAACCGCAGCGGAAAATATGCGCCGCGCCTGCCCGGAGGGGTCCTGCCAGAGCAGAACTGGGCGCAAGGGATGCCCGCTGTAGCGGTAAACCCACCGCCGCGGCTGCCCGTCCGCGCCGCGCACTTCACCCGTGACCGCCCAGCCGCCGGGCGTGGTCCAGGCCACGCCGTCGCGCACGAGACGTTCAGGTAAAATGCCGCGCTGGGTCAGCGCCTGCACGGCCTGCGGGCGCAGGGGCAGGCAGTCCCATTCATCGGCGGTGACAGGCAGGACATCCCAGTCTTTTTGCGGCACGGCCATCATGGCATAGAGGCCGTCAAAACGCGAGGCGTGCCGCGCCTGCAAAATAAAATCAGGCCCAAGGCCCGTGGCTGAGGGCGGCAGTTCGCCGCCCAGTTGCACATCGAGATTTTCCAGGCGGCCTGCGGCCCTGTCAAAATCTTCTTCACTGCCCAGAGCAGTATCGAAACGCAGGGCCGTTACGTTACCTCCGCCGGGGGTAAGCATTTTATAGCTGCCCCATATGTCGCCTCTTTCGCCAGTGGGGGCTGCGAAAAGACCATTCAGGCCTGCCTGCCCGAGCATGTCGGGCAGGGGGGACAGGCCGAGCGCCCGCCAGAAAGGCTGCCCTGATGTAACCGTGTGCGGATTCACATCCAGCCAGGACGGAGCGGCGGAAAGCAGCAGGGGAACCCGGCGGGCCGCGGCGCTGTTGCGCCAGATAAGACCTGTACCGGACACCTGCGCCGTCAGGTCCTGGGTGGAACCCAGCATGGATTGGCGCTCAAGCCATTGCAGATAGCCCGGATCAGCCCGGGGCAGAGGGCTTGTGTGCGCTCCGGCCCGGGCGCTTGCGTTCTGGTCTGCCGTTTTTTGCGCGGCGGTTTTCTGGCCCGGCGCGCATGCGCCGAGCAGAACAGTCAGCAGCAGGCAAAGCAGCAGTGCGCCCTGCGTGAGAACGCTGTGAGCAGCGCTCGGCGCAGCCTGGCTGCGCGAAGGCAGCGCGCGGGTCCCCGCCTTTTGCGCGGCACGGCAGGCTGCCGCCACAGGGCGGCATGCCGCACCGCACGTAGCGGGCGTTGCGCCGTGCCGGTTCAGGACCGGGCTTCTTCCTCTGCCTTGGCCGTATTCCACAGTTCGTCCTTTTCATCGAGGCTCAGGGCGTTGAAGTCCTGCCCCTGGGCGCGGGCCAGCTCTTCCATACGGGTAAAGCGCTTCAGAAAGCGGCGTGTGGCCAGGTCCAGGGCCTCACTGGCCTTGATGCCCTTGCGGCGGCCCAGTTCGGTAATACTGAAAAGCAGGTCGCCAAGTTCATGCTTCTGGGCTTCCGCGCTGCTGTTGGCGGAGGCGTCCAGCCATTCCAGCCATTCGGCTTCCACCTGCTGCTCCACCTCATCGTCCTTGGCCCAGGTAAAACCCACGCGGGCGGCCTTGGAATGAATACGGTAGGCCTTGATCAGCGGCGGCAGGCTTTCGGGCAGGCTGTCAAACAGGCCCTTGGGTTTGCCGTCTTCATCGGCGTGTTCGGCCCTTTTGATTTTTTCCCAGGCTTTGAGCTGTTCATCAAGGCTGTCAAACACCGTGTCGCCAAAAACGTGGGGATGGCGGCGGATCATTTTGGCCCTGTTGTTGTTCAGGGCATCGGCAAAGGTGAATTGCCCGTTCTTTTCGTACAGCCGCGCCACAAAGAGCAGCAAAAAGGCCACATCGCCCAGTTCTTCGCGGATGTCGGCCACATTGCCCGAACGGATGGCGCTGACAAGTTCGTGGCTTTCTTCAATAATATAGTCGGCCAATGTGTGGGCGGTCTGCTCCTTGTCCCAGGGACAGCCCTCGGGACCGGTGAGCGTGTCAATGATGCCCTGCAACTCTTCAACAGCGTTTTTTTCCATGAATTTGTGTTCCTTGTGCCGGTTACTGATACGAAGGCCGGAGGCAGCCCTTGCGGTATGCCCGCCGTCAGGTTGCCGCACTGTGCGCGGTGTGCCGTCAGACGGCGCGGTTGCGGCGGAAGCCAGTTTTCCGGCCGCATTGGCCTTTTAAAACATACAGCCCATCACGGGACCTGTTCAGGGCAGGCGCACATGACATTGCCCTGACGGCAGGCGGGCAGATGGCTGCCGCCGTGATGCGGGCGCAGGGCGACTGCGCCGCCAAGCATCATAAGTAAACGCCGTA
Organism: Desulfovibrio sp.; assembly: GCF_019424165.1. GTDB lineage: Bacteria > Desulfobacterota > Desulfovibrionia > Desulfovibrionales > Desulfovibrionaceae > Desulfovibrio. The sequence goes on along the minus strand of NZ_JAHZAA010000009.1, from coordinate 53,136 downwards.
AACGCCTTGAGAGGCTGCCCTCAAAGCTGATATACCCTAGAGACCCAGGCGCGACACAATATCCGGCGGCAGCCAGCCGCGGACCTGCGCCGTGAGGGCGTTAAAATAGGGCAACACACGGCTGTGCTGCATAAAGGCCGCCTGGGAAAAGAATTTTTGCAGCAACAGCATGCCCAGGGACCACAGCAGGGCGCCCTTGGCAAGGCCCAACATGGCTCCGGCCATCCTGTCGGCCCAGGTGACGAAGGAAAAGGAAAGAATCTTTTGCAGCAGCCGGGCAATAAGCGCCACAGACACAAGCACGCCGAGAAAGACCAGCACGTAGGCGGCCACGGTGCGCCAGCCGGGGTCTGTGATGAGCGTCAGGTGGGGTGAAAGCCTGTCGTGGTAGTTGTGGGCCATCCAAAAGCCGCCCAAAAGCGATACGATGCCGGCAACTTCACCAACAAAGCCGTGCAAATATCCACGCCCGGCAAAAAACACCAGCGTCAGAACAACAATGAGGTCAAAAATATCCTGGCCCATGCCTTCTCCCTGGAAAGTGCCTGTATGCGGCTTCTTGCGCACGCTCCGCAGCCTCATGCGAACAGCGCAAGGCAGCATAGCAAAAGCGCGGGCGCGGCACAATGCACCGGGGCCGCCCGCGAAGCTGCCGGTATTTTATGGAGGCCGATATTCTGTTGCCGGGGCGGCGGCAGGGTTTGCCCCGGCACTGGTCGGCATATCTGTGGCTTTGACAAGATGACGGCAGATATTACATTGCTCAGATGTGCGGCCTCGCGCATGACGGCAAAGCGGAAGCAACGGGGGAAACATGAACAGCGAAAAAGGCCGGGTCGCCGGAGTGGTGCTGGCAGGAGGGCTTTCAAGCCGCATGGGCGCGGACAAGGCCCGCTTGCGCCTGCCGGGCGCTTGCGGCGCGGGCATCGACGCTGCCGCCGCGCCCGACCTGCTGTTCACGGCCTGCGCCCTTGTGCGTTCTGTTTTGCCTCTCTGCCTTGTTTCCTGCCGCGCCGATGCGCCCCGGCAGGGCTATGACTGCGTTTTTGACGCACTGCCGGGCCAGGGACCGGCTGCCGGGCTGCAGGCGGCTCTGCGCCATGCCGGGGAACTTGGCTATACGGCCCTTCTGGCTCTTTCGTGCGATCTGCCTCTTATGGATGCCCACACACTGCGCAGACTGCTGGCGGCCAGGGATGCCGCGCCGCCGCAAACACTGGTTACGGCCTACCGTGCGCGGGATACCGGCCGTGTGGAGTCACTCACTGCGGTGTATGAGGTGGCTGCCCTGCCGTATTTTGACGCGGCCCTGGCCCGGGGCGAGCGCAAGCTGGGCCTGATGGTTCCCGGCGAGCTGCGCCATTTTGTAGACTACGGACCGGAAGAGTCTGAACCTTTTTTCAACTGCAACTGTCCCGCCGACCTTGAGCAGGCCCGGACCCTGCTGGCGCAAAAAAATGCACGCTTTGCTGAAAAAGGGTGATTTTTACAGTAACGTCCAATTGTTATAGCGCGTTAGCGCCGTATGCGGCTTTATGGGCGCGCGCGTGAAAACCAGCGTTATCCGCGCGTGCGGGGCTTTCAGCGCACAGGGAGAGAAAAGCGGCGCACAGGTAGCCAGAACAGACGAATTGGCTTACACAGGGTCAAAACAGTATTCGCATCCGCTCCGGCAGGGGCTGCGGCATTGGAGAAAAGCATGAATATCGGTTCCTATACATTCGACGAATTCCGGCGTCTGGCGGAAAACTTTCATGGCTATGCCGCGCCAGGGCTGCTTGTGGGCGGATATATGGTGGAGCTTGCCAAAAGGCATATCCCCGAAGGCACGCTTTTCGAGGCCGTGGTGGAATCCGGCAAATGCCTGCCTGACGCCGTGCAGTTGCTCACCCTGTGCAGTATCGGCAACGGCTGGATGAAGATACACAATCTGGGGCGCTATGCGGTATCGCTTTTCGACAAGCATACGGGTGAAGGCGTGCGCGTAAGCCTGGACCCGGAGAAAATGGCTGCCTATCCGGAAATCAAGGCATGGTTTTTTAAGGAAAAGCCCAAGAAAGATCAGGATGTTCCGCGTCTTGAATCCGAAATAGAACAGGCCGGAGACAGCATCTGCAATGTGGAGCCTGTGACCATAAAGCGCCGCTTCATCGGGCATAAACACATGACGCGCATTGTCTGCTGTCCGGGCTGTGGCGAGGCCTACCCGGTGGAAGACGGCCCGGTATGCCGGGGCTGTCAGGGCGAGGCTCCCTATGTGGTGGCGCGGCGCGAGATCAAGGCGGCTCCCCGGCAGGAAACCGCCGGAATACGGGTGGTTCCTGTGGAGGAGGCCGTGGGGCATACCGTGGCGCACGACATGACCCGTATAGACCCCGGCCAGTTCAAGGGGCCGGAGTTCAAGGCCGGGCAGCGCATCAGCGTGGGCGATATATGCCGCCTACAGCAGATGGGCCGTTTTCATGTGGCAGTGACCGACAGCCCGGTAGGGGAGAGTGATTTTGCCGCCTATGCCGCGCGAAGCGGTGACACGGTACACGAAAATGAAGCGGCCGAGGCCTTTGCCCGGCGCATGGCGGGCGAGGGCGTGGCTTTTTCGCTGCCGCCCCGCGAGGGCAAGGTGGAATTTACCGCCGAGCGTGCCGGTCTTTTTACCGTGAATGTGGAGCGCATGCGGCACTTCAACCTGGTCCCCGAGGTTATGGTAGCCTCGCGGCAGGACGCCACTGTGGTCAAGCAGGGCGGCCCGCTGGCCGGGACCAGGGCCATACCGCTTTTTATCAGCCGTGAGCGCCTCTCCCAGGCGCTTGAGACGCTGGAAGGCGGCCCGCTTTTCAGCGTGCTGCCCCTGCGCAAGGCGCGCGTGGGCATTCTTGTGACCGGAACCGAGGTTTTTCAGGGTATTATCGAAGACAAGTTTATCCCCATCATCACGGCCAAGGTCGCCATGCTGGGCTGCGAGGTGGTCAGAACCGACATCGTACCCGATGACAGGGCCATGATGGGCAAAGCCGTGGCGGAAATGCGCGCGGCGGGCGCGGATCTGCTGGTGACAACGGGCGGGCTTTCCGTGGACCCTGACGACGTGACCCGCCAGGCCCTGCTGGACGCCGGGCTTACCGATGTGCTGCACGGCGTACCCGTGCTGCCGGGAACCATGAGCCTTATTGGCCGCATACCCGGCCCCGGCGGCGGCATGCAGGTGCTTGGAGTACCCGCCTGCGCCCTGTACTTCAAGACCACGTTTCTGGATCTTGTGCTGCCGCGCCTTCTGGCCGGGCGCGAGATTACCCGCGCCGAGCTTGCCCGCCTGGGCGAGGGCGGCTATTGCCTGGCCTGCCATACCTGCACCTGGCCCAAGTGCTGGTTTGGCAAATAATGGAGTAAAATCCGCAGTTTCATATTCTGCTTAACGGCCTGTGAAAAAGTTTTCGCAGGCCGTTTTTTTGGGCGCTTTTGCGGCCGGGACCGCCCCGTTGGCAACGGGCGTAAAAAGAATTTTGCTGGTAAATAAAATGATAAAAGAAAAAATCAGTAATTTCAGGCGATATTTTGTGCACGTTTTTTGTGGTTTTTTAGCAAAAAATGGACAGCGGCAAGGGGTAGTTTAAGTATCTCGCTGTAATGGTATGACAATTTGCGAGATAGAGAAAAATATCACAAACACGTGAAACTATAATATAAAATGCCGAACAATCTTGCGACATCACGATTTTTGGAATATGGTGATCGCAACTCTTTTTATTATTATCAAGGCGCACACATTGTCGCCAAAGCTTCTTTTGCGCGGCTGCCTGCCTCGGCCCCGCGCATGTGACAGGCACAAACAAGGAGAGGTCTCATGAAAAGCACTCGACGGAGTTTTCTCAAAGGTGTCGGTGCAGGGGTATTATGCCTTACGCTGGGGCACCTGGGTTTTGACCTGGGCGAGGCCCAGGCATACGCCGGCAAACTCAAGATCGAGGGTGCCAAGGAAGTATCGAGCATTTGCCCCTTCTGTTCTGTTCAGTGTCAGATCATCGCTTACGTCAAGGGCGGCAAGCTTGTCTCCACTGAGGGCGATCCGGACTTTCCCATCACCGAAGGCGCGCTCTGCGCCAAGGGCGCGGCGCTGTACTCCATGTACACCAGCGACCACCGCCTGATGAAACCCATGTATCGCGCTCCGTTCAGCGACAAGTGGGAAGAAAAAGACTGGGACTGGACCCTTGAGCAAATAGCGCGTCGCGTCAAGGACGCACGCGACAAGGACATGATCCTTAAAAACGACAAAGGGCAGACGGTCAACCGTCTGGAAACCATCTTCTGGATGGGAACCTCGCACGCTTCCAACGAAGAATGCGCTGTTATCCATCAAGCCTTGCGCGGCCTGGGTGTTGTCCATATGGACCACCAGGCACGGGTCTGACACAGCCCCACTGTTGCGGCTCTGGCAGAGTCGTTCGGACGCGGTGCAATGACCAACCACTGGATCGACATCAAGAATGCCGATGCGGTGCTTATTATCGGCAGTAATGCCGCTGAACATCATCCCGTGGCTTTCAAGTGGATCATGAAAGCCAAGGACAACGGGGCCGTGCTCATGCACGTTGACCCCAAGTTCTCGCGTACATCCGCCAGGTGTGATTTCCATGTACCCCTTCGTTCGGGTACGGACATTCCCTTCCTGGGCGGCATGCTCAACTACATCCTTGAAAACGGTTTGTACCACAAGGAATACGTCAATAACTACACCAACGCGGCCTTTGTGGTGGGTGACGGGTACGCCTTTGAAGACGGGCTTTTCAGCGGCTATGACGCCGCCGCCCGCAAGTATGACAAAAGCAAGTGGGCTTTGGCCAAGGGGCCTGACGGCGGTCCTGTCGTGGACCCCACGCACCAGAATCCGCGCTGCGTCATCAATCTCATGAAGGACCATTACTCCCGCTACACGCTTAAAAACGTCTCCGACATTACGGGCGTTTCGCAGGACAACCTGCTCAAAGTGTACAAGAACTTCTGCGCCACCGGTAAGCCGGACAAGGCGGGAACCATTCTTTACGCACTGGGCTGGACACAGCATACCGTAGGTGTGCAGAACATCCGCCTTTCGAGCCTTGTACAGCTTTTACTGGGCAACATAGGCATCGCCGGGGGCGGCATCAACGCGCTGCGCGGCGAACCCAACGTGCAGGGCTCAACCGACCACGCCCTGCTGTACAACAACATTCCCGGTTACCACGGCACGCCCCAGGCCCCGTGGCAGACCCTGGCCGAGTACAACAAGGCCAATACTCCGGTAACGGTGGTGCCTAACAGCGCCAACTGGTGGGGCAACAGGCCCAAGTATGTGACAAGTCTGCTCAAGGGCTGGTTCGGCGACGCCGCCACCCCCGAAAACGACTTCTGCTACAGCCTGCTGCCCAAGCTGGAACCGGGCGTGGACTATTCGTACATGTTCATTATGGACAATATCTATAACAACAAGATCAAGGGCGGCTTCATCATGGGTGTAAACCCCATGAACAGCTTCCCCAACACCAACAAGATGCGGGCAGCCCTGGACAATCTTGACTGGCTGGTCTGCTCTGAAATCCATAACTCGGAAACCACGGATAACTGGCAACGCCCCGGCGTAGACCCCAAGACCAAGAAGACCGAGGTCTTTTTGCTGCCTTCGGCCCACCGCATCGAAAAGGCGGGAACCATCAGCAACAGCGGACGCTGGCTGCAGTGGTTCGACAAGGCCGTGGAACCCGCCGGAGAGGCGCGCAACTTCGCTGATGTGGTTGTGCCTCTCTTCAACACCATTCGCAGTATGTACAAGGCAGAGGGCGGCGTGTTGCCCGAAGCCGTGCTGAAGATGCACTGGACGGACAAGTACGATCCCGAAGAATGGGCCAGGCGCATCAACGGTTTCTTCTGGGCTGATTCCAAGGTGGGCGACAAGACCTATAAACGCGGTCAGCTTGTACCCACCTTCGGCGTGCTCAAGGACGACGGCACCACGTCTTCCCTCAACTGGATATACACCGGAAGCTGGACGGAAGAAGACGGCAACAAGTCGCGGCGGCGCGACCCCAGCCAGACGCCCATGCAGGCCAAGATCGGCCTCTTCCCCAACTGGTCGTGGTGCTGGCCGCTCAACAGGCGCATCCTGTACAACCGCGCCTCGGTGGACATGAACGGCAAGCCCTTCAACCCCAACAGGGTTGTTATCGAATGGGACGGCAGCAAGTGGGTGGGCGACGTGCCCGACGGCCCCTGGCCGCCCATGGCTGATGCCAAGGGCAAGCTGCCCTTTATCATGGTCAAGGACGGCCTTGCCCAGTTCTACGGTCCCGGCCCGGCTGACGGTCCGTTCCCCGAGCACTACGAGCCTGCTGAAACGCCCCTGGCGAGCCATCCGTTCTCCAGGCAGCTCAGCAGCCCGGTGTATAAATACCACAAAACCGACATGGACAAGATCGCGCCTCCGGCCGATCCGCGTTACCCCATAGTGCTGACCACCTACAGCCTTACCGAGCACTGGTGCGGCGGCGGTGAAACGCGCAACGTACCCAACCTGCTGGAAACAGAGCCGCAGCTTTATGTGGAAATAAGCCACGAGCTGGCCAAGGAAAAGGGCATCAAGAACGGCGATGGGGTCGTACTTGAAAGCGCGCGCGGCAACTGTGAGGCCATCGCTATGGTAACGGTGCGCATACGGCCCTTCACGGTTATGGGCAAAACTGTCCACCTGGTGGGCATGCCCTTTGCCTTTGGCTGGACAACGCCGAAAACCGGTGATTCCACCAACCGGCTTACCGTTGGCGCGTATGACCCCAATACTACCATTCCCGAGTCCAAGGCCTGCTGCGTAAACCTGCGCAAGGCTGATAAGCTCACCGAAATAGGCTAACGAGAAGGGCGCGCCCTTACGGTAGGGCGCGCCTGACAAGGAGCATACTATGCCGAAAACATTCTTAGTTGACACCACGCGGTGCACGGCATGTCGTGGCTGCCAGTTGGCCTGTAAGGAATGGCATGATCTGCCTGCCAACCACACCAAGCAGCTCGGCACGCACCAGAATCCGCCGGATCTGAACCCCAACAATCTCAAGATTGTACGCTTTCACGAATATATCAATGATGAAGGCAACGTGGTCTGGAACTTCTTTCCCGACCAGTGCCGCCATTGCCTTACGCCGCCCTGTGTGGACGTGGCAGACATGGCGGTGCCGGGCGCCATGATACAGGACAAGAAAACAGGGGCCGTGCTGGCTACGGAAAAATCGGCCAAGCTCAGCGAGGACGATGCCCAGGCCATACAGGAAGCCTGCCCCTACAATATCCCCAGGCGTGACCCCGAAAACGGCCTTCTGACCAAGTGCGATATGTGCATCGACCGTGTCAGCGCGGGCATGCAGCCTATCTGCGTCAAAACCTGCCCCACCGGGGCCATGGTCTTCGGCGAGCGTGAAGAGGTGCTGCCCCTGGCCCAGAAGCGCCTTGAAAACGCCAAAAAGCGTTGGCCCAAGGCTTTTCTGGCCGATATGGAAGATGTCAGCGTGATCTACCTGCTGGCCGACACCAAAGATAAATATTACGAATTCGCGGCCTTTATGTAGAGCGCTTCAGTCGGGTTTCAGTTTGGCATTGCCATAATTGTCAACTGAAATTATGCTGATTCACAGCGTTGCCGTCAGGCCTGCACAGTATTCAACGGCTTCCGGCTTTATGCCGGAAGCCGGAATTCACGGCACAGCCGGGCGGAGCACTTGGGCATATCTTCGGCGAAAAAGCCTTTTCGCCGAAAACAGGCCTGCCGCTTCGGTGGCCGGGCCTGCGATACGGCATCAAGTGCGGCGCGCGGGAAACAGCCCGTGCGCCGCTATCACCTTTCGGACGGAGGTTACGGCCTCCGGGTTTGGGAGCATCAATGGCCTCATCCTGCCAAAGCGTGGCAAAAACCCTGGCGGAGGTGGTGGAATACCGCCCCGTGCTGGAACCCGTGCTGCGGGCGTTTGAACCCCTGCTGGCCGCCCAGGCCCAATTGGCCGAAGATCTGGCCGACAGCGTACGCGCTTCGGGGCTGAAACTGCCTGAAGCGCAGCCCGGCGCTCTGGAGCAGGGCCTTTCCCTGCTGGCAGGCGTGCCGCTGACGGGAGCCGCCGAACCGCTGCGCCAAAGCGCCGAAAAACTGTTGCCTCTTTTGTCTACGCTGGAAACCATATCTTCCCATATACCCGCCCTTGAGGCTTTTTTGCTGGCTCCGGCCGGAGCGGCAAAGAAGGGCAAAGGGGCCAAGGCCAAACAGGACTCGCGCGAGGCGCTGGCCGAAGCCCTGCTGTCGGGCAACAGCGAAGAAGAAACCCGTCTGGCTGCCGCGCATGACCTCGATCCTTCCGTGCTGCATTTTGCCTTCAGCTTTGTGCTGGCCCCGGTATTACGCGCTCTTGTGTCAGGGAGCCTGCCGGAAGAAGGGGACGCCCCCTGGGATGCGGGCAGCCTGTGGCGACAGGGCTACTGCCCCGTATGCGGCTGTTTTGCTACCATCGCCTGGCTCGACAAGCCCCAGGTTGATGAAAAAAATGCCTATCTGACCGGCGGTGGCGGCAAAAAACACCTGCACTGCGGCCTGTGCGGCACTGACTGGAAATTTATGCGCGGAACCTGTCCCTCGTGTGGCGAAAAGGGCAGCGGCGTCATCGAAATGCTGCGTGAAAGCGGCTCGGCCCACGGTGAACGGCTGGACTGGTGCACCAAGTGCAAAACATATTGCCCCACGGTGGACCTGCGCGAACGCGACGGAAAGCCGGATATGGACGCGCTGGCCCTGGGCATGATGCATCTGGACATGGTAGCGGCCCGTAAAAAGCTGCGCCCGCTCAAGGTTTCGTTCTGGAATACTTTTTAGGGCAGGCTAACGGTGGAGCTGTTCTGACGGCTTGGGAGCAGGCGCCCGCCGCAAGGGTGCAGGCCGCAAGCATGGCGGAGGCAGTGGCAGCATGAGATTCATGCGCCGTGAGCCGCCGCGAGCGCAAAGAGTTGTGTGTAAAAGGCCGGAAGCATGACGGGCCGGGCCAACGGGCAGAAGCGCGCCCGCAAGCCGCCGGGCTGAAGATACGCGCCAGCGGCGCGTCAGAGGCCAGGTCGGCCGGGTGGTCCGGCATGCGCAGAGACACAAAGGAAACCGTTGCAGTAATGAGGATTTCTGCTCTTTACCAAGGCTGACGGTCCGGGCGAAACCTGGCGCATCAAGGCATGCATGAGGTTTTGCGCTTCGGGCCGCTGTGGGCAGAGAGCAAAAATGATCATTTTGCTGGGCTTCCGAAGATTTACTACCTCAGGAGGAGCTTGTTCATGAAAACCCTGGTCATCACTCTTTTTGCCCTGACGTTTGTGTGGGCCGGCGGCGCGCAGGCCCGCAGCGTCAAAGAGATGTCGCAAGCCATCAAGGAACCTATTGAGATTGAAGCTTCCGGCTCCAAGCGCATGAACGTCATGTTTCCCCACACTGCACACAAGGGTATCTCCTGCTTCCACTGCCACCACGAGGAAGGCGGCGACGGCCGCTATGTGGCCTGTACCGAGTGCCACTCCACGCCCGGCGCTCGTGAGCGCGACCCCATGAGCATGTTTATGGCGTTCCACTCCAAAAACGGCGACCGCTCGTGTCTTGGCTGTCACAAAAAGCTTGCCGCTGAAAATCCGGGCAAGTTCCCGCAGTTCAAGGGCTGCCGCCCTTGTCACATGAGCCCCGCCGCGCGTGAAGCCGCCGAGGCCGCCAAGGCTGCCAAAAAATAGTTTTGCAAGCACAGGCGGCACTTGTGCCGCATGCAGGATGCCGGTCAGCCAGAGGTTGACCGGCATCCTTGCCTTTATGGACAGAGATTTGCCTTGTAATGTGGATTTTTCGGCAGTTTCTGCGGGAAGACCGGGTGTTTTTTACTGTTCCGCTGCATTTTTTATCCGCGAGTTGCCCGGCTGCTGTTTTATTCTGCCCGAGGCCCCTGATCCTGCGTTATGTACTGGCTAGAGTCTTTCACACTTGAAATGCGCTACAATGATTTGTTTCCAGATCCTTGTCGCCAGATGGTTGCAGGGTGGCTTTGCCGATCGTCAAGCAATCATTTGAAGCGTTAATTGCCCTAGCTGCTGACTCCTGACGGCGCAGGCTGTCAACAAGAGCTTTCAGGGCGGCCGCCTGGCCCGCCAGCCCGGTTACGGCTCCTGCCGCATCGGTCAAGGTCTGGGCATTGTGCCTTCCGGACTGACTCACCTGGCTGACCGCATGGGCAACCGCGTCACTGGCAGCGGACTGTTCTTCGCTGGCAGCAGCAATGGAGCGCACCTGTTGCGCCGTGGCCTCAGCCATGCCCACGATGGCTTCAAGGGCCGCACCTGATGCGTTCGCGCTCGTTGTAGCCCTTGTTACCTGCGCTACGGCTTCATCAAGTGAAGCCATGCTGTGTGTTGTGCTTTTTTGCATGGCGCTGACGGCGCTGTCCACATCTTTGGTGGAAGCCATAGTTTTTTCGGCCAGCTTGCGTACTTCAGCCGCGACCACGGCGAAACCCCTTCCGGCATCTCCGGCACGGGCTGCCTCGATGGCGGCATTGAGGGCAAGCAGGTTGGTCTGGTCGGCAACGTCTGAAATAAACCCCATAATACGGCTGATATCGCGCGCGCGAACATCAAGGTCGTCCATATCTGTCTTGAGCCGTGTGGAAAGTTCGCTGACCCTGTTGATACTGTCCAGAGCTTCTCTTACTACCTTGGCTCCATCCTCGGCGCTGGCTTTTGTGGCGGCGGACGCCTGAGCTGCCTGCCCGGCGTTTGCGGCTGTTTGCCGCGCTGTGGTGTTGATCTGCCCCATGGCCACAGCCGCTTGATCCAGGCTTGCGGCGGTGGTCACGGCTTCCCGGCTGGACTCATCCATGCGCAGGGTCAACTGCCCGGATTCGGCACTGAGGCAGTGGGCCATTGTTTCCAGTTGCGCGGCTGTCTGTAGAATGGTTTCCGCCCTCGTCTGTGCCTGCTCCCGTGCCGACTCGGCTTCGCTCAGGGCTTTTTCCGCCCGCTGCGACTGCCGCAAAGCTATTTCAGACTGCTCGTTGGCCCGTTCTATATGCTGTTGCAATGAGGCCACCATGGTCAGGATGGAGGCGTATACGCCGTGCGCAGACGTTTTTTGTGCGCTCGTGTTCACTTTGTAGTCCCCCTGGGCCACACGGCGGGCAAGATCGCACAGCTTGCCGGGGTCAATGCCCAACTGGCGATTGACGGACAGGGTGAGCAGGCTGGCGACCAGAATGCTGCACAGTATGGCTACACCGGTAAGAACCGCCGCCAGGGTCTGCGACTGGGCGGCAATATGGCGGGCGGCCTCAGCGGCCTGGCGGCTGCGGCTTGTATCCAGCTCAAGCAGATGTTCATAAAACCGCGTGAGTCGCAAGAAATTGGCCCGGCTACGGTCGAAAAGAGCTACGGCCTGCTCGCTTTCTCCGGCCAGGGCCAGCTCGATGATCTGCTCACGGTTACGGCTGTCTTCGCGGGTGGCGGCGGCAATGCCTTCCAGCAGTGCCGGCAGGCTCTGGGCCTGTTCCTGCGGATCCGGCAGGGTACAGCCGGGTGGTACGGCGCGCGCCGACAGTTCGCCATACGCCTTTTCATGCCCGGCCAGCGCCCGGAGAGAGCGGCTGATCCGCGAGGTGTATTCCGTGATGCTGACGCTGTCCGTGCGGGTGCTGACGGCGGCAAGGTCCGAGCGGATGGAATAGAGCAGGGCATTCATGGCCTGTACCGCAGCCAGTGAAGGAATAACCGTTTCGTTTATATGATCTACAGTGGTGGTAATTTTTTGGCTGTTGCGCATGTATACGGCAAAAAGAAGCGTCATGAAAAGAATTATGCAGCAAAACGAAAGAACAAGTTTGACGCCAAGCTTCATGTGTATCCTCAGTATTGTTATTGTCTGGCATGGGCTTTTTACCGCACGGCATGAAGATAGCTTCATACGTCGACAAGGCATGACGGTCATATGGCAGCAAGGTTATTCTTTCGGGGGAGGGTGATTGTCTGTAGCTTCTTTTGCTTCTTCTGCATCATCAAACATGCTGTTGCTGCCCGGCAACTGTTTGCAGCGCTTTTTTAGCGAAGCCGCTGCACGGGCAAGGGCAAAGCCGCTTTTGAACCTGCAAGAGCGCACACCCACTATGGTCAGGGACATGAGCGGAAAACGCTCTTTCTGCTGTTGGCGGTTTTTGCTTTCCATCCAGCCATTGTGCAGGTCTTCGGTAGTGTAAAATGCGGCCACACCCTGCTCGAATGCGTTCAGGATGCTCAGGCAGATATCTTGCGCCCGCGACAGACTGGTTACAGCTATGAAGTCGTCGCCGCCGATATGCCCCACAAAATCGCCTTGAGGCATATTTTCGGCAATGATGGAGGCCAGGCGCTTGAGTACGCGGTCGCCGTTCTTGAAACCGTATTTGTCGTTGTATGCCTTGAAATTGTCGATATCGAAGTAAAGTACGCGCCTGTCCTGCCCAAGGCGTGCCAGGCGCTCAAGCTCGATGTCTATAAGGGCGTTGCCGGGCAGCTCGGAAAGGGGGTTGAGCTGGCGGGCGTTTGCCACTTCAAGCTCGATGCTTTTTTCAAGCAGTTCGCGCACGGTGACAATGCCTGTATGGCAGCCGTTGCGGGTAACGGTTACAAAGTCGTAGATCTTGTTGTTGTCGCGGCGCATGGCCTGCCGGGAGACAATATCTATGGTGGTCTGGTGGTCCACAGCCAGAAAATCTTCATCCATCACCGAGGCAACGCTTTTTCCGGCAAAAAGGGAAAAGCCGAAGCGGCCGCTCAACTGGCGATGTAACTGGTGGCGCATGACCACGCCCACAGGTCTGCCTTCATGCACCACGCACAGGCCCTGAAGATTTTCGTCGCGTTCAAGGTAGGCGGTCGCCTCCAGTACGGGCAGGCTGGGAGGCACGGCAACGCCGGGCCGGGTAATGTGGCGGACGTGGAACTTGTGTACGCGCGCGCCGAAAAAGCGGTTTTTTATTTTGTTTTCACGGTGGATGATGCGCGTCACACGGGCGTCAATGGGCTGTGGAGCTGGGGCGGGGCGCTGTATGAAGTAGCCCTGCCCGTAAGGCACATCAAAGCTGATGAGTGTGGCCAGCTCTTCTTCTGTTTCAATACCTTCGGCGATGATGCGCGTATTGGTCAGGGCGGCAAAATCTTGCATGCTCTTGATCAGGGCCTGCCGGGTAAGGTCTTTGTCTACCCCGCGGATAAGGCACATATCCAGCTTGATGAAGTGGGGCTGCACGTCGGAAATAAGATTGAGGCCGGAATATCCCGCTCCGGCGTCATCAATGCTTATTTTGTAGTTTTGAGCCTTGTAATGCTCGATGATCTTTTTGAAGCCGCGCAGATTGTCCACCGACTCGCGCTCTGTGATTTCAAAAACGATGTCTTCGGCGCTTATGGCGAAGCGGGTGAGGTATTCCTTGGTAAAGCCCACGCCAAAATGCGGGTCCTGAATGATATTGGGGTTGACGTTAAGGAAAAGCCGTATGCCCGGAGCAAGCTGCCGTGCCGCCCGCAGGGCGCTGTAGCGAAAGAGGTGTTCAAGCTCGAGCATGCGGCCATGCCGCAGGGCGGCGTTGATGAGGGCTTCGGGATTTCCCAGAGGGCTGCCCACCGGGCCGCGGCCCAGGGCCTCATAACCGAGAACAGAGCTGTCCCGCAGGGAAACCACGGGCTGGAGTACGCTGTGGATGCTTTTATTGTGCAGGATGTCCCACAAGGCCTGCCGTTCTTCCGCGGCCAGGGCTGTTGCGCGGGCAGCGGCCCGGGCAGCGGCGCGCATGGCGGCCAGGGGCTTTTCCAGCGGGCGCGGGGCAGGACAGAGAACAAAAGGTTCATGCCCGGAAGAAGGGCTTTTGAAAGGCGGTTGTCTGCGCATGGTCTGTCTCCGGTGTGTGGAGTGGGGTTGCTCCATGAGGTAGCGTCCCGGTATTACAGCCATGTGACGGTTGTGCCGGTATTTGCACAAAAAGCGTAGCAGCAGGTTTGTGCGTTGCTGCATGCAGCGCATCAGGTTCAAATACAGGCAGTTGCCACGGCGGTTTTTTACGCAGCAATGCCTTTGCTGAAGATGTCTGAAGGCCGGCACAGACAAAGCGGTGATGGGGGAAGATTATTTATGCTGAAGATATGCGGCTGGGAACGCCACTTGAAATGATGATATTTTGAGGACAAAAAAATAGTTTAATTAACTTGTGCAATCGCTTTTTTTGTGCCACCGTAAACAATAATGAAATTGAATAATGAGATTACAAAAAAACAACGTAGTGAGATCGAACGTATTTTATCAAACTGGACAAACTATCTTAAGAGCGTACCGCCAGCTTCAGATGAAGTTAAAGTTCACAGATGGTTTGGAGCGAATACGCAGATTGTAAAAAAAGATGATTTTAACCAGGGGCTAAGAAGGATTATTGACGAAACAAGAATGAAGCTGGATGCATCGTCGTTTCAGCATCAATAAAAAATTTGCGCCACTGATATCGAGGTGCGAAGTCGTTCATACGACATAAAAGCGGAAAAGCCGGGGTGATAACCTCGGCCCTTTTTATTTTTTCTACAGCAGCACGTTAGCAGCGCCTTGGCTATGCTGTGAGGAGACGCATCCGCGAGGGGGAAGAGACAAAGAACTGGGAATTTCCGCATGCCCCGTTGAGCAATAAAAAAAGCCCTTGCGGCGTGGCCGTAAGGGCATGTTCTTTCTCTGGAGCGGGAAACGGGATTTGAACCCGCAACCTTCAGCTTGGGAAGCTGACACTCTACCGTTGAGTTATTCCCGCAAAAGTGGAGCGGGAGACGGGATTTGAACCCGCGACTTCAACCTTGGCAAGGTTGCACTCTACCACTGAGTTACTCCCGCATGGTCTGCGAAACGGCGAAGCGTGAAACTTTTTTGGAGGCGGCATCCAGATTTGAACTGGAGATGGAGGTTTTGCAGACCTCTGCCTTACCACTTGGCTATGCCGCCAGCAAAAAAATTGGAGCGGGAGACGGGATTTGAACCCGCGACTTCAACCTTGGCAAGGTTGCACTCTACCACTGAGTTACTCCCGCTCAGCGAGGTATGCTTTTACGTGGATTGAGCCTGAGTGTCAAGCTTTGTTCCATAAATTTCGGCAAGATTTATTTTTTTCTGCGCTGCCGGTAGGGCAAACCGGGGCAAAACTGCATGAAAAGCCGGGGTGCAGATGAAACGCAGGACGGGCCGTGATAACGGCCCGTCGAAGTCTGCGTGCGTCAAAACGCGCATCTGTCGTGTGCTACGGTTTTTCGCGCTGGTCCACGATGCGCTGGGCCTTGCCTTCGGAGCGCTGGATGGAGCGCGGTTCCATCAGGCGCACCTTGGCCGAGACGCCCAGAAACTCCTTGATGCTTTTTTGCAGGCGGTTTTCAAGCATCTGCAGCTTGCGTATTTCGTCGGCAAACAGGGTGTCGCTGACTTCCACGCGCACCTCAAGGGTGTCGAGGTTGTGGGATGTGCCAACAAGGAGCGGATAGGTGGGTGTAAGGCCGTCACTTTCCATAAGCAGGCCTTCGATCTGCTGCGGAAAGACATTGACCCCGCGTATGATAAGCATGTCGTCGCTGCGGCCCTGAAGGCGCGAAATGCGCACATGCGTGCGCCCGCAACGACAGGGGGTGTAATCGAGGCTTGTGAGGTCGCGGGTGCGGTAGCGCAGCATGGGTATGCCCTCTTTGGTGAGGGTAGTCAGCACCAGTTCGCCGACCTGACCGGGGGGCAATTGCTCGCCGGTGACGGGGTCGATAATTTCCGGCAGGATGTGGTCTTCCCACAGGTGCATGCCGTGCTTTGCCTCAACGCATTCCATGGCGACGCCGGGTCCCATTATTTCAGACAGGCCGTAGATGTTCATGGCGTCCATGCCCATCTTTTCTTCAATATCACGGCGCATGGCCTCAGACCACGGCTCCGCGCCGAAAATGCCTGTACGCAGCGGCAGTTCGCGAAAATCTACCCCGGCCTCGTTGGCGGCTTCCCAGAGGTGCAGGGCGTAGGAGGGGGTGGCGCACAGCACGGTGGCGCCGAAGTCGCGCATCAGGTGCGCCTGGCGGCGTGTGGCGCCGCCGGATGCGGGAACCACCGTGGCGCCGATGCGCTCCGCGCCGTAGTGCGCGCCAAGGCCACCGGTAAAAAGGCCGTAGCCATAGGCTATGTGTACCACATCCGAGCGGTTGACGCCCGCGGCAGACATGCTGCGGGCCATAAGCTCTGCCCAGGTTTCAAGGTCGCGGGCTGTGTAGCCCACCACCACGGCCTTGCCCGTTGTTCCGCTGGAGGCGTGAAGCCGCACGATGTGGTCGCGCGGCACGGCGAAAAGGCCAAAAGGGTAGTAGTCGCGCAGGTCCTGCTTTTCGGTGAAAGGCAGAAGCTTCAGGTCGGCCAGTGACTTGATGTCCGCGGGGGATATGCCCGCTTCGTCAAAGCGTTTGCGGTAGAAGGGCACGTTGGCGTAAACACGGTTGCACAGGTCGCGCAGACGACGCAACTGCAATGCTTCCATTTCCTCGCGGGGCAGGGTTTCCTGTTTGATGTCGAAAAGCACGGCCCTCTCCTTTAGCTAGCTGGCTTTTGGCGGCGGCCTTGGGCCGTCAATACAAAAATGAAAAACGGCGTTGCCGTGTGTAAACCCTTTTCGGTATGCCGCAATGTCCGCAACTGGTCAACAAAAACAGGGCCGCGCACCGCGCCGGATACGGCTGCCGCAATGTTTTTTGAGAGCTTCCGGCGGGCCGGCATGAGATCCTGCTGCCGTATGCCGCGGCCAGGTATACCTTTTTACGCGGTGGGGCGGCAGCCCGGAAAAGAGCAAAATACTCCACTCGGGCAGGGCGCCACCCAGGCAAGCCCATTGCCCTTGACCCGGCTTTACGGTATGTGCTGTCTATGGAAAATAATCATCCCAATACACCCGTCGGGGGCCGCGCCCCCATACAGTTTTCAGATGTTCCCGCGAACCGCAAGGCGGCGGAGGTGGCCCAATGGCTTGAAGAGCACAAGGCGCTGCGCGTGGTCTGCCTTGACCTTGAGGGTGAGGGCAGCTTTGCCGACGTCCTTGTTGTGGCCGGTGCGAACTCGGTGCGCCACGCCCAGAGCCTTGCCGACGGCGTGGCCCAGCTATGCCGCGAACACAACTACGAATTTCTGCGTACAGAAGGGTATGCCACCGGGCAGTGGATTCTTGTGGATATGAACGATGTTATTGTAAACATCTTTCAGGAGCCGGTGCGCGAGCTCTACGCCCTTGAAGCCCTGTGGGGCCACGGTTCCGGAAAAGGCACGTCCGCTGGGCAGAACAGCGGAGAATAAGATCATGACGCCTACACTGCTACTGATACTGGACGGATGGGGCATTGCCCCTCCGGGACCCGGCAACGCCCCGTCGATTGCCCGCACCCCCAATCTGGATGCCCTGACGACCCGTTGCCCCCAGAGCCGCCTTGTGGCGTCCGGGCGTGAGGTGGGCCTGCCCAAAGGGTATATGGGCAATTCGGAAGTAGGCCACCTGAACATCGGCGCGGGGCGCGTGGTCTATCAGGACATGACCCGCATTGATGTGGCTGTGGAGGATGGCTCCTTCGCGGCCAATCCGGTGCTTGGGGACGTGCTGTCCGCAGTGCGTCGCAGTGGCGGCAGGCTGCATTTTGTGGGCCTGCTGTCCGATGGTGGCGTGCACAGCCATATCCGCCATCTTGAAGCTCTGTGCGCCATGGCTGCTGCGCAGGATATTCCCGTGCGTATTCATGCGCTTACAGACGGGCGCGATTGCCCGCCCCATAGCGGGGTGGATTTTGTGCGCGCCCTTGAGTCCAGCATCAAGAGCCAGCCGCAGGCACGCATTGCCAGCCTGGTGGGGCGTTTTTACGCCATGGACCGCGACAAGCGCTGGGAGCGGGTCAAGGAAGCCTGGGATGTGATCGTGCACGGCAAGGCCCCGTTGGCGGCCGATCCCGTGGCAGCGGTGGAAGCGTCTTATGCTGCGGGTATTACCGATGAATTTCTGAAGCCCGTGCGTTTTGATACAGGCGATGCAGCGCCCGGCATGGCCGACGGCGATGCGGTCTTTTTTTTCAACTTTCGGGCCGACCGGATGCGCGAGCTGACCATGCCCTTCATCACGCCCGGATTTGAAGGCTTTGACAGGGGCGAGCTGCCCGTGCTGTCGGCCCTGGCCTCCATGACCTCTTACGAAGCCAGCTTCAGTCTGCCTGTGGCCTTTCCCAAAGAGGCGGTGGATCAGGGGCTGGGGCAGGTGGTATCCCGTCAGGGTATGCGTCAGTTACGGCTGGCGGAGACGGAAAAATACGCCCACGTGACCTACTTTTTCAATGGCGGCGTGGAAGAGCCTTTTACGGGCGAGGACCGCATCCTTGTGCCTTCGCCCCGTGATGTGGCGACCTATGACCTGAAGCCCGCCATGAGCGCCCCCCGGGTGACAGACGAGTTCATCAAGGCCTGGAATTCAGGCCAGTATGACCTTGTCGTCTGCAATCTTGCCAATGGCGACATGGTTGGACACACAGGGATTCTTGAGGCCGCTGTTGCAGCCTGCGAAGTGGTGGACCAGTGCGTGGGGCGTATGGTTGAAGCTGTTGAAGCCCGCGGGGGGCGTATGCTCATCATTGCCGACCACGGCAACTGTGAGGTCATGCTCACGCCCGAGGGGCAGCCGCAAACGGCACACACAACCAACCCTGTGCCTTGCATCCTGCTTGAGCCGGGCGGCGGGGTCAAAGCCCTGGCTGACGGCAGGCTGGCTGATGTGGCGCCCACCCTTCTGGCCTTGTGGGGGCTTGATCCTTCTCCCCTCATGACGGGGCAAAATCTGGCCCGTGAAGACGGGACAAAGCCGGACAAGAAGGAGGGCGCCCGTGGCTGAACGTAAACGGCCCATCGAGCCTGTGGCCCCGGATGGCATGGAGATCCTTTTCTTTTATCAGTGTCCGGGGTGCGGCAAGCACGTGCCGCAGGCCAGCCCCACAGAGCCGCGCATGGTGCGTTGCCCGGGTTGTGGCCAGGGCTTTCCCATCATCCCCGTGGATGAGCACAGCCTGCATTATGTGCGCATCATGCTGGCCGAAGGCAAGGCAGCCGCTGATCCCGACTTTTTGTAACACAACTGTTTGGGCCGCTCCCGGATTTTTCGGGGAGCAGGCCGGAAGAATCCGGCGTAAAAAACGGCATTCGCAAGGGCGGATGCCGTTTTTTACGCCTCGTGGGATAACACGGAAATCCTGTGGAGCGATTTTTCTTGCAGGCGGTTAAAATTTTTTGACGAAAATTCTTGCCACCGAAAATGAATACGTGTAAAACGAATTTCAACCTAAATGTAGGTTGCTGTATTTTTCTATTTTGTGGGATGTTTTTTCAAAGAGAGGAAGGCTTATGAAACGTATCTGTACACTCGTGCTGGCCGCCGGCCTGCTTTTTGGCGCGGCCACGGGCGCCAGCGCCATCGACTTCAAGGCCAAGGGCCAGTGGCTCATGGGCTTCGGCGTGGGCGATGCCAACCCCATCAAGAATTTCCGTGGCGCTGACGGTAGCAAGACCGCAGGCAAGAGCAGCAAGTTCAACAGCGACGACGATTTCCAGGCCGCCCAGCGCCTGCGCCTGCAGTTGGACGCCGTGGCTTCTGAAGCCCTGTCCGGTACCGTGTACTTTGAAATCGGCACCTCCCAGTGGGGCAAGGCCGACAACGGCGCGGCCCTCGGCGCTGACGGCACCAACCAGATCAAGCTGAAGCGCGCGTACCTCGACTGGATCGTGCCCGATACCGACGCCAAGGTGCGTATGGGTATCCAGGGCGTGGCCCTGCCCAACGTGGCCGGCGGCTCCGCTGTGCTTGATGCCGACGCTGCCGGCATCACCGTCAACTACAAGTTCAACGAAAACGTCGGCCTGACCGCCCTGTGGGCGCGCCCGCTGAACGACAACTATGCTGATGACAATCATGGCGGCAAGCACGCCAACTACCTGGACAACATGGATCTGTTCAGCCTGATGGTGCCCCTGACCTTTGACGGCGTGAACGTGACCCCCTGGGCCATGTACGGCATGGTGGGCAAAAATGCCCTGAAGTCCAAGTGGAACACGAAGGACAGCGCGTATGACGGCGTCGGCACTGCTGACGGCAACCTGCACTACTCCCTGCGCCCCTACCCGCGCATGAGTGGCGCTGGCGACATCGGCAGCACCGGTAACGATTATGCCAATGCTTTCTGGGCTGGTCTGCCCATTGCCGTGACCATGTTTGATCCGCTGAACATTGAGCTTGACATCAACTACGGCTACATGCAGGGCATGGGTCGTTTTGATGCCATGAAGAACGGCGTGACCAAGCGTGCCAGCACCGAGCGTCAGGGCTGGCTTGCCAAGGCCCTGGTGGAATACAAGCTGGATTGGGGCGTACCCGGCATCTTCGGCTGGTACGCTTCCGGCGACGACAGCAATCCCAAGAACGGTTCCGAGCGCATGCCTTCCGTGGCCGCTTCCGGCAACTTCACCTCCTTTATCGGTGACGGCAACATGGGCTGGATCCGTCAGGACTACTCCCTGACCTATGACGGCACCTGGGGTATCGGCGCGCAGATCCGCGACATGAGCTTCATCGAAGACCTGTCGCACACCTTCCGCGTGGCTTACTGGGGCGGCACCAACAGCCCGACCATGGCCAAGTACATGGACAGCGCCTACGCCTGGTCCGATGGCTGGGGCAACAACACCGGCCCTTACCTGACCACCAACGACGGCATGCTGGAATTCAACCTCGTGAACAGCTACCAGATTTACGAAAACCTCGAAATGAATCTTGAGCTGGACTACGTTGCCAACTTCATGGACAACAGCACCTGGAAGAAAGCCAACAACGGCAACGGCGGCAGCTTCGACAAGCAGGATATGTGGAAGGCCCAGGTGGTCTTCGCGTACAGCTTCTAAGCTGCGCAGCCTGCCGCAAGGCAAGCATCGACTTCAAGGGGGGGCTTCGGCTCCCCCTTTTTGCGTGGGAATCGCAGGAGCATGCAGGGGAAGCGGCACTTTTCTGTACGGATAGAGCGCACCCGGGCTTGAAAACCCACGTTTTCAAAACTGTTACAGCCTTTGGCATGGTGATTGACACCGCGGGTCAGTACGCGCATGCCCTTCGTGACAACGGCTGCCGTCAGCCTTGCAATGACGCCGGGATGCCGAAGAATGATCCCGGAGGAGGGCGGGAAGACTTTGGAGGCGACCGTTCCCGGCAGATGTTTTTTCTGCCCGCTGCCTGTTGCCCATCGCCTGTTGCCGTCGCCGTGCGGTCCCACCGAAAACAGTAGGAGCATTTCAGGCGGTAACTGTTGTTTGCACAAGATTTTCCAGTAACGTGATACAGGCTTGTCCTGTGGTTGCGCCGTCCCTATGGGCAGCGTCCGGGTTGCCGCAGCCCCATACGCGCCGTACGGCTTGCCTGCCGGTACGAAAAACGCCGCCCGTCATGCTGGTGACGGACGGCGGAGTCAGGTGGGAGTGCCGGGAAGGCGGCAGAAAAAGTCAAAAACAGGGCGGAATCAGCGCTTGCGCTGCAAATGGTCGCGCAGCAGTATTGCCATCAGGTTCATGCCCAATACCAGAAGCAGCAGCACAAGCCCGGTCCCGTATTGCAGGGGACGGGTTTTTTCTATTTCCGTTCCGGCGGTTGCCAGCACATACATGTGATAGGGCAGGGCCATGACGGAACTGAAGATGGAATCCGGAGTTTTGGGCGTATAAAAAACAGCCGCCGTGAACATGATGGCCGCTGTTTCTCCTGCGGCGCGCGCCACGCCTAGTATGGCCCCTGTGAGCATGCCGGGCAGGGCGCAGGGCAGCACCACGCGACTGATGGTCTGCGACTTGGTGGCGCCCAGGGCCAGCGAGGCTTCGCGGTAGGTATCCGGCACGTTACGCAGGGCTTCTTCGGCCGTGCCTATGATCACGGGCAGGGTAAGCACGGCAAGCGTGAGCACGCCCGAGAGGATGCTGACCCCGAACCCGCAGAAGGTCACAAAAAATGACAGGCCGAAAAGGCCGAAAACCACTGAAGGGACCCCGGCCAGATTGTTCACCCCCAGGCGTACATAGCGTGCAAAGGCATTGCGCTTGGCGTATTCATGCAGGTAAACGGCCGAGGCTACGCCCAGGGGAAAGGCCAGCAGCAGCGCCCCCAGCGAAAGGATGGCCGTGCCGATAATGCAGGGCAGTATGCCCCCTTCGGTCATCATGCTGCGGGGGGGCTGGCTTATGAATTCCCAACTGAGGGCGGGCAGGCCGTTGTAGAACAGAAAACCGCACACGGCCACAAGGGCCAGCACGTTGCAGGCGGCTACGCCCCGCAGAAAAATAAACATGATGTTTTGCGCGCGGCCGCGCGCCTTGCCGCTTGTGGGCGTAAAACGTTTCTGCGGTGTATTCAGGGGGCCGGTCTGGCCGGGCCATATGGGCTGTGACATGTTTTTTCCCGATTCCGGTGGCATTGTTACAGGCTTGAAGTTCCGGCCTGACGATGTTTTTCGGCAATATGGGCCGCCAGCATGTTAAAGGCCAGAGTAAGCAGAAAAAGCACGATGCCGATGGCAAAAAGCGCGTGATAATGTTCGCTGCGGAAGGGAGCTTCGGCCATTTCCGCAGCGATGGATGCAGGCATGGGCCGCACGGGGTCAAGCAGTGACGTGGGGATGATGCCCGCCCCGCCCGCCACCATAAGCACCACCATTGTTTCCCCGATGGCTCGCGACATGCCGAGCATGACAGCCGTGCCGATGCCCGAAAGCGCCGCCGGAATGACAACGCGCACCGTGGTTTGCCAACGCGTGGCCCCGAGTGCCAGCGAAGCTTCGCGCAGGTCACGCGGCACACTGTACAGCGCGTCCTCAGAAACCGAGCAGATGGTGGGTACACTCATGAAGGCCAGTACCACCGAGGCATTGAGCAGGTTCAACCCTGTGGCCGCGCCCAGATAGTCCTGTAAGAAGGGAGCCAGCACCACCATGCCCAGAAAGCCAAGTACCACCGAGGGCAGGGCGGCCAGCAGCTCCACAAAGGGCTTGATGACGCGGCGCACGGCAGGGTGGGCAATTTCCGTAAGATACACGGCGGTGAGCACGCCCAGCGGCACAGCCAGCAGTGAGGAAAAAAACGTCACCGCCAGGGAAGCCGCCAGCAAGGGGAAAATACCGAACAGGCCGGGATCTTCAGTGGGATACCACAACCGACCGAAAAGGAAATCCATGACCGGATAGTGCGCAAAGAGCGGCAGGCCCTCCATAAACAGAAATATGACAATACCGGCCAAGGCCAGCAGCGAGCTGCCCGCCATGCCGGTGAGTATGTAGCGAACCAGTTTTTCTTTCAGGTCTGCGGAACGCATGGGCCGTTCTCCTGACGCGTTGGCCGCGTCCATTGCACTGTGCCGCAGGCGGGGCAGACCGGTTTGCGGTATCCGGCCTGCCCGCGCCCTGCAAGGATTTTTCGTCTGTCGCCTACTTGCTCAGGGGTACGTAGCCCACTGCGAGCACGTCTTTTTGTCCCTTGTCGGGGGCCACCAGGTATTCCACAAATTCTTTCACCGCGCCCTGGGGCGCGCCGTTGGTGAAGATGTACAATTCACGGGCGATGGGCCACTGCTTTGAAAGGGCCGTTTCAGCGCTGGGTCTGACGCCTTCAACAGCGACAGGCCTGGTGGACTTGTCCACATAGCCCAGGCCTACATAGCCGATGGCATTCTTGTTCTTGCTTACAGCCTGCACCACGGCCCCGTTGGAAGCCTGCATGAGCGCCCTGGGGCTGACGCGCTCCTTGTTCATGACAAGCTCTTCCCAGGATTCAAACGTGCCGGAAGAAGTATCGCGCGAGATGGCTACAATCTGGGCGTCTTCACCGCCAAGGTCTTTCCAGTTGGTGATCTTTCCGGTGTAAATGTCGCGCAGTTGCGCAAGGGTAAGAGCGCCCACCTTATTGGCCGGGTTGACCACAGGCACGATGGCGTCAATGGCGATGGCCGTGCGCAGGGGCGTAATGCCGTTTTTGGCGGCGGCGTCCTTTTCCTTGTCCTTGATGTCGCGCGAGCTCATGGCTACATCGCACTGCTTTTCAATGAGAGCCTTGATGCCGTTGCCGGAACCGCCGCCGGAAATGCTCAGCTCCGTGCCGGGGTGCGAAGCCATGAACGCTTCTCCGGCTTTTTGCACCACGGGCAGCACGGTGGTGGAGCCGTTGATGATGATCTGCTGGGCGGCGAAGGCCGAACCGCTCCAGCAAAGCACGGCCAGGGCGCAGGCCGCGAGCCTGCCGCTGTAACGGGAAACGCGTTTTTTGCAATCAAAAGACATGAGTTTCTCCTGGTTTTATCTATGGTGAGAACATTTCACCCGCGGCATCTTTTTGCCGTGTCTTTCTTTTGGCCCGCCTCTGTTACAGAATGATGACGGATACACGAAGACTGCGTGAAAGGAGACCGGGCCGTTCCGGCCACGCTGCCTCCACGCGGCATCCGGCTCTTTGGGGCTGCATGTGCGGTGCGGGGGCCGGTTTTTACGGAAAGTCGTTGTCCGGCGTGTGTGGCGTGCACCGGAGCATTTCCGGAAAAGGCATCAATTGATTTGCCACGGCCTGTGAGGCATGCTTTTTCAGGCGTTTCGCCATGTCACGCAATTGTAACAGAGCTACCATCACATTGGCGCAAAGAGGCGGTTTACTCGGGCTGCGTCACAGAGGTGTGCACTATGAGCCAACAGATATTGATAGTTGAAGATGAAGCCGACATTCGTGAGCTTTTGCGCTTTAATCTCGAGCGTGAGGGCTTCAGCGTTCTGGAGGCGGCGGATGGCAACGAGGCTCTCAGGCTGGCCCGTCAGCATCTGCCGGACCTCATGCTGCTGGATGTCATGATGCCCGGCCCGGACGGGTTCGAGGTCTGCCGCCTTTTGGGGGCGCAGGCTGAAACCGCTCATATCCCCGTGCTTATGCTGACGGCCAGAGGCGAAGAAATGGACCGCGTGGTGGGCCTGAGCCTTGGCGCGGACGATTATGTGGTCAAACCTTTCAGCGTGCGTGAGCTTATGCTGCGTATACGGGCAGTGCTGCGGCGCGGGACGCGCAGCGGCGAAAGCCCGGTGCTGGAGCGCCACGGCATACGCCTGCGGCCCGATGCCCATACGGCTGAAGCGCACGGCGAAGAGTTGCAGTTGACAGCCACGGAGTTTCGCCTGCTGGAAGACCTGCTGCGCCATGCCGGATCGGTTCGCACGCGCGAACAGTTGCTCAACAAGGTGTGGGGCTATTCCTTTGAGGGATATGCCCGCACGGTGGATACCCACGTGCGCCGCCTGCGTGCCAAGCTGGGCCATGCGGCCTCCATGCTGGAGACCGTGCGCGGGGTAGGCTACAGGATAAAAGAATAGCCGCCTGGGTCACGGGCAGGCTTGCAGGCCTGTGACGTGTCCGGGCAGATACGGCGGCACAGCCGCATTGGCGGAAGATATGCTTTCATTCAGAACCAGAATTTTTGGCGGCATGCTGGCCGTGGCCCTGGTTTCCATTGCCGTGGCCGTATTTTACGGCAAGGCCTGGTTTGAAAAAGTACAGCTTGAGTCGGCGCGTGAACGTCTTGTACGCGAAACAGCGCTGGCCGGAGTTATTCTGGACGGTCTGGGCGACCATACGGCAGGGCTGATGCGCCTGGCCGCCATTCTTGATATGCCCGAAGAGCGCCTTTCACTGCTGGATCCGCAGGGCCATGTGCTTGGCGATACCGCGCCGGATGCGCAGCCCGTAACCCGGCTGGACAACCATGCCGACAGGCCCGAAGTGCGCGAAGCCATGAGCAGCGGTGCGCCGGGTTTTGCCATCCGCCCCAGCGGCACATTGGGCAAAGACCTGGCCTATGCCGCCGTGATGCTGCAAAATGGCGATATCCTGCGCGTCTCTGTACCCCTGGCGAATCTCAGGCAGATTATCGACAGCCGCCTTGCCGTATTTACGCAGATCGGCGTGATTACCGTCATCCTTTCCCTGGTTCTGGCAGGGCTGCTTTCCGGGGCGTTACGCCGTTCTTTGCGGCAGATGGTGTCTGTGGTGGAGGGCATTTCGCTGGGCAATTTTCAGCGCCGCCTGCGGCGCATCCCCGGCTGCGAATTTGCCCCCCTGGCCGATGCCGTGAACCGCATGGCCGAAAACATTGAGGAGCACGTCCGCGTCGCGGCGGAACAGACCGCCCAGCTTGAAAGCATACTGGATACCATGAGTGATGGGGTGCTGGTGCTTGGCCCGCGCGGGCGCATCCGCCGCTGCAACAGGGCGCTGGTTCGCGAATTTCCTGCGGCGGCGTCTGCCCTGGGCGCGCAGGTGGTGGAAGTGATACCCTCGCCCCCCCTGCAAAACGCCGTGGACGAACTCATGGCCGAGGCCGACGCCCGCACCGAGGCTCGCCAGCGGGCCGCAGCCCTGGCTGCCTCGGCACGGCATGTTGCCGTTAATCAGGATGACGAAGCAGGCTCTGGTTCTTCCGCAGCGGCGGTTTCCGCCTCTGCCCCGGCGGCCCACGGCCAGGCCTCGGCATCGGTCCCGACCGCTGCCGGCTCCGCAGATCCGGCCATACACGGCACGGAGGCGAAAAATGACGAGCCTCTTGTTCCCGACGAAGCATTTGCTGCGGAAGGCGGGCGTGTGCAGCGCTACCTGCACCTTGAGCTGCCTTCGGGCCAGGCCATGTCGGTCTGCATTTCCCTGCCGCCTGCGGCGGAGGCGTCAGACGGCGGGCAGGTGGGCGCCGTGGCCGTATTTCATGACATAACGGAACTTATGCGGCTTGAGCGTGTACGGCGTGATTTTGTGGCGAACGTGTCGCACGAGCTGCGTACGCCGCTCACGGCCATACAGGGCTATGCCGAGACCCTCACCAGCCTTGACGGGCCGCCGGAATGCCGCCGTTTTGGCGAAATAATCCTTAAAAACGGGGCCTGCCTTTCACGCATGGTTGATGATCTGCTGACGTTGGCCCGCCTTGAGGGCAAGAGCGGCAGCCTTGAGCTTGTTCCCACAGATCCGCGTGAGGCCCTGGCCCAGGCAACGGGCATGTGCCGCGAGGTGCTGGAACGCCGCCGCTGCCGGGTCGAGTCGCATCTTTCCGCAGACTGCCGGGTCATGGCAAGCCAGCCCCATTTGACGCAGGTTTTTCGTAATCTTCTGGAAAATGCAGGGCGTTACGCGCCCGAGGGCGGCAGCATACGCGTGACGGCGCGTCAGGTGGGCGACAGTGTGGCTTTTCGCATTACCGATGACGGCCCGGGCATACCCCGGCAGGACCTGGAACGGATATTCGAGCGCTTCTATCAGGTAGAGCGCCACCGGGGGCAAGCCAGCACCGGCCTTGGGCTTGCCATCTGCAAGCATATCATTGAGCGGCACGGCGGCAGTATCCGGGCGGAAAGCCCCGCTACGGACGGCAGCACGGCCCTTGTTTTCACTCTCACTTCCGCCCACGGAGCAGCACAGTCATGAAGGAATACCTGCAGGCACGCAATGTCAGCGTTTACTACGGGCAGCACAAGGCCCTGCATGAGGTCAGCCTGGCCTTTGAGCCGTGCCGGGTTACGGCCCTCATCGGCCCGTCCGGCTGTGGCAAATCCACCTTTTTACGCTGCCTGAACCGCATGAACGACCTCGTACCCGGTGCGCGCGTGGAAGGGGAAATCCTGCTGGACGGCAACGATGTGAACCGGCCGGATACAGATGTGGTTTCCCTGCGTTGCCGGGTAGGCATGGTCTTTCAGAAACCCAACCCGTTTCCCAAAACAATCTATGAAAATGTGGCCTACGGCTTGCGCGTCAACGGCCTGCGGGATGAAAGCCTGCTTGCGGAAAAAGTGGAGCTTTCTCTGCGGCGGGCCGCCATCTTTGATGAGGTGAAAGATCGTCTCCAGGCTCCGGCCCTGGGGCTTTCCGGCGGGCAGCAGCAGCGCCTGTGCATTGCCCGCGCCCTGGCCGTGGAGCCAGAAGTGCTGCTGATGGACGAACCCGCCAGCGCCCTGGACCCCATTGCCACACAAAAAATTGAAGAAAGCATACGCGAACTGCGTGAATCGCTGTCCATCATCATTGTCACCCATAACATGCAGCAGGCCGCCCGCGTGTCCGACACAACGGCCTTTTTCTACATGGGCGAACTTATCGAGCACAATGCCACGGACATCATGTTCACGCGGCCCGGCAAAAAGCAGACAGAAGACTATATTACAGGTCGATTCGGCTAGGGCGTTTTTACTTTGAAAATGCTCTGGCGGCTGCGCGGGCAGACGTTCGCTGTGGAGGCGCAGCGCAGTTTATCTGTGCGGTTAAACGCCGTAGCGAGCGCGCCCTGAGTTTTGAGAATATGTATTTTCAAAGGTAATCTGCTCTGGGAACGTCAGGCGATCCTCACCCATTCCATCGCATTTTTCAGGAGAGCACCATGCAACAGGCCAACTATCTGCAGCAACTGCTTGTAACCTTACGTACCCGCCTGCTGGTCATGTGCGCCAGCGTGGGCATTGCGCTGGAAGAAGCGGGCAAAGCGCTTGCGGCCAACGACCCCGGCAGGGCCGCCGCGGTTATTGAAAGCGATGCGGCCATCGACGCCCTGGAAAACGAAATTGACGAAATGGCGTTGCGCCTGCTGGCTCGTTCCCAGCCTGTGGCCGGGGATCTGCGTTTTGTGGTAACGTCGCTGCGCATGGTGGTGGATCTGGAACGTATCGGCGACGAGGCCGTGAGTATGTCCGAGCAGGCCATTCTCATGCAGAACATGCCGGGTTTCAGTATCATATCGCATGTGCGTGATCTGTATGAAGGCGCGCGCGATGCTTTTGAAAGCGCCGTGCGGGTCTTTCGCGAAAACGATGCCCAGGGGGCGCTGGCCATGAGCCGGGGCGATGATGAAGCCGTGCAGAATGAAGTACGTATCATACAGGGCATTATGGAATGCCTCTCTGATCCGCATTGCAGCCTCAAACCGCACGTCGCCATGCATATCATTCTTGTCACACGCTCGCTGACGCGCATCTGGCGGCGGTCCGTCAATATTGCCGAGCATGTGTATTTTATAAGCCGTGGCGAAAGCCTCAAGCACCGGAGCGACGGACGGGAAGAAACGGCAGATCCCGTGGCGGGCGCGGTGCAGCCCGAAGCCCCTGCCCATGCGGCGGTAACAGACGCCGGCGGCGAGGCCCAGGCTGCGTCGGTAAAAGAAAAACAGCAGTTGCGCGGCAAGAAGGAAAAGCATACCGATAATACCTGAGCGCCGGGCTGTTCCGGCCGCAAAACAGCACTGGAACCGTCATGTGCCAAACCTCGCCCCTGCCTGAAGCGGCCCTGCGCTACAGATACGCCGACAGGCAGCTTGAACGTCTTTACCCCGGCCTGTCTTTGCTGCTGGACGCCTACGCTGTCGTGGATATGGGGGTGAACGAGGCCGTGCTGGCCCACGGGCGCGAAACGGTGTGCCGCGCGGGCTGTTTTCAGTGCTGTTGCCAGCCCATACCCGTCAGCCCGCTGGAAGCTCTGGGCCTGCACTGGCATATGCGCCACAGGATAAAGCCGGAGATGCGCCACGTGTTGGGCCACAGGCTTGCATCCTGCCAGGGGCGTAGTGAGGACGTGCTCTTGCCGTGCCCTTTTTTGTGGGACGGGGCCTGCCAGGCCTATGCCTTGCGCCCCGTTGCCTGTCGCCAGTATATGGTTTTCAGCCGTCCCTGCGCTCCGGGTGAGGATCCCGCGCGCGACCGCCCGCAGGATGTGCTTATGCCGCGTCATGCCCGCATGCTGGAAGCCCTTGCCCGCACACTGCCCTGGTATGCCGGGCGTGAACCTCAGCCCCCGCCGCAGTCTGCCAGAGAAGAAGTGCGAAAGTTTTTTCGCTCCGTCACCACCGTGATTCAGGCAATCCCCTGGAAACGCTTTACGCAGGCCTGACGGCTCCGATAATGCGCGGTTATTTTTTGGCGGCCGCGTTTGAGCAGCAAAAAATAAAAAACATATTGACTTTCCCCCTCACTGTAATGTTTTTGTGAAAGAAGCATCGGTCGATGACATGCCCGCCTGCACGGCGTGCAGCAGTGGGCAGACTGAAAGCACCAAGCTACAGGCAGCCCGTTTTTTGCCAAAGCCCGAGGTTGATTGCTCCAGATGCCAATGCCTTCGCAGGGTGGATGAAAATGCCTGCGCAAGGCCTATACACGCCAAAGGCCCGCACGGTTTGCCGCCGCGCGGGTCTTGTGTTTCCGGTGGTCAGTTTCTAGCCGTCTTCTGTCAGGTTTTGCTGTTCAAGCAGGCCAAGAATATGGGCGACCATGCGCGCATAGGCGGGATCGTCCCTTTGCCGGGGGCGGGGCAGAGCCAC
The DNA here is from genome assembly GCF_019424165.1 of Desulfovibrio sp. Taxonomy (GTDB): domain Bacteria; phylum Desulfobacterota; class Desulfovibrionia; order Desulfovibrionales; family Desulfovibrionaceae; genus Desulfovibrio. Next base: position 22,669 of record NZ_JAHZAA010000009.1, on the reverse strand, counting down.
ATCAAAGCGGTCCACAATGCGCCCGGGATTTGTACCCATAACGATGATTTCATCGGCAAGATAGACGGATTCGTCAACGCTGTGGGTGACAAAGACGATTGTTTTACGGCTCTGTTCCCATACTTCAAGCAGGCGTTTTTGCAGGGTAATGCGGGTGAAGGCGTCAATGGCGCCAAAAGGTTCGTCCATAAGCAGCACATCGGGGTCATTGGCCAGCGCCCGGGCAATGGCTACGCGTTGCCGCATGCCGCCCGAAAGCTCATGGGGCATGGCAAGGGCAAATCTTTCAAGGCCTACCATGGCGAGATAGCGGCGGGCCTTCTGCTCGCGCTGGTTTTTATCCATACCGTGAAATTCAAGGCCTATGCCCGTATTGTCAATGACGTTCAGCCAGGGGAAAAGAGAATATTCCTGAAAAACCATGCCGACCTGGCGGCACGGGCCATGCTGCAATGCGCCGCGAAAGCGTATTTCGCCCTGCTCGCACGGGGTAAGCCCGGCCATCATGCGCAAAAGCGTTGACTTGCCGCAGCCGGATGGCCCCACCAGGCATATGAAGTGCGAGGCCGGCACGGTCATGCACACGTTACGCAAGGCCTCCACAGGGCCGCTCTTGGTGCTGAACACCTTGGATACGTTGTGGATGGCAATTTCCGCTTCTGCCTGCCCGGCGGCCTGCGCTGCTATTTGGTCAGTCGTTTCCATACAAATTTCCTGTCTTCATAAAATCTGAACAGCCTGTCCAGCAGCGCGCCCACAACGCCGATGCTTATCATGCCCGCAATAACCACATCGGTTCTGCCCACGGTGTAGGCATGCGTTATGAGATAGCCCACGCCCGAAAGGCTGCCGGGCAGCATTTCCGCAGAAACCAGGCACATCCACGAGACCCCGAGGCCGATGCGCAGGCCGTTGACAATGGAAGGCGCGGCGTAAGGCAGCAGCACCTTGCGGAAAATGTCCATCTGCCCGGCTCCCAGTACCCGTGCGGCATCGGTAAGCGTTTGCGGCACCATGCCCACGCCGTGTATGGCGCTGGTCAGGATGGGGTAAAACCCGCCGATGAAGATGATAAAAATCATGGATACTTTTATGTTATGAAAATATGGATAGGCTGCGCCAATGGGGACGGAAAAAACGTCGGCCAGGCTGAGCATGCCGAACCACGCAAGCACCAGCGGAACCCAGGCCAGCGGCGGGATGGACCGGAACAGGCCAAGAAAGGTGCTGAGCGCCGTGTTCACGCCGGGCTTGTAGCCCATGACAATTCCCAGGGGAACGGCCAGCGCGGCGGCAATAAAATAGCCCGCAAAAACGCGCGCCAGGCTTATGAGGGTGTTGGCGGGCAGGGTACCCATAGATATCACGTCTTCCTGCGGGCTGGTCATGAGGCTCCATACCTGCGGAATGCCAGGCAGAATGATGTCATTCTTTACCACATGGGCCATAACGTGCCACAGCAGCAGAAACAGCAAAGGAAAAACCAGAGGCAGAATAAAGGCTTTGATATTTTTCATTGATGCCAGTTGCGCCCGAGTGATCAGCGTCTTGGTGATCCGCCCGGCACGCGAGGTGCCGCAGGTGACCGGCGGAATGGGTATATGCGGGCCTTGCCCGGATTGTGCCGCAGGGCCGGTTCCGGCCCGAATAGTGACCGGAACCGGCGGCAAGCGTGCTATTTGCCGTTCAGAAACTGCGGATCCACAAGAATGTTTTCTACTTCACCAAAGCTTTTGTCTTTGAGCGCGCCCTTGAAGTAACCGGCTTTGTTCAATTCGCCCAAATAGCCGTTGGCGCCTTCTTTCCAGCCATCAGTAAAGCTCTGCAAAAAGCGCAGGTTGGAATTTTTGCCGATTTCTTCCGGCAGGCCTATCCATTTGGAACCGACAATGCCGGCGCGCTGGGCGTCTTCGTTGCACCACTGGCCCACGCCAGCCATCAGGCTTACAAAGTCGCGCAGAATGGCAGGGTGCCCGGCAATGATTTCGTCGCGGGCAGCGATGACGCAGCAGGGATAGTCCGCCCACTGTCCCGCAGGGGGAAGGTCGCGCAGCATGCCGATATCGCAACCGGCTCCTTTGCCTGCGGCAGTCTGGGGGAAGGGTTCCGGTCCGACAACGGCATCAACCTGCTTACTGCTCAGCGCCGGAATAAGGTTGGACATGCCCTTCAGATCCACCAGCACCACCTGCGCCTTTTGGTCAAGGGGATTGCTTGTATAGCTGATACCCTCTGCCTTGAGCGCGCTTTCCAGAATGATGATGGGCGCGCTGCTGGGCGAATGGTAGCCAATGCTTACCGGTTTGGAAGAGGCTTTGATGTAAGCGGCAAATTCCGGCCAGGTTTTGGCCGGGACGGCATTGGAAACCACAACGCCGCCGCTGGCAAGCACCAGCGGGGAAACGATTTTTATGGGAATGCGCTTGTCGATGCCCGCCATGATGGCGGTAATGGAAGCCAGGCCGATATCAAGCTGCTTCTGGGCAAAGAGGGTGGCTGTTTCAGAGCCGCTCTTGATGACGACAATGTCCAGCACGGCAACGGGCTTGCCGTCTTTCATCAACTGGTATTTTTCCTTGGGAACCACGGGCTGCAGCCACATGCCGTTGACCGTGAGTTTTTCTCCCATATCCATCGCGGCCATGAGGGGCGTGTGGTTTGTGGTAAAAATATACCCCACCTTCAGTCGGGGCAACTCTGCGGCGTGGCTCGCGGCTGCCAGGGAAAGAACAAAAAGTGCTGCAAGAACTTTACTGAACAGGGTTCGCATACTGTCTCCATCAGGTTACTGGTGTTGCAGGGTATTCAACCTTGACCGTGTGCATCCGGGCAGGTCTGCGCGTATGCCGCGTATGGTCTGGGTGGATGCAAGATTTTAAGCGCCCGCGGCGGTTCACTGACCGCACGCATGAAGTTTCCGGTGTACGGGCAGCGGCCCGTGGCAGACATCCTCCAGTTGTCCTTCTTCGCCAAGAAGGCCCAGCGCATCGGCGCGGCAGCGTGTGCAGTGGCGCATCTGGGGGATGAGCATGGCGGCCTCGTCCCGCAGGCGGCGCATCATTTGCGGGTCCGGTGAGGGCGTGCGGGCAAACCGGGTTCCCTGCACAGGCAACAGGGGAATGCAGTTCATAAGGTCTGCTCCCCAGGAAGACACCGTCTGGGCGACAGCCTGCACGTGCCTGTCGTTGATGCCCGGGATAACCACGGAGTTTATTTTTACGGTTACCCCTGCTGCCTTGAGGCGGCGTATCCCTTCTTCCTGCCGTTCAAGCAGCAGGGCCGCGGCGTCTGTTCCCGTCAGCCTGCGCGCGCCATCGCTCACCCAGGTGTAAATGTCTGCGCCAATGGACGGGTCAACCGCATTGACGGTAACTGTCACATGCCCCACCCCCAGAGACGACAGGGCCGCAGCATGCAGCGGCAGGGCAAGGCCATTGGTGGAAAGACAAAGCAGAATGTGGGGCAGTGCCTTGCGCAATGCTTCCAGTGTGTGCAGTGTGCGCCCGGCGTCTGCCAGAGGGTCGCCGGGGCCGGCAATGCCGATGACGCTCAGGTGCGGCATCTGCTTTACGGCACGCAGGGCGGCCTCAAGGGCTTCTTCCGGCTCCAGCAGCCGGGCTGTAACGCCCGGGCGCGATTCGTTGACGCAGGAATAGCGGCGGTCGCAAAAACCGCACTGTACATTGCAGCCCGCAGCCACAGGCAGGTGCGCCCTGCCGAAGGAGCGGTGGGCCTCGGCATTGAAACAGGGATGCCGCGCACTGTCGGCCTGGGCTATGGTCATGCCTTGCTCCCCGGTTTTATGCCGAACCGTATGCAGTCCTTGGGGCATGATCCCACGCAGTCGCCGCAATTCGTGCAATTTTCTTCATCAGGCCGTGTGCGCATGAGACAGGCGCGCTTACACTGGTCACAATCGTTGCATTCCTGTGTTTTATAAAACCGGAAAAAGGAAAACCGGCGCACCAGCTCAAGGGCAGCGCCAAAAGGGCAGGCAAAGCGGCACCAGCACATGAGCACGCCAAGGCCCAATGCCAATATCGCTACCGTGATCACAAGGCGCAGTTGCCACATGGGAAAAGCGTGCTCCCACGTCAGCCATACAGACGGCCAGAATTCGCCAATCCGCAACGGCACGTTTACGCGGGGCTGCCCCATGACGAACCATATGGTCAGCCCCGCAGCCAGCATGAGGTATTTTGTCCATTTATAGCTGCTTATGCCGGGCGGACTGGCCTTGAAGCGCAGGGGGTTGAGGGCGAGCGCCCGGTTGACCAGGCTGCCGGGGCACAGCCAGCCGCAAAATGCCCTGCCGAAAAACAGGGCCACAGCCAGCCACACTCCCCAGAAGCCCCAGAACAGGCGTGACATCTGGCCGGGGCAGGTTATGACAGGGCAGTTTTGGCAACTGACAAACGGCACGACAAAGGGGCAGCGAAATGCGCCGTACAGCCCCCATTCACCGATAAAGAGGGTAGAGGCAAAAAGCGCCGCCCTGTTACACCAGTGCAGCATCCGCAGTTTGACGCTGGGCCTGGCGACTATTTCATGCAACATCTTTGACCCCCAGCTTTTCGATCATTTCCTGGCCCTTACTGGAAAGGGCGGGGATGAACCCGGCATGTTCAAAAAAGGCCTGGCCCTGCGGCCCGGTCAGCCAGTCTATGTAGGCGGCAGCCATGTTTTTATCCGCAGCGTCCGCCATAAGCCCCACTGTGAAGGTCAACGGCCCGGCAGGAAAAAATTTTTCCGGGATCTCGACCACGTCCAGATGATCGGCAAAGCGTTGCATGCGGCATATGCGCCGCTCGACGATCATTGCATCGGCATTGCCACTGGTGACGTTTTCTACAGAACGCTGCACGCAGGTTCCCTGCTCAGGCACATTTGCCAACACCTGCTGTGTGAGGCCAGATGCCTTGAGCAGCCCCATAACCGCCTGGCCGCCGGGGGCGGAAGCGTCTTTGGCCATGGCAACGCGCACGCCGGGACGGGCGAGGTCGTCAAGAGCCTGTATCCGGGCCGGATTGCCCCTGGGGACGGCGATGACGTAGCTTGTAAAGCACAGGGGGCGAAAACTGAGCATTTTTCCCGCCTTGCGTAGGTTCTGCGCGAGGGCAAGCACCCGTCCGGCAAAAACCTCGGTGTGTCCGCTGCCCGTGAGCAGGGATTTGCCGAGGGCTGCGGCAAAAGCGCCGGTATAGACGATATTGACGCCGGATTGACTGGTGTACTCCTCATGTGCCGGACACATGGCCTCGGCAAGACCGCCGCACGACCAGACCTGGAGCGTGCCGCCTGTTGCCGCGGCGGCAGCCCGGGGAGCGATGATCGCAGCTCCGGCAGCCCCCAGGGCCAGCGATTTTATGAAACTGCGACGTCCGTTTTCTTTCACATCCATAACAGCCTCCATAAACATATGTTGGAACCGATGGCCTGCCGCAGCCGTGAGGGGCTTGCAGGCGAACTGTTGTACACTCATGGAAAAACCGCGTTCGCGCTCTTGTTTCCGCTGCCGTACGGCTGGCGGCAGATGTTTTCCGGCCTGGAAAATAAAAAAAGTTTCGCATGGACATGCGAAACTTGCGCTGTGAAAGATGATTGTCGCACCCTGTCAGGCAGGGCTAAAGATATGGCTAACCGGAGGCCCTGCGTGAAAGATGATGCGAGACAACCTGCCCCACAGCGCCGGTACGTCAGGTTCCGCCGGTTGCGATGCTATAATGCCGCAGAAACAGCGCCGCCGTGGTGCGGGCGGGGCTGAAAAGAAGCGGCATATGGGGTCGGTTGTTCACTTTCATTTCAGAAAACAGGGTTGTTATCCTGCCACAGGGCAGAGCGCTTCGGGCAGGGAGTCTGGAGTATGCTACTGTGAAAAAAATGTTCCAGCAAGGGGCATTAGCCGCGCTGCCGGAATTGACCGGCGCAGCCTGGATAAAAAATTTTGTGCCATGGCGTATGGGTCTGCCAGCAGGCGTACATTTTGGCCGTATGGCTGAACAGCCGCTGCGAAGGGGCCAAAGTGCGCAGCGTGCAGTATGCTGCATTTCTGGCTGGTGCTGAAGGGACCGGGCCTGCCCAGAGGACAAGGCTTCAGGCGTATCGCCCGCGCAACCGCCGGGCATGATGCGTATCCCCCGGCGGCTGGCCGCCCCTGCCGCAAGGCAGGGCGGTCAACCACCGGGGGATGTTTTATTGCATGCTGGCAGCGGCCGGAGCTGCGTTTTGCTATTCAGTCGTAAAGGTAAGGGCTTCGTCCTTGACGTCCACGGTCACGCTCTGGCCGTCGCGTATTTTACCGCCCACAATCTGGCGCGCCAGCGGCGTTTCCACAGCCTGCTGCACATAGCGCTTGAGGGGCCGTGCGCCGTAAACCGGATCATAACCCGCCTCACCGATGAAGTTTCTGGCGGCATCGGTCATGTCGAGCCTGATCTTGCGGTCTTCAAGGCGCTTGCGCAGGCGGGCCAGTTGCAGATCCACAATGCGGCTGATCTGGTCGCGCCTGAGCGGCAGAAAGACCACGGTTTCGTCCACGCGGTTCAGGAATTCGGGCCTGAAGTGCGCCCGCAGGTCTTCCATAACACGCTCGCGCGCGCCTTCTTTCAGGGTTCCGTCCGCCTCAATGCCGTCCAGAAGGTGCATGGAGCCGATGTTGGACGTCATGATGACAATGCAGTTGCGGAAGTCCACGGTACGGCCCTGGCTGTCAGTGAGGCGGCCGTCATCCAGCAGTTGCAGCAGCGTGTTGAACACGTCCGGATGGGCTTTTTCTATTTCGTCAAAAAGAATGACGGAATAGGGCTTGCGCCGCACGGCCTCGGTCAGCTGGCCGCCTTCGTCATACCCCACATATCCGGGAGGCGCGCCGATGAGGCGGGATACGGAGTGCTTTTCCATATACTCGCTCATGTCCAGGCGGACCATGTTGTCCTCAGTGTCAAAGAGCGCCTCGGCCAGAGCCTTGGAAAGCTCTGTTTTGCCCACGCCCGTGGGACCGAGGAAAATAAACGAGCCGGTGGGCCTGTCCGGGTCGGAAAGCCCGGCGCGGGCGCGCAGCACCGCATCGGATACCGCATTAACGGCCTCATCCTGGCCCACTACGCGCTGGTGCAACTGCTCGGGCAGGCGCAGCAGCTTTTCGCGTTCCGATTCCAGCAGGCGGGTGACGGGTATACCTGTCCACTTGCCCACAATTTCGGCCACGTCGTCGGGCCGCACTTCTTCCTTGAGCAGTCGGGGGCCTTCAGCGCCGTTGCCGTCCGAATCTTCGGCTTCAGGCAG
>NZ_JAHZAA010000009.1:4847-15375 GCF_019424165.1 Desulfovibrio sp. | reverse complement strand
GTTTCTTTTCAAGTTCGAGCAGCTTGGAGTATTTCAGCTCGGCGGCCTTGTTCAGGTCGTATGCGCGTTCGGCCTGCTCGATGGCCAGCTTGGTCTGCTCGATCTGCTCCTTGATTTCGCGTACCTGGTTGATGGAGCCTTTTTCACTTTCCCACTGCTTGCGCAGGTCGGCCTGCTCGATGCGCAGGTCGGCCAGTTCGTTTTCAAGCTTTTCCAGCCGCTCACGCGAAGCCGCATCGGTTTCGCGCCGCAGGGCCTCACGCTCGATTTCAAGCTGCATGACCTTGCGGTTCGCTTCGTCCAGATCCGCGGGCAGAGAGTCAATCTCGGTACGGATAAGGGCGGCGGCTTCGTCTATAAGGTCAATGGCCTTGTCGGGCAACTGGCGGTCAGTAATATAGCGGTGCGAGAGCACCACGGCCTCTACAATGGCCGAGTCGCTGATACGCACGCCATGATGCACCTCAAAGCGTTCTTTCAGGCCGCGCAGGATGGAAATGGTGTCTTCCACCGTGGGTTCTTCCACCATGACGGGCTGAAAGCGGCGCTCAAGCGCAGGGTCTTTTTCAATATACTTGCGGTACTCGTCCACAGTGGTCGCGCCGATGCAGTGCAGTTCGCCGCGCGCCAGCATGGGTTTGAGCAGGTTGCCCGCGTCCATTGCGCCTTCGGTTTTGCCCGCGCCCACAATGGTATGCAGTTCGTCAATAAAAAGAATCGTCTGGCCTTCGCTCTTTTCCACTTCATTGAGCACGGCCTTGAGGCGTTCTTCAAATTCACCGCGGTATTTGGCCCCGGCAATAAGCGCACCCATGTCCAGGGCAAAGAGCTTGCGGCCCTTCAGGCCTTCGGGCACGTCGCCCTTGACGATGCGGAAAGCAAGCCCCTCAACGATGGCTGTTTTGCCCACGCCCGCCTCGCCGATGAGCACGGGGTTATTCTTGGTGCGCCGCGAAAGAATGCGGATGACGCGGCGTATTTCCGCATCACGGCCAATGACCGGATCCATCTTGCCCTGGCGCGCCGCCTCCACAAGGTCGCGCGCGTACTTGGTCAGGGCTTCGAAGGTGTCTTCGGGGTTGGCGCTGGTCACGCGGGCGCCGCCGCGCATGTCTTCCATAGCGGCCACAAAGGACGCGCGGGTAATCTTGTACTCTTTGAACACTTCGCCAAGGGGCGTGGAAGACGGCACCTCGGCCAGCGCGGCAAACAGGTGGTCAACGCTGACGTATTCGTCCTTCATGCGCTTGGCTTCATTCTGGGCGTCGTTCAGCACCGTGGCCAGGCGCTGGGTAATCATGATCTTGGTGGGATCAATACCGCCGCCCGACACGGAAGGCCGTTTGCGCACGGCGCCTTCAAGAGCCACCGAAAGTGCGCGGGGCTGTATGCCCATCTGTTCAAGAATACGCGGGACGATGCCGTTTTCCTGCTGTACCAGGGCCAGGGCCAGATGCTCGACGTCTGTTTCTTGATGACCCATGCCCGCAGCGAGGCTTTGGGCTTCGCTGACGGCCTCGCGTGCTTTTTCCGTAAATTTGTTGATATCCATAAAGGTTCCTCCAGACAGTGCCGGCCCGTGTGGGCGGCAAAATATTTGTAAGGCGTTATTATTGTAAAATCTATAACGGCCCCGGGTTTTTCCCGATTCAGGCGCTGCCGGGCGGCCTGTTCGCGCTGTGACCCTTCTGGCCTGCAACGCGGCTGCCTTTCCGGCCCACCGTGCCTGCGGAGTTTTCCACCAGCCGGACGTGTTTGCGCGGCAGGTTTTTGCACACCGCTGAGGCGGGCGCTTTTACGGTATTGAGAAGGGCTGTGCTCTCAATACGAAAATGATCAAAAGCCTCGTGCAGAGCGCTTGCCTGGCATGCAAAACGCTTTTTGCCGCGTTTCGCTCGGGATGTCTTTCCTGCCTGTGACCAGGGGAAAAACCGTTGGGCGCGGGCCGTTAATCCTCAAAGTGTTTCATGCTGCGTACGGCCTGTTCCAGCGCGTCGATGCGTTCCAGCAGGTCCACTATGATGGTTCCGCCGAGGACGGGCAGTTCAAAATCGCAGCAGATACGTTCAAGCTTGCGCACGCGGTAAATATCCGCATCGCGGAAAAGATGCCGCCGGGCAGCGTTGCTCCGGGCCTCAATCCAGCCAAGGGCCAGCAGTTCCTGCAACCGTTCGGGGTCTACGCCCGTCACCTGAACAAATTCTTCCCAGACCATAACCGTGGAAGGCGCGGGCAGGGTGGGATGCTTGGGTGTCATGCTCATGCTAAAACCTCCACCAGTTGCTATGCGCGGGCCTTGAATGCCGATGTTTCGGCCAGTTTTTGCCAGAGTTCGCGCTCATCGTCGGACAGTTGCGCCGGGGTGCTGATCATGACCCTGGCGAGCAGGTCGCCGCGTTTTCCGGATGCGCCCAGGCCTTTACCGCGCAGGCGGAATTTGCGTCCCGAACTGGACCCGGCGGGAATCTGCATTTCAACGTGGCCTTCAAGGGTGGGTACTTCCACCTTGCCGCCGAGCACTGCCTCCCAGGGGGCCAGTGCTACGTCGCATTGCAGGTTTTCGCCGTCCACCCTGAAGGTGGCGTGCGGCAGATAGCGCACCCGCAAAAAGAGGTCGCCGGGTGTGCCGCCTGGGGCGGGATCGCCCTGGCCTGCCAGGCGCAGTTTTGCGCCTTCGCGAATACCGGCGGGTACGTTGACTTCCAGCGTTTTCGGCCCCTGTGGCCCCTGAAGGGAAACAGTACGGCTGCCGCCTTTCTGCACTTCTTCAAGTGTCAGGGGCAGTTCGGCTTCAACGTCGCGCCCCCGGCGCGGGCGGGAAGAAAAGCCGCCGAAAGGGTCGGGGCCAAACTGCGTGCGGCCTCCGCCCTGTCCGCCAAAAGATCCGGCCTGTCCGCCGAATTGCGCACCGCGCGCGCCACCGAACAGGGTATCAAAAAAGTCTGAAAAACCCGAGCCGTCAAAGTTTTTACCATTGAAGGTAAAATGTACGTTTTCAAAGCCGGGTTCGCCCTGAAACTGCTGGCCGTGCTGCCAGTTGGGGCCAAGCTGGTCGTAAAGCCTGCGCTTTTCAGCATCTTTGAGAACCTCGTGGGCCTCGTTGATTTCTTTAAATTTGTCTTCTGCCTGTTTGTCGCCGGGATTCAGGTCGGGGTGGTACTTGCGCGCCAGCTTTTTATAGGCCTTGGAAATATCCTCGGTCTTGGCCGTGCGCTCCACTCCCAGAAGTTTGTAATAGTCTTTGTAAGATACTGACATTCTGTGCTCCCCCGTGCGAATCGTACTGTCGAGCGCAGCCCGTGTGCGGGTGCGCTTCGGAACCACGGGCCTTTTTGTGGCTGTGGCTCAATATGCAAGAATAAGGCCGTTTTGTGTAAGGTCAATGCCTGACATTGGAAAAACAGTACACATTTTTGGGCAAAAAGCCAAAGGGCAGGGCAGAAGGCCGGTGAAGGAACGGCCTTGACAGCTCAGGATTGCCTCTGAAGAGAGCGTTTTTCATCAGGGTTGTACATGGCTGTAATTATTGCGAAAAAACTTTTTCGTAAGCCCGATGGCGGCCAAAGATGGAGGTCAAATATGGCGGCCAAAGATGGAGGACAAAGAGGGCGTGTGGCCCGCCGGGGCAAAGCAGCCGTACGCATGCTGGCTCGCGTGGCGCGGTGCAGGCCTTTGGGATTGCTTCGCCCGTTATGACGAAGGAAGTTACGGTCGAAGACAGCAGAGATGCTTCGCCCGTTATGACGAAGGAAGTTACAGGTGGAGGCAGCAGATCTGCACGGCACAGTGCGATGCGTAACGTGAGGCTGCCCCGGCCTGTGCGCAGGATTTACGCGAAAACGGCAGCTAGCGCAGGGCGGCCAGTTTTTCCAGTAGCATGGCGGCTTTGGCCGGGCCAATGCCGGGGGTTTTGCGCAACTCTTCCTGCGTGGCGGCACACATGGCCTCCACACTGCCGAAGTGGTCCCACAAAAGGCGCGCCGTGGCCGGGCCGACACCGGGCAGGCGCATGAGTTCGCCCGCAAGGGCCGCACCACGTCGGGCCTTGCGATGGCGGCCAATGGCGAAACGGTGGGTCGTATCGCGGATGTTTTGCAGAAAAAGCAGTTCCTGCCCGCCTTCGCGCAGGGGCAGGGCATTGGCGCGGTTGGGTACGAAAATGCGGTCGGCCACATTGCCTGCGCGGCGGTCGGCGTGGCCTTGCTCATCCCTGGCTTTGGCAATGGCCGCCAGCGCGAAAAGATCGGGCTGGCCCGCCTCTTCAAGGGCGCGCTGTATCGTGCGTAACTGCCCGCGGCCGCCGTCAATAAGCAGCAGGTCGGGCCACGGAGCGCCGCTTTCAAGCCTGCGGGCAACCCAGGCGTGCAGGGTGGCGTAGTCGTCGCCGCTGTCGGGCATGCTGTAGGTGCGATACTGTGAGCGCGCAGGCTGGCCGTCTTCAAAAACCACCATACCCACACGGGTCTGGCGGCCGCCGGTATGAGACACGTCCACGCATTCGATGCGGCTGGGCGGCCCGGAAAGGTGCAGGGCGCGGGCCAGCCTGTCCAGAATGCTCATTTCAGACTTCTGCTCCTGGCGGCGCGCTTCCTCACGGGCGTTGGACTGGGCCATGTCCACCAACTGATTGTCCCCGGCATGCTGTGGCGGCACAATGCGCACCGCACCACCCCGGCGATCGGCCAGGGTCTGCTCCAGCAGTTCGCGTCCGGTCAGGGGGATGGACGAAGGTACAGCGGCCGGAACGGAAAGCAGAGCGCCATCCGGATCAGAAAGCGGGAAAGACGGTGAGGCTGAAAGCAGATCAGGCGACGGGCCGGACGACAGATCGGGCGACGGACCATGCTCCGGACCATGCACCGGACCGGGCGGCGGAAAAGACGCGGCAGCAGAAGGGCTGGCCGCAACAGGGGCAGGAACCGGGACCACGGCTGCTTCGACCGGCACGGGGGACTGCGTGGCTGCCTGCGCGCCCGCACCAGCGTTTCTACCTTCGCCCGTGCTGTCGTTTTCCGCTTCCGCGTCTTCTACGCTTTCTGTGTCGGGGGGCAGCCAGGGCAGCAGTATGCGCGGCGGTGGTGTGATCTGGCTGTAATACTGGCTTACAAAGCTCCAGAGCAGTTCAGGGGCGTCCTCAAATGTCAGGCCCGGCCAGTAGAAGGCGCGCCCGTCTGTGACGGCGCCGCTACGAACAAAGACTATGCCCAGGGCAAGGCCTTTTTCCGCCTGGTAAAGGCCAACGGCATCCATATCGCCGCCGCCGGGCAAAACAGCGGCCTGTCGCTCTACCGTGCGCTCCACTGCGCGGATCTGGTCACGCAGCACTGCGGCTTTTTCAAATTCCAGATCTTCCGAGGCCTGCTCCATTGCCTCGCGCAGGCTGTCCAGCAGGGGGGCCGCGCGGCCTTGCAGCAGATCGCAGACTTTGCGCACATTTTCATTGTATTGTTGGGGTGTTACCAGGTCCATGCACGGGGCGGGGCATTGCCCCATAAAATGATACAGGCAGGCCCGCACACGGTTTTTCATGGCCCTGTCGGAGCAGCGGCGCAGGGCAAAAGCGCGGTGTATGAGCTTCCAGGTTTCACGGGCTGACAGGGCGGAAGTGAACGGGCCGAAGTAGCGCGCGCCGTCACGCCTTGCCTGGCGCACAACTTCAAGACGCGGAAAAGGGTGCTTGGGGTTGAGCCGAAACAGCACATACTGTTTGTCGTCCCGCAAAACGATATTATAGCGGGGCCTGTGCTTTTTGATGAGGCTTGATTCCAGAAGCAGAGCCTCTTTTTCCGTTGTGGTGGTGAGGTATTCTATGCTTCCGGCATGGGAAAGCATGGCTTTCGTCTTGGCGGGCAACCCTTCAGGTCTGAAGTAGGAAAGCACGCGACGGCGCAGCACACGAGCCTTGCCCACGTAAATGATGCGGCCGCGCTCATCCTTGTACAGGTAAACGCCGGGAGAAAGAGGAATGCTGGCTGGTTCTGGTTTTTGCATGACAACCATATAACCATCCCAGGCAAACTTGCCAACAAGAAGGATGGAGCTAAAGTGTCTATGGGCATTTCAAGCCTGACGCGCAGTTGTAGAGGGATCGGATGCAGAAAAAGGGGAAGCCTTGCGGCTTCCCCTTTGTATAGCGGAATCAGAGATCGCGTTGTTCTTAGAAAGAGTACACGAAGCTCAGGTTGACGTTCCAGGGGTCACGCACTTCGTCGGACTTGCCGTTCATCTTGCTGTTGCCCCATACGGACTTGGACTGGTCAAGCCAGGTAGCCAGGTAGGCGGCGTCAAGCATGATGGTGAAGTTTTCGTACATCTGGTAGGTGCTGGTCAGGCCAACTTCCATGGCGTAGTCTTCGGTGGTCATGTACAGGGGGTCCATGCCGAGGTTGTTGGCACTCGTGTTGACACCGGTGTCAAGAACACCGTTGGCAGCAACGCCATTGCGCACCAGCTTTTTCGCCATGGAGGGGCTGTTGGTGCCGCCGATGAGGTTCACGCGGAAGGTGTGCTTCAGGTCTTCAAGGAAGCTCATGTCCTTCAAGCGCGCGCCCACGCCCCAGGTACCGGCCATGCTGTAGCCAAGGGTGGCTTCGCGGGCGATGTAGGGGTTGCCGTTGAAGGCAAAGTTGGAGAAGCCGTTGTTATTGTTGTTCACGCTCAGGCTGGGCATGCGGCCGGAACCGTCGGCCGGATCGTTGCTGTCGCCGGAACCGTACCAGCCGTAGATGCCGGGAATGGCCCAGTCAAGCTTGTATTCGGCAAGCAGAGAAGCCAGCCAGCCGGAACGGTTAAGACGGCTCTGGTCATAGCTGGCGGAACCGTAGTTGAAATCCCACGCAATGCGGATGGGGTCAAACATGGTCACTTCACCGGTCAGGCCGGCCCAGATGGCATTGCCGTATTCGCCGACCTTGTTGCTTGCGTAGCTGCCGTCCTTATGACGGGCACCGCCAGCGGGGATCATGCCAGCGCGGGCGTACTTGCCGGAGGTACCGGAGAAGTTGTTGAAGTAGCCGTCCTTATCGCGGAAGGCGTTGGGGCCGATGGCAGCGTACATGACCCAGGGGGTCACTTTCACGCCGTCAAAGGTCAGGGGAACGAGCAGGGCAGCAACGTCCACGTTATCCATGAAGTTGTTGTGGTTGCCGTCGTGGTCGCTGGTATTGGCGTAGTTGTCGTTCCAGGGGCGGGCCCACAGGGCGGTCACGCCAACGTTTTCGTTGAACTGGTAGGAGGCGGTGATGCCGGCTACGTCGTCGTTGAACACGTTGCTGCCGGTGGTGAAGCTGGGCAGGGCCATGCCCTGGATACCCATGCGCACCTTCAGGTCGGTCTGGGGAACGATCCAGTCAAGGTAGGCGTTCTTCAGTTTGATGACTTCGCTGGAGTCAGCACCCAAGGCGCCGCCGCCGCCGTTGCCGTTCTTATCGTTATTAGCTTTGCCCCAGGTATTCTTGCCGATTTCAAAGAACACGGTACCGGACAGGGATTCGGAGGCTACGGCGTCCAACTGCAGGCGCACGCGCTGGTTGGCTTCGAACTCGTCTTCTTTACCGTTGTAGCCGGTCTGGCCGTTGCCACCGGTGAAGTTGCCGTTCATGCCGTAGTCAAAGCTCATGATCCACTGGCCCTTGGCCTTGAAGTCGATGGCGCTGGCGCCTGTGGCAGCGCCGAACACCAGACCGGCCGCCAACAGAAGAGTAGCGATCTTTTTCATGGTTAACCTTCCTTTATTTTGCCCAAAAGGGCATGTTTTACTATACACGCCTGTGGAGCGGATGTCCGCTTCGGGCCAACTATAGGAAAGGCCCGCACACTTTGCAAGCATATTCGTGCAAAAATTTTAACCCGCCGAAAGATATAAAAAGAAAAAAAGATCAATCATCCGGAAAATCTACGGGTTAAAAAAAATCTAGAGAAAAAACTTTTTTTCCGGACACAGCATTTTTTTACCCGTCAACAGGCATAATTTGTAAGGATATAGGAAAAACAGCCCTTTATGAATGAATGCCAGGCGGTATAAAATTTTTCGCCTCATACGAAGAAAGCCGGGGATGCGTCCCCGGCTTTCCTGATGTGTGTCATATGGTCTTTGCGGAGCAGGCAGATGCGTAGCGCCGTTTTGCGACGCTTCTTCTGTCGGCGTCAATCTGTAAGAGCCACTGCCCGTCGGGCCTGTTCCCCCTGATATTTTTTACAGGGCTTGCAGTCTCATTTGGACAGTGTCTTCAGATTTCGCCTTTTTCCATCATTTCGGCGACCTGTGCCACGTCCTTGTCGCCCCGGCCGGAAAGGTTGACCAGCAGGATGGCATCCCGCGGCATGGCTGGAGCCATCTTGATGGCGTGAGCCAGGGCGTGGGATGATTCAAGGGCCGGGATGATGCCTTCATGACGGGACAGGGTGAAAAAGGCATCCAGGGCTTCCTTGTCGGTAATGCTGACATATTCGGCGCGGCCCGCGTCCTTGAGCATGGAATGCTCCGGGCCTACCGAGGGATAGTCCAGCCCTGCGGATATGGAGTATACAGACCCGGCATCGCCTGCGTCATCTTTGATCATGTAGGAATTGAATCCGTGCAGCACGCCTGGTTCGCCAAGGCAGAGCGAGGCCGCGTGCTGGCCGTAATCCGTGCCGTGTCCGCCGGGCTCCACGCCGATAAGGCGCACGCCGGCGTCGTTCACAAAGCCGGAAAAAATGCCGATGGCGTTTGAACCGCCGCCCACGCAGGCCAGCGCCGCATCGGGCAGGCGGCCGCAGGCTTCAAGCATCTGCTCCCGGGCTTCGCTGCCCACCACCGACTGGAACTGGCGTACCATATAAGGATAGGGGTGCGGCCCCACAGCAGAGCCCAGCACATAAAACATGGCGTCGTCCGCCACCCAGAGGGTAAGGGCTTCGTCTACAGCTTCCTTGAGTGTGCGCTGGCCGGATGTGGCCGCCACGACGTCGGCTCCGAGCATACGCATACGGATGACGTTGAGGTGCTGACGCTTCATGTCCACTTCGCCCATGCAGATGGTGCACTCAAGTCCCATAAGGGCGGCCGTGGCGGCTGTGGCCACGCCATGCTGCCCCGCGCCGGTTTCGGCGATGATGCGGCTTTTGCCCATACGCTTGGCGAGCAGGCACTGGCCGAGCGTATTGTTGATCTTGTGCGCCCCGAGATGGTTGAGGTCTTCGCGCTTGAGCCATATCTGCGCGCCGCCCAGCTTGTGGCTCAGGTTGGCGCAGTGAAAGACAGGGCTTGGGCGTCCTGTATAATGGATGAAAAGGTCATTGAGTTCCTGCATGAAGCCGGGGTCGGCCAGGGCAGACTCCATAGCCGCAGTCAGTTCATCCAGGCGGGCCTTGACTGGTTCGGGAACAAACTGGCCGCCGTACGCGCCAAAAAAGCCGTTGCTGTCCGGTTTGTCGTGGGGTGCGGAATGCTGGCTCATGCGATCTCCTTGCTGCTGATGCTGTGTCGCCGTCATGCTACCTGGTCTGCGGCAAAACGCCGTTCTGCCGTACCCGGCTCTGCGCCCGGCGTGGGCGGCTTCGGGACCGGTAAGCCTGAAAAGCGCAAAGGCTGAAAAACGGTTCTCACTCTGGCGTTTTGGGCGCTCTGTGTCAAGGCGCTTTCCTGTCTTTGCCGTATGTGCTGTATCTATGGATGCCCTTGTGATTTTGTGTTCTTCTTGCCGTGGCTTCCTGTTTCGCTTATGCTTGGTGAGCGCGCTCAATTTTGCGGCAAGGAGTTGAAATGCTGGATGAAAAATTTACCGGAAACGGCAAGGTCGTGCTGCTGGCCGGCGGCGGAAAAGTCTACACAGACATCGCGGCGCGCTTTGTGCGCAGCGAGAGGGACCTTGAAGACATTGTGGCTTCGCCCTATTCCAAAAAAATAGTGGAGAACATCCTGTCGTCGGGCCACAGGGCCGCGCTGGAGTTTGATTTTTTCATTTTCGGCCTTGAGGGCTACTCCCGCGTGACCGAAACCCAGCTTGTGCGCAAGCGTCTGGCTTCTTACCTGATCAAGTCGGGCCGGGCCGAGCTTGGCGGCAAACGTCGCTATTCTGTGGTGTATCCGCGCGGCGTGGCGGAGTTTACCGCTCCGGTGACCTTGCCCGGCGGTGCAACGGTGAGCCTGAGCGGGCGTGACCTCGCCGATCTCGGCCGCCAGTGGTATGAAGCGGGGCTTGATGCTGACCTGCCGGAAGAAGACCTGCGCTATCTCAAGCCGCAGGCTACGGAGTTCAAGGCCATTGTGGGCATGAACGCCCACGCCCTGCTGGACTGGTTTTCCATCCGCTGCTGTCGTAACGCCCAACACGAAATCCGGCACCTTGCCTGGCAGATGCTGCGTCTGTGCCGCAAGGCTGCTCCCGACCTGTTCGCAGGGGCCGGACCCAACTGCGTGCAGTTGGGGTATTGCCCGGAAAATGCCCTTCAGAATGCCCGCTGTCGAGGCCGCATCATTACCAAGGATGAAGCCATGGCCCTGTTGCGCTCTGCACGGGGGACCGCGGCCGCACCTCCGGTTCAG
>NZ_JAHZAA010000009.1:0-4837 GCF_019424165.1 Desulfovibrio sp. | reverse complement strand
CATCTCGCCTGCCTGCTTTTGTTCCGTCGGTTGTGGTAAAAAGCTTTTATTCCAACCATGTGTAGTAAGAGCATGCTTTTCGTAAAAAGCTTTTTTCTGCCTTGGCACAGGACTCTTTACTGGGAGCAGTGGTTGCTTTAGGGCTGCTTCAGCGGCTACGCAGGCTGGCGCTGCCGCCCCGGCGTAAGCTGGCTTCAGCCGTTGCCGGAGGCTTTACGGATAGAGGCGGAAACGCTGTGTCGCCGTGAGGGCAAACGTCGAAGCGAGTTTTTTGTTGTTTTTGAGTGCACTTTCCATTGGCAGCAGGTTTTCACGGCAGCGTTTGAGGGCTGCCCCTGAAACTGCTGCATCCAGATGACCGCACACGGTCTGTGCGCGGCGTCGAGTGCGGTGTGACGTGATGCGGGTGATGCGAAAAACCGCATTTTTAGGGGTTACGTGCGCTCATGAAAGAGTGTACTGTTTCACAACGGATACTGAATATTTTGTTTTTCTCAAGTTCTTTGCCAATATGCCGCTGCGGCCCCGCAGGCCGTGGATATTGTGCTGGCGTGCAGGTTGTTCGCACTGGGCGTGGCCTCTCTGGCAGGGCTGCTTCCGGCGGGCATGCAGGGGCTGAAGGCTTTACATACCGGTTCCGGCCCGAAAAATATCCCGCCTGCGCGTTTTTCTCCCGTCAGCCGGTTGCCGGTGAGCGCGCGTCACGCGCCGTCTGTTTTTGTTCCCGCCATTTCCGCCACTGCGGAAGGATCGTCAGGTACGCCTGTGGGTTCCGCATCATCAGTCTCTTTCCGGCATGCCGGTCCGTTGACGACCGCGCCGATCATGACGCCCAGATGACACATGGCCAGAGCCAGCCACCAGACCCTGTAAAAGTCGTGGCCGAAAATGCCGTTAAAAAGCCAGGCTACAAAGCCCATCCAGAAGCAGGCCGTCATGTGCCAGTAAATGCTTTTTTTCCCGCGAGCGCGTTCGGCTTGCAAGCGTGGCCTGATGCGCGTGTAGCCCCACCAGGAGAAACCCAGCAGAAAAATCATGCCCAGGGCAAAACCCACAAGTCCGTGCGCGTACAACATGTCCAGATAGATATTGTGCGGGTGGCTGATGGTGATGGCGTCTTTTTCCGGGCTGAGTCCCAGGCTGCGAAACGCGGCATTATATTGCCCGGCTCCGGCCCCGAACCAGGGGTGTTCCAAAAAGACGCGCCAGCCGAGCTTCCACAGGCTCCAGCGGCCGTCTTCCACCACGGCGTCCAGGCGGGCGCGGCCTTGCGCCACAAGAATCAAAAGCAGGGCGGCTGCGGCGAGAAGCGGGCCTTTCCAACGGACGGAGTGTCTGCCCGTCAGGAGCAGCCACAGGCCCATGGCGGCGGCGATGGCCAGTGCGCCACTGCGGCTGCCCGCACCGGCCAGCAGGAAAAAAGCCGGCCAGAGAACGGCTGTGTTCAACAGCAGTGCAGGCAGCCGTGAAAAAAACTGACGCAGGATGAACCAAAGGCCGAATGCCGGTATGAGGGCGAGGGCAATGTAGTTGCCTACCTCGTAATCGTCAAAACTACCTGTCAGACGCCCGCTGTGGAGCGGGTAGCCCATAAGAAAATCCCTGCCTGTCTGCGCCTGCCATACACCGTCCAGCCCCTGCCAGAAAACGGCCAGCACACTGGCCCACACCAGACGGCGCAGATCTTTTTCTCCACGGACGCACTCCATGGCGATGAACGGTAGAATGAACCCCTTGTTGAAGGCTGACCCGGCGTGCAGCAGGGATGCGCCGGGGTTTTGCGAAAAGGCTACACCTATAAAAACCATGAGTCCAAGGCAGGCGAAGAGCGGCCACGCCCCCAGCCTGCGCAATACGCTGTTCCGCCAGTTACAGCGGTAATACAGAACGAGAAAGATCAGGCAGACCACCGGCATGATGTCGCGAACGGCATAGCCCGAGGGAAATGTGACCAGTGAGACCCAGAACGACCAGAAAAGGCAGGAGAACCAGCGCTCGGCGGGCGGCATCTGCCGAAAATCCGCTATGGCGGCATGCAGAGCGGTTATCTGGCTTTTGCCATATTCCAGCAGGTTTCGCACAGTCCCTCCCGAGCGATGTTACAGAAAAATATCTGCTTGATATTAAGAAGCTTTATATCCCGCACGCCCTCTTTGTTCAAGTGCGGTAAAAACCTTGCCATGCGTGGGCATGCAAAATATACTGAGATAGTTCGTTATCTTACCATGAGGATAATATGGCACGATTTACAGGATTTGATGAAGTTTACAGTGCTCTTTATGTTGATTTTGACAACATTTTTACCCGTTTTCTTGAAATTGACCCGGAAGCGGCCCGTGCCTTCGGCGCCGCGCCGTACCGCTGGGTGCGCTGGATAGAAAATCATGCCTTGCGTATTCTTTACGGCGAGGGTGTGCGCCGCCGCATCCTGAAGCGCATGTGTTATCTCAATCCGCAGCGATATCAGGAATTTCGCAACTCCTTCATCCGCAGCGCCTTTCAGGTGGTGGACTGCCCGCCCCTGACTTCCCGGGGCAAAACCAGTACCGATATTCATCTGGTCATGGACTGCATGGATGATCTTTCGCACTCCACCAAGTTTGACGAGTTTATCATACTTTCCGGCGATGCCGATTTTACCCCCCTGCTCATCCGTCTTCAGGAACACGCCCGGCGCACTCTTGTGCTTTCAGTGGGATATTCTTCTCCGGCTTACACGGCTGCGGCTTCGTGGCGTATCCGTGAGGACTGGTTTTTACAGCAGGCCCTGCGCGATGACCGTGATGATCTGGATGGAGATACCGGTGATGTTTCAGGCAAGTCTGTTCCCCATGCCACGCTCGTACAGGCGGCTGCCCGTGCGCCAGAAAGCCATAACGGCTGCGCCGATCGCGGCGATGCTTTTTCCGCAGATGATGCCGATAGTGGCGAAGAGCCCTCGCCCGGCAACGCCTGGTAAAAGATGTTGCGGCAATGGGCGTGTTCCGGCGGCGTTGGCGCTTGACGCGGGGCGCGCCCGAAGCTAAAGATGATCACGCTTTCTTTTGGTTGCCCGCCCCATTCAGGGGTACTGCGCATTCCGGCGAAAAGTTCAGCCGTGGTCTTCCGCTGCGGAAAATATCGCGGGGCAGGCTTTTCCACTGGCGCTGTGGGCGGCGGGCTTTGACGGAAACCATTTAAGGAGGTCCCATGCTTCGCCGAATGACACTCGCCTTCGTTGGTTTTGTTCTTATGTGCAGTTCCGCTATGGCGGCTGAAAAAATTGTGGTCGCCAGCGACTGTACCTGGCCGCCCATGGAAATGCTTGATGCCAGCAAAAAGCCCGAAGGGTACTCCAGCGACTACCTGCGGGCCGTGGGCAAGGCCGCAGGCCTTGATATGGACATCCGCAACGTGGCCTGGGACGGCATTTTTGGTGGCGTAGCCACCGGGCAGTATGATGTCGTGGCTTCTTCCGTCACCATTACGCCCGAACGCCAGAAACAGTTTGACTTCACCGAGCCTTACTATGAAGTTGTGCAGGCCGTGGTGCTGCCCGAAGGGCAGAGCGTCAAGAGCCTGGCCGACCTCAAGGGCAAAAAGGTGGGCGGCCAGATAGGCACCACCGGCATTTTTGTGACCCGCAAGGCCAATGTCGGCGCGGACATCAAGGAATATGACGACGTGGGTCTGGCTATTCAGGATCTGGTCAATGGCCGCATTGACGCGGTGGTCTGCGACGACCCGGTGGCCATGTACTATGTCAACAAAAAGGCCGACACCGCGGGTAAGCTGAATGTTTCGTACAAGACCGACGAAAAGGAATACTACTGTTTTACCGTGCGTAAGGGCCGCAAAGACCTTTTGGACAAGCTCAATAAAGGCATCAGAGAAGTGAAGGCATCCGGTGAGGAAGCCAGAATAATTGAAAAGTGGATGGGCAAATCCAACTAGCCCACAGGGGACGCGCCGGTATTTCCGGCGGAGTCCGTCGCATGAAGGAGGTTTCATGATACGTCGTTTTGCTTTCGCCCTGCTGGTTCTGACCCTGTTTTGTGGTCAGGCTTTGGCCGCTGAAAAATATGTTGTGGCTACCGACTGCACCTGGCCGCCTATGGAGCTTCTTGATGAAAACAAGCAGCCCGTCGGCTTTGACGTGGACTTCATTACTGAAGTGGGCAAGGCCGCCGGTTTTGAAGTGGACGTGCGCAACATCGCGTGGGATGGCATTTTCGGCGGCGTAGCCACCGGCCAGTACGATATTGTGGCTGCCGCCACGACCATCACGCCCGAGCGCCAGAAGCAGTTTGATTTTTCCGACCCCTACTATGAAGTAGCCCAGGCTGTGGTACTGCCCGCGGGGAAGAGCATAAAGAGCCTTGACGACCTCAAGGGCAAAAAAGTGGGCGGCCAGATCGGCACCACCGGCGTTTTTGTTATCCGTAAGTCCGGTGTGCCTGTGGATCTCAAGGAATATGACGACGTGGGCCTGGCTATCCAGGACATGCTCGGCGGCCGCATTGACGCCGTGATCTGCGACGAACCCGTGGCCATGTATTACGCCAACAAAAAGGCCGACACTGCGGGCAAGCTGAACCTTTCGTTCAAGACCGCCGAAAAAGAATACTACGGCTTTACCGTGCGCAAGGGCCGCAAGGACCTGGTGGAAAAGCTCAACAAGGGTATCAAGGCCGTCAAGGCTTCTGGCGTAGAGGCCCAACTGCTTGAGAAGTGGATGGGCAAGGCCGACTAAACCGGACCAGCCATCATGGTTTCATGGGAGTCCGGGCCGCATGGCCCGGACTCCGCAGCCGTATTGATCTGAAGGATTGTGATGCACGATAAAAAAGACGGAAGC
>NZ_JAHZAA010000008.1:7865-82806 GCF_019424165.1 Desulfovibrio sp. | reverse complement strand
AGGTGGACTTCACCCAGGACTTCTTCAAGTGCCCGGTGAACCTGACCGTTTCCGGCCAGCTGGAAGCCGAAGCCCTGGCCATGGCCCTGGGCAAGGTCTACACCTTCGGCCCCACCTTCCGCGCTGAAAAGAGCTATGACACCCGCCATGCCGCCGAATTCTGGATGATCGAGCCGGAAATGGCCTTTGCCGACCTGGAAGACCTTATGGAACTGGGCGAAGGGCTTACCCGGCACGTGGTGGAACATGTGCTCACCCGCTGCGAAAGCGACGTGAACCTTTTTGACAGCTTTGTGGACAAGGGCCTGCGCCAGCGTCTACAGGACATGCTGGCTGCGCCCTTTGGCCGTGTTTCCTATACGGAGGCCGTGGAAATCCTGCAAAAAAGCGGTAAGGACTTTGCCTTTCCCGTTGCCTTCGGCACAGACCTGCAAACAGAACACGAACGCTACCTGGCCGAAGAACACTTTAAAAAACCTGTCATTGTTTACGATTACCCCAAAGATATCAAAGCGTTTTACATGCGCCAGAATGAAGACGGCAAAACCGTGGCCGCGATGGACATGCTGGTTCCGCGCATCGGCGAGCTTATCGGCGGGTCGCAGCGCGAAGAACGCCTGCCCAGGCTTGAAGCCCGCATCCGCGAAATGGGACAGAACCCGGAAGACTACTGGTGGTATCTCGAACTGCGCCGCTTCGGCACTGTGCCGCACGCCGGTTTCGGCCTGGGCTTCGAGCGCCTGCTCATGATGCTCACGGGCATTACCAATATCCGCGATGTCATCCCCTTCCCCCGTACACCGGGCAATCTGGAATTTTAGGCCGTCACGGTCGGGCCGCGCTCAAGATTTGTCAGCACGGCAGCAACATAAACTATGCCTGCCCCGCCGGGCGTCACTGCCCGGCGGGGGATTACGCGCAGCGCAACGCCATCCGCCGCTTTCGCCTTGCATGAAAAATGCGGGGCCGTTGGAGCCTCGCAACCAGCGGGTTTATCCGCAGGGCGGCAAAATGCTCTCTTGAAAGGCAAGCCTCCCCTCATGCCCTTTCGTGGTGACCCAACGCACAACGCGCCCTTCACATTTACCGCGATCAGGACTATACTGTCGCCTCACCGCGCGCATTTGCCGCGCTCTTTTTATCGGCGGCCCCGTAAGGCCGAGTGCATCGCCCAAGGAGAGCGAAAAGCCATGAGCAAGAAGCTGACTGTTGCCGTTGTTGGCGCCACTGGCGCCGTAGGCCGTGAAATGCTCAAGACCCTTCACGAGCGCGACTTTCCCGCCACCGAAGTTCGTGCCTTTGCTTCCGCCCGTTCGGCGGGAACCAAGGTTCCTTTCGGCGAGCAGGAACTGACCGTTCAGGAGCTTAAAGAAGACGTCTTTGAAGGCATTGATCTGGCCATTTTTTCCGCTGGCGGCGCCGCTTCGCTACAATTTGCCCCCCATGCGGCCCATGCGGGCTGCGTTGTGGTGGACAACTCCTCCACATGGCGCATGGATGACCGCTGCCCCCTGGTAGTACCTGAAGTCAACGCCCAGACCCTGGAAAATCATAGCGGCATCATCGCCAATCCCAACTGCTCCACCATCCAGATGATGGTGGCGCTCAAGCCCCTGCACGATGCGGCAAAAATCAGGCGCGTGGTTGTTTCCACCTATCAGGCGGTTTCGGGTACAGGGCAAAAGGGCATTGAAGAGCTGGAACGTCAGGTGCGCGACCTCTTCAACGGGCGCGATCCCGAAAACAAGGCCTATCCCTACCGCATTGCCTTCAACTGCCTGCCCCACATCGACGTCTTCCTTGAAAATGACTACACCAAGGAAGAAATGAAGATGGTTCACGAAACCGTCAAGATTTTCAACGATCCGTCGGTCAAGGTCACGGCGACCTGCGTGCGCGTACCCGTCTTCTACTGCCATGCCGAATCCGTCAACGTGGAGACGGAAAAGAAACTTTCGGCCAGAGATGCCCGTGTTATACTTGCGCAGGCTCCGGGTGTGCGCGTGTTCGACAATCCCCGCGAGCTTATGTACCCCATGCCTGGCTATTGCGTGGGCGACGACCACACCTATGTGGGCCGTATCCGCGAGGACGAAACCATTGCAAACGGCCTCAACATGTGGATTGTGGCCGACAACGTGCGCAAGGGCGCGGCCCTCAACACCGTACAGATCGCCGAAGAACTTGTGCAGCGTGACCTTGTGCGCGTGACGGACAAAAACGTCTTCATGTCCTGAGATTGAACGAATGCAGCAAACGTGCGGGGCGTTCTGCGCCCCGCACACCTTTTGAGGAGACGCCCTTGAAAGCAGTCGATGCCCATACCTACCTTGCGGCCCTGCTGGCCGCCCCCAGGCCCGGCGCTGAAAACGTGCTGGCCTTCTATGACCACAGGGTGGGGCATATCTGCACCGACGCGTCCCTTCTGCTTTTGCCGCTGGATGACCACATCTGCCACAGGGGCGACGGCCTTTTTGAGAGCATCAGCTACCGCCAGGGCAGGCTGTTCAGCTTTGACCAGCACCTTGCGCGCCTCAAGGACGGCGCCGCTGCCCTCGGTATCATTCCCCCCTGCCCGTGGGACACCCTGCGCCGCATCATACTGGACGTGGCCCGCGCCGCAGGCAGCGACCACGGCGACATGCGCGTATTCCTGAGCCGTGGCCCCGGCGGTTTCGGCATCAGCCCGGCGGAATGCCCACAGTCAGGGCTGTACGTGGTGGCCCTGCGCAAAAAATTTGCGGGCGAAGCCTTTTATGAAAAAGGGCTTACCGCCTTTACCAGCGCCATCCCGCCCAAGCAGGAATACCTGGCCCGCATAAAAAATACCAACTATCTGCCCAATGTGTTCATGGCTATGGAAGCCGCCAGCAAGGGCATGGACGTTGCCGTGACCTTTGATGAAAACGGCTTCATGGGCGAGGCCGCCACAGCCAACGTGGGCCTTGTGGACGAACATGGCCGCCTGCTCTGCCCCGAACTCAAACGCATCCTGCCCGGCACCACCATGCTGGCCGCCCTTGAACTGGCCGCGCGCCGCCACCCCGCCCCCATTACGGTGGTAGAAGCGCCCATAGCCAAGGAACAGATCCGCACGGCCAGCGAAATGCTGCTTTTCACCAGTTCCACCCTTTGCGTGGGCGTTACCCATTTTGACGGCCAGCCCGTGGGCTGCGGCGAGCATCTGGGCAGACCGGGGCCTGTGACCCGGTGGCTCAAGGATGCCCTGCTGCGGCATTTGATGGAACAAGGTACTCCCTTCTGATGCGTGTTCTGCTTATTGCCCTGCAAGATACGGTTCCCGGTTTCGCCTCGCCTGAAGAACAGTCCCGGTGGGCCGAACTTGGCTCGCCCACGCGCACGGCGCGTATGGAGGAAGAGCATGTTCTGGCACTGGCCCGCGCCATGCGCGATGGCGGCCGCCTGGCCCCCATGCTGGCCTGCCGCGAATCTTCGAGCCTGCATGCCCGGGCATGCCAGCTCAACCTGCCCGTACTGACCGTAAATGGAGCAAGCCCCGGCAATCCGTTCAACTTTTGGCGCTTGTGGCGCTGGCAGCGCAGGCATCAGAAGCTGCTTGTGCAGACAATGGGACAGGAAGCCGTGGCCCTGGGCCGCAGCGTATTGCGCATGCGCCCGGCAGGAGCCACCCTGCTGGCCCATGCCTTTCCGCTCCGGCCCCCGCAGGGGCAGTGCGCTGCAACCAGGGCATTCAGGGCTGCCCACAAGGTGCTGTGCGGCTCGCGCCATATTATGGAGCGCCTGGCCGCCGCAGAGGCCCGGCAGGCTTCTGACGCCCAGGCCGAAAAAAAAAGAACGCGCGGAAAAAACAACGAGGCAAACGCGAACCTCCGCCCGGAGTGCGGTGAAAAGTCCCGCACCCTGCCCCTGGGGCAGGACATCCTTACCCTGCTGACTCCGGGTATGAGCCTTGACGATTTTTTACCCGCCGCAGAATACGAAGCAGACCACCCCGCAGCGCCTGATCCGGGCTTTGCCGGGTCCAACCGCTTTGCCTTTGGCCTGGCCGATGCCCTGACGCCGCGCTCCGGCGCGCAGGTGGTCATGCGGGCCATGTCGGCCATCTGGCAGCGCGACGACCTGCCGCCGTGGGAAGTGCGCGCCCTGGGGGGCGGTCCCCGCCTTGCCGAAATTCTTGACGAAGCCGAAAGCCTTGGCGTGGCCTCGCGCCTGAGCATGCTCAACGAGCAGTACCTGCCCGACGTGCTGCCCCGCTGCCATGCCTGGATCGCGCCCGGCTCTTCCCCCGAAGAACTGCCTGAAAACCTGTGGGCCGGTGTGGCCGCGGGTCTGCCCCTGCTGTGCAGTCAAAGCCCCCTGCACCTGGAGCGCCTGTCTCTGGAGGGCGGCAAGCCGCACAATGCGGCACTGCTGGTGGAAGAAAACGACCCGCAAGCCATGGCAAAAGCCATGATCGACCTTATGCAGAACGCGGAACTGCGCCGGGATCTTGTACGCGGCGCGCAGGCGCTACGCCCCCATGTGGGGCTGGAAGCCTTTGCCGCACGCGCCTGCGCCCTGTATACCCAATGGTGCCGCGAACTGGGCTGGCTTGAGCCGGGCCACGACGATGCCCACCGGCCTTGAATATAATTACGTACTGAAATACTCTGTCATACCGTTTTCAAATACAGCCCAGGAACAGCGATGAAGTGTAAAATCTGCAAAGCCGAGGCCGCAGTAGCCCTGCGCAGCCACAATGCCGCCTTTTGCCCCGACTGCTACAAGGACTTCTTTTCCCGTCAGGTAACCAGGGGCATTGAAGGACAGAAGCTTTTTACCCGTGACGAGCGTGTGCTCGTGGCCCTTTCCGGGGGCAAGGACTCCCTCGCCCTCATGCTCGAGCTTTCCCGCCAGGGCTACAATGTCACGGGCCTGCACATCGACCTGGGCATTCCCGTGTCCTCGGCGGCGGCGCGGGGCGTTGTGGAACGCTTTTGCGCCAAGCACGGTCTCAACCTCATGATCAGGGAAATGGCCGCCGAAGGTCTTGCCATTCCTGCGGTCAAGGCGCGCCTGAACCGCCCCGTCTGCTCGGCCTGCGGCAAGATCAAGCGTCATTTTTTCAACAAGGTCGCGCTGGATGAGGGCTTTGACGCCCTGGCCACCGGGCACAACCTTGATGACGAGGTGGCCCGCCTTTTCAGCAACACCCTGCGCTGGGACACGGCCTACCTTTCCGACCAGGGGCCGCGCCTCGACAGCGAGCACGGCTTTTCACGCAAGGTCAAACCCCTGTGGCGGCTTACGGAATTTGAAACCGCCAACTATGCCTTTCTGATGGGCATAGAAAACCACTATGCGCCCTGTCCTTACAGCCCCGGGGCCAGCTTCACCACACTCAAGGGGCTGCTGCAAAATCTCGAAGCCGCCATGCCCGGCCGCAAACTGGACTTTTATCAGGGTTTTCTGGCGCGGGGGCGGCCTGTTTTCGCAAGACGCGAATCGGAAGAAGGTGTAACCCTTGCCCCCTGTACGCTGTGCGGCTATCCCACATCCTCGGGCGATACCTGCGGCGTCTGCCGCATACGCGCAGCCCTGCGCGGGGACAGTGTGTAACGCAATAACATCCGCATGACAGGCGACGCGGGCCGATGACGCCATGCCCTGCCACCTGCCACGGGCCGACGCCTGCAAAATGCCCGCATCGCAAAAAATACAAACAGGCCCCTGCCGCTGTAGCCAGCGCCAGGGGCCTGTTTTTTTATGTCGTATACTGCTTCTGAAACCAGAATACGGGATTTAGCCAAGCCTTGTTGCGTCAATGACGTTATATTCAAGCCCCAACTGAGCCGCAGGCACTCCCAAAGCCAGACCCACCAACTGCGAAAGGTGCAGCACGGGTACGCGCGCCTTGGATTTGTTCAGCTCCTGGGCATTGTCCTGATAAATGTCCAACTGCATCTGGCAGAGGGGACACGGCGTCACCACACAGCTTGCACCGGCAGCGGCAGCACTGTTGATGATCTCGCTTGTCATGCGCATGACGGATTTTTCCGCCGGATACACAGCATGAAAGCCGCAGCAGTCCAGCCGCTTGTCAAAGGGTACGGCCTGTGCGCCTATGGCGCTGATGACCGTCTCGAAACTGGACGGATTCACAGAACTTTCAAAACCCAGTGCGGATTCGGGCCTCAGACTGTGACAGCCGTAAAAAGCCGCAACTTTCAAACCGGCAAGAGGTTTGACAACCCTGGCCTTGAGCGTGTCGGCATGCTGGGCCAGCACCCAGAGCAGGCTGGTCACTTCGCTGTCGCCTTTATAGGTCATATTACCCTTGGCAAGAAAGGTATTGATACGGTCTTTCTGCCCCCCGTCCAGCTCGGCCTTGGCCCGGCGCAACATGAGCAGACAGGTGCTGCATGTCGTCAGTACCGGCAGCCCCATCTGTTCGGCAAGGGCCAGATTGCGGGCATTGGCCACCAGCGTTGCCAGCGGGTCCACATCCTGGGCCTGTGAAGCGCCGCAGCAGGTCCAGCCGGGGATTTCCTTAAGGGTGATATTGATGATGGGGGCCACAGCCTCCAGGGCCATCTTGGACTCTTTGGCCGCCTGAGTCAGCACGCAGCCGGGAAAAAAGGCGTATTCGGTCTGCATACGGCTACTCCTTTGCGGCGGCATGGGCCGCCTCAATCATCTTCACCAGGGCAGCATGCCCTTCAACGGGATCTTCACCAAAGGCTTCAAGCGGGTTCATCTTGCCCTGACGCAGCAGGGTGATGGCCATGCCCGCACGGGCCACGGTGCTGATGCCCTCGGTACGCAGAGCCAGCCGTACTTCGTTAAGCCGTCCCGAATCCTCCACCAGGTCGGTATAGAAGGATCTGGCGTGGGCCGGGCCAACGCCGTCCGTCATGCCTTTTGCCATAACCCTGGCGCGCAGGCCCGCAATATCATCAGCGGAACTGATACCCTTGGGGCAGCGGTTGGCACATTCCTGGCAGTGCACGCAGTTCCACAGGCCGCCGGCCACTGCGGGCTTGCCGTGCACCAGAGGATCCTTGCTGCGCGAGTCATTGGCGGCACGCCAGGCATGCGTGAAGACAAAGGGTTCCATATAATCCCGGTTGTCGGCAGTAAGCTTGTTGCATTCGGAAGCGCAGCAACCGCAGATGATACAGTCCCACTGCTTTTTGATACGGTCGAATTCAGCCTGTGTCTGACGGCAGCCCTCTTTCACCGAAAACTCGGACTTTGCGACCATGCCAGGATGGATTTTACGCAAGTTTTCCATCGCCGGTTCCCAGTCCACCACCAGGTCTGAAATGACCTTGAAGTTCGCAAGGGGAGCAACGCGCAACGTATCTGAGCCATAGGTTGCAATCAGGTCGTCCATCTTGGTGTCGCAGGCCAGAATGGCATGCCCGTTAACCCTGACGCCACAGGCCCCGCAAATGGCGCAACGGCAGGACGCCGTGAAATTGAGCGTGGGATCCTGCGTCTGTTTTATGAACAGCAGTGTATTGAGAACAGTCTTGCCGGACACGTCGGCAGCAGCAAGAACATAACTTTGCTCGTAGTGTTTTTTGCCGTCAAAGCGGTCAATGATGAGTGTTGCCATTAGTATTTACGCTCCTCGGGCTTGAACTTGCTGATCGCCACATCTTTCCAGCCCATACGCAACCTGCCGTCTTCACTCATAGTGACCATGCTGTGCTTGAGAAAGTTGGCGTCATCACGCCGGGGGAAGTCCTCCCTGGTATGCGCCCCGCGTGACTCCTTGCGCTCAGTGGCGGCAAGACAGGCGGCCTGCGCCAGTTGCAGCATGTTGCCCAGTTCCACATATTCCGTGAACACAGAGTTATAGACCGGGTTGGCATTGGGCACGCGCAGCGCGTCATAGCGCGAGCGCATATCCGCCAGGGTGTCCGACAGGGCGACAAGTTTGGCCTGGGTACGGAAAATACCCATATTGTCCCACAATTGCGCGCCCATTGCTTCGCGAAGCGCGTACATTTCCTTGGCGTCACCGCCGCTGGAAACGCCAGTAAAGCGGCTTTGCCACTGGCCGGCCAGGTCCGCCAGGCGTTTGCCCGCGCCATGATCTGCCGTTCCGGCGTAGGCCGCGGCCCCATCCCCGGCAATCTTGCCGGTGACTACGGCATCCGCCAGGGAATTGCCGCCCAGCCGGTTGGCCCCGTGAATGGACACACAGGAGGCCTCGCCTGCGGCAAACAGGCCCGGAAGCTCCGTGGACATGTCATCAAAGCTTACCACATCAATACCGCCCATGGAGTAGTGGGCCGTGGGCCGGATGACCATAGGTTTGTCCACGAGATCTATATTTTCAAACAGCTTGCCCACGTGGCGGATCTGCGGAAGATCGTTGACTATTTTATCCCGCCCCAGATGCACGAGATCCAGCAGTACATATGCTTCAAGACCCTGCCCGTAGCCGCGGCCTTCGCGGATTTCCGTTTCAATGGCGCGGGCCACAATGTCGCGGGGGCCCAGCTCCATCTTGCCGGGGGCGTAGTTCTTCATGAAGCGCTCGCCCTTGTTGTTGAGCAGGTAGCCGCCCTCACCCCGTGCGGCCTCTGTGATAAGCACACCGCCGTGCACCACGCCCGTGGGGTGAAACTGGATCATCTCGGCGTCCTTAAAGGGAACTCCCGCGCGCAGGGCCGCAGCCACGCCGTCGCCGGTGGCAATGTAGGGCGTGGAGGTACGGTTCCAGAAAATACGGGTGTACCCGCCTGTGGCAAGCACCACGGCCTTGGCGCGCACAGGCGATATCTCACCAGTGCGGATGTTGCGCAGTACGGCGCCTTCGCAACGTCCGTTGTCCACGCCGAGGTCGAGCAGCTCATGGTCCATAAGAAACTTGACGCCATGCGTCAGGGCTTCGTCCAGGCACACATGCGCCACGATATGCCCTGTTTTGTCTGCCGAATAGTTGCAGCGCACCTTTGACGCCCCGCCGAAAGGCCGGGCCTTGACCCTGCCGTCTTCCGTGCGCGAAAAAGGCATGCCCATATAATCCAGTTCCATAATGGTGGGGCCCGCCTGCTCGCAGAACTTGAGGGTGGCATCCTGATCGACAAGATAATCGCCGCCTTTGACGGTGTCATAGCAGTGCAGCTCGTAAGAGTCCCCTTTGCTGAAATCGGTAACGCCGTTGATGCCGCCTTCGGCCATACAGGTAGCGTTGCGCGAAGGCATGCATTTGGTCACAACGACCACACTGAGTTTGGGATTTTTTTTCATGGCGGCAACCGCGGCGCGCAGGCCGGCCCCGCCGGAGCCGATTATCAGAACGTCACAGGCAGCCATGGGACCAGCCCCGCTGACAGCCGCGAGGGCCTTGTCGAGCCCGCTTGCGCTCACTGTCAGGGCGCTGATGGTTATACAGGCCGACTGCAGAAATTTTCTGCGGGTAAAGTGTTGGGTCATATAGGGATCCTCAGAAGATGGCGGGGATGTTCAGGCGGGCGTTTCAGCGGGCGCACATGCGGCGGGCGAAAGAACCGCGCTGGCATCCCTTTGTTACTATACTGTTTGTATGCTCGATCTCTCTCCTGCCGGTGTCAAGTGAAAAAAAGCACATTAAAAATCAGCCAATTATATCTACTACATGACCGCCAAAAAATAAACTTTTACAATTTAAACACGTTACGGCACGACCAAAATCCATATACATGCCCCCGCCTCTTGGCTTCCGATACGGGATGAGCAGGGCAAGCCCAAAAACAGAACTGGCCGTGGTGCGCCCCACATGTATGTTTGCGCAGCGGCACATGCGACGCAGAGATGGTCGGGTAGTAAAAAACGGAGTATCCGAACGACCGGGGCAGACACAGGGGGGAGGCTTTGGCAGGCTTGCGCCGGGCAGGCGGCATCCAAAATGATTCCAGCGGCAAGGGGCGACCCGTCAAACCGTGCCGACAGAAAAGCCAGACAAGAAAAGCAGGCTCCCTGAAACGGGGAACCTGCTGGTTTCCTTATGGCGCGCCCGGCGAGATTCGAACTCACGACCTTTGGCTCCGGAGGCCAACGCTCTAACTTTGCCTCATTTTTCATTTTTTTTTATTATTAATCAATTTTGGATGGATAGCCATAAATAGACTTGCATCTAGTTGCATCTTTTGGCATCAGTATCAGCAGATAAGGTTGGAAATACGGTTGGAAATTCAGAGGAAGGATTGCCATGACTGGAAAAGCCCGCATGAAGACGAACTACCCTGGAGTCTTTTTCCGGATTGCCGAACGCAAAGGCAAATCCGGTGAGGAACGCGTTTATTATATCGTTTTTAAGCAAGACGGTAAAGTTATCGAGGAAAAGGTTGGTAGACAGTATGCGGACGACATGACCCCAGCCAGGGCGTCAGGCATCAGAGCCGAACGCATAGAAGGAAAGCGAGCTTCCCGCAAGGAAATCCGTGAAGCTGTTC
This sequence comes from Desulfovibrio sp., assembly GCF_019424165.1. GTDB lineage: Bacteria > Desulfobacterota > Desulfovibrionia > Desulfovibrionales > Desulfovibrionaceae > Desulfovibrio. Next base: position 72,394 of record NZ_JAHZAA010000008.1, on the reverse strand, counting down.
TCGCAGCGAAAGCGGCAGAAGTGACCAAGCCGACCATCGCCAGACTCTGGGATCAGTATCAGCAATCTTTTGATGACGGGAAAGCCAGGAAAGCAGATATAAGCAGATACCACATCTATATAAAAAGCCTTTTTGAAAATAAAACACCAAATGAAATCACTACGCTAGATGCTGACAAGCTTCGTCAGAAGCTACTCAAAATGGGCAAAAGCCCGCAAACGGCAAAACATGTCCTTGCACTACTTCGCCGTATAGTCAGGTTTGGCGTCAAAAAAGGACTATGCGCAGCCACAGACCCTTCAAAGCTTCATTTTGAGATGCCGAAAGTGGACAATCAAAAAACGGAGAGCCTAACAGCCGATCAGTTGAAAAAATATCTCGAAGCCATTGACAGGGAACCGGATCAGAATGCCGCAGCATTCTTGCGACTTGCACTGATTACAGGCATGCGCAAAGGGGCTCTGATGGCACTTCAATGGGCCGACATAGATTTTGAAAGCGGTTTCATTCTGCTGCGAGGAGAAGTTGCCAAAAAAGGCACGACAGAGCGCATTCCCCTCTCACATGCGGCACGGGCTGTACTGCGGGGTGTCAAAAAAACCGACAGTTCCTTTGTTTTTCCGGGTAAAAATGGTGCACAACGCAAGGATTTTCGTAAAATTGCGATACGAGTAAAACAACGTGCTGGTCTCCCAGAGGATTTTCGGCCCCTGCATGGGTTGCGCCATGCTTACGCTTCATTTCTTGCCTCTAGCGGTAAAGTCGATTTATACACATTGCAGAAATTGTTGACGCACTCCAGTCCGCAAATGACTCAGCGGTACGCTCACCTTGCCGATGAGGCGATGCAGCGTGCAGCCAGCGTCGCAGATGAAATCTTTGACATGGATATGGAGAAAAAATGATACCAAATTCAATCCTTGATCAGACGGCTTTGGAAGAGTCTTTTTTCTTTTGTGAGTATGCGAAGCGAAGATTTGAGATGTCTTATGATAACAATGGACATATCGAAGACGCTATGAAGTATATTAAATTTACCTCACAACAATTCTTCAAGGCAGACATTCCAGAAGGAATGCAGATAGACTTGCTTTCTGATGCCATTTACTGCCATGAAGCGCGCATAATGGGCTTGCGTCATATTACTAAATTTGAGGGAATTGAGGAATATATAGAGTTTATCACTTTTTATCCTTATATTGAAAAGCTTCTCCGAATATCAAATATTTTCAAAGTGTGCGCTGCATTTTTACCTTTTCCATACGACATGGTTGAAGTTGCCAAGCAGATAAAACGCAATGAAAGTATCCCTACAACATTCAAGACTCTGGATAAAACCGACAAAAGATGTGTAATAGCCTTCCATAGCAATCGGGATTATGTATTCTTCGGCATTGATAAAAACCTTCATGTCAATGAAATCATCGACACTCTCAAAAAGAAAGCCACACTTTTCAAGTCAATCAATGACTACGAGAACTGTAAACGTAAAGATATTCTCAATACGATACACAAGCAATCAAACTTAAAAATGCATAGGCAGTCTCTGAATAATGTGTTTTATAAGTCTACTGGATTGCTGATCTATGATTTGTATGTTTCCAGTAACTTTAACCTTGATTCTGCTTTTATGACGCATAGAAGGCACGCTCCCCAAATAAAGTGTGACCCAAGTAAAAATCCAACATCAGAAGACTGCGCGAACTGCAAATATTTTTCTTCATGTACAGACTTGTGGAGAAAGCAGTTCAATGCTGCTGTTGAAAAAATTAGTGGAGCAGAATCTGCTGAGAACTGGCTGAATCTTGCAAAAAAAGCGTCTCCCCAAAAAATACTTCCTCGGCGAGCGATTAGTTTCTTTGAATATAAATTTGGTGGAACTGCTCCATCAAGCTAGTCGAATATCATTGCTTACTGTTTTTCAAATGCATTGGGCTGCAGTTCCATGGCAGATTATTGCTTCACAAGAAGCCTCCCTATTGCTTCAAGCAGCTCATATGTAAAGGCTTTTCTTTTTTGCCACACTGTCATGTAGTAGTTCCCCTGGTGGAGCTGTGCGCCTGTGATTCATTTTTACGGCACAAATAGAAGCTATTCCTGATATTAGATTTAAGCTTTTGGTTGTCCCAAATATCTCCCCAAGCTCATTTCCCCATCCTATAAGAATAGCCGGAGCTCCTAATTCCAAATTGGAGGTCGGCTGATGCCTACCATAGAAACAACATGCCAATGCCTGACTGAGCAGGAGGTCTCAGCCCGAACCGGGCTGAGCCTCTCTACACTTCGCGCACACAGGTTTAAACGTGCAGGCCTTCCCTACGTCAAAATAGGCCGTTCCGTGCGTTATCGAGTCTGCGACCTTGAGGCGTTCCTGTCAAAAAATCGTATTGACCCGTCTGGGAAGAGCTAACGCTTTTACTCTGCTTACATTTGCTCATCGGCGTGAGCGCCACCAAATCACTCGTTCTCCAGCGGCGGTTGCTGCTGGGGAGCGTGTAAGAAATTGTGGTTTGACTTGGAGCATGTCCAACTCCGTAGCGGTGATGCCACTTGTCAAGACGCTGATTTTGGTCGTTTCCCACGACTAAAGAAGAGCTTTTCAAGCCCATATAAACAAAATAGTCCTTTAACAATAGCATGTTAGGAGAATTCCATGGGAACATTTAAGCAGAAATTTGACAAACAGCATGAGGAGTACATCCAGAAGCTTGAAGAGGGGATGAGCGAACCTGAAGTTATGCGTGAAATGGGCTGGTCTTCTCAGCAACTGCGGCGTCACCAGGCCCAGGCGTTCATTGATGGGTATAAGCGGCAGGATCGTGGCAATCAGGCCGTAGTTGCTTTGGCAGATATGCCTGATGAGGTCAAAGCGTTGTTTAAAGTTTGCGTTTGTCGAAGATGAAAACAACGACGGTGCTGTTGTGACGGTGATCTAACTGAACTTGTAGCCTCGGAACACGATCATTCCCAAGCTACAAGCCAATCAATTATAACGGGACTGAGGAAGACTATGAATTATGACTCATTTGAAATTAAGCGCATGGTGAAAATTTCATCATTGAAGCGCGAAAAGGAAAAAGCAGATATGCACTTCGCAAATTTTAGCGAATGCAATCTGCCACTGAATACCAGGAAAATTGTAGAAGCTGTTTCGACATCACGGCATGTTGATTCAGGCTTGGTTTTACTGGGCTGGTTGGCTTCAATTGCAGGGATTGACAGGGGTTGTCATCGTATTAAGCACAAAACAACCGGATATATTAACTCACTTGCTTTACTTATCATGGGCGGTGCAGAATCTGGCTGTGGGAAATCATCGGCACTTGAACCTTTTATAGAGCCCATCAGCCAAGTTGAACTTAATAACTGTAATCAAGATTCATCCAACTTTGAAGAAGAGGATTATGATGCATGCAATCAGCGCATCAAATTCCTAAAAAGTGAATATGCTAAAACAGGCGATCCTGCCAAGCTTGATGAGATTAAGGATATTAAACAGAAGCTGAATGAAATCGAAACGAAAAGAAACAAACCTAGATTCCTCACGTCCGACATAACGAAAGCTGCTTATTTCAAACTTATGGTTGATCAGGGATTTGTTATGCGGATGGAATCAGACGGCATTTTATTACCGCGTGACGCCTTCAGTATGATCAGAAAATTTTGGGGAGGCGAAACCCATTCTGAAAGTAGAATTTGCAGGGGACAGGCAACCTGCAATGATCCTTTCATTGTTGACCTTGTTTTCACGCAGATTGAGTCTTTTACAAAGTTTATCAAGGACAAGAGCTACATTAAAACAGGGTTGTGTGCTCGTATGCTTACCTATAGGGCAGCACCGCATGCCCCGCGGATGTACCAGATTTCTCAGCATGAATTGGACCCAGAAATAAAGGAGTTGATCCGAAGAATTCTTGCTAGAGTTAACGATTGTGCAACCTCGAATGCCGGGCATCAGGTCATCACACTAGATGCAGAGGCAGAGCATGCTTGGGATAATTTCCGGAAAAAATGCTCTGAAGAAGCATCAGGGCGTAATGCTGAAATTAAAGAGTGGGCAAAGCGGATGGCACAACATGCGTTAAGAATCGCAGGGGTTCTTCATATTGCGGAATATTCTGAACCTGAAAAAGTGCCTGTATCGTGGGATGAAATCGTCACCGCAATACAAATCACAGAAGTGTTATCAGACAATCTGTGGGAGTGCATATCTGGTCATGCAAACAGACAAGAGAAGACTTGTATGTGTCATGTCGGGATACATATTCTTGAAGAAAACATGGATATGTTTAGCGCTACACAGATAAAACAGCGGTTCAAGGATCGCTATGCAGCAGCCGAAGTAGATGTTGCTCTCAATAAACTTGAGCAGCGTCGGATTATAAGAAATATATCTGAATCATATTCTAGAAGACGTGGCAGACCTGCAGGGCATGAATACAGGAACAGGTACTACGATAGGCGCTCATGATCTGACGAGTATTGAACAATATCAGCGAAAGGCATTCTCTTGGTATTCAGGGGGATGCTTTTTTTCTGCACATTCAAAATTGGCATATGCGGGAGATGGGTGGGTATTTGTTAGGGGGGAAATGCCGCTAACAAATACCCTCGCCATATTCCCTTTGCATGAAACCTTCAGCATTCAATCGTGACAACTTGATTGACAATGTGCTGTGCTCAGAAAGAACGCACAGAAGTAGGGCATAGATCAGAACTCATTTGGCATCGTTCTATGGGCAAAATCTGTGATGTATCTAGATCTGACATTCAAAAGCGGCATAGTAGCACACTATACCACTTTTCCATTTTTAATTTTTTAAAACTTTATCGCAAATATAGTATGCAACAATTTACTGCTACAGAAGGAAATATTGATCTGTTATGCTTGATTGAGAAAGATATATACATCCCGGTTATTGGTAGTATCTTTAATTAGATACATGTTTAGTTAAAGACACTATATAGAAACTAGACTGTAGAGCTGTTAGGCATATTGAATCAACGTATAAATGAAATCATTGAGAGCATATGACATGAGTAAAGACATGATAAAAGAGAATACACATAGAGGATATCCAATTAACAATGGAAATGACAATGACCTACCTTGTTACACAAAGACATTAGATCAAATCATAGACACCGCTGAGCATATGGTGTCAAAGCATTCAAGAGTGTTGTCTGTACGCTTGGACATTCATAGTGAGAGGTATAGCGATTATACGCTTAGCAGCGAGGATATGACCAGAATCATTGAGAATGTTAAACGCCAGACAGATTCACGCTTTAAAAATGGAAAAAACGATCCAGATCTCCACGTTGTCTGGGTATCAGAAAGAAAGAGCTCAGACGATAATCCACATTACCACCTCAACATCTTTGTAAATGGCAATGCCATACAAAATGGCTATTTGATCAAGGAAGCATTCAACAGGGCTGTAAAAAAGAAATTGGGCACAGACAATGAAGGACTGGTCAACTTCTCCAGCAGCAATGGGAAAGTGGGCAAGTTCATCGAAAGAAACTCCCCTGACGTTGATGCCCAGATGGATGACGCGGTGTATACCGCCAGCTATCTGGCCAAGGTCCGCACTAAAGAGTCCAATCCCAAAGGCTCACGGGTGTCCTCCTGCACACGCATATGAAAAAATAGGCATCTTATGCGCTATTGGCGCGACACTTCAAAATACGGAGCCTCAAGATGCCCTCATCTACCTTTTTCGACTCATGTTCAGCTATCGACATAGACTTGGCCAGCCTTACCTGCAATGGTCCAGAATGCCACTACATCTGCAAAGCCACCCTCAAGACGGGTACAGGGCGTACGGTCTCTGCCCTGGGTGAAGCTGACACCCTCCAGGCTGCCAGCGACAGGTCACGGGCCAATGCCACACGGCTACTCCAGAGTGGCATGCCTGACGCACAGACAGAAGCCTATTCCCGTCAGCACACCGTCCAGACTCCTGAAAGGCCACAAGACAAGGCCGTTTACAATGGCGGTGGCTCCAAGCCAGCTTCTACAAAGCAGATAGATCTGGCGCAGCAAATCGCTCAGGAGAAGGGGCTGTCGGCAGAGAGGCAGAGCAACAAAACCTTTGGCAAGGCGCTGGCCCGCTTGACTGGGAGTGAAATCAACACGCTCATCAGGACGTTGAAGGACCGTTGATAAAATTCCACAGCGTAAGCACACCAGAAATGAACCTCTTTCAAAAACCCACCATCACGCATCGGCCTGCAAGGCAAAGAGAGTGCTGCCCCAATAGCAGCACTCTCTTTGTATGAAAATTAAGTATACTATGCGGCCCACATATTCCCTCAACACCCTACAGCGCAATCAGGAGCGTTTGATGCAGCAATACCGGCAGCATGACTTTGCCTACACGGACAGGCTCTTTAGCAAGGGCATCGGCTCGGAGGACTTTTTCCGCTCCATCGAGAAAGAGTTGCCCCCTGTGGTATCCAGAGCAGAACTGTCCCGGATCACAGGAGGGCTTATTTCCGTCAAAACTCTCAGCAATGAAGACGCGCTACAAAAGGGCCCAAGGGAGCGCGTCAGGGCCGGATCCAAGGTGGGTTACAGCAAGGCATCGGCCATGGCTTACCTGCGCAAGAAGTTACAGCTATTGTAAACAGTAAGAGAAGTGATGAGTATTTTTGACCGCAGAAATACCTGCCTCAAAAGAAAAATCGTTACATTTATAAAGTAGGAGGGTCGGAGAATCCACTTCTGTTTTGTCGTGCCCACTGTGATAAGCGATATTCGTGGCGTAAATCCTGCGGTTACAGCTTTTCTCGCTGCCTCGGTCGCAAATTTTGTATTCCCGGTAATACACCACGGACAGGCGTATCAGACCTATTCGGCATACGTGCTTCTGGTGGGACACCGTTGGCTGGCGCTTTATTTGGGGGGCTGCAAACCATGCTGTCATTCAAAGAGCAGCGCAAGATGACTCTTGTTGCCACTGACGGAATGCTGGACACCCCAGCGTCCGCAAACAGCGTTATGGAGGTGCCCTTAAACCTCTCCTTTGAAGGTTTGTCCTTGGCATGCGGGATGAACACATAAGGCATCTGCTGCCGCAACCAGAAAAATGGTCAATGGTGTACCAGATCTGGCGCCAGCTTGTTTATCATGCTGCAGGCTGCCTTGTTAATGGGGAGGCAGTATGATGGTCCTCTTCGATTTCAGCCTTTGGTACCGGCGGAGAATATTCCGCTTCCTTACACGTAACAAAAAAACGGCACATCCCACGCTGTTGTCTGTTTAGAAGCGCAAATGAATTATCCCAGTTAGACGTCATACGTTATAGCTTTGCTTCAGACCATCAAAACAATTGAGACACTAGGCCGCAATTAGCCTGGCAGAGTCGGGAATTCTCAACCCTGCAAATTCATAAGAACAATCGAAATGACCTCAGAACAATTCCGCGTCAGAGTATGTCTGTGATCGAACTGGAATGGAGCAGTAGCACGACATGGGAATCAAGCGGCGTTAAAGGATCCGTTATTGATTGATGTGCCGTCGGTCATATTTGCCTTTTAATGCTATTCCAATTATGCAACATGAAGTTTGAGTGCGTTTTGGTTAATGAACAGGGGCGAATATGGCACATCCGGATTTAAACTTGCTGTTGGCATTGGACGCGCTGCTGGATGAAGGCAGCGTCATTGGCGCTGCCCAGCGCATGAATTTGAGCCCTCCGGCCATGAGTCGTACCTTAAGCCGCATTCGGGACGCGCTGGATGATCCTATTTTTGTTCAGGTGGGTCGAAAGCTTGTGCCGACGGTCAAGGCGCTGGCCTTGCGCGAGCAGGTGCGCAACGTGGTGGCGCAAGCGACGCAGGTTTTTTCATCCGATGTCGAAATTGATCTAAAAGCGTTGGATCGGCGTTTCAACGTGCGCGCCACCGACGCGTTTGTGAGCATGCACTTGGGGCATCTGCTGAGAATTATGGCCGCAGATATGCCCCGCGCCATGTTGCGGTTTTCACCGGAAGAGGATGACGTGGATGAAGAAGCGCTGCGCAGTGGGCGCATTGACCTGTTTATCAGCGCTTCGCGCAAGCTGGGGCCGGAGATTTGCGTGCAGTCGTTGTCTACCACGACGTTCGTTGGCGTCGCCCGCGCTGATCATCCAATTTTTACCGACGAGATGACCCCCGAGCGCCTCACCCGCTGGGAACACATCAACGTCTCGCGGCGCGGAAAATCTATCGGTCCCATAGACGCCGCACTGGAAGAATATGGGTTGCGTCGGCATGTTGCCCTGGTTGTGCCGAACCCCTATACGGCATTGTTCGCATTGCAGGATTCGGATCTCCTGCTGTCGTTGCCCAAAAACCTGGCTAGCAGCGCGCTTTCAGCAGGTCTGCGCATTCGTCTGTTTGAATTGCCGGTTCCGCTGGAGACAGTGCTGATGATGCAGGCATGGCATCCGCGTCTGGAGAGCGACCCTGCCCACCAGTGGCTGCGGCGCACAATCCACGCCCTCTGCAACGGGGCTTCGTCGGGCATGGGGGGGTAGTTGGCTTGGCGAGGAGAGCCGCGAGGGTTAGCGCTTCTTTATACGTGCGCCAGACGCAATCGACGTAATGCAATAAATTCACTTTTCGGAATGATCGAGTCTGTCTACAGTGCAACTTATTAATTCACTGTAGAAGGATTCTGTCATGTGGTATGCGAACGTGCCTTCGGCACTTTCGAGTGTCTTTTTCTCCCGCCTTTCCCTGCTCCGGGAAGGGTTTCTCCGTGGGCTGCCCTATCTTGATCTGACCACGCCGCGTGCGACCTATGCGATGCGTTCTATCCTTGCCGCATGGCTGGCGCTGGTGGTTGCCTATTGGCTTGACCTGCGTGCCCCGTATGCGGCGGCATCCAGCGTTCTTCTTGTCATCACTCCTGTGCAAGGCGCTGTGATCGGAAAGGGCGTATGGCGAATACTCGGCACGCTGGTGGGAATGCTGGCGGCCTTCATTCTGATGAGCGCATTTGGCCAGAGTCCCTGGTTGTTTTTGCTCGGCTTTGGCCTGTGGATGGGCGTTTGTGTGGTGGGCATGACGCTCTTGCGCCATTTCAGGGCCTATGGCGCGACGCTTGCGGGGTACACCGTGGGGATGGCGGCCTATGGAGCCATGCAGCACCCAGAACTGACGTTCGATCAGGTGATGGGGCGCGGCGCTGCCGTGCTGGTTGGCGTGGTGTGCCTTGTGTGCGTGTCTGCGCTCTTCAGTACACGCAGCGTGCGAAGCCGCCTGGAAGCACAGCTGCGGCGGCTGGCATCAGCCACCGCAGGCATTCTCACGACAGATCACCCGGCGGTGCACAATGGTGAAGCATCAGCGACCAGAGCGCTGGATGCGGGCAGGCGCAATCTCATTCTTGACGTATATGGGGTGGATGATCTGTTGGCATTGGGCAAGGCCGAATCCCCTGATTTGGCGCAGCGTGCCGCCACGGTTCGGCAAACCATGGTGTCCCTGTTCGCCGCATTGGTGGGCGGGATGCCTCCCCCGTGCGAAGGCAGCTCCAGCCAGAAGGCTCTGAGAGAGTTCAAGCCCGTATGGGAACGGGCATGGCAGCAAGCCAGTCAGGCCCTTGAGCTGGAGCAGGGCCTCGCCGGGCTGGAACGTGCCATTGAAATATTGACAGATGTTCGTACGCAATTGCTGGACATGCTCTCCACGACATCGCTTGAAAATGGGGCAGAGCATGCTGCGCTGATGATCGCTGGCGATCGACTGCTCGAACAGCTCAACGACTTTGTTGAAGCTCTCAAGGGCATGCAGCTTTTGCGTTGCCCGCAGCCAACCGCAGCGCACGTCTCCGTGCCGTTCTATCGGGACAAGACTGCCGCATTGCAGAACGGCCTACGGGCCCTGTTGACTGTCATGCTGGGCGGTGCTTTCTGGATAGAAACAGGATGGACTTACGGGAGCTTGATGCTGGCGGGACTGGCATCAGGCTGCGCACTGCTGTCCACAGCTCCCAATCCTGCGCTCGGCGCAATCGAATTCATCAAGGGCACCGTGTTTGCCATCGTGATGGCGTTTTTCTGCACATTCATGGTTTTGCCCCACGTCTCCGGGCTGCCGCTGCTGCTCGTTGTCTTGGGGCTGTTCTGGTTGCCGGGTGTGTACGCAACCTCCATGCCCCGCCATACGGCGGCCGGGGCCACCTATCTTGTCGCTTTTACCACGCTGGCGGCGACGGATAACATGATGCATTACGATTTTGCGTTGTTTCTCAACAGTTCCGTCGCCTGGATACTGGCAACTTTTTTTACTTTGCTGGGCTTCCTGATTGTGCTGCCGCGCAATCGGTCGCGTGATGTGGCTCGTTTGCGCCTTGCCATCCGCGATGCCGCCCTTGGCACCTTTAAAGGGAAGCGGACGGATGCGAAAGTCTGGCAATGGAGTCAGCAGCACCGCATTGCGCAACTCGGCGCACTACTCAGAACGCAACCCGAGGCAATGGATCGGGATATCGCCAACGCTCTGGACAGTATCCATCTGGGGCGGGAGGTTCTGCGCCTGCGCCAATGGCTGCGTCAGGCGTCCAAGGATTCTGCATTACGCCGTCCGCTCGCCACAGCGTTTCGCTATATGAACCGTCGGGCTGGTGAGCCCCAACTGGCAGCACGTCATGCCCGCCGCACTGCCAGGGCCTTGTCACAATTATCATTGCAGGAGAGCGCCGCCAGAGCAGAGGCGCAGCGGCTAATCGTCGTATTGCTCGACATTGCGGCACTGCTCGAAAGTCGCGCAGAGTACTTTTCACAATATGCTGGAGGACGAGCCAATGCTCAGTGAGTTCTCACTGGCGGGCATCTATTTGCCGCCATTTTTCGTCTATTCGTGCGTAGCGCTGCCAATATACCTGGGGATTCGTTTCTTGTTCACACGCAGTGGAGTGCTGGAGTGGGTCTGGCATCCCGGTTTGTTCGGATTCGCCATTTCCCTTTGCATCGTTTCGCTGCTGATCCTTTATGCTTAACCGTTCACTTCCAGAAAGGGTGTGATTTTTTATGTTTAATCGCTCATTTCCTGCAAAGCAGATCATCCGGGCGGGCCTCACGCTGTTTGTCGTCATTGTTGCCTGGGTTTTGGTGAGTGCGCTTTGGCGCGCCTATGTGCTGGCTCCCTGGACGCGCGATGGCCGCGTCAGTGCGCAAATCGTTCGTATAGCCCCTGAGGTGTCTGGCACCGTGGCGGAAATCCTGGTGTCGGATGACCAGTATGTAAAACAGGGGGATGTGCTTTACCGCATAGATTCTGCCCATTTTACACTGGCATTGGCACAGGCCGAGGCGCAACTGGCCGCAGTACAGGCATCGTTACGTCAGAAAACCGAGGACGCCAGGCGGCGTAGGGGCATGGAGGACATCGTGCCCGCTGAAGAAATACAGCGCGCCAATCAGACACTGGCCATAGCCCAGGCTGAAATGCGCAGTGCCCAGATCGCTGTGGACAGGGCAAAGCTGGATATGGAGCACACCGTCCTGCGTGCTCCTGTTGATGGCTATATTACGCGCCTGCGGCTGAGCAGGGGCGACTATGCGGCGGCTGGTCAGGCCAATATTGCCCTGGTGGACGCGCACAGTTTCCAGCTCATCGGTTACTTTGAAGAAACCAAATTGCACGGCATCCAGCCCGGTGCATCCGCGCGGATTCGGTTGATGGGCTTTGACGAGGTGATTCCTGGCCGGGTGGTGAGTATTGGGCGTGGGATAGCCGATACCAATCAGCAGGCTGACGCGCAAGGTTTGCCAAGCGTAGCGCCGAGCTTCAGCTGGGTTCGTCTTGCGCAACGCATTCCCGTTCGCATTGAATTTGAACAAATCCCGAAAAACCTTGTCCTGGCTGCGGGCATGACAGGCAGTATCGAAGTGATGACCCCAGAAGGCGACAGACCGCCCCAGGGCCGCCTCACGACACTGCTGCACAGCTGGCTGTAGGGGGTGAACATGCTTACCTCACGAAATTATGCGCGGCTACGTATCTACGAAACGTGCTCAATCGGCCTGTTGCTGATGAGTCTGTCAGGCTGCATGGCTGTAGGCCCTGATTATAAAGCGCCAGCATTGAACCTGCCCGTAAACTGGACCGAGGCCGGCAACGGAGAGGTCACCAACGGCGTGAACAACAGTGTGAACAACAACAGTGTGACCATCAGCAGCCAGGATGGATTGCACACGTGGTGGCGGTCATTCAACGACCCCTTGCTCGACAGGATGGTCGATCAGACCTTGGCACAGAATCAGGATATAGGCATAGCCCTGGCGCGGTTGCGGCAGGCGCGCGCTGAACGGGTGCAGACCGCATCGGCGTTTGGGCCGACAATCTTGGCCGGTGGGTCTGGCGAGACCCGGCGCACCAGTAAGGCGCTCAGTTCTCAACCTGGCGGCGAGTCACGGAAGTGGCTTGTGGGCCTTGATGCAAGTTGGGAGTTGGATTTGTTTGGCGGCACGCGCAGGGCTGTCGAGGCGGCAGATGCGGGCATAGAGGCGATCGCTGAAGATCATCGGGCCTTGCAGGTGAGTCTTGTTGCAGAGCTTGTGTCAAACTATGCGGGGCTTCGTGCAACGCAGCTACGCCTGGCCATCGCGCATGACAACATCCGTACGCTGCGTGAGGGTGAGCGACTGGCAGATCAGGCTTACCGGCATGGCATGGGCACCTTGGTGGACGTAATGCAGGCGCGGGCCGAACGTGAAACAGCCGAGGCGCAGCCACCATCGCTTGAGGCAGATATTGCCCGCTTCAGTCATGCCATTGGCGTGCTTGCCGGCGGCTTTCCTGGTGACTGGCGCACAGAACTGGCCAATTCTTCTTCAGTGTTGCCCATACCTGCCCGCCTGCCTCTTTCATTACCGTCGGAGGTGATGCGCCAGCGTCCCGATATTCGTGCGGACGAACGCCGCCTTGCGGCGGCAACCGCCCAGATTGGCGTTGCCGAGGCCGAACGATTTCCCAGGTTTAGTATCCCGTTGGGCATTAGCAGCACTGTTAGCGCCATTCACAACCTCTTTTCCATCGCCAGCCAGGCTTGGGCAGCGGGTGGGCAAGCCGGTCAGTCCATCTATGATGGAGGGCGGGCAAGCGCAGGCGTAAGAGCGGCACAGGCCAAGGCCGATGCTGTAAAACTGGTTTACGAGCGGGATGTGAGGCTTGCCCTTCGCGATGTGGAAGATGCCCTGACGGCATTGACCAGTGAGCGTTTGCGACAGGCATCACTCAAGGAAGCCGTTTCAGATAGCCAGAAAGCCCTGGAACAGGCAACCCGGCTCTATGGACGCGGATTAAGCGCCTATATGCCAGTGCTTGTTGCGCAGCGCACGGTCAACCATGCGCGGGATGCTCTGGCTCTCAGTCAGTGGGAGGAAGTGCGCGGGGTCGTTGCCCTTTACAAGTCGCTGGGCGCGGGTTGGTCGGACGCGGTATCTACTGAAAAAGATGATTAAACCGATGTGCTCAACAAGTCGGCTGGACAATAATCCTCGTCGTGGATTTACGCCATCTACGCTTTTTTTGTCCATGCCTCAGAATTCATCGCCTTGGCTGCCGCAGAGGGGTGGTTCATGGACTTCAATCCCGGATTTATTAAGGCATTCAGCGCACGACACGAGATACTACCGCATTTATCCCCTAAGCTAAATCATGATCTCCCATAGCTGTTGGAGTATGTGAAATGGTCAGCCCTTTTTCGGAACAGCGCTGAGTCGCCCCCAATTTCGTAGTGCATTTCCTGTTATTACAAAGTATTAGAGTCATTTAATAAAAGCGACACGAATCATTCTGCTCTTGCATGATCCATATGCCGCTCAAAGTTCTGAAGATATATTTCACTCAGGGGATGACTATGGATGATGAGCAAATTCTCGGCATTTCGATCTTCTGCCGATTTGGTGAAGTTGAAGCTGCCAGTGATGACTATCTGGCTGTCGATGATCATTACCTTGTTATGTGCAATGGCGTGTGTGTAATCGATATACACTGGAATTTTGGCGTCTTTGAGCCTTTGCAATTTGCTTCCTCTGGCTGTGCATTGTGACTTGTCCAGCACCACCCGCACCTGAACTCCTTTTCGATGCGCCGCTATCAAAGCGGCACTAATAGGATCCGAGGTAAAGCTGTAGGCAAGCACGCTGACATCATCGGTTGCCGCGCCGATAGTTCGAATGATGGCTGCTTCTGCGCCTCCTCTGGGCGAAAAGTATATATCAACATACGCGCTATGGATGACAAGTGACGCACCCGAAGCGAAATGCGCCATAAGTGTATGTGCAAGGCCAAAGATCAATAAAAAAGCCATTGTAAGTTTTACAACGGCCATCTGAACCCAGCAGTCCCGTATCAATACGGGACTGCTGGGCATTGAATCCAATCCAGTCAAATTTGAGGGCGTAGTTTTTTGAGCAAAAACTCTTGCCATCGGCATAGGCTAAAACTGATCTGCCAGCTTTGTTATGAGCCCTGCCCCAATGGCAACGGCAAAAAATGCGGCTACAGCTTGTGGACCAATAAACCAAAACAGTTTTTGCTTCACAAGGGCGGAAAATCCTCCCGTAGTAAAAATCATGTCGGGAATGAAGAGTTTCCGTACAAAATCGCCCAGCAAGGCCCCCAAATAACCGCTGGCAACACCCACAATAAAGGCGATTGTCTTGGTAAACATCCCGTAGTCATCAGCATTTTTCAGACTGCCAACTACAAGGCATGCCATTATTACAGCAAGAATTATGTGGACTATTTTCATTGGATTCTGTGAAAGCTGCCTCTGCACTTCTCCACTCACATCAGACATGAATAGTCCTCCATTATTTTTCTTTTGTTAGTACAATTTCAGCGAACCCTGTTTGTTGCAAAAATACTTTGGAGCGCATTGTTATTTTTCTTTCTGAATCAAATATTATTTCAACTGGAGCACCACGGTTTAATGTTATTACGATTATATTACTTTTATCTTTTTTAACTTCAAAAGGCAGTGTAAAGCCATCTTTTTGATTTTCAGTGTAATATATTTCAACCGTCTTCCCAAGAACATCAAAAATTAATGAGGGTCTGACCATTCTACTTATCAATTCAGACTTCATTTCCTTTGACATCTTCCCGTATTCGGGACTCAAATCAACGGTTTCTTTCCTGTCCACTGACCATTTTCCATGAAGCTTCTCCAGGTTGTTTCCGCTCGAACCGCAAGCCAGCAAAAAGGCGCTTATAGCTACAGCAATAACAAGCGTGCCCAAAATCCTTAGCCGACTAACCATCGCTTGGCTCCATTTTGATTTTTATGCGTTGCTTGATGTTTCAAGCGTACCACGTCAGTTTTACCTCTTTTACGCCTTAAATCACGCTTTTTAGCATATGTCAATGCCGCGCCTACCGTTTAAATTATAGACTAAATCTATTCTGGAGAGTGCGGTGAAAGAGCGGCCCAACTCATTGACGCAAACAGTAGGTCTGGCCATTTGCCTGCGTCGGAAAGCCTTGGCGATGTCTCAGGAAGAACTTGCGGAAAAAGTCGGTATTGGGCAGCAGTCGCTTTCGCGTATGGAACAGGGAAAGATAGCTCCTAAATTTGAGCGATTACAGTTATTTGCTGAAGCGCTGGATTGTCGTGTGATTGATTTGTTTTCAGCGCCAGAAGCTTCTGCTGACTCTTGCGCCGAATCTCTCGCGAGCTTATTGCGCCCACTCCCAGAAGAGCAGCGAGCTTTCGTTCACCAACACACAACGCAGTTGGTGCAATTTTTGCGAAAAATGGAAAAAAATTAAAAAGTAGTGAGCCCTGCCTGGCATAACCAGACAGGGCTTTTCTTTTTTTGTAGCAAATACCATTAGAGTTGATCCATAGATGCCTGCGGGTTTGTATGGCCTCGCAGATCCGCCCTGTATCACGAATTTGCCATTGCCAGAGCCCCTGAACCCAAAACTCGTCATCAGTGGTTGGCCCGGCTTGTACAACCTTTTAATGCCGTTAAAGTCAAAAATACATAGCACAATGCAGCCGCTTACAGGCGAAAGGCCTCAATGCTTTTCAGCATTGAGGCCTTTAATTTTATGTTTTTCATGAGGATTACTGCATATGACGTGAAGAGCAGCGGTACGATCTATCACTTCAGGACCATGCTATTCATATAAAATAGAAAGGGTCATGACTAGCTGAGAGGCCTTAAAGAGGCTAAAAGCTAATAATGGCAATGAAAAACAAGTATGCTTATCGCTCGAAAATTTCAGAGGACAAAATCCGGCAAATTGTAAAGCTGTTTGCTGTTGATTTGGACGCCTCTCAAATCTCTGAGGTTACGAGCCTAAACCGCAATACCATTAACAGATATCTCGCCGCTTTCCGGGAAAGAATCGCCCGGTACTGTGAAGCTGAATCGCCTGTCAGTGGAGAGGTTGAGGTTGATGAAAGCTACTTTGGGGCACGCCGAGTTAGAGGTGTTAGAGGCCGGGGTGCTCGTGGTAAAACTATCGTTTTCGGTCTGTTTAAGCGCAATGGACGCGTTTACACTGAAGTTGTGCCCGACTGTTCAAAAGCCACTCTTCAAGGCATCATCCGAGGCCGTGTTGAACTTGAGAGCGTTATTCACTCTGACGGCTGGCGTGGCTATGATGGTCTTGTAGACCTTGGCTACCAAAAGCATTTTCGAGTTGAGCACGGCAACAACGAATTTGCGAACAAACAATCCCACATTAATGGGATTGAAAGCTTCTGGGCCTTTGCAAAGACTCGACTTGTACGATTTAGAGGCCTGCATAAACACACTTTTTATTTCCATTTGAAGGAATGTGAGTTTCGATTTAATCATCGGCGAGAGGACATATACAAACTGGTGCTCAAAATGCTCCGTAATTTTCCTCTCAGCTAGTCATGACCCAATAGAAAATATTGCCCTTGGCATTACCGCCCAGATGACAAATAGCACATTCAAGTACCGCGCCGGGAAATTGTCCCTTTCGCAGGTGGACTGCGCCCAAGGCTTTTACCCGTTGTGCTCATACTGCGAATACAACAGTGATTGCCCCAAATTCCCGCTGGGCGTGGAGATGCCACAATGGGAACCTGCTCTGGACAAGCTGGCTGTTCTCAAAAAACAGCGCACCACCTTGGATGCTGAAATCAAGGAGATGGAAGCCGTACTCAAGCTGGTGCATCGGCAGGCTGGCACTCGGGATTGGGTGAATACTGCGAATTACCGCTTTCGCATGTCAGTGGCTGCAGGCCGAACCACATTGGACAAAAACGCGCTACGGGGAGAATTGTCCAATATCTTCTGCTTTGAGCATCTGGACGATATTGACGTGGACGCCCTGTTGGCCCGCTGCGAGCGCACGGGGGAGCCTTTCGAGAAGCTGAGTGTTTCACCCATAAACTGAACTTCGGAAAATTATCATGGGATATTATTCTAACGTAGCCCCATGCCTGACAAAAAAGGGATAGCAGCCTGACTTTCAATTCCCTGCAAATGTTTGGTGCATGCACAGCCCGTTGACCGACAGCAGGCTTACCCGTAATCTGTGAGAACGGAGGCATTATGTCGCTTACCCTTGAAGAACTGGTCGAGACTGCCATAGAAAATCAGCGCGTAATCCTTGAGCTTGAGCTGAAAAAAGGAATCCCGTTGAACTACCTGGATGAAAATGGGCAATATACCCTTCGCTACCCAGATGGACATACTGAAACAATGTCACTCACCGAAGTCCAACAGGCCAACTGATGCCCAAGCTTTTGTGCATTTGTGGCCCCAATGGAGCAGGCAAGAGTACATTCTCAAGGACAATTGCCATGCGGGAAAACCTGCTGGTTATTGACCCTGATAAGCTTGCTGCTGAAGGTTTGTCCCCGATAGGCGCTGGCAAGGCTGCGGCCCGTATGGCTCGCCTCTTTTTGCAGGAAGGGGTTTCATTTGCGCGCGAGTCTACCCTTACCGCCAAGTTTGACTTCACTCTGATGCAAGAAGCAAAACAGCGGGGTTATGAAGTTGAGCTTGTCTACATACGCCTTGCTTCGGCAGCGCTGGCACAGGAACGTGTTGCTGCCCGTGCATCACGCGGAGGGCATAGCGTTCCTCCACAAGACATAGTGCGCCGCTTTGCCCGCAGCCTTGAGAACCTACCCAAAGCCATGGCCCTGGCGGACAAGGTCACCATTTTGGATAATTCCTTCTGTAATTACAAAAGAATAATATAACCCCAAAGAACATATTTTGAAGAGCCCGGCTTTCCTGATGGAAGCCGGGCTCTTTGCATTGAAGGAGCATGTATTATGAACAAAACTTTAGTCAGCGATTTCAACAATCTCCAGCCCACCGACCTCGACGCCGATCAGGTCTTCAGCGGTAAACCCTCCGGCACCACGGTCAGGGGCTATGCCGCACCTTCGGCCTACAGCCCGGCCATTGACCATGGCTACATCTTTCATGAATCCAGCCGGGACATCGTAGTTTGGTTTGTCAGCCCCCAAGGGGCTAACGAACCGCTCTATGTCTTTGGCCCCACAGGTTGCGGCAAAACAAGCTGCATCAAGCAACTGGCGGCGCGGCTCAACTATCCCGTGTTTGAAGTGACGGGCCACGGACGGCTGGAATTTGCCGACTTGGTGGGGCACCTGACGGTCAGGGACGGCAACATGACCTTTGAATACGGTCCGCTTGCGCTGGCCATGCGTCACGGGGCGATTCTGCTCCTCAATGAGATTGATTTAACTTCGCCGGAAATCGCCGCTGGCCTGAACAGCGTTTTGGACGGCTCCCCCCTGTGCATTGCAGAAAATGGGGGCGAGATCATCCAGCCGCACCCCATGTTCCGTTTCGTGGCCACGGCCAATACCAATGGTGCTGGTGATGACACAGGTCTCTACCAAGGAACCCAGAGGCAGAACCTCGCATGGCTGGACCGCTTCACCATCTGCGAGGTGGGCTACCCCGATGCAGCGGTGGAAAAAAATCTGCTGGCCCAGCGCTTCCCCTCGCTGCCCGCAAGGCTTTGCGCCAGCATGGTGGATTATGCCCATGAAGTCCGCAAGCTCTTCATGGGCGAGGCTTCCGGCAGCAATCTCACCACTACCATTGAAGTCACCTTCTCCACGCGCAGTCTGCTACGCTGGGGAGACCTGACCTTGCGCTTTCAGCCACTGGCCCATCAGGGCATCCAGCCTGTCACCTATGCCCTTGACCGGGCACTGGCTTATCGTGCCAGCCGTGAAACCCGAGCCATGCTGCACGAACTGGCACAGCGCATGTTTCCTCAACATACGGAAGCTGACCTCAAGGCAATGAGCACCGACACAGAGGAAGAATTCCTGCAGGGTGAGCAAGCCCTGCGTTTCATGCGCGGCCAGTTGCACAAAACGTCGACGGTAGCCAAGCCCCGCGTTCATCTTCAAGTAGTTCATAATCTTCCCGGCAAAACACAGGATGGCAAGTTCTGGGTCGGCGAGGCCCGCCCCGAAGGCCTTACGCTCCACTGGGGCAAACCTGGCACCGCTGGGCAACAACACCTTATCTCCGCTGAAAATTGTGCGGGCAATAACTCCGTTCTGGAACTTGAGGCCCGCGCAGCCAAAAAACTCACGGAAGGCTACCTCCTCAACACGACAAAAAGCTCATTATAGGAAAGCATCATGACACACGTTCTTTCAGACATTCGCATTTTGGACAATTTGCTGGCCCTCAATCTCAACGTCAGTTTGTGGTCGGCCCGCCGCAAAATGAGCCAGGAAGATCTGGGCGGTGCGGAACTGCCGCCTGATGATCTGGCCTCTCTTGGCTCCAAGCGCATTGCCGACCCGGAAAACCTCAAAGTGTTCGGCACACTCAAGGCCCGCGCCTTCAACTATCTGGATCGGCACGGAGTACGTTTCATGTCCGGCTGGGCCATACCCGAAGAAAAGGCCGGTGAAATTGTGCAGGAGCTGCTCAGCATCCGCAGCGACTTCCAGAAAGAAAAGGAAGCCTTCTTGGCAAGCTATGATCAGAACGTCCAGGCCTGGATTGAAAAGCACCATCAGTGGGGCGAAATCATCCGCAACTCCATCGTGGGGCCGGATTATGTTCGCAACCGCATGGATTTTCGCTGGCAACTCTATAAAGTGGCTCCTCTGGCACAGCATGCGGATAATACCGCCGTGCTGGAGGCCGGTCTGGCCGAAGAGGTGCAGGGCCTGGGTGGCACGCTCTTTGGCGAAGTGGCCAAGTCTGCCGAAGACATCTGGCGCAGGGTGTACCACGGAAAAACAGAAGTAACCCACAAAGCGCTTTCGCCCCTGCGGACTCTGCATGCCAAGCTCACGGGCTTGTCTTTCGTAGAACCGCATGTGGCCCCTGTAGCGGATATCGTACAGGCTGCACTGCTGCGTATGCCCAAGAAGGGCAATATCACCGGACCTGATTTGTTGCTTCTGCAGGGTTTGGTTTGCCTGCTTAAAGACAGTACGGCCCTCGTGGGGCACGCCCAGAAGGTCATTGAAGGCTACGGCCCGGCCTTTGTGCTGGACGCTCTGCTGGCTGGGTCGGGCGACACCTCAAGCATGCAGGTGCATAACACCGCAGGCGAAGAATCAGTCGAAGAGCCTATTCTACCAGATATCCCTATACCAGACGATGCGTTGCCACATCCTGTCATTCCCAGCCTGGGCTTGTGGTGACGTCATGATCCGTTCCAAAGATATACTCAATTGCCTGCCTCTGCTGGCGTCCGTTCTGGGCGATCAGTACGGTGTGCAGGTGCGTATCGGTGGTAAAGAGGCCTGCACCAACGGCAAGGTCATTCAGTTACCTTCATTACCTATGGATTGCGAGCCGGAAATGTTGGCGCTGGCCAAAGGTTTTTGTGACCACGAGGCAGCCCATATTCGGTACACGGATTTTGCTGTGCTGCAAGCCGCCAGGCTTGATCCTGTAACCTTCAACTTGTTCAACTGTCTGGAGGACTGGCGTATTGAAAAGCAACTGTCCGCCATTTTCCCCGGTTGCCGCCAGAATCTGAACTGGCTGATACGACGATTCTTTGTAGAGCAGGCACAGCCAAGGGCCGGGGGTGATTCCCCGGCCCTTGCTGTTTTGGACTATGTGTTGTTGACGGTGAGAGCCTGGGATGTGGAAGAGGTCAACAGACTTCGCACGGCGGTGGCAGAGGTTCTACGCCAACACTTCTCCGGTCTGAAAGAAGTGCTGGACGCAGTTTTGGTCAAGGTTCGCATCCATTGCCCTGATACGGTTTCAGCCATCGCCTATGCTCGGCAACTGGCACAAAGCATCCGACAATGGGAACCACAACAACAGGCAAGAGATGACGAAAAGCCTGCGCAACATAAATGCAAAAGGGGCAAAGGCCACGCATCCGGTGTAACGACGGGCATGGGAGATGCCACTGACCACAGCGTTCCTGCCTCCCAAGGGGAAGGCACCGGCTCGTCAGCTTGTGCATCACAAAGAGACCTGTCTGCATCTTCATCTTCCAGCAGGGCCAAGGCGCAACTGACAGCCCTGCTGCATGCCGAAGCACAGGATTTGCCACAAAACCTCGGAGAGCTTCTGTCGGCAGCACTCACCAGTCAGTCGCCGGAATCAGCAGCCGAAACGGTTACAGTCGCTGTTGAAGGCTTTCGGCAGACTGGAGCATTGCCGGAAGCGCAAAAGCTGCAAGCACTCCAAGCCAGCATCGCACTGCGCACCAGGCTCCAAGGTTTTCTGCAGGCGCAAACGCAAAAACGGTGCAGCATCGGGCGACGCGGGGCCTTGCATACCGGTTCGCTCCACAGGCTACAAACGGGCAATCCGCGCATCTTCCGCAGGGAGGTGGAACAGCGGGGCCTCAACACCGCTGTACACATCCTGCTGGACGTTAGCGGCAGCATGTCCGGCGCTCCTATCGCCTTGGCAAGGCAGGCCTGCTTTGCTGTGGCAAAGGCACTGGAAAACATCCGGGGCGTAAACCCTGCGGTCACAGCTTTTTCTGCGACAGCTTCCACAAGTTCCGTATTCCCTATCATGCGGCATGGTCAAAAGGTGCCGGACTGCTTCGACATCAACGCATCGGGCGGCACCCCTCTGGCTGCGGCCATGTGGTGGGTCATGCAGACCATGCTGTTCCTCAAAGAACAGCGAAAAATAATCCTGACTATCACTGACGGTGTGCCTGATAGCGCACACGCAGCACTACAGGCTTTGAACATAGCGCAAAGGCTCGGTTTTGAGTTTTATGGCCTTGGCATTCGTGATGAGCATATATCCCATCTGCTGCCACAGACCAGCCGGGTCATTAACGACCTGCCCGATCTGGCACCCGCCATGTTTAGTGTGCTTCAGGATGCGCTTCTGCAGGGAGGCGCGTCATGATGGTGCCACCGGACTTTTGCCACTGGAATCTGTACCGGGCGCTCCGTGCAATTCTTACACACAAACGGCGGCACATCCCGCGCTGCTGATACCCAAGGAGGATATATGAACCCATTGGCATGGATACCTGTTGCCATCGCTGTGCTGCAGGTCATCAAGGAAAATTGGGACGACTAATCATTAACAGGCACACAGGGGCGGGAGTAATCCCGCCTCCTGCATTTATGTAACTGAAAAGGAGAATATTCATGAGCAAGACTTGGACTTTTATCGGTGGCATACTGGCTGGTGTCGCAGGGGTATTCACTGCGGCGGCGATTGCGGTGGAATTAGAAAGTCAGAAAAATGGCAGTTGCGATGCAGTGGAAGAGCAAGAGAAGCTGGCCCTGCCGGAAAATAAAGACAAGTAGAAATTGCGGGCGGGAAGCGGGGAAATCCCCGTTTCCCTACCTTTGCGATGCCTATTTCAGTCTTCGTTTTTTTGACTGCGAAATTATTGGCCGATTAGTGGGCAACATGCGCATTCCACAAACGGATCGCGGCGGATTGGCTGATCGACCACTGCAAGGGATATTACAATCACAGCAGGCCAAACGGTAAGCGTCGTGTGTCCTTCCATCTGTTGTAAGCGCAAATCTTAAGGGCTGGTTCGCTCATGAGGCTACCGGACATGCCAACAATGTGCTACGGAACTGCATGGAGCAGTATCTATTTCCCATAAAAAGGTTGGAAATAGGGTTGGAAAAACAAAAAAGCACTTACAGGTATCTCCTATAAGTACTTAATTTTTATGGTGCGCCCGGCGAGATTCGAACTCACGACCTTTGGCTCCGGAGGCCAACGCTCTATCCGGCTGAGCTACGGGCGCATAAGAACTGTTTTGATATGCCGACTCGCCTTCCCTGTCAAGGCCGCAAACAACGCAGAGCGTGCCGGAGGCATGCTGCTGGCCTTGCATGTTGACCAGCCCGGGCGCGAGCGTTCTTCATGCGATTCCTGCCAGCCTGACCGCGTTGCAAGCTGAAGTTGCGCACCGTTGCCTGTTTGCGTGTAACCTGCTTGTCAGGTATGCAAGCAGCAGGGAGAATAATCATGACAAGCGCCATATCCCCAGCCACCGAGGCAGCCCGGACAGGCAGCCGCGCCGCCATGCCCGCTGTTTCGTGCGCCCGGCCGCGCGACATTCTGGTGGGCGTCAGCGGCGCCAGCGGCATGCCGCTGGCGGCATGCCTGCTGCGCAGCTTGGCGGCCATGCCCGATGTGCGTGTTCACTGCATCATTTCGCAAGGCGCGCATGCTGTTCTGCGCGCCGAGTGTGAATCCGGCCCGGAGCTGCTGACCCAGTACGCGCACCACGTTCACGACGCGGAAAACCTGGGGGCCGGACCTTCCAGCGGCTCATGGTGGCGGCGCGGTCCGGAGCCTGCGGCCATGATTCTTGCGCCGTGCTCAATGGGTACACTCGGGGCCATAGCCTCGGGAGCCACACGAAACCTTGTGCAGCGCTCGGCGGATGTAGCCCTCAAAGAGCGGCTGCCCCTGGTGCTGGTCCCGAGGGAAAGCCCGCTTTCGGCCATTCACCTGCGCAACATGCTTGCCCTGCGTGAAGCCGGAGCAGTGATCATGCCCCTCTGCCCGGGCTTCTATCTTAAACCCCAAAGCGTGGATGACCTGCTGCTGCACCTGTGCGGCAGAATTTTCGACCAGGTAGGCCTGCCGCACAATCTGGGGCGATGGCCGGGCTGACTGTAACACCGACGGAACACTGCATTCCGGCCACCTCAGGCTTTCCGCCACCTCAAACAGCAGCGGGACCAGCGCAGGTTCGGCGATATTTGCGGTTTTCGCGTCAGGACGCATAGGCGCAAGGCGGCTGCCCCTTTTCGCGGGCAGGACAGAAATAACGGCAAAAACAACAGCAAAGGAGGCACGCATGAGCGATATAACCTGGTTTGGACACTCGGCCTTCAAAATCAGCAACCATGACGTACATGTGGTTATTGACCCCTTTCTGGCTCCGCAATACGGGCTTGGCGTAGATGATGTGGGCCGCGCCGACCTTGTGCTTCTGACCCACGACCACGGTGACCATGTGGGCGAAGCAGTAACCATATGCAAAAAAACCGGAGCCATGCTCGGGGCCATCGTCGGCACGGCGCAAAAGGCCGCCGCCGGTCTGCCCGACAGCCAGATACTCAACGGCATCGGCTTCAACATGGGCGGCACCCTCGCCTGCAAGGGCGCGAGCATTACCATGACTCCGGCATTCCACACCACTGACTCGGGCTGTCCGGCGGGCTACATCGTGCGCATGCCCGACGGCCTCACCGTCTACCATTCCGGCGACACATGCGTTTTCGGTGATATGGCCCTGTGGGGGCAGCTCTACTCCATTGATGTGGCCCTGCTGCCCATTGGCGGCGTTTTCACAATGGACGCATCGCAGGCGGCCCTGGCCTGCAAGCTGCTCAACTGCAAAAATGTGATCCCCATGCACTGGGGAACCTTTCCCGTGCTGGCGCAGGACACCCGGGACTTTGAAAAAGAACTGGCAAAACTGGACCTGCCCTGTTCCTGTGCGGTTATGGCCCCGGGGCAAACGCGTGCCTTTTCTCCGGGCCGCTGACAGCAGCCGTAACCAGCATAAAAAATACAAGGCCGGTCCGCCAAATGGCGAACCGGCCTTTTCTGATTTTTATAGCCACGCAGCACTCCCCTGCCGCAGGGCTGTTCCGGGCAAACGCCCTCCACCACCTGTTTTCAGCCCTACCTCGAAATGAGCGAAAGCGCCATCTGGGGCATGCTGTTGGCCTGCGAAAGCATGGCCACAGCGGACTGGGTGAGGATCTGGTTGCGTACGAACGCCGTCATTTCCGTGGCCACGTCCACGTCGGAAATGCGGGATTCGGCAGCCTGCAGATTCTGTGACTGTGTGGTCAGGTTGGAAATGGTGTTTTCCAGCCTGTTCTGCAACGCGCCAAGGTGCGCGCGGATCTTGTCCTTGGAGATCACGGCATCGTTCAGGCCCACAAGAGCCTTCTGCGCGGCTTCCTGCGTGGAAACCGTGTAGGCGGCAGACGCCGAATCGGCCTGGTTACCCACACCCAGGGCAGAGGCGGTGCTGTTGCCTATCTTGATGTAGTAATAGTCTTCGGCCGAGTCGTTCATGCTGCCGAAGTGCACCTTCAGCTTGCCGGTGGCTGTCAGGTCGCTGCCGTTGTGCGTATCGCTCGACAGGTTGCCGTTCAGCAGATAGATGCCGTTGAAGTCCGTGGCATTGGCGATTCGGGTAATTTCCGAAGCCATGGCCTGGTACTCCGATTCGATCATCAGGCGCTGTGTGGAGTCATAGGTGCCGGTGGCTGCCTGTTCGGCCAGTTCCTTCATGCGTATGAGCTTTTCGTCAATAACGGCCAGAGCGCCGTCAGCGGTCTGGATGAGGGAAATGGCGTCGTTGGCGTTGCGGACACCCTGCTGCAGAGCGGCGATGTCGGTACGCATCAGTTCGCGGATGGCGAGGCCGGCGGCGTCGTCGGCCGCGGAGTTGATGCGCAGGCCCGTGGACAAACGCTGCACCGAATTTGACAGGTTGCCGTAGTGCGATGTCAGCGTGTTGGCCACCTGGGTGGCCATCTGGTTATGATTGATATACATACATTCCTCCATGAATGCTGTACGTCACAGGCGGCGCGAAATGCCAACGCGTCCTTGCGTATACCGCCTTTGCTTGCTTTATCGGCCGTTGGCGTCAGGACATTAGAGCAGTTTTATTTTAGAGCGGGTTGTTCCTGAAAATGCTTATCCCCCCTGGCGCCTGCAACAGACGCCCGCCGCCAAACCGCAAACGCGGCGCCTGCGCGGCCAGAGCCGGGGCAAGCGCCGCAAAAGGTTGATACAGTAGCTTCTTAACGAAAAAATGCTCCCCCCTGCATAAAAAGCGCCTTCCGGCGGCAGCCTGCACAAAAAAACCGCTTCATTTCAGGTCTGTGCCGGTAGCACGGGCCTGCCTGATGCGGATTTTTGCCGAAAAAACATTTCATCCGAAGCCGCACGGGCAAAAAGCAGATCCCCGCCACAATAGCGGGGATCTGTGTGGGCCGAAGCGCAGGCCCGCTGGAGGAGGAAGCCTTTCACCCGGCGCGGAGCTGTACAATATTGCCGGCGGGCAAGTCCCTGCCTGATCAGGGGCAAGTCCATACTGCCTTTTTTGAGCACGCCTGAAAAAACATCTCCCCCATCAGGTAGATATCATTCCGTTCCTGTCAACACACATGCAAAGCACTCCGTATGCACAGCAGGTGGCCCTACGGCCGCAAGCACTGGACGACGAAGTGTTGACGCTTTTTCCCTGAAAAAAAATGGCATGATTCCTGCTGTATCCCCTGGCACAGGTTTCCGGGCATTTTTTGCCCATAGCTGCCACGAGGCTGTGGGAGCAAAAAACCCGTAGTTTTGGGGCTTCGCAGCGGCGATGGGCCGTTACGAAGAAATCAACAACCGTCATCCGTTCGTCAGTACGAACACTGTGCGGCGACAGCCCGCAAGGAAGCGGACGCGCGCAAGCATCGCCGGGCATGCAGAACATTCAGGGAGGAATGTCATGTATATCAATCACAACCAGATGGCCACCCAGGTGGCCAACACGCTGACATCGCACTACGGCAATCTGTCGTCCTCGGTGCAGCGCTTGTCCACGGGCCTGCGCATCAACTCCGCGGCTGACGACGCCGCCGGCCTCGCCATCCGCGAACTGATGCGTACCGACATCGCCGCTCTGCAGCAGGGTGTCCGCAACGCCAACGACGCCATTTCCCTCATCCAGACCGCTGACGGCGCTCTGGCCGTTATTGACGAAAAGCTCATACGCATGAAGGAACTGGCCGAACAGGCAGCCACCGGCACCTATGACTCCACACAGCGCCTGATGATCGAATCGGAGTACCAGGCCATGGCTTCGGAAATTACCCGAATCGCCAATGCCACGGACTTCAACGGCATCTATCTGCTGAACGGCAACCTGTCGAGCGATACGCACAACGGCAGCGACCTGACAGCCACCGGCAAGCTGAAGGTGCACTTCGGCAGCATGAACGACTCGGCCGAAGACTATTACTACATCAAGATAGGCAACAGCACCGCCTCTGCCCTGGGTGTGGGTAACCAGGCCGATTCGGCGTCTGCCGCCTACACGGTTTCCACGCAGGAAGCCGCGCAGAAGGCTCTTGTGGGCCTGAACGATGCCGTGATCTCCAAGGACAAGATCCGCGCGCACCTTGGCGCGTTGCAGAACAGGCTGGAAAACACCATTTCCAACCTGACCACACAGTCACAGAATCTGCAGGCTGCCGAATCCCGCATTTCCGACGTGGACGTGGCCACGGAAATGACGGCGTTCGTACGCAACCAGATCCTCACCCAGTCCGCTGTGGCCATGCTTTCGCAGGCCAACAGCATGCCCCAGATGGCTATGCAGCTCATCGGCCGTTAAACCGCCACCAGGCGACTGGTTGAGGGCGTGCCACAGCACGCACACCAAATATCCCCGGAGGGTTTCCTCCGGGGATATTTATTGGGGGACATTTTCAAGACGTTGCCGCCCCAGCGGCTTTTCTGCAAAAACGGCCCCTGGAGCATTGTTACTTTAACCTGCGTGCCTGACAGCAGAACAGGGGCGCCCCGCACACCTGGCGTTGCTGCCTGTTCCCCCAACCCGCACCGCAACCGGAGAAAATACCCGGCGTGCCGGGTACGCCTCGCGCAGCATCATACCACGGATTTGCCGCAAAAATCCGCGCCGGGCAGTCAGATATGTTCCATGTGACGCGGCGCTAAGCCAGCGCCGTCAGGTCATATTCGGTACTTTCCACAATGTCGCATTCCACCAGCGCTCCTGGCGCAACGCCAGGGCCGCTCACATAGGTGATGCCGTCCACCTCAGGGGCCTGAAGCCATACGCGGCCGCTGTGCAGGCCCGGCCATTCAGGATGCGGCGCATCCACCAGCACCTGCATGCGACTGCCCACATGGGCCGCCAGCAGGCGCTCGCTGATATCCGCCTGTATGTCCATAAGGGTGTCGCGCCGCCACTGCTTGACCGCATCCGGCACCTGATCCGGCAGGGTCGCCGCTTCTGTGCCGTCTTCAGCCTGGTAGGCAAATACCCCCACATGCTGAAAAGCGCTTTCTTCCACAAAGCGGCACAGACTTTCAAACTGTTCGTCCGTCTCGCCGGGATAGCCCACAATAAACGTGGTGCGCAGAGCCGCATGCGGCAAAATTTGCCGCACGGCATCCAGCACGCGCCGGGGATTGCCCGCAAAAGGCCTGCCCATGCGTGAAAGCACATCGGGATGGGCATGTTGCAGGGGAATATCCAGATAAGGCAAAAGCGGCGCCCCGGTATCGCGTATCAGGGTAAGAAGTTCCGGCGTCACTCCGCTGGGGTACAGATAGAGCAGGCGCAGCCAGGCCAGACCGTCCAGCGCGGCAAGTTTTTCCAGCAGGGACGGAAGGCCGTTTTTCATGCCCAGATCCGCACCCCAGGCCGTCAGGTCCTGGGCCACAAGGGCCAGCTCGCGCACCCCCTGCCCCAGCAGAGCGCGGGCCTCGTCCACAATATCTTCGGCTGGCAGCGAATGCAGCCCCCCCCTGATGGAAGGAATGGTACAAAAGGCGCACTTGTGCCGGCAGCCTTCGCCCACCTTGAGCCACGCATAGGAAGGCCCGGTGGAAAGCAGCCTGCCGCCGCCGGGCATACGCACCGGCGGCGGGGGCAGGGCCAGAGCCTCGGCCACCATGGCGGGCCAGCGGGCCAGGTCAGCCGTGGGCAGCCACAGATCCACTTCGGGCAGATCTTCAGCCAGATTTTCCGCGCCGTACCGGCCCACCATGCAGCCGCCCACGGCCAGCAGGGGCTTTTTGCTGCAACGGCCCAACCGCTGGCCCGCGTCCAGAACGGCGCGCACGGATTCGCGCACGGCGGGATCAATAAAACCACAGGTATTGATGAATACAAGGTCAGCGCGGCCCATGTGCTCCACATGGCTCACAGGCGCGCCCAGCGAACCGAGCAGGCGCTCACTGTCGACCCTGTTTTTGGGACATCCCAGGCTCAACGACCAGACCTTGATTTTTTTCTGTTTGTTTGCACTTGTCATGAGGGGCATCCTACAGATGTGCCTGCGGCTTGTCACCAGTGCGGCTCATTTGCAAAACGCCGGGTCCGGTGCTAGGCTCAAGACTTGACAGCCCGGCGTTAGCGCCGTATCCGTGCGCAACCAAACAAGCGTTGCTTATGAAAAACAAACCCATCCCAACCGACATCAAAAAAAATTTCGCTGTAGCCCCCATGACATGCCTCGCAAGCGGCAGGATGGAAGAGCAGTGTTATTCAGGCGTGCTACGCAGCGTCTACGCCGAAATATACCTTCTGGACTTTGAAAAAGACGAAGCGCGCGAACTGTACAGGGGCGATGACACGCTTCTGGCGCCTTCGGGCGAATTCACCCTGTCAGAGCTCTTTACCGAGGCTTTGACCAGGCTTGTCCACCCTGACGACCACGATGCGCTGCTGCGCTTCTGGGACCCTCTGTCCAGGCAGGGCCTTGAAAAAAACGGCCTGCCGTTCTCAACGCTTGACGTGCGCAGAAAATGCCACGACCTGAGCTACCGCTGGACGCGCATTACCGCGTTTCCCGTCCGTCAGCCCGGCGGGCACTTCATCTACCTTGTCTGCGTGCAGGATGTGGACGACCTCAAGCGCGCGGCCACCATTGTGCGTGAAAACGAGCTTCTCCAGCAGCAGAAGCTCGACAACCTGCGCTACAAGGCCGTGGTGGACCATACGCGCACGCTGGTGTTCGAGTGGCGCAATAATGATCTGACCTACATCAGCCCCCGCGTAGGCGAACTGCTGGCCGGAAATTACGATGGCCGCATTCCCTTTGATGTCTGGCGTGAAGACAATGTCCTGTACAGCGGCGACAGTGCCGCCTTTGACACCTGCCTTTCACGCCTGGCCCTGGGCATACGCTCCGGCGAAATGACCCTGCGCCTGCTGCGCCGCCGCGACGGGCAGTTCATCTGGTGCAAGGTCACCTATACCTGTCTGGCGGACGACAGCCCGGGCGACCGCTACATCGGCACCATCAACGATGTGGATGCCGCCACCCGCACAGAGCAGGCCCTGCGCCTGCGGGCCGAGCATGATCCCCTGACAGGGGCGTACAATACCCAGACATTCTTTGAAAAGGTCGAAGCCCTGCTGCGCGAGTACCCCACAGAGCCGTACTCCATCCTGCGCTTTGACGTGGCGGGCTTCAAAGCCATCAACGAAGCCTTCAGCCTGGAAGAAGGCAACCGCCTGTTGCGGGCCATCGCCCGCCTCATCCGCCAGCGCATCAACACCCAGTGCGAGGCTTACGCCCGCCTTACGGCCGACGTGTTTGCCGTGTGTATTACTGGCGACATCAGCCGGATAAAAAATTTCATCCACTCCCTTTCCCGCAGGCTCGAGCACTACTCCGATACCTTCAGGGTCAAGCTTTTCTTTGGCGTCTGCCAGGTGGAAGACCGCCGTACTCCGGCCCATGTGCTCTGCGACTGGGCCTATCTGGCGCAAAAAACCATCAAGGGCAGCGACCTTGCCAATTACGCCTTTTATGACACCGCGCTGCGCCAGCGCCTGCATGACGAAAGCTACATTACCGACCAGATGTACCGCGCGCTGGAGCAAAAGCAGTTCAAACTCTACCTGCAACCCAAGGTGGAACTGTCGAGCGGCCGTATCGTGGGGGCAGAAGCGCTTGTGCGCTGGCAGCACCCGCACGACGGGCTGATCCTGCCCGGCCGCTTTGTGCCGCTTTTCGAGCGCAACGGCTTTATCGTGCGGCTCGATGAATATATCTGGGACCTCACCTGCCAGAACCTGCGCATGTGGCTGGACAAGGGGTATAAACCCATGCCCGTCTCGGTAAACATGTCGCGGCTGCACTTTAATGACGGCGCTCTGACCAAAAAACTGGTCCAGCTTACAGACAAGTACCGCCTGCCGCGCCACCTGCTTGAACTGGAGCTTACCGAAAGCGCCTTTTTCAAAAATGAAAAGGCCCTCATTCACATCATGTGTGAACTGCAGGCCGAAGGCTTTATTTTTTCCATGGATGACTTCGGCACGGGCTATTCCTCACTGAGCACCCTGCGCGCCCTGCCGTTCAACATCGTCAAGCTGGACCGCGCCTTTATCAGCGACGGCACAGACAACGAACGCGGCCAGATTGTGGCCCGCAATACCATTGCCCTTGCCAAGGACCTGCACATGCATATCGTGGCTGAAGGCGTTGAAACCCTTGATCAGGCCCGCTTTCTGCTCAGTTGCGGCTGCAACTGCGCCCAGGGCTTCTACTATTCCCAGCCGCTGGACAAAGACGCCTTTGAGGTGCTTTCCTTTATTCAGGAAAAAGCCTTCTGGGTGGACCCCCTGCTGGATAACGACGCCCGCAATCTGGGCCTGCCCCTCAGCGACGAAAAGCCTTTCTGCGATTTCTAGCTCACCCGCCGTTGAGACCGTGCATTCTCAACCCTGCACGCTCAAAAACACCGCCTGCCCGTGCCAGCGTTTGGCTGCGCAGGCCTGCGGCGTGTTTCCCGGTCGCAAACTTTTACCAGCGGCTCAAGCCGCGTTGCGGCCCCTGTGGCGGGCGGCTGATCCCGTGTCCAGGCACAGCGTGGCCCGGACAGGCGCTCACCAGCCGGAAGTGCCGCCCCCGGCGGAGTACCCTTTACAGGGGCAGCCGCATAAGCCGTATGGTATTGGGCTGGATGTAAAGAAGCTTTTCCTGACATATATCCCGCACGCTGGTGACAAAACTGTCTTTGCGCACGTTCAGCACAGCCTCGGCCTCATGGCTACAGTCAAAAAGGCGCAGCACGTTGTTTTTCAGGCTGTCGGCAGTTGTCCAGTGGCGGTTCATGGGCGGCCCGTCAGGCGTAAGATGCCGTAAAAAACGGAAAACAAGCGCCCGGTTGCCGCCGCCGTTAAGCCACTGGTCAAAACAGTCCCACACCTGGTCCACTGAAGGATCCTGATCTGTGCCGAAAGGCTGGCGCACGTCCAGGGGGAAGATGCGGCTCTGGGTCCGGAGCATGCCGTCCACCAGGTCGCAATAGTCCGTTTCCTGCTCCAGCGCGGCCCGGAACGCCGCAGGCGAGGCCGCAAGGGCCATAAGCGTGTCATTAAGGATTTCGCGCGCCTTGAGCACCCGGATGCTGTGGGTAAGCCGCAGGGCATTAAGCACGGCGTAGATGGCGCAGAAGGTGTCGAGTTTGCCCTGATAAAAGGGTTTCAGCATGAAGATCCTCCCGTAGTTCTTATGCCCACTGCCGCCCTGCCGGTCAAGGCAGAATGCGCCTCGCGGCCCTGGCCCCGCGCTGCCCGCCCTCCGGCGCTGCGGCGCGCTTTTCGTAACGCCGACTTTTCCTTTACAACCGTGGTCTGTACGTGTATAAAAGGTCATTCATAAACCATATCACAATACCTTGATATGCAGATATTTACTACGCCTCAGCAACTTGCGGCCCAGTGCCGCGCCTGGCATGCGCCCGGGGACGATATCGCCCTTGTGCCCACTATGGGCTATTACCACGCCGGCCATGAAGACCTCATGGCCCATGGCCGCACCCTGGCCAAACGCCTGGTGGTAAGCCTTTTCGTCAACCCCGCCCAGTTCGGTCCCGGTGAGGACCTGGCCGCTTACCCGCGCGACGCCGAGCGTGATACGGCCATTGCCGCAAGCCACGGCGCTGACGCCATTTTCATGCCCGAACCGGGGAGCATGTACGAAGCCGACCATGCCACCTGGGTCGAAGTGCCGGAGCTTGCCAGGGGCCTGTGCGGGCAAACCCGCCCCACGCACTTTCGCGGTGTCTGCACGGTGGTGCTCAAGCTCTTTATGCTGAGCATGGCAGACGTTGCGGTTTTCGGCCAGAAAGACTGGCAGCAGCAGGCCATCATCAGGCGTATGGTCCGTGACCTGAACCTGCCCGTGTGCATTGAAACCCGGCCCACCGTGCGCGAAACCGACGGCCTGGCCCTGTCTTCGCGCAATGTCTACCTTTCGCCGGAAGAACGCGCGCAGGCGCCGCAAATCCGCCAGGCCCTGCTCCATGCCCAAAAGCTCGCGCAGGAGGGGGCAGGCAGCGCATCCCTGCTGCGTGAGGCCGTATTGCGCCGCTGGGCGGAGCTTCTGCCCCTTGGCCGCCTGGACTACCTCAGCATAGTGCATCCGGAATCACTGGAGCCGCTTGACGAGGTAACAGGCCCGGCCCTTATGGCCTGTGCCGTGCGCATGGGCAAGGCACGCCTTATCGACAACATTCTTTTACGCTCGTAAACCACCGCGCCTGCCGCGCGTCCCTTCCAAGGAGAACAGCATGCAGACCAAGGGCAAATATTTTTTCACCTCTGAATCCGTTACCGAAGGCCACCCCGACAAGGTGGCCGACCAGATATCCGACGCCGTACTGGACACCCTGCTGACGCAGGATCCGGACGCGCACGTGGCCTGCGAAACGCTGGTCACCACGGGCATGGCTGTTATCGCCGGCGAAATCAGCACCACCGGCTACGCCGACCTGCCCACCGTGGTACGCGAAACCATCAAGAACATCGGTTACAACAGTTCCGAAATGGGCTTTGACTGGCAGACCTGCGCCGTTATTTCCACCATCGGGCACCAGTCTCCGGACATTGCCCAGGGCGTGGTGCGCTCAAAGCCCGAAGATCAGGGCGCAGGCGACCAGGGCATGATGTTCGGCTTTGCCTGCAATGAAACCTCTACCCTCATGCCTGCCCCCATTTACTGGGCGCATCAGCTTTCACAGCAGCTTGCCAAGGTGCGCAAGGACGGCCTGGTGGACTTTTTCCGCCCGGACGGCAAGACCCAGGTGTCTTTTGAATACCAGGACGGCAAACCCGTACGCATCAACAACGTGGTGGTCTCTACCCAGCACGCGGCCAGCGCAAGCCAGGACGATGTGGCCGAAGCCGTGAAAAAACACGTCATCCGCCCCATTCTTGAACCTTCGGGCTATTTCAACGAAAAAGACTGCGAAATTTTCATCAACACCACCGGGCGTTTTGTGGTGGGTGGCCCCATGGGCGACTGCGGGCTTACCGGCCGCAAGATCATTCAGGACACTTACGGCGGCAGCGGTCACCACGGCGGCGGCGCGTTCTCCGGCAAGGATCCCTCCAAGGTGGACCGTTCCGGCGCATACATGGGCCGCTACATTGCCAAAAACGTGGTGGCCGCTGGCCTTGCCCCGGTGTGCGAAGTGCAGATCGCCTACTGCATCGGCGTGGCCCAGCCTGTGAGTGTGCTTGTTTCCTCGCAGGGAACCAGCGAAATTCCTGATGAAATCCTCACCAAGGCCGTGCGCGACGTTTTTGACCTGCGCCCCTATTTCATCACCCAGCGCCTTGATCTCAAGCGCCCCATCTATCAGAAGAGCGCCTGCTACGGCCACTTTGGACGCGAGCTGCCCGAATTCACCTGGGAAGCCACCGATGCCGTGGCCGACCTGCGCACCGCCGCCAAGGTGTAAGCGGAAAAGCAGCAACGCTTTGGGTTGCGCTGTCAAGAATTGCAGTGAGCGCCTTGTAAATCTTACGCATGCAGATGCTGAAAATCAGCGCGCTCTGACTGATACGAGAGGGGGAACTTTTTCCAGAAGTTCCCCCTCTTGCTTCGTCATTTTCCACAAAAATCTTTTCCGGAACCACTTGAAAATTTTCTGGCTGCGCAACTTGCGCCTGGTCAGCGCGCGTACCGGGCAACACGCCCGGCAAGCGCGGACTGCCCCTGCCCGCGTGTTCATGCCTGCCGCCGGCATCCCTTTTCATGCGCGCCTTGCCAGCCGCGCCGCCCTTTCCTATACTGGCCGGATTGCAGCCGCCGTATGGCGGCCCGAATCCTATTTTCTGTCCAGCGCGAGGTACACCATGGCCGGAAACACCTTTGGGCGCGCCTTGCGCCTGACCACCTTCGGCGAGTCCCACGGCCCCGGCCTCGGCGGTATTATTGACGGCTGCCCTGCCGGTCTGGAGCTGACCGAAGCACATATCCAGGCAGAACTGGACCGCCGCAAACCCGGCCAGGGGTCCACGGCCACCAAACGCAAAGAGGCCGATACCGTGCGCCTGCTTTCCGGCGTTTTCGAGGGTTGCACCACGGGAACCCCCATTGCCTTTTTCATTGCCAATGAAGACCAGCGCTCCCGCGATTACGGCAATCTGGCCGAAGCCTTTCGCCCAGGCCATGCGGACTGGACGTATTTTCAGAAATACAACGGCCTGCGCGACCACCGGGGCGGCGGGCGCTCTTCGGGGCGCGAAACAGCCGCGCGTGTTGCTGGAGGCGTTATTGCCAAAAAAATCCTGGCGCGGCGCGGTGTGACGGTTCTCGGCGGCTGCGTTGAACTGGGCGGCGTTGCCGCGCCCCTTTGGGGACTGGACATGGACGGAGCCGCGGCACGGCCGTATTGCGCCGCAGCGCCCTCTGCCGTCAGCCAGTGGGATGCGCTGGTGGCCGAAGCCCGCAAAGCCGGAGAAACCCTGGGCGGCATTGTGCGTATTGAAGCACGCAACGTGCCAGCCGGCCTTGGCGAACCTGTTTTTGACAAGCTTGATGCTGTGCTGGCCCATGCCGTCATGAGCGTGGGCGCGGTCAAGGGCGTAGAGGTGGGCGAAGGCTTTGCCGCAGCAGCCCTGCGCGGCTCGCAAAACAACGATCCCCTGCTTCCGGCGGATGCGCCGGAGCCGGGCAAGGCGCGCTTTGCCTCCAACCATGCGGGCGGCATCCTGGGCGGCATATCCAGCGGACAGGATATTGTGCTGCGCGCCGCCGTCAAACCCATAGCCTCCATAGCCGTTACGCAAAAAACCGTGGACAGGCAGGGCCAGCCCGTGGACATCCTCATTGGCGGGCGTCACGACCTGTCCGCCATTCCGCGCATCGTGCCCGTTCTTGAGGCAATGACAGCCCTGGCCCTGGCAGACGCCCTGCTTTTACAGCAGCGCATGGGCCTCGGCCTTTAAGGATATATCATCGCCATGAAGGACATGCCCCTGCTGCAAGACCCGGATGCCGTTGAAATTTCCGGCACTGTGGAGCGCGTTATCTTTCATAACGAAGAAAACGGCTATACTGTACTGCGCCTTATGCCTGGCAGCGTCAACAGCGGCGGAGGCGACGGCGGCCTCACCCGCCCGCGTGACTCCGTAAGCTGCGTGGGCCACATGGTCAATCCGCAGGCGGGCGTGCAAATGAAGCTCGGCGGCCGTTGGGTCAATAATGCCCGCTTTGGCCGCCAGGTGGAGTTCAGCCACGCTGAAGAAATGCTGCCCGCCACCAGCGAGGGCATACGCCTGTACCTGTCTTCTGGGCTTATCAAGGGCGTGGGCGAAGAGATGGCCACGCGCATCGTCAAGGCTTTCGGCACAGACACCATCCGGGTGCTGGATGAAGAGCCGGAGCGCCTGCTCAAGGTGCGCGGCGTGGGGCAAAAAAGCCTGGAGCGCATACGCGCATCGTGGGGCGAACACCGCGGCATACGCGACCTGCTGCTTTTTCTACAGCCACACGGCATCACCCCGGCCTATGCTGTGCGCATTTACCGCGCTTATGGCGCGGATGCCCTGGGCATCGTGCGCGAAAACCCCTATCGCCTTGCCATGGATATCCACGGCATAGGCTTTGTCACCGCCGATGCCGCGGCCCGCAAGCTGGGCTTCGAGCATGACCACCCGCTGCGCATACAGGCAGGCACACTCTATGTGCTGCAAAAAGCCACGGATGACGGCAACGTCTACCTGCCGCAGACCGCGCTTATGGAGGCCGTATGTGCGCAACTGGGCGTTGACGAAGCCCTTGTTTGCGACGCGTTGGCCGCCCTTGAAACGGACGAGCGCATCGTGCGCGAAGACATGGACATGCCCGGTCCCGACGGTACGCAGCCTGAAACAGGCGTGTACCTGCGCCGCTATTTTCACTGCGAGTCCAAAACCGCGTTCTACCTGCAACGGCTTATGCGCTCGCCCAAATCCATCCGATTTGAAAACCCCGACGCGCTGGTGGACAAGGTGGTGGGTGAACTCAACATATCCCTTGCGCCGGAACAGCTCGAAGCCGTGCGCACCTCCGCCCGCAGCAAGGTCATGGTGCTTACGGGCGGCCCCGGCACGGGCAAGACCACCATCATCAACGCCATTATCAAACTTTTTGCCGAGGTGCGCGCCCGCATCCTGCTGGCCGCGCCCACAGGGCGTGCCGCCAAGCGTATGGCCGAAACCTCGGGGCGCGAGTCCCGCACCATCCACCGCCTGCTGGAATACAGCCCCAAGGAAGACGGCTTTGCCCGCAACGAAGACAGCCCCCTGGCCTGCGGTCTGCTGGTGGTGGACGAAGCCTCGATGATGGATACCCTGCTTTTTTACCACCTGCTCAAGGCCGTTCCCCTGGGGGCGACCCTTGTACTGGTGGGCGATGTGCACCAGTTGCCCTCGGTGGGACCGGGCAATGTGCTGGCCGACATCATCGCCTCCGGCGTGGTTCCCGTGGTGGAGCTGACGGAAATCTTCCGCCAGTCGGCGGAAAGTGAAATTATCTGTAACGCCCACCTTATCAATCGCGGCGAGGTTCCTTCGCTGGAGTCCAGCAAAGACCGCCTTTCGGACTTTTACTTCATCCACCAGAATGACCCGGAAAAAGCCGCCGACCTTATGGTCGACCTGGTGCGCAACCATATTCCGCGCCGCTTCGGGCTTGACCCGGTGGACGACATCCAGGTGCTTACCCCCATGCACAAGGGGGCCGTGGGCGCGGGGCATATGAATGCGCGCCTGCAGGAAGCCCTGAACCCCAACGGCCTTGAAGTGCGGCGCGGCGAACGCGCCTTTCGCCTGCACGACAAGGTCATGCAGATACGCAACAACTACGATAAGGACGTGTTCAACGGCGACATGGGCCGGATCAGCTTTCTTGACCTTGCCGACCGCACCCTGAGCGTCACCTTCGATGATCGCGTGGTTCCTTATGAATTTGATGAGCTGGACGAACTCGCTCCGGCCTACGCCATATCCATCCACAAATCCCAGGGTTCTGAATATCCCGCCGTGGTCATACCCATAATGATGCAGCACTACGTGCTGTTGCAGCGCAACCTTATCTATACCGGAGCCACACGCGGCAAAAAGCTTGTCATTCTGGTGGGCGAATCCCGCGCGCTGCATATGGCTGTCAAAAATAACAAGACGCGCAAGCGCTACACCCGGCTGGCCGAACGGCTGGCTCCCGACGAGTAAAAACAGGATGTTTCCGGGGCAGCCCCCGGCCAGCTTCAGCCGCGCCAAGCCCGGCTGGCTGCAAACATTTCAGGCCGTCCGCATATGCGGACGGCCTGTTTATTACGTGTGTGGAAATGCAGCTTTCCGGCATGTATTATCATACTTCCGGCAACTGTCTGCCTGCTG
This sequence comes from Desulfovibrio sp., assembly GCF_019424165.1. Classification (GTDB taxonomy): domain Bacteria; phylum Desulfobacterota; class Desulfovibrionia; order Desulfovibrionales; family Desulfovibrionaceae; genus Desulfovibrio. The sequence goes on along the minus strand of NZ_JAHZAA010000008.1, from coordinate 33,520 downwards.
CCTACGCGGAAATGGCGATGCTTTCATCCCCAAGGCCATGCCGCCAGGCCACCAGGTCTTCCACGCTGCACAGGGGAATGGAATGAGCCACAGCAAAGGCCGCCACCTGTGGCAGGCGGGCCATGCTTCCATCATCCAGGGTCAGTTCGCACAGCACGCCGCAGGGCGCATGTCCGGCCAGACGCATGAGGTCAACCGTGGCCTCTGTATGCCCCCGCCGCGCCAGCACCCCGCCGGGCTTTGCCCGCAAGGGGAACACATGGCCCGGACGGCGCAGATCCGCAGGGCCTGCATTTTCCGCCACAGCGGCCTGAATGGTCGCCACGCGGTCAGCAGCGGAAACCCCTGTGGTCACGCCTGTGGCGGCCTCGATGGAAATGGTGAAAGCCGTTTGCTGGGTATTGGTGTTGTGCTCTGTCATCATTGGCAGATCAAGGCGGCGGGTGTACTCGTCTGTAAGGCACAGGCAGACAATGCCGCTGCAATGCCTTATGAGCATGGCCATTTGCGGCACAGTGATGGTCTGGGCCGGAAAAATGAGGTCACCTTCATTTTCGCGGTCCTCATCATCTACCACCAGAACGCCGCCTCCGGCGCGCAAGGACGCCAGGGCCTTCTGTACCCGCTCGTGCGAGCTGCCAAAAGAATCAAGGGAAAGTGAGGGCTGATGCATGCCGTTCTCCTTTTCCGGCTGGTGCCGGGAGAGGGTGCATCAGGGCGTGGACGGGCCGCTCAAAGGAGTGCCGCCGAAAACTTCAGCCCAAGGCGAAAGTTCACACACGGCAGCAAAAACCCGGCGCACATGCGCAAGGCCATTGGCGGCTGCAACCGTTCTCTTCCATCCGGACTATTACCGTCGGCTTCGGATTCACACCGAATCTGCTGACCCCAACATGGGCGCTCGCGGGCTGCCGGCAGCCATTAGGCCGCCAGATCACCGCCGGTGGGGACTTGCACCCCGCCCTGAGAAACATGAAAAGCATACGCTTTCACCCCCGGTTGTGCAAGATGTCGCAGACGGAAAAAAGATATGGATGCCGGATCGTTTGGCGAAAAAATCGCAAAAACGCCGCGCCAGATGAATGCAGGTGAATGCAGATAAACAGGACAGGTCGAAAAAATACGAACGCGCAAACCTGAAAAGATCAGGCCGGAAAAACAAAAGCCTCAAAGCAAAACAGGTCCACGCCCGGTTCTCGCCAACACCCCTTGGGCAAACCGGCCTTGAGGCAAAGATTATCCAGATACTCCAGGCGGCCCCAGCCCTGGTCCACAGGAACCTGCGGCAGAAAAACGCCACTGTGTCCCTGCCATTGCAGGACAAGGCCGTGAAGCCCCACCGTTATTTTTTCGGGGTTCGGGCAGGACTGCAACGCCCCCAGCACAGAAATCTCGAGTTCGGCCTTGCGCCACTCTTCCAGCGTCAGGGGAGAAAAACGGGGATCGCTGAAAGCGGCCGCTGCGGCCAGATGCCAGACACTCTTGTACAGAGGTTCCCGGCCGACAATATTGCCGATGCAGCCTCGCAGGGTACGGTTGAGAGTGACGGTCACAAACGCGCCAAGGGGGCGCAGCAGAGGTGCTTGAAGCCTGTTCAGGGTATCCGGCGGTTCGGGGATGGAAGGCACGGCCTTGCCCAGCAGACCAGCTTCAATGGACATCCTGGCCTGGCGGCTTAAAAAATTTTTCTCCGCATCCGTAAGGCTGAACGAAATGCCCATGCTCACTCCTTGCCGTATCAGTTTTGCGATATAGTGCAAAATAATACCGTACAAAGCAAGAAATGCCGCAACAGCAGTTACGGCATTTCTTCTATAAGGCTTTCACGCAAAGGCTGACGCGCCCCGCGAAGGCCATGAACGGGTCAAACCCGGCGCTTGGAAATTTTTAGCCGCAAACAAGATACACAGACTTTTTATTGCGGAAACGAACAGGCCGGTTCCACAATAGCGAGCCGGTTGTGACGCTGCATGCGGCTAAAAAGGCCAAACGCTAGTCTTCGCCTTCAGCGTGGGACTGCTTGCCGGCACCCTTCAGGCCATACATGGTGGTGGAACCGGAAGACCAGAACTCCAGCACTTCTTCGTTAACCAGCTTGGTGAGGATCTTCTTCACGTCGCGGGGACCTTTGTCGGGGAACAGGTCCGTAAAGTCCTTGAAGTAAAACTTGGACTTGGAGGCGGCTTTGCTGTTCAGAAAATCAACAACAATATCTTTGTCGTCAGCCATGGTGATTCTCCTGTCCCGGCGGCGCTGGTGCGCCGCCGGGGTTAAACAAGATAGTCCTAGAACTTGAACTGCGTGCTCTGCCGCCAGGTATAGTAGGCAGGGTCACGGAAGTCGTCGATAAGGTGGTGGGTGAACTCAAGACCGGTCAGCTTGAAGAAGGTTTCCCAGCCGATGCGCTCAGCCCAGTCGCCCAGGCGTTCGTACTTGTTGGCATTGGCCGCGTACACTTCAACGATGTGCTTCACGGTTTTGGTCAGCGAGGGCCAGCGGGGCGGTTCGTTGGGGATGTAGCCCACAACGACCTTGGAGAACTTGGGCATGCTGATGCGGTTGGAAACCTTGCCGCCCACCATGATGGCAATGCCGTCGCCTTCGCCGTCCGAGATGGGCAGCGCAGGGCACATGGTGTAGCAGTTACCGCAGTACATGCAGCGTTCGTTCTTGATGGCGATGGAGTTCACCTTCTTGCCGTCAAGCTCCACCTTGGTGGGACGAACGGCGGCAGTGGGGCAAGCGGCCACGGCCAGGGGAATTTCGCACAGCTGGTCAGTCCACTCGTGGTCGATCATGGGCGGCTTGCGGTGGATACCCACAAGGCCGATGTCGGAGCAGTGCACCGCGCCACACATGTTGATGCAGCAGGCGAGGGCAATGCGCACGGGGGCGGGCAGACGCATGGACTTGAAGTCCTCAAACACAACGTCCATCACAGCCTTGACCGGGCCGGAGGCGTCGGTGGCAGGCGTGTGACAGTGCACCCAGCCCTGGGTGTGTACCATGTTGCTGATGCCGGCACCGGTGCCGCCCACGGGGAACTTGAACGAACCGCCGTCAAACTTGCGGCTGCTCAGGTCGTCGCGCAGGGCCTTCATGCCTTCTTCGCTGTCCACCATAAACTCAATGTTGTTACGGGTGGTCCAGCGCAGATAGCCGCCGCAGTACTTGTCGGCGATGTCGCACAGTTCACGGATCAGCGTGATGGACATGGTACGGGTTCCGCCCACACGGACGGTGTAGCACTTGTCGCCGCTTTCGGCCACGTGCAGCAGCACGCCGGGCTCAAGAATCTCATGATAGAGCCACTTGCCGAAGTTGTTTTTGATGATCGGCGGAAAGTATTCGTCATACTTGTGGGGGCCGATGTCAGTGATACGGCCTTCCATCGGTTTTGCGGGATTGTACCCGGAAGAAATAAATGCCATGTTCTTCTCCCCCTTTGACTAGCGTTGATGGCGTTTGCGGTAAGCGACGAGGTCACGGTCCCAGCCACCGGTAACTTCTTCTTCCTTGAAGAAGATGTACGGGTTGGAACGGGGTTCCTTGACGTGGTAGGCGGCAGCAGGAGTGTCGGTGACTTCCAGCAGTTTCTGGAAGGACAGACGCTTCATGGTTTCACCCACGCGTTCGCGGTTTTTGCCTTCTTCCATCCACCAGTCCCAGATCTTTTCGATGACTTCTTTGACGTCATCGTAGGGAGCTTCACAGGAGACAAAAGGCACGAGCAGCGAACCCATCTGGGCGCCGTCAACCACGGGAGCCTTGGCGCCCACGAGGATGCTCGCGCCGCGCTCGTCGCCGATGTGCAGGGCGCGGGGCATGGTGTTGATGCAGTGCATGCAGCGCACGCAATCAGCGGTCTTGATGGAAAGCTTGGAACCGTCCCACTTCATGCACTGGGAGGGGCAGCGGTCCACCACTTCTTTCTGCAGGTCGAACTTGCCCCAGTCGCGACCGGAGTGAGCACCGGCGTTGGGAGCAAACTCACCGGCCACATAAGCCTTCACGGCTTCCTGGTCGATTTTGATGTCGTCCTTCCAGGTGCCGACCACGGCGAAGTCGGAACGCGCCATGGCGCACACGCAGCCGTTGGGGCAGCCGTCGAACTTGAACTTGAACTTGTAGGGGAACGCGGGGCGGTGCAGTTCGTCCTGATAGTCCATGGTCAGCTGGTAGCACATGTCCTGCGTGTTGTAGCAGGCATATTCGCAGCGGGACTGACCGAGACAGGCTTCGGGCGTACGCAGGTTGGAGCCGGAGCCGCCAAGGTCCACGTTCATTTTGTGGGTCAGTTCGTGGAAGATTTCTTCAAGCTGGGCGGTCTGGGTGCCAAGCAGCACGATGTCACCGGTGGAACCGTGCATGTTGGTCAGGCCGGAGCCGCGCAGGTCCCATATGTCGCACAGATCACGCAGGAATTTGCTGTGATAGTACTTGGCAGCGGGCTGGGCCACACGCATGGTGTGGAAGTGAGCCACGCCGGGGAACATTTCGGGCTGGTCGCAGTAACGGCCGATAACGCCGCCACCATAACCGAACACGCCCACGATGCCGCCGTGCTTCCAGTGGGTTTCCTTGTCATTGTAGGAAAGCTCAAGCACACCCAGCAGGTCTTCAGGGCAGTCCACGGGGATCTGATAATCAAGACCCTTGGGATTCTCGGCCCGGTAGGCCGCTTCCTGCTTGATGTCGGACACAAAGCTCGGCCAGGGGCCGCTTTCCAGCTGGTCCAACAGGGGGGTTGCATGTTTCGCCATTGCCATACCTCCACATGGTTTGTTTGTATCACGCAGCGCGTGATGTACCGGTCAAGTGCGGCGATCCGGGGCTGGCGCCTGAGCGCACTCCGCACCGGGCGCGGGTGGAAACAAAAAAGTTTCCTGCCGACGGGTATTGCCTCCCGCCGCAACGCGCCCGCCCCGTGAAATACGGGACGCCCCAAGGAATCGCGTAAGACGGGCGAGTCAAAACCTCGGCCCCTCTAGGCCGCAACGCGGTCAACTCACTACATAGCGCAATTTTGCGCCAATGACAACCTGGGCGGGATTATATGCGCAAATTATGGGCGCAAAGCCCGGAGCGCAAGCCCTTGCGCCCTGAGGCGCAAATATCGCCCCGGTGTGCCCCGTCTTTATATGGCCTATGAATACCAATTTTTTTGCCATTTGTGCAACTTTTTTTCGCCATATGTACATTTTTTCACATATACAGTGCTTCCGGCCTTGGCAAATCTTCTCTTTTCAGCGTACACTGCGCTGCATATTATCGAACAGCCGCCGTCATTCCGGCGTTATTTTCAAGGAATCCTCCCATCATGAAAGACGAACTCGGTTTGTACTACCACCCCCAGGCGGGCAACAGCCTTTCCCGCGTCTATGTGCGGCGCGGCGAGCACGGCGAAGTGGAGTTTCGCCTCTGGCGCTCCGACATGCCCGAAGTATGGGACCGCCACCCCTGGCTCAGCATGAGTGTCGTGCAGGATGCCGCCCAGCTTTACCAGCAGGAACGCAACTCCGAAGCTGACCCCCTCAAGCTTTATGACCTGGCAGTGGCACGGGCGCTCCTCAAGGAGGACGAGGCGTGAAAGGGCGCTGGCTGTTAGCCAACCGCGACTTTCTTGTGCGTGACCTTGTGCGCGACTACTGCACGGTCTATCACACGCTTTCTGCCCAGCGCCGCCGTTTTGAACTGGACGGGGCCGTGTCGTACACGGCCCTGCGTGACCTTTTGGGCGAAGCCATGCGCAAGGGCGTGTTCTGGCGGCTGAAAGACACTGCCCACCTGCTTTTCCGCAACGGCTCGTCCAACGGCGATGTTGCCCCTGTGGACACACCCGCGCCTGTGGCCGCCAACCCCGGCCCGGCTGGCGGAACTCCCGCGCCGGACACAGGCCCCTGCCAGGGCGCGCAGGCCGCCCGCGCCGAAACGGAGCAGATTGAACACCTGCGCCGCCACGCCCAGAACATCCTGCCAGGCGGCACCGAGGGCATAAAAGCTCTTGAGGCCCTTATTGACTGGTGCATCGGCTATGCCTTTCATGAATGCGTCAAGCTGAAAGAAGACGCCTTTCAGAACCAGCACTACGCCAACCGGCTCATACAGATATCACGGCATGACGCGGTAACCGCCGAAATGTACAATCCTTTGCGCGGTCTTGGCGGGCAGACTGCGGAAAGCTCTTCACGCGAGCTTTCACGCATAAGCCACGTGCTTTCCCACGGCCTGCGGCTGCTCGCCCAGTACCTCGTGATCGAAAAGCACAATACCCACCTGGCCCGCTGGCTTGCCAGCGAAGAGCAGATGGCCGCGCAGGCCTTTGGTGCGAGCTACGAGCTCCTTCTGGACGCCCTGTACGGCCCGGGCCATGAAAATCTTTACCTGCTGGCCGCTCGTGACTTTCTTGAAGCAGGACGCCGTGAACCGGCCATTGCCCTGCTTGAAGGCGCACGCGGGCGGGGCCTGCTGCGCGGCCCGGGGCAGGACATGCTGTGCCGCCTGCTCAACGAGGGCGCCTCCGGCATCTGCGCCAGTTGCGGCAAAAGCGCCGAGTTCCCCTGCCTGCCCTACCTCGCCCCTGTGGAGACTACCAAAGTATGACACCGGCCCTCCGCACCCTGCGGACCTGCCTCATCCTTGCTCTCTGCGTTCTGCTCTTTTCCGGCTGCGGCTCACGCGGGGGCGGCTCGTGGCGCAAGGGCGGCGTTACCGGAACCAAGCCCTATACCGTGCGCGGCAAGACCTATTATCCGCTCAAATCCGCCCACGGCTTTGTGGAGGTAGGCGTGGCCTCGTGGTACGGTCCGGGCTTTCACGGCAAAAAAACGGCCAACGGCGAACGGTACAATCAGTACGCAATGACAGCCGCCCACAAGCTCCTGCCCCTGGGTACAAAGGTGCGCGTGACCCACCTGGGCAACGGGCGTAGCATCATTGTACGCATCAATGACCGTGGCCCCTTTGTGGGCGACCGCGTTATCGACCTCTCGCGCGCCGCGGCAACGCGCCTCAATATTGTGGGGCCGGGTACGGGGCGAGTGCGTATCCAGAGCCTGGGCGGCGTGCCGCAGATGCGCGACGACGGCGATTTTACAGGGGCCTATTATGTGCAGGTGGGTGCTTTCGCCAACAAGGGCAATGCCGCCCGCCTGACCCAGACCCTTGCCAAGGCAGGCCACAAGAGCCGGATGCGCTACGGCAGCAACAATATGTGGAACGTACAGGCAGGGCCGTGGCCGGATTCTTTCGGTGCGCAAAAGCAGCTTGAAATTTTCAGTATTCTCTATCCCGGCTCATTTGTTGTGGGCGACTAGAGCAGCCAACGGTTAAAACCGCCCTCGCCCAAGCCGAAGCGCCTGCGCCACACGAGCTGACACCGTATTTTCTGTCCATTGTCCAGCCCCCTCCCCGGCCGATCCCGCTGATGACGTTACGCTGCGCCGGGGAAGACCCGCAGGCCTGCCACGCGCCCCTCACGACCCAGGCGCCCAACGTGGCTGCATGGAAGTGAAAATACTGGGGATTCCGGGGCGAAGCACGGAGCGGCACGCGGAGGGCGCCCCCCCCTGGCAGGCCCCGCCGCGCTGACAGCCAAGTAAAGATGATGAAAGCATTTCAACGGCTAACGGTTCTGGCGTGAGCCACCTTTCTGGGTTGCCGCAAAAAAGCCCTCGCAAGCATACAATACTTGCGAGGGCTTTTTTGCGGCAAACAGCGTCTGGCCCGGAGCGGACGCGCCGGGTTCCCCCATGCCGGACAGGGAGAAATATTCCGGATGACTATTAAGAAGCCTGGGCCTTGAGGGCTTCGGCCTGGGCGGCAGTACCCAGAGCCTCCACCAGCGGCTCCAGTTCACCTTCCATAATCCTGTCCAGAGAATACAGTGTCAGATTGATGCGATGGTCCGTGCAGCGGCCTTGCGGGAAGTTATAGGTACGGATGCGCTCCGAGCGGTCGCCGGAGCCTACCTGCGCCTTGCGGTCCGCAGAAAGCTCCGAATTCTGGCGCTCGCGTTCGGCAGCCAGAATACGCGAGGCAAGCACCTTCATGGCGCGGGCCTTGTTTTTATGCTGCGAGCGCTCATCCTGACAGGTGACCACGGTATTGGTGGGCAGGTGGGTGATGCGCACGGCCGATTCCGTTTTGTTGACGTGCTGGCCGCCCGCGCCCGAGGCCCGGTAAATATCTATGCGCAGATCGTCAGGGCGGATTTCAACGTCCACTTCTTCAGCTTCGGGCATAACGGCCACAGTGGCGGCCGAGGTATGAATACGGCCTTGTGCCTCGGTAGCGGGTACGCGCTGCACGCGGTGGGTTCCCGCCTCGAACTTGAGGTGGCTGTACACGCGGTCGCCGGCGATAAGGCAGATGATTTCCTTGTAGCCACCGTTTTCGGAAGGAGATTCACTCATGATCTCCACCTTCCAGTTTTTAAGCTCTGCATAGCGCGTATACATGCGGAAAAGATCCGCCGCAAACAGGGCAGCCTCTTCACCGCCCGTACCCGCACGGATTTCAAGAATGGTATTTTTTTCGTCCAGAGGATCGCTTGGCAGCAGCATGACCTTAAGCTCATGCTCAAGCTTGGGCAGTTCGCCCTCGCCCCGATGTATTTCTTCCTGCGCCATGGCGCGGATTTCGGGGTCTTCATCGTGCAGCATCAGCTTGTTTTCGGCCAGTTCTTCGCTCACCGCGCGGTGGCGGCGAAAAAGCTCCACCACGTCGCTCAGATCGGCGTGGGCTTTGGTCAGCTTGCGATACTGATCCTGATCACTAAAGACATCAGGTTGGGCAAGGGCCTCTTCAAGCTCCAGATATTTCTTTTCCAGGCCTTCCAATTTGGCGAACATAAACGTCTCCGACTGGCAGTGGACAAAAACAACTCATGCGGCGGCGAACCGCCCCAACCTCACAGGCAGGACGCTTTCGCGAGAATGTCATATTTTCAATATAGTCCGGCGCGGGGCCGGTATCGTGGCCTGCACGGACGGCGGCCATACGGCGGCCTGTCGCAAGCAGCCGCCCGGCACGCCGCATTGCGGCGGCCATGCCTATTGCCTGGTGTAGGGTACAGGCCGTACCCGTTCTCCGGCATCAGGCCCCAGTGCCTCGCGCAAGGCCACCACCGCCACCTCAAGCTGGCTCTCGTCCGGCTCGTATGTGGTCAGTTTTTGCAGGGCCAGACCCGGCGCGCGCAGCACGTGGGCCAGCGGTCCTTCAGGCAGGCGCGCGGCATAGCGGATAAGCTCGTATGCCAGGGCGCTGATGGGCGCCATAAGCAGCAATTTGAAAAATATGGTCAATGCGTGCTTGGCCACGGCGCTCTGCGGCGTATACAGGGCCAGCAGCATGGGTACGAGCACCGCATGCAGCACAATGGAAATGCAGATGACGAAAAGCAGAAATGTTGTGCCGCAACGCGGGTGCAAACGGCTCATGCGGGCAGCGTGTGCCGCGTCAACCTCACCCCCGGATTCGAAGGCGTGTATGGTTTTGTGTTCGGCCCCGTGATACTGAAAGACCCGGCGGATATCAGGCACATACGAGATGGCCTTGATATAGCCCATAAAGATGCAGCACTTGAAAAAGCCGTCCCACAGGTGAAAGCTCAGGCCTTCCACATCGCCGCCCAGATGCAGCCACAGCATAAGCAGGGACATCAGGTGCGGCACAACCACAAAAAGCCCGATGGCCATAAGCAGGGCCGCCGCCAGCGTCAGCACCAGATGCCAGCCGGAAATCTCCTCTTCCTGCCCCTGGGCTACGGCTTCCACAGAGCGGTTAAGCGCCTTGATACCGTTGACCAGTGTTTCAAGCAGAATGGGAAACCCGCGCAGAAAGGGCCTTTTGAGCCAGGGGCGACGCAGCAGGGAAAACCACGGCAGACGACGGGCGAGAATGCTCCCGTCCGCCTGGCGCACGGCAAGGCCATAGGCGTCACCGTTGCGCATCATCACGCCTTCCATGACGGCCTGCCCGCCAACAGTGGGGCAAGCCGACGTCAAAGCACAAAGCGCCATCGTGGCCCACCGGGGCTGTTCCCCTGTGGCCGTGCGTGGCGCTCCCTGCCGTGCGTCGCTCATGTGCGGCATGGTCTGCCGCCCGCGATTACTTCTGCTCAAACTTGGCGTACTTTTTACGGAAGCGGTCAATGCGGCCAGCCGTATCAAGGAAGCGCTGCTTGCCGGTGAAGAACGGATGGCAAGCGGAGCAAACTTCCACGGCCACCTGCTCACCCTTGGTGGAGAGCACGTTTTCTTCGTTCCCGCAGGCGCAGGTGATGGTGGCGTTGAACACTTTGGGATGGATATCTTTTTTCATGACAGCTACCTCATGGAACGCGGCATAATCCGGCTGAATCACCGCCAGACGCCCGCGCGTTTTTCCTCTGGCGCGAAAACATATCGCACAAGGGCAAGCTATATAGCGCTTCTTTAAACCTTTGGCAAGGGGAAAGCGCAAAGGAAAAGCCGTGCCGCCGGAAGCGGCGCAACCGCAGCCCGGCCAGCACGCGCCCCTGCCCTGCCAGAAAGGCACAGCGCACATGCCCTGCACGGCCATTGCAGCGGCCGCATGTCCGTAAAAAACACCCGCCTGCTGCGGAACATTCCGTCACGCCCCGCCCCGGGCAGCAAGCCCGGCCTCCACTCTACCCGCGTAGCGCGTACCGCATGGCGCATTGCCAGCCGCCGCCTTCGGCGCTATATAGCCCGCATGGCAAAAAATCCACGTCAACGCGCAGACCAGCTTGTTTTTGAACAGGGCCTTGCAGACAGCCGCGAGCAGGCCCGCCGACTCATCATGGCGGGCAAGGTCGCCCTTGCCGCCGGTGTACCCGGCGCGCCGCCACAGCTTGTTCCCAAGCCGGGACACCCGTACCCGGCAGACACGGCCTTTGCCCTGCTGCAACCGGAACCCTACGTCAGCCGGGGGGCATACAAGCTGCTGACCATTCTCGACCAGTTCAAGCTGGACGTGACCGGCCTTGTGTGCCTGGATGCCGGGGCCTCCACAGGCGGATTTACGGACTGCCTGCTGCAAAGGGGCGCAGCCCGCGTTTACGCTGTGGACGTGGGGCGCAACCAACTGCACGAAAAGCTGCGGGGCGACTCCCGCGTTATCAATCTTGAAGGCGTGAACCTGCGCCATGCAGAAACCGGGCTTATCCCCGAACCGGTGGACATGGTGGTCGCCGACGTTTCCTTTATATCTCTCACCCTCGTGCTTCCCTCCTGCATGACATGGCTCAAGCCCGGAGGCCTTGTGGCCACACTTATCAAGCCGCAGTTTGAGCTGGGACCGGGCGAGACAGTCAAAGGCGTGGTACGGGACGAAGAAGCCCGGCAGAGAGCCGTGGACAAAATACTTGCATTCAGCCGGGCCAGCCTGGGCTTGAGCTGCCGTGGCGTACTGCCCGCTGCCATCAAAGGCCCCAAGGGCAATCAGGAGTATATGGCGCTTTTTGAGCGTGGCGATACTGCGGCTGAAGACGGCAACACCCCTGGCCAGGGCTTTATAAAATAAAATGTGCTAGTGTCCGGAATAGTCCAGCACGTTGTTCAGTGAGGCGCTACTGCTTTTGATGCGCCCCGCGTCAAAGACGTGGCGGGTCAAGCGCCAGCCTTCCATATCCAGCACATCGAGCTTGCCCTTGTGATCTGGCCGCAGCCCGCGGGCCAGCGCCTCCAGCGTTTCGTCCACAGGAAAATACGCGCCCTCGAAGGATATACGCGCCATGTCCCCGTCCATCTCGATAACCGGAATATCCGTTTCGTCAGGCAGGGCGTCCGCGCAGGCGCGGGCCAGAGCATCATAAAATTCCCGGTCCACAGGGTAGATATGCCCATAGACCTTGAGCAGAGGATCGCGGCTCACGCTGTCACTTCCTTTTTTCAATGCCGCCGGGCAACGGCGTACCTGTTTTCTGCGGTACGGGCGCCATTTTCTGATCTGCCTCAGGCGAATCCGTCCCGTCCGCGCCCGCAGATGGTGCGGCTTCCCGCAGCTTCACAACGGCAGGGGGCAGGCACTGCCCCTGCGCGCGCGCCAGAGCAAGCCCCTCGCAATCACCGAGAGCGCAGGCCGCGCTGAAATCTTCACACATACCCGCTGTATCCTGCCGCTGCATACGCACCGCGCCACGGGCGCGCAAACGCCGTGCCCGGTCTTCACCTTGCGGCTCGATGCCGTAGCGACGGGCCAGGGAAACTGTCAGATCAGCCTCGGCAAGCGCCATCTGTTGCAGGCGCAGATGCCCAAGCGCCCGGATATAACGCGCGCGACTCAGCCCGGAATCCAGATCAAGGGCCGCATCACAGGAGGCCACGCTTTGCAGGGGCAGATCATGGCGCATCTGCGCTTCGGCCAGCAAAAGCCATACCGAGGGGCTGTCCGGCACGAGCAGGGCCGCCTGCTCCAACCGGGGCAGATCCCCGGCCTGCACGAGCCAGCCATCCGGATCGGCATCCGCCAGCATGTCCTGCACGTCAAACATGACCTGCAAACGGCGGGCAGCGAGGCTCCAGTGGCTTTGCGCCCACACTTCGTCCGACAGGGCGGGCGGTGGCGCCTGCGGGAGCGGAGCGGCTTCGGGCGCAGCAGCGCCTGCAACAACGCCCGCAGCAGGGTCTGAAGCAGCGTCAGAAACGCTGCCCGTGGGATTTGTTTTAGCTTCAGGCCGCACGGAGGGCGCGGCAACGGCCGACGGCGAACGGCGCGCGCCCATGCCTGTACCGGCCCGGCCGGAAAAAAGCTCGTCCAGGGCATTCTTGCGCGCATTGCCCCGCTGCTCTCCGTGGCCGGCCACATCCGGCAGGCTGACAGGCGCACGAAAAACGCTGCGGCCAAAACCGGACCCGGCCGATCTGGCTGGATTGGCTGGACTGGCTGGACTGGCCGTGTTGGCCGTGTTGGCAGGACTGGCCGTGCTGACCGGGTTGCCTGAATCGGCCTCACCCTGCCTTGTTTCCGGCAAAAGACGGCTGTTCATAAGCTGCAAAAGGGCCGCGCTCTCCCGCAACAAGTGCAGGCGCATCTGCATAAGGTCAAAACTGTGCAAAATATGTGACATGCGGGCGGCGGCTGCCGGACGGGCCTCAAGACTCACTCTCGCCCGGGCAAGGCCATTGTCGGCAGGAGGCGGCGTACCCTCGGATTTAGGCGTGCTCACGGCTTTGTAAAGGTGGGCGGCCAGCGCCAGACGCTCTTCTGCCCTGACCGCGCCCATGCGGATGTCGCGCCGGTTGGGCAACGCCTCTGCGGCGGCCCGCAAAGCCCGCAAACGGGCGTTCCCCCCGGCCAGAGCCAGCCCCGACGCATGGCTGAGGGGCGGACGAAGGGCAATGCTTTCGCTGCGCTCAATGGGGCTGACAAGAACCAGCGGCGCGGACAACACCCCGCCTTCCACCGGATATTCTCCGGCGCCTCCTTCGCCCTTGATCGGCGCAGCGGGCGCGGCATCAGGTGCAGAGGCATGGGCAGACACGACGGCGGCAGCTTCTGCTTTTACCGGGCTTGCCAAGACAAAACCGCCGGCCACAAGGGCCGGCGGCAGCACACAAAATCCCGGCACAGTCAGTATCATGACTGTGCAAAAAAACAGAAGATTCAAGGCCCGCAAGGGCTTACTTCTTGGCCTCGATAGCCTGGACAATCTTTTGCGCCATGGGTTTGATGAGTTCACGCAACGTGTCCAGCATGAGGTTGTCGGCCGTGGACCCCAGGGGCATGACCGTGCGCGACTGCGAAGCATTGAGCGCCTCGCTGTAGATGCGCCCCTGCCGGTTGGCCAGGGCGTAGTTCACGCGCATGTTGGTGGCAAGGTCTGTGGCGGAATTTTCCTTGAGCCAGACCTGATCCACGTCGCCGGTCACGAGGTAGTCGGGGTTGCCCGCCCGCGCCTGATTGACACTGTCAGCATAGGAAACCTGCAGGCCGTTACGGGCCAGCTCATCAGCCAGAGCCTTGCTTATCCACTGGGTAACGCTGTCGCTGGTGACAAAGGCGCTGTTGTCGCGGCGGGAACCGATCACGGTCTGATCCTGCCGCTTGTCCTCAAAAGCCACCACCGTCACCCGGGGAGCCTTGGGGCCGGGCAGCACGCCGCCTTCCATAAAGGGCGGCGGCATCAGCCGCACATTGTTGGCCGGGCCGCAGGCAGTAGCCAGAAAGGCCAGCAGAACAAGATATAAGACGTTGCGCACAGGTTTCATGACAGCCTCGCGTTTTATAGAAATTCTCGAGAGTATTCCCGTGAGCTATATACGGAAAAAGCCAGCCTTGCAAGGCGGCGTACCCCCATGCTAAAGGAATAATATTGTCGCGGGCGGCCCAGTGCTGTGCCGGCATTCGTACCTTCCGGCCCTTGAAGCTTCTGCTTTTACCCGCAAATATCCTGCGGTGAATACAGCGAAGATAAATGCGCTTTTTTGTTCCGGCCCGGCGCGCAAGAGCGCGCTTTCGTACAAAGAGCACATTTTTTCTGCCGCAGGCCGGGTCATACGCATGCCACTACAGCCTTGTGCCGCAATTTTTACCGCGAATCCGGCGCGATACAGCGCAGATTTTCAGGAGCGGTCATGATTGATCTTAAACTGGTGCAGAGGCAACCCGAAGTTTTAGCCAAGGCCCTGGCCGACCGGCATTCGGGTATCAGCGTAGATGCATTTCTTGAGCTGGACGGTCGCCGCCGCTCCCTGCTTACGGAAGTGGAAGGGCTTAAAAGCAAGCGTAACGAGGCTTCAGCCCAGGTGGCCGCGCTCAAGCGCTCCGGCCAGGACGCTGCGCCGCTGCTTACCGAACTGTCTGCCCTGTCAGACCGCATCAAGGAACTGGACGTTGAAACAACGCAGGTCAAGGCTGACGTGGAAAGCCTGCTCATGAGCATGCCCAATATTCCCGACAGCACCGTGCCTGTGGGCGCTGACGAAAACAACAATGTCGAAGTAAACCGCTGGGGCGAACCTCGGCAGTTTGATTTTGAGCCTCGCCCGCATGACGACATCGGCACGGCCCTTGGCGGGCTCGACTTTGAACGTGCCGCGCGCCTTACGGGCAGCCGTTTTGTCGTGTCCCTGGGCTGGGCCGCGCGCCTTGAACGCGCCCTGGTGAACTTTTTTCTCGACAGGCACACCCGGCACAACGACTACCTTGAGGTAAGCCCCCCCTATATGGTCAACCGCGCCTCAATGACCGGCACGGCCCAGTTGCCCAAGTTTGAAGAAGACCTTTTCAAGCTGGCCGAGTGGGATTATTTTCTCATCCCCACTGCGGAAGTGCCGCTGACGAACCTGCATGCGGGCGAGGTGCTTGAAGAGTCCGACCTGCCGCGCGCATACTGCGCGGCCACGCCCTGTTTCCGCTCCGAAGCGGGCAGCGCGGGTAAAGACACGCGGGGCATCATTCGCCTGCACCAGTTCACCAAGGTTGAGATGGTCCGCTTTGCCCATCCCGAAGACAGCTTCAATCAGCTTGAGCTTATGCGCGGCCACGCCTGCAACCTGCTTGAACTGCTTGAACTGCCCCACCGCGTCATCACCCTTTGCACCGGCGACATGGGCTTTTCGTCTGCCAAGACGTATGATGTGGAAGTATGGCTGCCCGCCCAGAAAACCTACCGTGAGATATCGTCCTGTTCCAACTGCACGGATTTTCAGGCCCGCCGCGCGGATATCCGCTTCAAGCCCAAGGGCGGTAAAACGGCTTTTGTCCACACGCTCAACGGCTCCGGCCTGCCCACTGGGCGCACCATTGCCGCCATTCTGGAAAACGGCCAGCAAAAAGACGGCAGTGTGGTGCTGCCCAAGGTGCTGGTTCCCTACATGGACGGGGTGGAAAACATCGAACCGCGCCAATAATGCCTTTCAGGATACGGCAAGCTGCCCTGAAACTGTTGTAGCGGCTTTGCATTGATAAAAAAACGGGGCTTTGACGCCAGGTGCATACCCATAAGGTAGCCCTGACGGCAAAGCCCCTTTGCATGACATATGGCGCACGACCGCTGAAGACATGAACCTGCAACGGCCGCAACCGTCACCGGCAAAAAGCAGCCTATTCAGCCTGAAAGACTTTTTTAAGCAGGGTCACGTTCATATGGCGGAGCTTGCCCTCTGCAAACGCGCCAAAGGCCGTAAAGTGCGGCGAAACATTGTGCGCGTCCACCGCCTCTTGCGAGGCCCAGGTTTCAAGCACAAAAAAACGGCACATATTGGAAATATCCTCGGTAAGCTCATAGCCCCGGTTGCCGGATTCCCCGCGGCTGCCGTCCACCAGGGCGCGCAGCTCGGGCATGAAGGCTTCACGGTGCTGCGGCAGCACTTCCAGTTCAGCTACTATATGTATTTCATTCATGATACGGCTTCCTTCTTGCCGGACGGCCCCGCGCCGCCCTGTTTTTTGCGTTCCAGCCCCTCGGCCACAGCCTGAGCCAGGCCGCCCAGCGAGGTTTCCTTGTAGCGGGACTGCAAATCAAGGCCCGTGCGGTACATGACCTCAATGATGGCGTCCAGGGAAATAACGCGCTGTCGCCCGTCTTCCAGCCGTGAAAGCTGGGCGCAGTTGACGGCGCGTTCCGCAGCGACCCCGTTGCGCTCGATGCAGGGTATCTGTACAAGGCCGCCCACAGGGTCGCAGGTAAGGCCCAGGTTGTGTTCCATACCAATCTCGGCCGCCACTTCCACCTGCTTTACGCTGCCGCCTGTTACCGCACAGTAGGCACCGGCAGCCATAGAACAGGCCACGCCCACTTCACCCTGGCAACCCACCTCAGCCCCGGAGATGGAGGCATTGATCTTGTAAAAAAGACCGATGGCCCCGGCCGTAAGCAGAAAGTCCAGTGCGCCGTCTTCCGTGGCATGGGGGTAGAAGTTCTGGTAGTAGGTCAGCACTGCGGGTACAATACCGGCCGCCCCGTTGGTCGGGGCCGTGACCACCCGCCCGCCGGAGGCATTTTCTTCGGCAACGGCAAAAGCATACAGGGTGGGCCACAGGCTCAGATCGCGGCGGCCCTGGGCCTGAAGGGCGCTGACCTTGCGCAGCAGGTTGGGCGCGCGACGGCGCACGTTGTAACCACCGGGCAATATACCGTCAGTATAACAACCGCGCTCCACCGAATCGCGCATGGCATCCATGACGGCCTGAGCGCGACGGCGCACTTCAGCCTCTGAATGCCAAAAACTTTCATTGACCATGACAATCTGGGCCACGGTCTTGCCTTCCCGCTCGCAATGGGCGAACAGTTCCTCGGCTGTTTCATAGACATATGGCGGCGCGGGGTATTCTTCCGGCCCGGTTTCAAAGTCCGCATCGGTGCGTATAAAGCCGCCGCCGATGGAATAGTATACGCGCGAGTGCAGTTCCGTGCCGTCAGCGCCATACGCCACAAGCTTCATGCCGTTGGAATGACGGGGCAGAAACAGGCCCTTGTGCAAAAGCATGTCGCGCTCGTAGATAAACGGGATGCGGCGTGCGCAAATAAGATTCAGGTCCGCATTATTTTTCAGCTCCGCTGTGCGCCGCGCCAGATGGGCGGTATCCACCGTGGCCGGTTCCTCACCCTCAAGGCCACCCAGGATGGCTCCGGTAGTTCCATGCCCTTCGCCCGTAAGGGCCAGAGAACCAAAAAGATCCACGGTTACACGTCCGGTCAGGGGCAGCAGCCCCAATACCGCCAGTTCGCCAGCAAAGGCCTTGCCTGCCACCATAGGGCCCACAGTATGCGAACTGGACGGCCCGATGCCGATTTTGAACAGATCAAAAACGCTCAACATGACGTCCCCCGCGAAAAAATGTGCAGTGCCGCGCAATGGCGCGCAACCCCGCCTATTCCCTTGTGACACAGGAGGCCCCGTCACGCAACGTGTGGCACGGCGTGGCGCGTGAAAACGCCTGGGCGGCGGGGCATTGTGCGTTGCACATGGACCGGATGAAAAGGGATCAGCCTGCGAGGATGTTTTTGCGGCCCTGCGGGCGCGAGGGCTTTTTCTTTGCTCTTTATTGGCCGCCTGCGCGGCGGGCGGCCAGGTGGGGCCGGCTATGGGGATACATCCCCTTCGCAGGCGCATTCCCCCGCACCAGCAGGCCCCACACCGGTAAAGACTACTTCAGCGTAATAACAAAGTCATGAATGCAGGTCACGGCCCTGACCGTGAAGCGCTCACACATGTGCGGCGGATCATCGGGGCGGAAGCCGCCGGGGCGCAGGTCGCGACAGTCGAGACTGCCGAACTGTCTGGTAAACACAGCGGCATAGCGCGCGCAGAGGGCCACGACCTCTTCGTCGTTTTTGCCCAGCACCTCTCCGTAAAGGCCGAGAAAAAGCAGCGCTCCCTCTACCAGCCCGCACTGGCCGCCCATGCCCCCGGCTCCGTGGCAGCCCCGCACGGCCTGATACAGTTGGGGATGCACGGGCTGCCCCGTCAGATGCTCCAGACAGTACAGGGTCGTGTAGGCGCAGTTGGCGTTTCTTTCCCAATAGCAGCGATGCACCAGGTCAACAATGCGTTCTTGTGTGCCCATGCTCATGTCACACTCCGAGCAGCTTTTTCCAGCGCGGCAACGCCGGGTCCAGGTCCAGATAGTCCGGGGGCAGATGCAACGGCGCGGCACCAGCCAGGGCCAGCGCCACATCCTCTACATTGCCCGTGCGCGGCAGGGACGCCACATCCTGCAAGGGACAAAGATCAAAATCGTCCACGGGCAGCATGCTCATGACGGGCAGCCCCTTGAGCGCCGCTTCCAGAGCTACCGTTGTGGAGTTTGAAGACCAGACAACAACGCCGGGAACAAGCTCCTCGGCAATGGCTCCCCGGGCCACGCGCACCTCGTCGAAACGACGGCCCAGCAGGGCGCGCAGGCGATCCTCCACAGGCAGATAGGGGTGGGGCTTGACCACGACCTGCCAGCCGTCCAGCAGACCGGCATGCAGGGTGCGGGCCAGCAGAACCAGGTGGGCCTCTGTTTCATCCCTGAAAAAGCTTGTGACCGCCAGCAGGCGCTTTGGCCCGGCCGGTGCCGTCGCCGCGTCTTCTGCTCCGGTGGTCCGGCCGCTTTCATGCGGTTTTCTTTCTTCCGCAAGATACAGATAGCGCAGGGCTTCGACTGTTCCCAGTTTTTCCGGCGGCAGACCTGCTTGCAGCCACTGCCTACAGGCCGAATCGCCGTTGCCGCGCACGAGGTCGGGCTGAAATTCGTTGCAGGGGGCGTCAAAAGTGCGGGGATCGTCAAAATAACGAAAATCCGTGGACCGCACAGTGGAGTGCTGCGCGCCGATAACCGCGCCCGGGGCCGCCCCGCCACTATGGGCGGCAGCGCCGCCGTGTGCGGTTTTTTGTGTGGCTGGTTCCGGCGTGGGCGCGGCGGAGCGCACCGCATAGGAAAGCATGCGCTCCCAGGGGCAGTTCTCAAGGGGAAAAAGCGTCCAGCGCTGCGGCCCTGCCGCCTGTGCGTACACATCAAACGCCCTTTGCTGCAAACAGCGCTCAAGCCCTCTCCAGCCCCTGAAAGACTCGGCCCAGTACTCGCCCATATACGGCCAGAAATTGACATGGGACCCGGCAAAGCGAAAGGCCGGGCGAACGGCCCTCTCCAGCCCGCGACTGCTGACGCACAAACGCAAATGACGCCACAGGGCGGCCCACAGGTCGCGATGGCGCAAAAATTCTTCAAGATAATGAAAGCTCGCGCCGTCCCTGTTTGCCTGCCGGAAGCGGTCACGCAGGGCGATGCACTGTTCAAGACTCAACTGCGGCGCGGGAAAACGGATAAAAAGCCAGCGCACCCACGGCGCGCCCTCTTTTTTAAAGGATATGTCAAGGGCGTCGTGCAGGCTCTCCCAGTAGCGGGAACGAAAGCGCCCTTCTCCGGCGGCTTTCATGTCCACATTGGGAAAATAGGTGGCAATGGTGGCGGCCTGCACCGGCCCGTCCGGCCCATTCGCCTCTTCCGGTCCCTGCACCGGGGGCAGCCCCTTGCCCGCATCCGGAACGGCGGGCAGCCTGCGCCGTACTGACCACAGCCAGTGGGCGTAGCGCGCCAGAGCGCGCAGCGGCGCCGGAGCCGCGTTATACAGGCGGCGCAGCAGGCCCACGGCCGGCTTGAGGTCCATCCCGCTTTCGTGCTGCTCGATAAAGGTGCGGCCCGAAGAGGCGCACATGGCCGCCAGCACCTCGCGCAGGGTGGCGTCGCCACCGCAAAGGCGCAGGGCGGTATACTCCCCTTCGTCCATAAGGCGCTCGAGGGCGCGCAGCTTGTACACCGTGTACAGGCCGGGCGTCATCTTGGGGTGGCGTTCGTACAGCAGTGAACACCACCACATGGAAAGACCGTGCCCGCCCTTCAGGTATTCCTGCACCTCCTTGCCGCCGACCACAAGACGGCCGAGATCATAGGCCCAGGCCGCGTGCTCGGCACGTATGACCTCAAGATCCTTGCGCAGGCGGGCTGCCAGCGGAATATGGCCCTCGGGGGCCTCCCAGCCTTCCCACTGCACAACGGTCTGTGCGGCGCCGCCCGTGAAGCTTTCAGGGTTGACCGGGCATGGACCCAGACCGGGAACAACCGGCCCGACTATGAGGATAAGCTCCTTCATGCGCGCTCCTGGCTCCGGCCAGGCTCCGCATCGGGGGCGTCGCCACTGTCCCGCAAGGGGCCTGCGCTGATGCCCGCGCTGCGACCCGTGCTCAGATCATTGCGCGCCGCCCATATGGACAGGCCGTAAGGCGGATAAAGCACGCCTTTTTCTGTAATGATGCCGCTTATATATTCCGCAGGCGTCACGTCAAAGGCAAAGTTGAGCACAGGGACGTTTTCCGGACACAGGCGCGTTTCTCCCATATGGGTCACCTCAAGGGCCGGACGCTCTTCAATGGGAATGCCCGCGCCGTCAGGTGTGGCCGGATCAATGGTGGAAAGCGGCGCAGCCACATAAAAAGGAATGTGAAAATGCCTGGCCAGCAGCGCCACGCCGTAGGTTCCTATCTTGTTTGCCGTGTCGCCGTTGGCGGCGATGCGGTCGGCCCCCACCACCACGCACTGCACCTGCCCGCGGCTCATGAGCAGGGCGCAGGCATTGTCGCAGGCCACGGTCACGGGGATGCCGTCCCGTTCAAGCTCCCAGGCAGTCAGACGCGCGCCCTGAAGAAAGGGACGGGTTTCATCGGCGATGACGCTGATCTTCTTGCCCGCCTCCACCGCAGCCCGGATGACGCCAAGGGCAGTGCCGTAGCCCGCCGTTGCCAGCGCCCCGGCATTGCAGTGCGTGAGCACGCAGTCGCCGTCTTCAATACAGGCAGCGCCGTGACGGCCCAGAGTTTTGCATATGGCCACGTCTTCATCCTGCATGGTCTGGGCTGCGTGGGCAAAAGCCGTCAGCAGGGGCGCGGGGTCGCCCGTCTCGCCGCCCGCCGCAAGCCACACGCCGCGCATGCGCTCAACGGCCCAACGCAGATTGACGGCCGTGGGCCTGGCCGCGGCGATGCGCTCCATACCCTGCTCAAACCTTGCCGCCCAGTCCGGCCCCTGGGCCTCCCTGAGCGCCAGTACGCAGCCCCAGGCCGCTGTAACGCCAATGGCGGGCGCGCCGCGCACCACCATGGCTTGCAGGGCGTAAACCACATCTTCCACCGTGCGGCAGACAAAGTCGGCCTCCTGTGCGGGCAGAAGCCGCTGGTCCAGCAGGTGCAGTTCAAAACTCTGGTGGTCAAAACGTATGTGGTCGTCCATGCTTTCCTCCGGTGGCGTACCCCCGGATCATACACCACAATAGCCTGAAAGCAAAGATGATAGGGCGCGGAGGAACTTCAGGCACAGCGTGTGCGACCCCTGCCAAAAGCGATGTAACAATGTGAAAAGAAGAGTTTAATTGCTTTTTACAGCGCCCTGAAGCTTTACAAACAGGCTTTCTGCTGGCTATGCTGCATCACACTGAAGAGGCCGCACCCGCAGGTGTTCGCCGCGCCCGCGCCCAAGCGCGGCAGCGCGCGACTTTTCAGTATGCGCGGCCAGATAGCACCGCAGACCGCCGCGCCAGCGCAAGGGCGCTTTTGCCTTTGGCGCGACAATCATCATGCTCCGGAGCAGGACAATGGAAGAGTTTTCACGCATTCGCCGTCTGCCTCCCTACGTTTTCGCCGTAGTGGGGGACCTCAAGATGCAACTTCGCCGGCAGAATATCGACATCGTGGACTTCAGCATGGGCAACCCGGACATTCCCACGCCCGCACCCATTGTGGAAAAGCTCGCCGAGGCCGCAGCCAAACCCATCAACCACCGCTACTCCCTGTCCCGCGGCATTCCCAACCTGCGCAAGGCCGTCTGTGACCGCTACAAGCGCCACTTTGACGTGGAGCTTGACCCGGACAGCGAAGCCATTGTGACAATGGGTTCCAAGGAAGGGCTGGCCCACCTTTCTCTGGCCATGCTTGAGCCGGGTGATGTGGTACTTGCGCCGGACCCCACCTATCCCATTCACAAATACGCGCCCGTCATTGCAGGCGCGGATGTGCGCAGCGTGCCTATCGGCTCCGGTCGCGATTTTTTTGAAGACCTTGAGGCCGCCATGCGCCATGCCTGGCCCAAGCCCAAGCTGCTTTTCCTCTGTTACCCGCACAACCCCACCACCGAAGTGACGGACCTGGCCTTTTTTGAAAGGATTGTCGACTTTGCCAAGGCCAACAACATCTGGGTCATCCATGACCTGGCCTATGCGGACCTTGTGTTTGACGGCTACAAGGCGCCGAGCTTTCTTCAGGCCAAGGGCGCCAAGGACGTGGGCGTGGAGTTTTACACCCTGTCCAAAAGCTACTCCATGCCCGGCTGGCGCGTGGGCTTCTGCCTGGGCAACAAGCAGCTTATCCACGCTCTTGGGCGCATCAAGAGCTATCTTGATTACGGCATCTTCCAGCCCGTGCAGATCGCTGCTACCGTGGCGCTCAACAGCTCTGAAGACTGTGTGCACAATATCTGCAACATCTACAAGGAGCGGCGCGACCGCCTCATTGACGGCCTGAACCGCATAGGTTGGGAGGTTCCCTCGCCCAAGGCCACCATGTTCGTATGGGCGCGCATACCCGAGGCCTTCCGCAAGATGGGCTCGGTGGAGTTTTCCAAAATGCTGCTCACAGAGGCCCATGTGGCGGTTTCTCCGGGGCTGGGCTTCGGCTCTTACGGGGATGAGTTTGTACGTTTTGCCCTTATCGAAAACGAACACCGCACACGGCAGGCCATAAGCGGCATGCGCAAGCTGCTGTCTGGCACGTCCGACTAGGGCTGCGGCCGGGCCTCATGAAAACTGAAAAAACCCGGCGGCGCATAGCCGCCGGGTAAAAAATAAAACACGAAGTCCGGGCCGCGCGCCCGGACTTCGGCAAAAAGGTGCCTCATCAGTTACGGCATGGCGACCGGGCACTTCAGGAGACATCATGACCAAGAACAGCGACAAGCCACTTGTAGTGGGTCTGGCCGGATTCGGCACAGTGGGCGGCGGCCTCGTGCGCCTGCTTGAAGAAAACGCGGACCTCATCCGCCGCCGCTCGGGTCGGGATATCCTGATCAGAAAGGTACTCGTGCGCAACGCCAAAAAGGCGCGCAGCGTTCCCCTGCCCGAAGGGGCCGAACTGACCACCAATCCGCGCGATCTTACGGACGATCCGCAAATCGACGTGCTGGTAGAGCTTATGGGCGGCATTGACCATGCCCGTGACCTCATCGACCGCGCCCTGGACCAGGGCAAGCACATCGTTACGGCCAACAAGGCACTGCTGGCCGAAGAAGGGCTTTCCCTCTTTCAGAAAGCCGACCGCAAAAAACGCATCCTGCGTTACGAAGCCAGCGTGGCCGGAGCCGTACCCATTGTGGAAGCCCTCAAGGAAAGCCTCACGGGCAACCGCATTCAGTCTCTCATGGGCATTCTGAACGGCACGAGCAACTACATCCTGTCCGAAATGACCTCCAACGGGCTGGATTTTGACGTTGCCCTCAAGCAGGCACAGCAACTGGGTTACGCCGAGGCCGACCCCACCCTGGACATTGACGGGCATGATGCGGCCCACAAGCTGATTTTGCTTATCCGCCTTGCCTTCGGGGCCAATTATCCCTATACAGCTCTTTCTGTGCGCGGCATTCGCGGCCTTTCGGCTCTGGACATCCGCCTTGCCCGTGAATTCGGCTACCGCATAAAGCTCATCGGTCAGGTGCGGCAGGTTCCCTGCCCCGAAGAAAAGATCGGGGGCAATGACTGTGGCGAAGGCCCGGTGCGCCTTGAAGCCGGTGTTTTTCCGGCCCTTGTGTACCACAAGTACCTGCTGGCCCGCGTGGGCGGCGCCTACAATGCCGTGCGGGTGGATGCCAACGCCTCGGGACCGCTCTTTTTTCACGGGCGCGGCGCGGGTGACCTGCCCACCGCGGGGGCCGTGCTGGCCGACCTGCTGGCCGTAGCCCGCGATGAACGCCCCAACAATACGGGCTTTGTAGGCAAGGAACTGCCCAAGGCCGCCATTGTGCCGCCCGAAGAATGGCGCTCGTGCTACTACGTGCGCGTTATGGTGCAGGATGCGCCGGGTGTGCTGCGCGATCTTTCGGGCTGCATGGCCGCAGAAGGCATCAGCATGGCCCAGGTCATCCAGAAATCTGACGAGGGCCAGGGCGTGCCCCTTGTTTTCATGACTCACGAAACCACAGCCCAGGCCATGAGCGACGCCCTGCAGCGCACTCTTGACGCCGGGCTGCTCAAAGAACCCGCGGTGTACTTCCGCGTGCTGGGTGGTGAATGATAATTCTCGATCAACCGTATGTTTCGCCGGAACTGGCGGCCTATGCCGCCAACCGGCAGGAACCTGTGCTGGATAACGACATGGCCCGCGCCTGCGCGGCCGAGCTTGAAGCCCAGGGCGGCCCTGCTCTGAACATCGTGTCTGAAGACCGTTTTGCCGCCCTGCTGTGCGAGGGGCAAGACAGCGAAGACGCCTCCCCTCCCCGTCTGTATACCTGCTCTGAAAACTCCCTTGCCTGGGTAACGGACCACTGCGCGCCGCCTTTGGCCCGCGCCATTGAAAAGCTCAAAAACAAGGCCCTTACCCGCGAGCTGCTCCGCCCCCTGGATCAGGACTATTATTACCGCCGCCTTGATTTCGCGCAGATGCAGGCCCTGCCCTTCGACGAACTGCGCACTCCCTGCATACTCAAACCCTCTGTGGGCTTTTTCAGCCTCGGCGTTTACCGCATCAACAATGCGGACGACTGGCAGGCCGCAAAAACAGCCATTGCCGAAGAGTCCTCCCGCTGGTCCGAGCAGTACCCGCTGTCTGTGGTTGACGGCGGCGACTGGCTGCTGGAAGAATACATCGAGGGCGACGAATTTGCCGTTGACGTGTATTTTGACGAAAACGGCCGCGCCGTCATCTGCAATATCCTGCGCCACGAGTTCGTCAGCGCCGATGATGTGAGCGACCGCCTGTACTACACCAGCGCGGACATCATCCGCGACCGCCTGGAAGAATTTGAAGGCTGGTTCAACAGGGTCAACGCCATCCTGGGCCTGCGCAACTTTCCAGCGCATGTGGAGCTGCGCCGCAGCGACGCCGGGCGCATCCTGCCCATAGAGTTCAATCCGCTGCGCTTTGCCGGCTGGTGCAGCACAGACGTGAGCCTTTTTTCCTGGG
>NZ_JAHZAA010000008.1:0-7855 GCF_019424165.1 Desulfovibrio sp. | reverse complement strand
TTCAACTCTTACGGCTGCTTTCTTGAAGGTACGCGCCCCTGCTGGGAAGAAGTCCTCAAGGGCAAAGAGGGCAGGCTCTATACCTTCATGGCCCTGAACAAGCCCGCCAACTGCCCGCCAGTGCGCGGCTTTGATTACGAAGCCCTGTGCCGCCGCTTTGCAAAGGTGCTGCGCATGCGCAAAAACGACTATTCCCGCTACGGCCTGTTTGGCTTTTTGTATACCGAAACCCCCGAAAACCAGCGGGAAGAACTGGACTATATCGCCGGTTCCGATCTGATGGAATTCGCAAGCTTCTGACAACAGGAGGCTGCCTGTGCTGCACCTGGAAATTGAAACAACATGCCGTTGCGACATGCGCGACATCACAACACAGCTACGCAGCCTGGTGCGACGCAATTCTATTGAAAAGGGCTGGCGCAACGGTGTGCTGGCCCTTTTCTGCCCACACACCACCTGCGGCCTGACAGTCAACGAAGGGGCAGACCCCGACGTGCGCCGCGACATGCTGACCTTTTTCAGCGACCTTGTGCCGCGCCACGGCGACTACCATCACGCAGAGGGCAACAGCGACGCCCACATAAAGGCCACACTGCACGGGCCATCCCTGACGCTCTTTGTGGAAAACGGCGAGCTGTGCCTCGGCACCTGGCAGTCTGTGTACCTGTGCGAAGGCGATGGCCCGCGCCGTCGCACCGTCTGGCTGCAATGGCTTGCCGGGCAGGCAGAATAGGCACAACAACCAGACTGCGCTTGCCTACCCGCGCTGCCCGCGCCTGCCTTCACCAGCCTGCCGCCATACCGTATCTGCGCCAAAGGGGCGTGCTCCCGGCGGCACGGTGTTACGGCAACCGGGGAGCAATGCGAAAAAAAGGCCGCCGGGGCAAGCCCTGTGCCGCCACCGCGGCCCCGGATGCGGCATGAGCTTCCGGCCTTGCCGGAAGCGGGGCCTGTGGGGTAAAACAGCCCACACCCTTTGACCAGCCCCGCCGGGCCACCCGCCATGATCATTCACATCGATATGGACGCTTTTTTTGCCTCTGTGGAGCAGATGGACAACCCCGACCTGCGGGGCCGCCCGGTTATTGTGGGCGGCAGCAGCGACAGGGGCGTGGTTTCCACCTGTTCCTACGAAGCCCGCGCCTTTGGCGTACACTCGGCCATGCCTATGGTTGTGGCGCGCCGCCTGTGTCCGCAAGCCGCAATAGTGCGGGGGCGCTACCAGCGTTATACCGAGCTTTCCCACGCCATCATGTCTGCCCTGAAAGACTTTTCGCCCCTTGTGGAGCCAGCCAGCGTGGATGAGGCCTACATGGACGCCACAGGTCTTGAACGGCTTTTTGGCCCGCTGGAAGAGCTTGTGGCTGCCATCAAGGCCCGTGTCGTGGATGTGACCGGAGGGCTGACCTGCTCTGTGGGTGCGGCCCCGGTAAAATTTCTTGCCAAGATATGCTCGGACATAAACAAGCCCGACGGCGTGTTTATTCTGCGGCAGGAAGAAATGGACGTCTTCCTGTGCGCCCTGCCTGTGGGCAAGATACCCGGCGTCGGCAAACGCACGGTACAGAACCTTCAGGACCTCGGCGTCAGAACCGTAGGCCAGCTGCGCCGCTTCAGCCCGGATTTTATGGAACGCCGTTTCGGCAAATGGGGGCTTGCGCTCTATGAACGGGCGCAAGGGCGCGACAGCCGCAAGGTGGAAACAGAGCGCGAGGCCAAGAGCGAAAGCGCGGAATGCACCTTTGCCGAGGACACGCGGGACAGGGATTTTTTACAGCGCATGCTCATGGCCCACGCCGAGCGCGTGGGCAGCTCCCTGCGGCGGCACGGCTACCGGGGGCGCACCATCACCCTGAAGGTAAAGTTTTGCGACTTCAGGCAGATCACGCGCTCCCGCACGCTGGAACAACCCGTCAATGCTACGGAAACCATTTTTGAAACAGGCTGCCGCCTGCTGGCCGAACTGCCCCTGCCGCAGCCCGTGCGCCTTATCGGCCTTGGCGTGTCGGGCTTTGACGCGCCCCCCGGGCAGCTTTTCCTGCCCGGCACAGGCAAGGCCGCAGGGCAGAAGCTTGACCCGCAGGTGGAAGCCAAAAGGCAGAAGCTTGACGCCGCGCTGGACAGCCTGCGCGAAAAATTCGGCAAACAGGCTGTCCAGCGCGGGCGGCTGTTTACTCTGGCCCGCCAGCAGGATGCGCCGGAGCGCGTCAACAACGGCAAGGGTGATGGTGTGGAACAGCCACCAGAAGACGGTGGCAGGAACAATCAGGGCAGAACGCCGTAAGACATTTCGCGGAAAGCGGACAGCAGCACAAGAAGCCCGCCCGTCGCGCAGGCGGGCAAAGTGACGACAGCAGGCCGTGCAAACGCCAAAGGAATCTAGCTGCCTTCCGGGTCACCCATCTTGCAGATGACATCAAACTCTTCCCTGCTCACGGGCATAACCGAGAGCCTGGACCCCTTGCGCAGAAGCTCCATGCCAAACAGCGCGGGAACCATGCGCATGGCCTTGAGCGGCACGGGATTGGCAAATTTTTTAACAAAGCGGACGTCCACAGCGAACCAGAGCGGTTTTTCCGGGGTAGACCTGGGATCAAAGTGTTCGTCTTCCGGCTCCCAGGCTGTGGGATCCGGGTATCCGGCCCTGACCACGCGGGCCACACCAACCGCCGAAGGCGCGGTTACGCTGTGGTAAAAAATGATCATGTCGCCCACGGCCATCTGATCGCGAAGGAAATTGCGCGCCTGAAAATTGCGCACGCCGCCCCAACTGGTGACCTGATCAGGCTCCGCCGCGAGATCGTCAATCGAATAGCAGCCCGGTTCCGACTTCAGCAGCCAATACTTTTTTTCCATAAAAAATCTCCAGACCACAAGCTTGGGGCAACGGACCCGGCACGGCAGCAGGCTTTTCCGCCAGCGTCGGCCCGCGCGTCCACGGCTTCAGTAGCGTGTATTCCCGCAAGGGATTTCAGGCTCTCTTGACCCTGCAATGGCGACCGGGGCAAAACATCAGGATTGCCGCCGCTTGAACATTTTTTCCAGCTCAGGGCCGTCCCAGCGCAGCACGCAGGGGCGTCCGTGGGGGCAGTACTCCCTGTCCGGAGCTGCAAGCCACTGGCGCAGCAGCCCGGCGGCCTCATCGTCCGTAAGGCGCTGTCCGGCCTTGATGGCCGCCTTGCAGGACATGGAAATAAACATGCCCGCCAGATCGTCCTTGCGCCCGGCCAGCGCTTCACGCAGAAAATCCCTGGCCTCGGCCCGTGAAAGCACGGGCGGCATGCCCCTGACCTCTAGCCCCGCACCGGAACTTTCAAATACAAAACCCAGGGATTCCAGGTTTTCCCGCAATTCAAACAGGCGCTCGCGTTCTGCCGGGTGCAGCGGCAGTTCCAGCGGCAAGGCCAGCAACTGCCCGGACCCGGCAAAGCCGCCCCTGCGCATGCGGGTATAGAGTATACGCTCATGGGCCGCGTGCTGATCCAGCAAAATCAGGGCGCCGCCCATGTCGCGCAGCACCAGATAGGTATTTGCCACCTGGCCCAGGTATTCCATATTTTCAACGCGCAGAGGCTGGCGGTTTACCCCATGCGCGGCAGGCATCTCCACCGGGGCATCCGCCGTATGGGCCACACCGGCGGCATATGTGCCGCTGTCTTCCGCCATGCGACCGCAGGCGCTGTCTTCCGGTTCCAGAAAAAAGCCTTCCGGCGTGGTCGCGGCCAGCCCGGCGCTGCCCGCAGGGTCAGACGAAGAAAAAGAAGGCGCACCAAAAGCGGGCGCAGCAGAAGCGCCATCCGGGCCAGACAGGCCAAACGGTGCGGACGAGCCGGGCCGGTCGGAAAAACCCGGCAAAGTGCCGTGGGCGGCATGCCCGGCCTCTTCTCCCGGCGATCCGGCGGGCGCGCTCACATGCCATTCGCCTTGATCAACGGCACTGTCCCGTTCCTGCCGCTCCACAAGCGGGGGATTGTCCAGCCGCCCCCAGAAACCCTGCGGACGTGGTGCGGCACCCGCCGGATCCCCCGGGCCATACGCCATATCAGGCGAACCGAAAGTGCCAGACGGACCAGACACGGGGACACCAGGCACGGGCGGACCGGAAACGGAAGAAGCGGCCTGACCATACACGTTGCCCCCGGCGGCAGGCGTTGCCCCTTCGTGCCAGGCGGCCTCGGCCACGTCAAACGACGTTACAAGCGCGCCCTGCACGGCGTGCAGCACAGCGGAAAATACGGCGGATTCGTCCCTGAACCGCACCTCGCTCTTGGCCGGGTGTACGTTCACATCCACCTCGGCCGGGTCCATCTCAACAAAAAGGACAATCTGCGGGTAATCCCTGCTGGTCATGCGCCCCTTGTAGGCTTCGCGCACGGCGGCCAGCAGGCGCTTGTCCGTCACCGAGCGGCCGTTGACATACAAAAGGATGCGGTCGCCGCGCGGCTGGCTCACATTGGGCAGGGCCGCCAGACCATGCGCGCGGATGCCGTGCCGCCGCCCGTCAAAGGGGCGCAGGGCATCCACGATAAGGCGCGGCCACAACACGGCAAGGCGCTCGGCAAGGGTTTGCCCCGGCAGAAAACGCAGGGCCTCCCTCTCGCCGGAATACAGGCAAAAACCCACCTGCGGGCGCGTCAGGGCCAGACGGGCCAGCCAGTCCTGGGCGCGCCTGAACTCTGTGGAGGGGGTCTTTAAAAACTTCAGTCGAGCTGGTATGTTGGAAAAAAGATCACGCACCTCCACCAGCGTCCCCTTGTGCAGGGCCGCCGGGCCGGAGCTTTTGAGCAGGCCATGTTCCACCTCTACCCGGTGTGCCGCGGCCTGTTCCGCAGCGTCCTGGCTGGCCGAGGTAATGGTAAAGCGCGATACCGAAGCGATGCTCGGCAGGGCCTCGCCCCGGAAGCCGTAAGAGAGGATGCGCTCAAGGTCCTCCAGGCAGCGTATTTTGCTGGTGGCGTGGCGTGTGACGGCCAGCTCCAGGTCTTCCGCAGGAATGCCCCGGCCATCATCCTGAACACTGATACGGCTTTGCCCGCCGTTTTCAAGGCGAACATCAATCTGTCCAGCCTGGGCATCCAGGCTGTTTTCCACCAGTTCTTTCAACACGCTGGCGGGCCGTTCAACCACCTCGCCAGCGGCGATCTGATTGCGCAGCTCGGGCGGCAGCAGGCGTATATGACTATTTTTTTCAGACATGATTTCAGTGTATGCGCCCATGTGCGGCATGGCAAGCGGCGGCGCGGGCCGGGAAAAAACACCCCCGCAAGGCGCCGCAGGGCTTGCCTTGCCGCCAGAGGTGCTTATGTATGGAAGGCAAGGCTTAAAAGGCGCGACGCCAAAAACACGCAAGTAAACGCAGCGCGCCGGATGCTGAGGGAGGAAACAATGCACGACAACATCATGAAAGCCATTGCCGAACCCTTGCGCGGCCCCTTGTCACCCAAGGGCTATGACCCTGAACTCCTGTATGTGGAATGCGGCCGTTGCGGTTCGCCTGTCATGTGGGAACAGGGCAAGGCTACGGATATTCTCGGAGTAGCGGGCATCGACCCGCTGGAGCTGGATTCATCCTGCCTGCTGGTTACAGATGCCTGCCCCCTTTGTGGCGGCAAGGGGCATTACACAGTCCAGATTTTTCGCGTCAGCGGCGATATGCAAACGCGCCGCCCGCCCTATTTCGGCAATGCGTAGACTGCGGCGGGATACCCCACCCGCCCGATCCCAGGCCGCCGGTTCATGTGCCCGGCGGCCTTTTTGTTTTTTATGGCAGGAGCTTCTGTGGCAGACGGGGCTTTTCAAACATCTGGGCCGGGCTGCCGGCGCCGGTGCTTCTGACGCGTCTTTCTGATTTTTCTTCTTGTTTCTCAAAAAACGGCCAGTTGCGCAAAGCAGATACCAAGGACAGGCCGGTTCTACCGGCACGGCGGCCTTTCACCACCAGCAAGGGCGGCGGCCCGTCCGCGCGCCATATCCATCTGATACGTCTTTGGCCGGACCCCAAAAAACCTGTCAAAAGCAGCGCTGAAATGCCCCACGCTGGTATAGCCTACGGCCCAGGCCGCCTGACTTACGTTAACCTCGCCCCCTGCCAGCAGGCTGCCTGCTCTTTTCATGCGCTCTTCATGCAGGCAACGGAAAGGGGCCTTGCCATACACCGCGTGAAAACCGGCCTTGAGCTTGGTCAGATTCATGCCCACCATGCCCGACAAAACCGGCAGCGAGGGCGGAGCGGCCATATTGGCGCAAAGGATGTGGCGGGCCTCGCGAATGCGGGCAACCTCATTGGCGCTGAACGCGGCCTGCTCCGCCGCTTTGCGGCAGTTGCCGCACTCCTGCCCGAGATGTTCCACAATCTCGGCCAGAAGTTCCAGAGCCTTGCCCCGCAAAAACAGGGCCAGCGCAGGGCCGCTCTTGGAGCACGAAAAAAACTGCGTCAGCAGCACTTTGATGGCCGGGCTGAGCCTGGCCCGCTCGCAGGCGGGTAATGACCGGCAAAGGACATGCCCTTCATCCAGCCCCAGTACCGTTTTCAGCCGGCTTGCTTCCATCGATATGCCAAGCATCTTGACTGTTTTTTGCCCGCAGATGTGAAAACTCCCCTCCGATCCGGGCATGTAAAAGGTAATGCCGCTTTCGGGCGGGGCCTCCATCACGCGCGCGGCGCCGGCCGACGGCATGTATGCCCCTTCGCCGCTGAGCACAAAGGCAAACTCCAGCCGGTCACGCTGGGTAACGGGCATGACAATGTCCCTGGGCGAATAAAAATCCAGCATGTCCAGGCTTACGCCGGACAAAACCTCCAAGCCGAAAATATTGCGCCCTGGCGGCAAGGCAAAAACTGTTTCCTGTCCGCAGGCATAGGGGCAAGCCATGGCTATATCTCCACCGGTACATTTTTAGAAATTAAAATTCAATTTCATTTACATGTCAATACAGACACTTGGCCCCGGAGCGGCCTCAAAAACGCTTTATGCTGTTTGTTCGCGACCTTGTGGAGCAAAAAAAGAACCTGCCGGGGAAGATTTTTCAACCTCTGCCGCCTACAACTATGCCCATCAGTAAACAAAGCCGACGGGCATATCCTGCCCGCGGGGTCCGGGGGTTGATGTATGACACGATTTTTTATGGGCAAACCGGGGGCTGCTTTTCTTTTAACGGCATTGCTGGCGTTTTTTGCCAACTCCGCCGCCAGAGCGGAACCTGAAGGGCAGAATCCGCTACAGTTGGATTCCATCATGGTTACCGCGCAAAAGGTCAAGACAGACAAACAGGACGTGCCTTCCACCATTTCTGTATTTGACAGCCAGACCATGCAGGATCTGAACCTGAACAGTCTTGAGCAGCTCAGCGCTCTTGCGCCGAACATCGGCTTTTCAAAAATTGACGAGCACATGACGCAGGTTGTTTTTCGCGGTGTGGGCGGCATGTCCAACATGAACAAGATGTGGAACATCAACGTGGATGGCGTGGCCCTGCCCTATGTGGGCATTGATACCGGCCTTGACGTTGACCGCGTGGAAATAATGCGCGGCAGCCAGGGAGCGCTGTACGGCCGCAACACCCACGCCGGGGCCATAAACATCATCACCAGAGATCCCGGTGACTGGCTCAATGCCTACGCCAGGGCAAGCTACGAAAGCTACCACACGTTCAAGGCCCAGGCTGCCGTGGGCAGTCCCATTACTGACGATACCGCATACCGCCTTGCTGTGGGCTATAAGCGCACTGACGGCTACTTTCACAATACGTTTCTGAGCAGGAACGACACCAATAACAGCGAGCAGTTCACCGCGCGGGGCAAGGTGCTTCTGAAAAATGACGATGCGGGCAAGCTGACCCTGAGCATGTACGCCGA
>NZ_JAHZAA010000073.1 GCF_019424165.1 Desulfovibrio sp. | reverse complement strand
AAAAATGAATTGCATGATATTGCACTGCAGAAAAGCCCGGGACACAGCCCGGGAACCGAAAAATAAACGAGACG
Organism: Desulfovibrio sp.; assembly: GCF_019424165.1. GTDB lineage: Bacteria > Desulfobacterota > Desulfovibrionia > Desulfovibrionales > Desulfovibrionaceae > Desulfovibrio. The sequence continues at coordinate 1,564 of NZ_JAHZAA010000073.1, read as the reverse complement.
GGCAACAGATTTGTTACCCGTTTAGTCCAGCTCGTCCATGGTCAGGCGGAAAGAGGGAAGAAATTCCTCTAAAAAGGCGCGAACTTCGGGCAGGGGGCTGGCTGTAAGCTCCGCAAGGATGGTCTGGCCCGCCCGCGTAAATTCGTCGTTGCCGGCACGCAGCTCCTCTACGCACTTGATATAGGCCGAGATTTTGTCCGCCGCCTTGACGCGCGGCCATTCCGGGTCGCTCTGCGGAGCACACAGCAGCGTGGAAAAATCCGGCTGCAGGTCGCCGGGCAGCATGGAATGCAGCTTGCCCGCGGCAATGCCCTCGATTTCTTTATATGCAGAGCGGATGCCAGGGTTAAAATACTTGATGGGTGTGGCCAGATCTCCGGTGATGACCTCCGGCGCCTCGTGGTAGACGGCCAAGGTGGCGGCGCGCTCAGGATTGGCGCCTCCGCCAAAGCGGCGGTTGTGCAGCACGGCCAGCGCGTGGGCGATCATGGCCACCTGCAGCGAGTGCTGTGCAATATCTTCTTGCCAGGTGTTGCGCATCAGCGCCCAGCGCTTGATGTGCTTCATGCGGGACATATAGGCAAAAAAATGATGCGCCAACGATCATCCCTCCCGACAACCGGCGCGATGTTTTAGTCAAAGCATAACTTGACAAAATGCGTCACAGGGCTTATGCTATACAGCGAAAAAGCTGGGGGAGCCCTCGGGCTGAGAGAAGCAAAGCTTCAACCCTTTGAACCTGTGTAGTTAATCCTACCGTAGGGAAGCGCATAAGTCAAGATTTGCATGTTTCCAACGTGTAAATCCTTCGTACGCATCCCGTGTTCATTGGCTGAGCACGGTTTTTTTATGCCGTCGGCCTCCCGCTGGAGAGAGGAGCGCGTTTTTTCAATGACTACCCTGAGTGAAATCTTTGGCAAATTCGCCGAAATCCCCGCCGGAACCTGGATTGCTCTGGTGCTGATCGTGGCCTTCGGCGTGGCGCTGGCCGTGGTCGCGCCCAAGGTGAAGTGGAACGCCAAAATGCTGGCGGCAGCGGCCCTGTGCATTGCCATGAGCTTTGTCCTGTCCTATGTCCGCCTGCTGCACATGCCGCAGGGTGGCTCCATCACCCCGGCGTCCATGCTGCCGGTGATGATGTTTGCCTTTGCCTATGGCTTTGGCCCCGGCCTTCTGTGCTGTCTGGCCTATGGCGTTTTGCAGATGTTCCAGGATATGTACATCGTCGGCTGGGTGCAGGCGGCGCTGGACTATCTGATCGCCTTTGGCGGCCTGTCCATTGTGGCGCTGTTCCGCGGCTGGAAGTCGCCACTGAACTTCTCCGTGGGCGTGGTGGCCGCCGGCGCGCTGCGCGTGATCTGCCATGTGATCTCCGGCGTGGTTTACTTTGCCGAGTATGCGCCCGAAGGCATGGATCCGCTGGTCTATTCGCTGACCTATAACCTGACCAGTGTGGGCGTGGACGCTCTGATCTGCGCGGTGCTGGGCTTTGTTCCGCTGGTGCGCAACCTGGCCCGCCGCATGGGCCCCCAGGGCGTCAAGGCCTGATTGAAATTTCCCGGAA
>NZ_JAHZAA010000072.1 GCF_019424165.1 Desulfovibrio sp. | reverse complement strand
CAAACATAGCCGCACAGCCCGCACTCAAGACAGGAGCCGATATGCTCATCCAGGTTACGCTCATGCAGGGCAAACTCGGCATTGCGGCTTAAAATGCTCGGGCTGAGCCGGGCAGGGCAGGTCAGCACGCAGGCTCCGCAGTTTACGCAGGGGCTGTGACCCTTCATGGGGGGAATCGTGCCAGCCTCAACGACAAAAACCCCCGTTGAGCCGCGGGTAAGACGGCGATCGAGTTTTTCGAGGCTTGCACCTCGCAGAGGGGCGCCCCGGACAAGCGTGTCTCCATTGCGCAGGCTGATCTGCGAAAATTCGAGCAACTGGCCGATCAGACAGCCGTCTTTTACAATATAATTCCCCGAATATTCACAGTTGCCGATAGTGACGACACTCTCCACAAGGGGGAGACAGGTTCGGGCCACCCGCCCCAGGCTCCAGATACTGTGCAAGCCGACTATGCCCACGCCCTTGGGGTTTTCCTGCCCGGTCACAGCCTTGATGACAAGGGCGTTAACGCTGGCCGGATATTGCGAAGGTACATGCAACACCTCGATGTCGTTGTGATGCAGGCGCATTTCTTTGGGTACCGCCAGCAGGATTCTTTTTGCGGGCGTGAGGCGACGCAGCATTTCAAGGCCATCGCGCAGGGTTTCCTGATGCGCCAGCAGCATGGGCTCGGCCCAGGTCACGCCGGGGTCGGGATTCAGGCCGTTGATAATAAGTGTATCGCAGGACTGCCCCAGCGATCTGGTATTCAGTCCCATACTTTTGAGCAAAGGCCGCAACTCTTCACCCCGTTGCGGCGCGGCGAGCAGGTCGGTTTTCTGCACGGCTTCGGCAGCCTGGCGCAGATCATCATCCGGTTCAATGGCGTCAATAAAAATACTGCTCTGGCTTACTTCGCTGATCTTGCCGTAAATTGGCGAAAACAGGTCGCCCTTCATGGGCGAAGAGTGTTCAGCCAGAAGCTTGTAAGGGTAGACAAACGCTTTTTTTGTAACGCCATCAGCCAGCTTGCAGTTCTCGCGGTTAAGCCGCACCCTGTCCGGCTGTGGTCCCGGGCTAAAACGTTGCGTCACCCCGTAAAGCAGGTGAAACCGGGGATCATTGATTACCTGAAAAAGTTCTTTCATCCCCGCCTCACTTGCCAGTATGACACTGGCCGCATTGTTGCTTGTCGAAAGGACCTTTGCCAAGCTTTTCATGGCAGCCCATGCATTGCTTGTGAAAGGCATCCATGGCGCCTGGGATCAGCTTTTCAGCAGTAACCCCGTGGCATACGGCACAGTTGGTTTGCAGAGGATTCAATTTGACCAGGCCGGTTTTAGGCAACATGTCGCGTACAGCCTTCATACTATGGCAGTTGGCACAGCCCTTGGGCTTGTCGGCGAACATGTCTTCGTGGCAAGTGATGCATTTGGCGTGTACCGCATCGGCCAGATTTGGGGGAGTACCTTCGTCGGCGGGCTTGCCGCTCGGTACGCCGGATGAATGGCAGTCAGCACAATTTTGCGGTTCTGGCTCTATGTCGGTATTTTTATGGTGGCATTCCCGGCAGTCGAGTCCCAGCTCTTCATAGTGCCGCTCATGTCCCCATTTTTTAGCACCCGCCTCATAGTGATGACAGGTGGCACATGCGGCGTTATCGTTGAACTGCGCCACATGTTT
>NZ_JAHZAA010000071.1 GCF_019424165.1 Desulfovibrio sp. | reverse complement strand
TTTTATGACAGGCCTCTGGAGCAGATATGGCAGATAGTCGCAAGAGCTTGCTTCAACTCATTTTTTCAGGCGCATACCTTCTGCGCTGGAACGACAAGTTGCGCCCAGCGGAACTGCTTGAAACCGACAAGCAGGCGCACAAGATGCTGCTGGCCTGTGTGCTGTGGCATGAAAACTCACTCCACATGTCTGAAGAAAAAAGAACGCGCCTTGCGGGCGAAATTATTGAAGGCGGCCTTTTTGACTATTTTTACCGCCTGATCATAACCGACATCAAGCCGCCGATCTTTTACCGGATAAAAGAAAATCCCGAGCAATACCGCCAGTTGACAGACCATGTGCTGGAAAGCCTGCAACCGGCGCTGTCACCTCTTGGCCCGTTCTGGGAGCGGATGTGCCGCTGGCACCATGCGCCGGACGACGGCAGCCTGCCCCGCCGCATACTCACTGCCGCACACCTGTACGCCTCACAGTGGGAATTCAATCTTATCAAGCCTCTCAACAGCCACTTTGATGACGAAATGGACGATATCGGGCAATCCTTTGTGGACAGGCTGGATACGTTCACCGACCTGAAAGGCCTCGAGCAGATGCGCACCCAGGGTACAGCCCTGAACCGCCTTGCCAACCTCTGCGGGCAACTGCGCTTTCAGATTCGCTGGACGCAGGCCCCGCGTATTCCCGCAACGTCCGTATTGGGACATATGTTTATTGTGGCCTGCTTCGCCTATTTTTTCAGTCTGTCGGTCGACGCCTGCCGCGCCAGAGCCAACAACAATTTCTTTTGCGGGCTTTTTCATGACCTGCCTGAAGTGCTCACCCGCGATATCATCTCTCCGGTCAAGCGTTCCGTGGCGGATCTGCCAAAAATTATCAAGGAATATGAAGAAAAAGAGCTTGAGCGCCGTGTTTTTGCTCCACTGCGGCAACAGGGGTTCACAGCGCTTGTGGAACGCATATCCTACTATCTCGGTCTGGGGGTTCAATCCGAATTTCAGGAATGCGTGCGGCGCAACGGCAGGGTTGAAAAAGTTCCGGATTTCTGCGCCCTGCAGGAAAACTGCAACACCGATGCCCTTGACCCCAAGGATGGACGTCTTATCAAGGATTGCGACAACCTGGCCGCCTTTCTTGAGGCCCACAGCTCCATCCGCAACGGCGTTTCGTCGCCCCACCTGCTGGAGGCCAGGGTGCGCCTGCTTACTCTGCTGCGGCAAAGCCCGCTTACATGCCTCAAGCTGGATTCTTTGCTGGCGGACTTTGACTAGGGGGGTTCAGCCTTCGCGAACGTGCGCCCCAAGCCTTGCAAGATGCCATTTCGACGTTTAGCCGCGCAAGTCAACCGTGCAGAAAATACACTGATGCCTTCGCGGCAACGCATGCCCGGGCCGGCATCAGGACAGTTTCAACATGACGTTGCCCCAGACTACAGCGACATTGAGATCAGACCAGTGCTGCGCATATTTCTAAAAACATGTTTCAACCTCTTTGAAGGGATCAACCGCAGGCCGCCATGCACTTGCACTCCACTTTTTTTCCCCGCCTGTGCCACATGTTCTTACATGCCGGGACGGGCGCGCCCGTCATACGGGTTCTGCTTCTCGCCACGGTTTTCATACTGATGGGCGCATCCGGGGCGTCGGCCCTGACCGTTTCAAAAGGACTTTCATTCTACGCCCGGGATATGGAATTCTACTATAAAGAAAACCGGCCCGAAACGCTGCCGGGCATTCTTCGCTCGTTTGATGCGCAAAACGTGCTCTACGACCGGCAAAAACAGCTCACCCTTGCGGCCTTTCTGGCAGAAGCCCTCACGACAGACCCTGCCGCGCGCCAGCGCCTGCTGCCTCTGGTCCCTTCCCTCAGCCGCGATGGCAAGCGCACCTTGGCCTGGGCCGTGCATCTGGCCCGGCT
>NZ_JAHZAA010000070.1 GCF_019424165.1 Desulfovibrio sp. | reverse complement strand
TGAACGCTGAAGAACTTTGGAAAAGCAATCAGCATCTGATTCAGAGCGAAACAACTTCTGCCAAAAAGGTGAACCCGCTCAAGGCGTCCAAGCGTGGCTCCAAGGGCTAGAACACTGGCCTGGAAATGCCTGTTCTGTTCCGTAATAATTGAGGGCTGAACCGGCATGCGCGCTTACGGATGAATCTGCCAAGGAAACCCCTTGGAGCCAATGGGCCTGGCCTGAAACACCCGGAACCATTTGGCGACGCAACTGTGCTGCGTATGCTGATTTTACAAGCATAAAAACGGCGTCCTCTTCTGCCATGCAGGAGAGGACGCCGTTTTTATGCAGAGTCTGCGCAGGGTTTGCGCGGTATCGGCGCATCACCGGCGCTGCTACGGATTGTTCCGGCAGGCTGCTGGGGCCGGGCCGTTATGCTTTACAGCCTCGCTGGCGGCCCGGCGGGAAGGCGCAAGTGCAATTTGGCCGTGGGGTGCAAAGCAGAAGCTGGTATTTTGTAACCATGTAAAATGATTACGCTCGTGACCAGGCATCATGACCACGTGGAATGTTGCAAGGTTCTAAGGCTGATTTTTTTGTTCTGTGGTTTTTTCGTACTGGATGGGGTGGCCCTGACTATCACAAAGATTGATAAGAAGGGTTTTTCCATCATCTGCGACTTTGAAGAGTCCGAAGCGGGCCTGCTCATAAAGCTTTGCGCTGCCTTCTTCAAAATAAAACGCCGAAGCCACGCTGATGACCCTGTGTCCGCGCAGTTTGTAGGCCAGCAAAAACTCGTCCTCTCGCAAGTCCTTGCCGTCATACAGGCGTACAAAGTCCGCAGCCAGCGGAACGGGAACATTGGTTACCCGCAGCACAGCCAGGCCAGACAGGTGAGCAGCGGCATCGCGGGTGGCTTTTTCTTTTCGCAGGGCGCTGTAGATATTTCCATTGACCACATAGTTGAGGTCCATGTAGTCGCCCATAAGCAGCGCGCGCGGATCTACAGGGGCAAGGGGCAGCAGTATGGTTTTGCCATCCGTAACGATGCGCTCCATCTTCTGCACAGAGAATACATAGCCTGAAAAAAACAGCACCAATATCGCGATAACATATACCTTACGCATCGGCTGCCCCCTTTACCGTCATTTTTGCATACCAGATGCGTAAGCTCAGGGCAAGCAGCAGTAAAAAAATGCCGGTCGCCGTCAGATACAGGGCTTTTGCATCAAAAGTCACAGTAAGCACATAGTAGTAAAAGATCATGTAGGCCAGCAGAAATGCCAACACAAAGCCTTGCATGACCACATTGGCCATCTGTCGTGCCAGAGCAAGTCCAAGGAGGGCCAGTGTTGCTCCCGGTAAATGCCATGCCAGCACAAAAGAGGCGGCCGCGCCCAGCAGCGTGCCTGCACGCGCAAGGCCGTGCTGCCCCCGGCTTAAAGAAACGGCAAGATAGCTTATGCCCAAAGCCGCGCCCACGCCCATGCCATATGTGCCGCGCAAAGCCGAGAAAGGCAGCATAAACTGTTGCAATATACTGAGGGAAGCAAGCTGGCAGATCAGCATGCCCGCATATGTGCCGAAAAACCAGGCATCGGCATTGTGCGATACGCTTCTGCCGCGCCATGTTTTTTCGTGCAGGCAAAAGTGGGCAAGGGCCAGGCTGACGGCGGTCCACCATATCAGGGGGAGATAAAAAAATATTTTCTCCCAGGATTCCACCTGCCATCGCCCCAGTTCTTCAAATATCAGAGAGGATACGCCGAAAGCCACAGCCGCAACGGCGATCGTAGCCGCAACAAACGTGTACGGCGGGGTTCGCATGAAGGCGCTGATGACAACGAGCAGCAGGGCAAGCAGAAAGCAGGCTGCCATGAAGCTGTTGACAGTGAGAAACATGCTTGCAGACATGCCTGCCGTGCCGGTAATGGCAAGGGCAAAGCCGAA
>NZ_JAHZAA010000007.1:17883-89691 GCF_019424165.1 Desulfovibrio sp. | reverse complement strand
ATAAAAATGAATTTTCGCTTGGGCTGCTTGGCGACACTATGCAACGCATCTATGGCGACGGAAAAGCTGACCTAGGAATTGAATTGCCTGCGGATTGGGCAAGGCCAGCCAAGAAAATGAACCACCGCTCACCAACGCGGATCATTGAATTGATAAATAAAATCCGCTCCGATGTCGATTCCCAAAAACAACAGGAACGACAGGATAAGAACGGTGGGATCGTTAGGCTTTTTGCTATCCAATCCAGCAAGGACAAACAAGCAGCCGAAGCGCTTGTTATGCAACAAATGGCGGCGATAACGGGTGATGGTGATTGGGATAAGCGCGAATCCGTTGTTTCCTTGATTCTTGAACACCACATGGCTGCAAACCGGATGGGATTTGGCGAGATGTTTAGCGCCCTATATCCATCCGATGAATTCCGGCTCGGACTTTTAGACGGCACGTTACCTGAAATTCGGATATTCTCCGAGGTCATTTTGCCGATACTGGAAGCGCATAAAAATGGTGATAAGTTCGCATTGGCCAATGTCGTAAAAAAAATGTCACGACTATTTCAGAAACGCTATATGTTCGAAAATAAGACTAGATCTAAAGATATTTTGGAAACAGCGAAAACCAACATAGAAAAATTATGCACAGCATATGATGCTAAGCCAGATATAAATTTTGGAGAACTCTTAAAAATAGTTTATGAGGGTGGCGTATTCAAAATTCCCAACGGGTATAAACCGATTTTAATGAGAACACCTATTGAACAAGCTGTCGTCAATGCATTTGAGGATGAAATAGATAATACTGAAGAGCCATCGGTCGATAAAATAGACTGTTTGGACAATTTTCTAAACACAAAATTTTCGCAAATACAGAATTATGCTGCATATATCAACGGCCAATCTCCATTTTTCACGCATCAAGGAGTGAAAGGCTTGGAGTTTCCAAGAGTAATGGCCATAATTGATGACTCTGAAATGCGAGGTTTTTTATTTTCCTACGACAAATTGTTCGGGATAAAAAGTAAAACTACGACCGACATCAATAACGAGAGAGAAGGAAAAGAAACGGGGATAGATAGAACACGTCGCCTATTCTATGTCATCTGTAGTCGCGCAGAGAAAAGCTTGGCAGTCGTAGCCTATACTGATAATCCGGCGGGATTAAAGGCAGGGCTGTCTGGAAATGGCTGGTTTAACGATGATGAAATTATTATCTTAAACTAAATGCGGCCCAATTATAGCCGATCAGACTGAAATCCAATATCTACCTATCTTCTGATTGGTTTTCTTCACTCCAATCACGCAGTTTTTGCTGCAACTCTTCCTTGGATGGCAAATATAACTGATACTGCGAAGCGTAAATGTTGGCATCTTCCGGCAGTGTTAGCTCCACCAGGGCGTCATTTTTGAGCTTACAAAGGAGAATCCCAACTGTCGGATTTTCTTCCGGCAATTTCACATGGCGATCAAAGTAGTTCACATACATCTGCATCTGGCCCAAGTCCTGATGGGCCAGCTTCCCGATTTTCAAGTCTATCAGCACATAGCAGCGCAACAGGCGATTGAAAAAGACCAGATCGACATAAAAGTGATCAGCGCCGAAAGAAAAGCGTTTTTGCCGGGCTTCAAAAAGAAACCCCTTGCCGAGTTCCAGCAGGAAGGATTCAAGCCGATCAATAATGGCGCTTTCCAGGTCATGTTCGGAGTAATGGGCTTTTTCCTCCAGGCCGAGGAATTCCAGCACCAGTGGATCTTTGATCAACTGGCGCGGGGTCTGCGGCAAGTCGCCCTCGCTGGCCAGACGCTCCACCCCTTCCTTGTCCCGGCTAAGAGCGAGCCTTTCATACAGGCAGGATTCCACCTGACGCTTGAGCGTGCGCAAATTCCAGCTATGGCGGGCAGCTTCTATTTCATAGAACATCCGTTCTTCCGGGTTGGCGATGCCCATAAGAAAAACATAATGAGACCAGCTAATTAAGGGCAAAATTGGCAATTGCGCAGACAATGTCTGCGCAATCTTGCCGCTATTTTCCTGAATGGATTGCGCAGACACGATCTGCGCAATTTGCGGGAACGGCACGAGGCCGTTTGGCAAATTCTCCAAGCGTGGCGCATACATAAGGTAGAATTGGCGCATAAGCTCCAGGTTTCTTTTGGAAAAACCTCGCCCAAATTCGGCAGTCATTGACTGCGCCAAGTGCTCCATCACCTGTTTGCCGTAGGCAGCCCGCTTGTCTCCTCCCTGCTCATGTTCGACAATACGTTGACCTACGGTAAAATTCATGGCGATTTGAACGGTATCAACACTTCGGGCGGCAACCGCACGGGCAGAAAGTATGATTTCCCGTACTTGCTGAACAAGGTCGGTGAGATCTCTGGTGATTATGATGGATTGTTTTGGCATTGTGGAAATGTACGCTATTCCGGCTGGTTTGCAAAGTTGCCCGTAGGGGAAAACGCACTTCCCTTACTCATTGGCCGCGCCGAAGGCGCGTGTCTTTCTCTCCCTGGCTGTAGCCCTCTTTAATTATGGCTGATTCGCCGTAATAAGAAATGGGCAAGGCGGAACAGTCTTAATAAAATTGGCTTCCTTCCTTTTTTCTTAATTTTTTTTGTCTTTTGGTTTTATGCGCGACACCTACGGACTAACCATGCGACACCTATTTTTTCCGGTCATGGCATACCGAGCGGAAAATCCCCTTCATGGAGAAATTCAGGCCGGGAAAGTCGAACTTGGAGGGGTAGGCAGGGCCGGGAAAGGCCCAAAATCCAGAAAAACCCCATGCGGCCAGACGTGCAAGCTCTGCTATGCGTATCTGCCGGGGCTGTAGTCGGCGGGCAATCCGAGTTCCGCGTTTGTTCGTCGTCGGCACTCGTCTGGAGCAAGATTGGCAATCATGTATTTCGCGCAAGCCCTGTTCCAGCGTAGCGCCGCTTCCTCGCGCTTTTCCTGATCTGCGCGTGAGCGTTGGGGCTTGAATGTGAAGGCATTGCGAAGCCCTTTGGTTATTCGGCGCATGAAGTCCGCTACTTTGCGGTTAGCTCTCATGGCCTTGCGCTGTAGCCTGCTGCTGGCTCTGGCTCTTTCTCTCTGGAGCATCGGCCCAAGGTTCAAAAATTCAAAAAAGAGCGTGGCCACAACGCGAATTGCCCGGAGTCCCACATAGTTGCCCTGGTCGTTGATGGCACGGGGCTGCTGCACGTTCATAAAGCCCGCTTCTTTGAGCAAGGCGATAGCCCGCTCACAACGGCGCTGGCTGATGCCGGAATCACGGACGATGGTTCGCATGTCTATGTCGATGAAACCATTCTCCAGGGTCGGCGTACCGAGGCAGAGGGAAGCAAGGTCAAGGTGTGATAGGATTGTCTCAATGACAATCTGGCAAGCCTCCCGGCGCTCGGAACGGGTTTTTCTGTGCTGGTGCGATTGGAGCAATTTGCATTTTCTAGGATGGTAGTACCAAGCCTTTGCCCGTTCTGCGGCCAGCGAGAGTATACGCGGCAATCCTCCTTTTCCTTTCCTGATGGGTTTGACCGGGGAAAGGTTTGGATGCTTCGGATCATGGCCGCAACGATTACCGGAGGGCATCATTGACGCCTCCGGTTGCCTTACCCGGAGGGTAGGAAGAGGGTAGGATACCCCGTTACGCTCCAGGGTAGGATAAGGGTAGGATGAACCCGAAAAAAAGGAAGCGGGGTTTCTCGTGCTTTTTGGACACGAAAAACCCCGGAAAGTGGAGCCGCCTGCCGGAATTGAACCGGCAATCCTCTGATTACGAATCAGATGCTCTGCCAATTGAGCCAAGGCGGCATTGCGTTGAGTATCAACGCTTTTGGGGAAAAATCCCCAATTTTCATCTAAAACCCAAAAATCTGAGTTGCTACTTCTTACGAATCAGCTGCTCTACCAAGTGAGCTAAGCTGGCAACTATCTTTTTTGTATGTCTTTTTTTTCGTCACCTTTGCAGTGACTTTTTCTCTCCCGCCAGTTGACAAGCTGGTCTATTACGGATCAGCGCCCTACTAGGTGAGCCAAGCTGGCGACCGGATTCTATTGCCAAAAAAGCGCGGGGCTGTCAAGGCGCTTTGCCTGAGCCTTACGCCTTTTCCAGGGTCAGGGGAATGGCGTGTACCTCATTGCTCACTTCTTCGGTATGACCCAGCTTCCATTTGAGGTTTTCCACAGGCCAGCCCAGGCGTTGGGCCACGTCACGGGCAACGCCCGCCACGTTAAGGATGGGATGACGCTGGAAAACCTGCGGCAGACCATAGGTCAGATTGCAGACCAGGCATTTGCCGGGCCGCTGCCGCAGTTCAAAGGCCAGGCGGACTGTCCCGGGTGTTGCCTCGCGGCATACAAGACAGATGTCGTAGGCCCCTTCTTCCGCACCGCCAAAAAGGGCGTCAAAAAACTCGTCTGCGCGGGTAGCAGGAAAAATTTCGTCCAGAAAGGCTTGATCCAGATTTTGCGAAGTCATGCGCTTCCCCCATGAGACTGTGAGATATGCTGTCGTTAAAAAGAGACCGGGCGCGCGATTTTTGGCCTGCCCTTGCGGGGGCCGTCCGGTTGCGCGTTTCACCCGTGCCGGTTTTGTCACAGCAGCCCGCGCAGGTGACTGTATTCAAGGCGCACATCCTGTCGTGGCAGGCGGCTCCAGTCAAAAGCGGGCATAAGTTCCGCCGGGCTTGCGCTTGCGGCGGAAAAAGTAAGACCAGCCAGGTGACCCAGCAAACCTGTGATGCGGCGCGGGTCAACCCCCTGTTCCCGCAGGCTACGCAGGGACAGGCTGTTGTGGCGCTTTGCCAGGCGCTCTCCCTCTGCATCCAGAAGCAGGGGCACATGGGCATAGGAAGGCGCACCATAGCCCAAGAGTTCGAGAAGAGCAATCTGGCGCGGGGTCGAGGGCAGAATGTCTCGGCCTCGCACCACCTGAGTGACTCCCATAAGGGCGTCGTCCACGGCTACAGCCAGTTGGTAGGCCACAACGCCATCGGAGCGGCGCAGGGCAAAGTCGCCCCCGCACCGGGAAAGAAGAAAGTTCTGTGGCCCCATGACGGCATCGGCAAAGTGTATGGGCGCCTTTGGGCAGCGCAGGCGCACGCAGGCTTTGCGGCCCGAGCGCAGCATGGCCTGAATCTGCTCTTCATTCAGATGCCGGCAGGTTCCGGGATAGGGGGCGCCTGCGTCGTCCATATGCGGCGCGGCGGCAAGCTGGCGCAGTTCCTTGCGTGTGCAAAAACAGGGATAGGTCAGTCCGGCCTGTGCAAGCCGCGCCAGCGCCGTATCGTATATCTTGCCGCGTTGGCTTTGCACATATGGGCCGCCGGGGCCGCCCACATCCGGCCCATAATCCCAGTCAAGGCCGAGCCAGCGCAGATCTTCCAGCAGGGCTGCGGCATAGTCCGGCCGGGAGCGCTGCGGGTCGATGTCCTCAAGGCGCAGCAGCACCTGCCCGCCATGTGAGCGAGCGGCAAGCCAGGCCAGCAAAAAGGCCCAGGCGTTGCCCAGGTGCATATGCCCGGTGGGGCTTGGGGCCAGCCTGCCGCAAGGGAGCGATGAATGCTGCATGGGACTTCAGAAGTATGTGTGCCGCGCCGGGCGGTCTTTTTACTGACACAGGGCGGCAATTATGCCTGAACCGGAACAGCATGGCTGCGTTTGCCCCGCCCCGGGGCATCAGGTGCTCGGTCTGTTTCAGGTCTGCTCCGGTTCGGCGGTGTGCGCCGCGTGCCTGGATGCCGCAGTTTTCGCTTTACACGCCAGTGGCGGGTAGCAGGTTTGCGGCGTGAAGCCATGCGGTTGCACGGTTGGCACGAGCGTCCGTCACTGCCCGGTTTTGTCCGGCTGTCATCCGGCGTTGACCGGCAGGCGTCGGGCTGCTGTCAGTTGTTGCCGGCTGTTGTTGATAGCGTCAGGATTTGTTGTTTTTGTCCTTGCCCGGATTCTTTTTGTTCCCGGCGTCAGTTTTGGCTGACGGGCTTTTGGCGGGTGCGGACTTTTTGGCTTCGGTTTTTTTGTTGTCAGGCTTTTTGGCCGTTGCCCCGGCCTTGTCCTGTGATTTGTTCTGAGTTTTGCCAGTAGCTTTAGCTGACGCTTTGACGGTCTGCGCGGTCTGCTTGGTATTTTTGCTGCTTTTGGCTTCTGTGGCGCGGGCCGTGGCGGCGCCCTTTCTGTCGTTGCTGGCGACCTGTATGGTGGTATCCCGTTTTTTCTCACGCGTATTTGTGCGCTTGCTGTCGCGTGTGGCGGCGGCCCGGCTTTTTGCCGGTTTTTTCTTGTCGCGGGCCAGTTCGCGCACGACCTTTTCTTCAGTAAAATCACTGAGGCGGCTTTCGGCCTGGGCCGTCAGCGTTTCGCCACCTTCAACCTTGACGCGGCGCGCGCTGAGAAATGTGGTTTTGAAGTAGGGGTCGTCCAGCGAATTGATGCGCACCTTGGTTCGTTTGCGCGGGCTGTGGATAAACTTGCCGTCGCCCACATAGATGCCTGTGTGGTAGCCCCGCCGGGGGTGGCGGAAGGCCACGATATCTCCGGCGCGCATGTCTTCCACCTTGGTGATGCGCTGCCCGATGACAGACTGTTCACGCGCAGTGCGGGGCAACTGTACACCGACGCTTTTATACGTCCAGCATACAAAACCCGAACAGTCAAAACCGTCCGGGGTAGTTCCGCCGCGCACATAGGGGGTGCCGATGGCTGACCTGGCCTTGCGCAGGAGCTGCTGGCCGGCCACTTGCTGATTGGAATCAAAAGCCGCCTCATAGGAGCGTCGGAACCGCTCGGCGCGCAGGCTGTCAATGCTGTCTTCCTGTGGACTTTTTTTGGCGGCGCAACCAAAGGCCAACACGCAGCCCATCATCAACGCGCACAGTTTCAGACATTTTCCCATCAGCGCTCCACAATGTTATGCCGGCCAGAAGGTGGCGGCAGGTCAGTCGGAAAACGGGCCATGCCCGGCGTAAACTGTCGGGCTTCCTGCCCCGGTGTCTGTTCCGGCCGTGCGGGCCGGGTGTATGGGCCTGCGGTTCAGGCTTTGATATCCAGCAGTGTGCCCAGCATGGCGTCGCTGGTGCGCACCGTGGTTGCATTGGCTTTATAGGCATGCTGGGTAGAGATCATCGAAACCATTTCACGGGCCAGATTTGTGCCGCTGGGGCTTGCCGCTTCAAGCGGCAGGCCTGCGGTTACGTCATAGACTGCCTGGGCGGCGCTGTAGGCTGTACCGCCTGTGCCGGAAGGACCGGCCGGGCCGTTGCCCTGCAGCACGGCATCAAGGCGCACCCCCTGGCCCGCCGGACCGGTGGCGTAAACAGCGCGCTGCGGCTCGAAGCCCGCGGTGCTGACATTGGCAACATTGTGCGCAGCAACAGCCATGCCCCAAGAGTGGGTGTTCATGGCTGAAGCGCCCAATTGCATGCTTGTGTTTATGCCGCTCATATCTGTACCCTGAGGCTGCTTTGCGTTTTTGCCCGCGATGGTTTGGCGCGGGCGGCGCGCATGTGAAAACAACCCTTAGCGCTGCACTAGCATAACCGGCAAACGATTGCAAAATTTTTTTGCCGTGGCGTACAGGCTCAGTTTCAGCCCTTGTCGCTGATATGCCGTTCAATGCGGGCGAAGGCGTTATGATTGTGTATGGATTCCATACTTTCCACCTCCACGCTGAACCATTCCACCTGCCCGTGTTCCGACAGCCGTTGCGCCACATTGCGCACCACGTCTTCCACAAATGTGGGATGGGCAAAGGCATGCTCGGTAACATATTTTTCGTCTTCGCGTTTGAGCAGCGTATAGACGGCCGATGAGCCAGAGGCTTCGGCTATGTCTATGAAATCTTCGAGCCAGGAGAATGTTTTCATGCGCAGGCGCATGCGCACGATGGCTCGCTGACTGTGCGCGCCTTCGTTGCTGATGGCCTTGGAGCAGGGGCAGACAGTCATGACGGGTACGTCTACTTCTAGAATAAAATGCTGTCCCGCTTCGTCAAGTTCGCCGGTGAGGCGGCACTGGTAGCTGACCAGGGCCGGACTGCCCGAAGCCGGAGCGGCCTTGCTGATGAAGTAGGGAAAACAGAAGCGCGCGTAAGCCCGCCGGGCTTCGAGGCGCTGTCTGATATCCTGCAGCAGGCGGCGTACCGACTGGTAGCTGATTTCATCGTTCCACTGTTCCAGCGCTTCCACAAAGCGGCTCATGTGGGTACCCTTGAATTCTGAGGGCAGGTCCACGCCAAGGTCAACGCTGGCCACGGTCTGCTGCGTACCCCGGGTACGGTCGCGCACGAGCAGGGGGAGCCGGAGTTCTCGCACGCCCACGCGATCTATGTTCAGGGGGATTTGCGGGGCATGACTTTGCACGTCTTCCATTATGCCAGGTCCTCTCCTGTGGTAGTGCCGGTAAAAGTGCCGTGCTTGACGCCGCGGCAGGCGATAAGCTTGTCGGCCAGAGCGCGCATGCGCTTGGGCTCGCCCTTGAGCACCAGCACTTCAAGGCAGTTGTAGTGGTCAAGGTGCACGTGCAGGGTGGTAACGATAAGGTCGTGGTCGTCGTGCTGGATTTGCACAAGACGGCGCGAAAGATCGTTTTTATGGTGATCGTAAACCAGGGTGAGCGTGCCTGCGCCGTGGGCGTCGCTGTTCCACTTTTCCTCCACCAGGGCCTTGCGGATAAGGTCGCGTATGGCTTCGGAGCGATTGGGATAGCTTTTGCGACGGCAAAGCTCGTCAAAGGGTTCCAGCAGGTCTTGATCCAGTGAAACGCCAAAGCGTGCAAGATTTCCCATAGCAGTGTCCTGCGGCGCTTGCCGCCTATAATAAAATAAGGGCGGCGCGCTGTTCTGTTTGTGTTGTGGCCGCGTCAGGCGCGGCGGATTTCCCATACCTGCACGGTGACGGGTACGGGCTGGGCGTAGAGGGCTTCGACCTTTTGGGCGTAAACCCGTCTGCCCTGCCAGCCGCCACTTTGCAGGGCGTGCAGGAACGTATCGTAAACCGAACGCCCCGGTTCGGCTACCCAGGCTGCCCCGTCCGGGGCCAGGGCATGCCCCAGAAAACGCAATACCGGCGTTACAAAGCGTTTTTCATACATGATGTCGCCGCCCCATATACGGTGCATGCTTCCGGCCCGGACTGCGGGGCTGCGCCAGTCCATAACTGCCCACAGGGCCTGGGAAACCTCGTTGAGGGCCGCGTTGCGGGCGGCAAAACGCAGGGCCTCTTCCTCATAATCCACCGCCAGCACACGGGCGCCGAGCCATTGGCCCACCATGGCCGTGAGGCCCAGGCCACAGCCCAGGTCAAGGCAGTTCCGCCCTGCGATCTCCTGGCGGCGCTCATGCAGCCACGAGGCCAAGGCCACACTTGATGGCCAAAGCTCCGTCCAGTAGGGCAGGCGTTCGTCTTCAAAGTCGTGGGAATCGGCAGTCATGGCCTCCCAGAGTTGCTCAAGGTCGGCGGCGCGGCTGAGCTGCCACAGCCGCCCGGCGGCGCGCACGGTAATGTGCGGCTGATAGGCGCGCAGGGCCTTGTCTTCTTGCTGCGGGTATTCTGGCGGCATATATTCTCCGGCGCGAGCTTATCCTAATGGCCCGCCGCTGTACAGGGCGCACGGGCTTGTCCGCCTGCACGGCGCATTTGTGCTGTTGTTGGGGGGTTGAGGTGAGCGGACGCCGGGTATATAAGAATCTGCGCTGACGAACAAGCGTTTTTCCGCACGGCTACAGGACGGCCGTGTCATTTTTGCAGCCGAAGGACACATGCATGCACAAGCACAGCGAATACCTGAATCGCATTTTGTTGAGCCGCGTTTATGACGTGGCAGTGGAGACGCCTCTCGAAGAAGCCAAGACCCTTTCGCGCCGTCTCGGCAACAGGATTCTGCTCAAGCGTGAGGATTATCAGCCTGTTTTTTCCTTCAAGCTGCGCGGTGCGTACAACAAAATGGCCCGCCTTTCGCCGGAAGACTTACGGCGCGGCGTTATTGCCGCCTCTGCGGGCAATCATGCCCAGGGTGTGGCCCTGGCAGCGCGCAAGCTTGGCTGCGAGGCCACCATCGTCATGCCTGTGACGACGCCCGCCATCAAGGTGGAGGCTGTGCGCCGTCTGGGCGGGCAGGTGGTGCTTTCAGGCGAATCGTTCAGCGATGCCTGGCAGCATACACTCAAACTTATTCAGGAAAGCGGCTGCATTTATATTCCGCCCTTTGATGATCCGGACGTCATTGCCGGGCAGGGAACCATCGCCATGGAAATTCTGCGGCAGCATCCCGGCGATATTCACGCGGTTTTTGTGCCCATCGGCGGCGGGGGCATGGCGGCGGGCGTTGCGGCCTATATCAAGGCCCTGCGGCCTGAAATCCGGG
This sequence comes from Desulfovibrio sp., assembly GCF_019424165.1. Classification (GTDB taxonomy): domain Bacteria; phylum Desulfobacterota; class Desulfovibrionia; order Desulfovibrionales; family Desulfovibrionaceae; genus Desulfovibrio. Next base: position 79,338 of record NZ_JAHZAA010000007.1, on the reverse strand, counting down.
TCATCGGTGTGGAGCCTGTGGATTCCGATGCCATGCGCCGTTCGGTTATGGCCGGACACCGGGTGGAAATGCATGACGTGGGGCTTTTTGCCGACGGCGTTGCCGTGAAGCTGGTGGGCGAGCACACTTTTGCCCTGTGCCGCGACCTGCTGGACGACATTATTGTGGTAGAGACAGACGCCATCTGCGGAGCCATAAAGGATATTTTTGAAGACACGCGCCTGGTCGCCGAACCCGCGGGAGCCCTGGCCCTGGCCGGGCTGCGCGCCTACGTTGCCGCCAGCGGCCAGAGGGATGTTACCCTGGCCGCGGTGGTCAGCGGGGCCAACATGAACTTCGACCGCCTGAGCCATGTGGTGGATCGGTCTGAAATCGGCGCGCACCGCGAGGCCCTGCTGGCAGTGACCATTCCGGAAGCCGTGGGCAGTTTTCGCGTCCTGTGTGCTGCTTTCGGCAATCGCAATATCACTGAACTGTGTACCCGGTTTTCCGACCCGGTAAAGGCGCGTGTGCTGGTTGGCATAAAAATCAGTGGGCGTGAAGATGTGGCCGAAGTGCTGGCAGAACTGCACAGCAAGGGTTTTGGGGCCGTTGATCTGACTGATAACGAATTTGCCAAGGTTCACCTGCGGCATCTGGTGGGCGGCAACGCACCGCAGGTGCTGCATGAGCGGTTGCTGCGCTTTACCTTCCCCGAACGGCCCGGCGCTTTGCTGGACTTTATGGACGCCATGCGCGTGGACTTCAGTATCAGCCTGTTCCAGTACCGTTATCATGGTGCTGACTTTGGCCGCGTGCTGGTGGGCTTTGAGGTTCCGGAAGAAAAGCGCGAGGTTTTCGAGGAGTTTTTGCAGCGGGTTGAAGGCATGGGCTACCCGCATGTGGAAGAAACGAACAATCCCGCCTACCAGATGTTTCTGGGGTGGCACGACGACTAGGGCCGGCTGCCATTGAAGGTGGCCCGCTGTCCTGCGCGGATGTTTCGTAACATCTGTTCCACAAACAAGTACGGCCCGTTTTCGTTCAGGCATACCCCTTTGGCTGGGGACGGACCTGGACGGAAACGGGCCTTTTTGTCAGCGGAAAACTATTGCAGGGGCAGATAGCTTTTCTCAAAGGCCGCCATGGGGATCGGCTTGCTGAACAGATAGCCCTGAACCTGCTCGCAGCCTTTTTGCCTGAGAATGGCAAACTGTTCTTCTGTTTCCACGCCCTCGGCCACTACGCGAATGTCCATTCTGCGGCACATGTCCACCACGGCTTCAATGACCATCTGGGTTTTCTGATTGGTCACGATGCTGTCCACAAGGGCTTTATCCACCTTGAGTTCGTCGAAATTTGCCAGTGAAAAGAGCGACAGGTTGGCAAAGTCTACCCCAAAATCGTCAATGGCCACGGCAAAGCCCATCTCGCGAATACTGTCGATCAGGGCAAGCAGGTTCATGCCCTCCACGCCCTTCACGCTTTCCGTCACCTCAATGATCACCCATTTTTTATCAATGCCGTAGCCCTTGAAAACCGTTTGCAGCCGCGTGAGAAAATCCTGTTCTGCCAGGGTGTAGCGCGAAAAGTTCACGGATATGGGAATAGCCCGCCTGCCCTCGGCAAGCCACCGGGCTATGCTGGCGCAAACAATATCAAAAACATAAAAATCAAGAATGCCGATGAGTTTTGTGTCTTCAAGAACTGGCAAAAACTGCGATGGGGGCGTGACAGTGCCGTCTTTTTGCAGATAGCGCACCAGAGCTTCACAGCCGCTGACCCTGCGGTCGGCAGAAGACACCTTGGGCTGGAGATAGACGGTAAACGCGCCTTCGTGCAGGCTTTTTTTCAGCATGCCCGGTTCGGTCAGGCAGAAGACGTCATCGTTGTAGTGGCGGTAACGGTCACTGGGAAGGTTTTTCCGGTAGTGATTTTTCTTGTCCTGATACATGAGTTTTTCCGCCGCATGGGCCAGGTCCTGCATGGCGGCTGTTGTTTCGGCCCACTGATGGCCGATGGCCACGCGACAATCCTGAAAGGCGGAGCAGTGTACCTTGAGCAGGCGAACGCACTGTTCAAAGCCTTCCCGGGGTATGTTTTTGCACATGACAAGAAACTCGTCCCCGCCCACGCGGTAGGCTGTACCCGAAGGAAAGGTCTTTTTGACACAGTGCGCGCAGTCCACCAGCAGCCGGTCGCCGTGGGCCTGGCCGAACACGTCGTTGATCCGTTTCATTTCATTGATGGAAAGATAGGCGATGCCCGCATTGTGCGTGTCTTTAGCGCCGGAAATGTCTTGCAGGTAAGAGTTCCTGTTGTGCAGGCCCGTGAGGCTGTCCTCAAAGCTCAGCTTGACCAGCAGTTCTTCGGAGTTGATGCGGCGTATGGTTGAGAGCAGAAAATAGCGCAGCGAAAGCAGCAGGGGCGCGATTTCGCGGATTCTTCCGGAAGCAGCGTTTTCCATACCCCAGAAACCCAGCAACGTTCCGTTCTGTTCCAGAGGCATGATCACAAGGTTGCGGATGCCCTGGGCATAAAGGTCCTTGTAGGCCTCCTGTTGCTGCTCCATATTGCTGATAACAAGGTATTCGCTGGTGTCCGCAGACATTTTCCATTGCTGAAAGCGGGCTTCGTCCAGTGTCTGGTAGCGTTTTTGGGTCAGGCTGGCGGCCCGCCATTCGCTGTTCAGCAAGAATGTTGTGCCGGAAAGCCAAAAGAAATAGGCACGGTCTGCGCCAAAGTGCTTGCCTACCCGCTTCAGCAGATCTTCCAGAGCTTCTGACAGGGTTTTTTCATTATAGAGCAGGGCAATGCAGCCCCTGTTGACTTGCTCTCCCTCCAGCGCGTCTTGCCGCGCTTGGCGTTCCAGCTCCCTCTCTCTGCTGTCGGTTGCGATCTGCATCCGTGCTTTTCTGCCGTTCCAGTTTACGAGCCTGTCGCGCAAAATGAAGTGCCGCCCCAGCATTTTGTTGGTAAATTCCCAGGAATACACACTGTCAAATGTGAGCCGGTCGTTGAGGCAGAAAGAGCACGGGGTATCCAGCCCTTGCAGCAGCTGATGACATTTGGCGCCACGTGAATTATCGATGCCGTATTTTTCCCGTGCCGAGGCGTTGATGTAAAGCAGCTCATAAGTGGTCACATCCACTACGTAGACCAGTTCCAGCATCTGTTCGAGGGTGTTCAGCAGCGTGTCCTGCATTAACGCTTTTTCTTCTTCCGGCATGTCGGAGATCATGCCCTGATCCATCGGGTGTGCCGGTGTGGCCGTCTGCAGGACGGACAGGGGGATTTCTCTGGGCTTGCCCGTATACGGTTCGGGATGTTCCACAACTACCCGGTTACGGCCGTCCTGCTTGGCCTGGTACATGGCGCTGTCCGCGCAGCGGATAAGGTGCTCAAGGCTCCGGGGGGCTGCGGGCTGCATGCTGGAAAGACCGATGCTGACAGAAAGCCGCAGGTCGGGATACTGCTGAAAGCGTATGCGCTGCACCATGTTCATGATGCGGTGCGCCACAAGGTGAGCCGCATCGCTGTCCGCGTGGGCCAGCAGAACCACAAATTCTTCGCCGCCATAACGGCAGTTGATGTCGCTGCCGCGCAAACAGCGCTTGATGGCATATGAAATACGCTCCAGAACCGCATCGCCGAAGGCGTGTCCATAGAGGTCGTTCACCTGCTTGAAATGATCGATGTCGATGAAGAGAACCGAGACGGGCATGTTGAATTTTTTGCTGTGTTCGTGCAGGGCCGCTCCCCTCTTGAAAAAAGCATGCCGGTTCGAGGCGCCTGTCAATTTGTCGGTGGTAGCCATGTGAACCAGCGCATCACCATAGCGCTTGAGTTCCTGGATGTTTTTTTCTTCCCGTGATTTGAGCTTTCCTACAAGAAGGACAATGGCGAAGATAGACAGGGCAATGGTGACGGATTTGTAAGCGCCGGCCGGATCGTTGGTCTTGACCAGAAAAAAATGGGCACTGTACGCAAATGCCACACAGCCGTTGAGAGCGCCCCCAAGATAACCGCTGGAATATGTAGCATACACAATGGGGATCATCAGAATGATCATGGGGTTGGGAATATTGAAAGCATAAACAATGAGAATGGAAAGGAAAATTAATGAAACAGAAGCCAGATATCTTGCCCATTCATGCTGTAAGCAGGTGGTAACGCGTACTTTCAGGGAGCCTATATTTTTTTTCATTCCGGTCTCATTATATCCGGCTGATGTTTTTAAACATTTTGTGATTGAAAGTTTGATATGTACAATGTTCTGTATAAGAAAAATATGGCATATGAAACCTATACAGAATTATTTTTGAATATTCCATATCTGGAATATGTGCATATCTGTAGGAATTGCCCTGTGCTGTAAAAAAAGCTCCCCACCGTATAGAGTGGAGAGCCTTTCCATTGCGGGAAAGAAAGAAATTCTTACCGTGCGCCAAACCCGGGGACATAAAAGCGGCGTTCAAGCCAGCGGAGAAAAAATGTCGCCAGCGTAACCATGGCCAGGTAGTAGGCCCCCACTGTTACGAACACTTCAGTAAAGCGGAATGTGTCTGACGCCACCACCTTGCCCTCGCCCATAAGCTCCATGCAGGTGACGAAATAGGCCAGTGAACTGTACTTGATGAGGTAGATGATCTCGTTGCCGCAGCCGGGAAGGGCGCGCCGCGCCGCTTGCGGCACGACTATCCAGGCCACCGTTTTCCAGGTGCTGAATCCCAGGGCCTGGGCCGCCCGTATCTGCCCCTGGCGGATGGAGAGCAGCGCCCCGCGCACATATTCGCTCTGGTAGGCCGCCGTACACAGGATAAAGCTTGTAAGGGCGGCTCCATACGGTGGAAAATAGATGCCGAGCTTGGGCAGGGCGTAATAGATCATCATCAATTGTACCAGCAGCGGCACGCCGCGCACGATAGCGGTAAACCAGTCGCCCACGCGGCGCATCCAGCGCGGGCCGAAGGCGCGGGCGCAGCCCAGCAGCACGCCGCCCACAAAGCCCAGGCTGCCTGCGGGAATGATGAGCGCCAGGGATACGAGCAGACCCCTGTTAAGGGCGGGGATAAGCTCGTGGCTGAAAAAGGCCGTGTCCAGCACGCTAAACCCCCATCTCCAGCAGGCGCTGGCAGAAGTCGCGGGTGCGCGTGGCGGAGCCTTCAGCCAGGAGAACCTCGGGCGCGCCCTGTTCAATCAGCTTGCCGTGTTCCATAAAAATGATCTCTGTGGCCAGAGCGCGGGCAAATTCCATCTGATGGGTAGCCATGATCATGGTCATGCCCCCGCTGGCAAGGTCGCGTATGACAGCGAGCACTTCGCCCACAAGTTCCGGGTCCAGCGCCGATGTCGGTTCGTCCAGCAGAATGACTTTTGGGTCCATGGCCAGGGCGCGGGCCATGGCCACGCGCTGTTTCTGGCCGCCGGAAAGCTGGGCCGGGTAGAGCAGGGCGCGGCGGGCCAGGCCGACGCGCGCCAGTTCCTCATGGGCGCGGGCTTTGGCGTCTTTGTGGTTCATGCCGCGCACCTTGCGCAGGGCAATAGCCACGTTTTCCTCGGCTGTAAGGTGATCGAACAGGTTGAAGTCCTGAAAGATCATGCCCACCTGAGTGCGAAAGGCGCACAAGGCGGCCTTGCTGGCGCGGTCAAGGCGCTGGCCTTCAAGATAGATATCGCCTTTGTCCGGGGGGATAAGACAGTTGATGCTCTGCAGCAAGGTGCTTTTGCCGGCGCCTGAAGGCCCGATGAGCACCTTGAGTTCGCCCCGGCGCACCGAAAGATTGCAATTGTCCAGAATGGGCTTGCCGCCCAGCTTCTTGGAGATGCCTTCAACACGCAGAATCGCTTGTTCGTCCACATTCATGGCTTATCCCGCACCCGTGCCTTCCATGCCCATGCCCGTGGAATATCCCGGTACATGAACTCTTTTTTCCAGACGACGCAGAAGTTTCAGCACCGCCAGTGTCAGCAGAAAATAAATGCAGCCCGCCGCCGCGTAAAGGGCCAGATGCTCGTGCGTGCGCGCGGCCACAAAAGACGTTCTTGCCATGATATCCTGTGTGCCGAGAACGTAGCAGATGGCCGAGTCTTTGAGCAGAATGGAAAATTCGTTGGCCCAGCCGGGAATGGACAGGCGCATGGCCTGGGGCAGTATGATGCTGCAAATACCCGTGCTTTCACCCATGCCCAGAGCGCGTGCCGCGTTGAGCTGTCCCTGGGGCAGGCTTTCAATGGCTCCCCGGAAGATTTGCGACTGGTAGGCCGTGCTGGTGCAGCCAAGTACGAGGCAGCATATAAGAAACGGGTCTGCCGGCAGCCCAAGACTGATGAAAAAACCGTAGCACAGAAAAAGCAGCACAAGAATGGGTACGCCCCGGAAAAACCACACATAGAGCGCGACCAGACGGCGCAGCCAGGGGCCGCCGTAAACCTGGGCCACAGCCATAGGAACGCCGAGCACAAGGCCCATGGCGAGAGAAATGGTCACGTTGCCCACCGTGACTATGCAGCCGGCCAGCATGGACGGCAGGGCGTGGTAAACTACTGAAAGTGAGTCCATATGCGGGGTTTTGCCGTAGGTTGGGCAGAACAGCGCGGACCGCCGGAATAACCGGCGGTCCGCGCCTGCCGTTCAGCGCTTTCGCGTTGCTTATTTATTCAGGTATTTTTTCTGCAGTTCCTGCCAGTACGGATCGGCCATAAGCTTTTTGTAGCCTTCATTGATGAGCTTGTGCAGGTCTTTATCGCCCTTGCGCATGGCTACGCCGAATTTGTCGGGTTCGCCGTGGACACCGGCCTTTTTGACGGCACGGCCTTTGGCAATGGCGTCGTCGGCGGGCAGTTCGTCCATAAGGGCCACTTCAATGCGGCCGTTGAGCAGGTCTTCCACAGCCAGGGGGGCGGACTCGTAGAAGCGCAGTTCAAAAGGATACCCCTTTTCCTGCTGTTCCTGCTTGATGGCGTTGGCTTCAGAGGTGCCGCGCTGCACGCCGAGCTTGACCTTTTTGGTCAGGACGTCCTGCGGGGTCAGCGTGGAGTCGGCGGGTACGATAAACACGCGCGAAACCGTCCAGTACGGTTCGGAAAATTCCACGACTCTGGCGCGCTCGGGCGTGATGCTCATGCCGGAGTCCACCATGTCGATCTGCTTGGCCACAAGGGCGGGAATGATGCCGTCCCAGGCCATGGGTTTGTGCGTGATTTCGAAGCCCATGGTCTTGGCTATCCAGTTGAGCGAATCCACGTCAAAGCCGGCGGGCTGGCCGGTTTTTTCATCCATATAGGCGAAAGGCGGATAATTGGGGTCAATGCCGTTCACATAGCTTTTTTTGGCAAAAGCGGGCACGGCGGCCATAACGGCAGCCAGCAGGGCGCAGACAAGAAATTTTTTCATGCTCGTTTTCCCCCTCGGAAATAGCAGTGGCCTTTATACGGCAGGACCGCGAAAACAGTAGCGGCAGCCGCTGAAAATGGATACGCGCCCCGTGGTTCAGGCCGCGGGGTACGCGAGCGCACACAGGCAGGGCGCATGCCCTGCCGCCGCGCTGGCTACGGCAAAACAAGGATTTTATCTAACAGAAGCTGTGCCGTGACGCAAGCCGACCGGGATGGATTGTTTTTTGCCGTTTGCAGAGGGAACGAATATGGGATAATAATATGGTTTAAAGCATGGTGCGATGCTCCAGGCCTGTTGCAGACCAAAACAATCAACCCCGGTGGTTTTGCCGCGCAAGCGGCACTGTTTTTTCCGGGATGGGTGCCATGAAAAAAACCTCGCGCTGGGTTTACCTCGCCTCTCTTTTCGGTATTTCCGCCCAGAAATTTCTGCTGTGTCTGTTTGACCTGCTGGCCCTTCTGGGGACCGCTCTTGTCGTGCTTCTTGGCAGAGCCGCTTTTGGCGGCCTTGATCCCGCACTGTATCACTGGGTTGTACCCATGCTTCTGCTCGGCCCTGTTTTGGGAGCCGGACTGGGGCTGTACCAGACAGTGAGCCTTGCGCCGCACCGTGAACTCAAGGCACTGTTTCAACTGACAAGCCTTCTGTACGCCATTATTCTGGCAGTGCTTTTTCTGTCCAAAACCGGCGATGCCTATTCGCGTATTGTCATTATGGGCAGCTGGGCCGCCACTCTCTTCAGCATGCCGCTCATGCGCAGCTTGTGCCGCCGCCTTTACGCGCGGCGGCGCTGGTGGGGCAAACCACTGGTTATTTTTGATCATTGCAGCGAAGGGCGCGAGCTGTGGCGCTATCTGAAGCGTCATCCCGACAGGGGGCTCAACCCGGTGGCCATTTACGATCTGCCCGAAGCCCCGGAGGAGATGCGCCGTCTGTTTGCCTCTGTTTCCTCCCGGCAGCCCAAGGCCATGGCCCTGCTGTTGCAAAAGGTGGGCAAGGCGCAGGATGTGGACGTGATTACCGAGGCCAGCCGGTATTTCAGCAGTACCCTTGTGGTTCCGGCCTTTGGCGGCAGTTTTCGCGTCCACTGGCTGACGCCGCGTGATCTGGGCAATGCCGTGGGGCTGCTGGTACGGCAGAACCTGCGCGACAAGCGCCGGCTTTTTGTCAAAAGATGTCTGGATATCGGCTTGTGCCTGCTTGGTTCGGCCCTTTTACTGCCTCTTGGGGCTGTTCTTGCCCTTATTATCAAGCTGGACAGCCCCGGGCCGGTTTTTTACCGCCAGACGCGCATCGGGCGGGGCGGCAAGGATATCCGGATATTCAAGTTCCGCACTATGGTGTGTGATGCGGACAAGGTGCTCAAGGATATGCTGAGCAGCGATGCCACCCTGCGCGCAGAATGGGCCTGCGACCGCAAGTTGAAATGTGACCCGCGCATTACCCGCGTGGGCCGTTTGCTGCGCAAGCTCAGCCTTGACGAACTGCCGCAGCTCATCAACGTGGTGACGGGCGATATGAGCCTTGTGGGGCCGCGCCCCATCGTCAGGGGCGAAGTGAAAAAATACGGCTCTGTATTTGACGAATACTGTATGGTACGGCCCGGTATTACGGGGTTGTGGCAGGTTTCCGGCCGCAATAACACCACCTATGAGGAGCGCGTGAATTTTGACCAGTATTATATTAATAACTGGTCCGTATGGATGGATCTGTGGATTCTGTGCAAAACCGTGCCTGTGGTTATTCTGGGGCAGGGAGCCTACTGATGGGTGAGCGCGGTAACAGATTGAACCGCTTTCTTGACCGGTGGGCGGGCATCCCGCTGACCGTCTGCACGGCGGGGCTGCGGGCCGTGGCAGGAACAGCCAGGCTGAACATGCCGTCCGAACCGCAGCGGGTAGGATTTCTCTGCCTTGGCGCCATTGGCGACCTGCTGCTTTTGTCATCCCTGATTACGGCCTTGCGCAGGCGTCTCCCCCATGCGCGCTTTTATCTGCTGACCACCAGCGGGAACGCCGCTACGGCATCGCTGATTCCAGGTATTGATGAAAGCGCCTCCTTTGGTGTGCGCAAGGTTCCGGCCATGCTGGACTGGCTGCGCGGGAAAAAGCTGGACATGCTTTTTGACAGCAGCCAGTGGCCCCGGCTCGGGGCTGTGCTGAGCAACCTGTCAGGAGCGCCCTGCACCGTGGGCTTTGATACCCCGGGGCAGAGCAGGGCCTACGGTTACTCGCACAGGGTGCCGCACTGCGCGGACAGGCACGAGGTGGAAAATTTTCTGGCTCTGGGCAAAGCGGTGTATGACGATCTGGAGGGTGAGCCATGCCTTGCCCTGCCTGTTGAGGCGCCAGCGGATGCCGCCAAGGCCGATCACATGCTGGCAGAGCTTGCGGGAGCACGCCTTCCGCGTATTTATCTGCACATGTGGCCGTCGGGCATTCATGCCCGGCTCAAGGAATGGCCTTCGGGCCACTGGGCGGCTCTGGCCCGGGAACTGGCCGGGCGCGGCTTTCAGGTCTGCCTCACCGGGGCGCCCGGCGATGCCGCACGAAACGCGGCTTTTCTTGTGGCTCACGCGGACTGTCCCGCCGTGTCCCTGGCGGGCGACCTGTCGCTTGCCGGGCTTGCCTGGATGTTTTCCAGGGCGGCAGCGGCTGTTTCGGTCAATACAGGAACCATGCATCTGGCGGCTCTTGCCGGTGCGCCCACAGTGGGGCTGCACGGGCCTACCAATCCTCTCCGCTGGGGCCCCTGGGGCAGGCAGGTGCAAAGTCTGCTGCCGCATTCGGGGGCCTGCGCCTATCTGAATCTTGGCTTTGAATATCCCGAACCGCCGGTGACCTGCCTGGAGAATCTGCCCGTGAGCGACGTGCTGGATGCGCTGGAGCGCATGGGCGTGCGCGGACCCGCAAATCTTTGAAGCTGGATGGCTGGCTGCACAGGGATAAACAGCAAACAGCCCGAGAGTCTTTGACGCTCCCGTTTATGAACAGTGCCAGGCAGGCAATATGCAAAGGCCCCGGAACGATTCCGGGGCCTTTGGTCTGTGTGGTCTGAGGTGTGGGAGGCTTAAAATTCCGGCACGTCCGCCGGTTTGCCGTCCTTGATTTTATCAAGGTAGACGGCCCAGGCCTCGCCTATGGCAAAAAGCCGTTCTTTCGGTATGGCCTTGCTGTCATAGAGAATGAGCACGGAGCCGCTTACAGGATTGCATTCCACAGAGTTTACTCCGGCAATGGTCTTCATGCGGGCTTCGGCAAGCGCGGCTACGGATTCGTTGCGGAGGGCGGGGTGGCGTATGCGCACTCTTCCGTCCACAAAACTGCGTACATATTTAAGAAGATGCAGAGTGTTCAAAATGGCTCTCCTCGCCCGGAAGGGCCTTTTTGGGCAAATGCGGTCGCATGGCGTTGAGCGCCACGCCCAGAGTCGTGACATTATGCAGCAGGGCTGAAACGCCGGGGCCGATGATCATGAAAAGTCCGCCCACAAGAAATGCGCTATTGAGCGCCAGCGTGGATACAAAGTTGAAGTGTATGCGCCGCAGGGTTCGCCTGCCCAGCAAACGGGCATTGACAATCCCTTCAAGGCTGGGATGGGTCAGCAGCACGTTGGCTACCTCGCGGGCCAGATCTGTACCGTCGCTCATGGCAACGCCCACATGTGACGCTGAAAGGGCAGGGGCATCGTTGATGCCGTCGCCCACCATGAGCACCTTGCAGCCCTGATCGGTGAGATCTTGTACAATGCGGGCCTTGTCTGCGGGCAGCACCTGAGAGCGGTACTCGTTAATGCCGACACTGGCGGCCACGGCGCGCGCGTTGCGTTCATCATCTCCGGTGAGCATGAGTATGCGCCCGAAGCCCAGGCCGCGAAGCTCTTCCACAACGCGCGCGGCTTCCGGACGCAGGGGGTCTTCAATGGAGACCATGCCCGCGAGCTTGCCGTCTTCGCTCATGAAAAGCAGCGAACGCCCCATGGCTGTCTGTTCTTCTATGCTATGCTGCAAGGGGCCGAGGTCAACGCCTTCGTCATGCTCGATGTAGTGGCGACTGCCCACGCGCATTTTTTTGCCGTAAAGGGAAGAAGCCACGCCGTGCGCCACAAGGTATTCCACATGGGCGTGTTCTTCTTCGTGTTTAAGCCCTTCCTCATCGGCTTTGCGCACCACGGCGCGCGCCACGGGGTGGGGAAAATGCTCTTCAAGGCAGGCCATGACGCGCAGAACTTCGGTGCGGTCAAAGCCCGGTGCGGGAAAGATTTCCACAACCTTGGGGCTGGCCTGGGTAAGCGTGCCGGTTTTGTCAAAGACAACGGTGTCGGCCTCATTGAGGGCTTCAAGGTAGCGTCCGCCCTTGATGGCCATGCCGTGGCGCGCGCCTTCACGCATGGATGCCAGCACCGCCAGCGGCGTGGCCAGCTTGAGCGCGCAGGAGTAATCCACAAGCAGCACAGAGGCCGCGCGGCGGAAGTCCCGCGTGAGCAGCCAGACCACGGCGGCCAGGCCAAAGGTAAAGGGTACGGCCATGTCTGCCAGGCGTTCGTATTTACCCTGTATGCCCGCCTTGAGCGTTTCCGACTCTTCAATAAATTTGACAACCTGGCGCAGGCGCGTGCCATCGCCCACATGCTTGGCACGGATGACAAGGCGGCCTTCCTCGACCACGGTGCCTGCAAAAACAGACGCTCCCACCGCCCTTCTGACGCCGAGCGGCTCTCCTGTCATGGAGGACTGGTTGACTACCGCGCAGCCTTCTTCCACCACGCCGTCCACGGGGATGCTGCCGCCGTCGCGTACAACCACAAGGTCGTCTTCTTTTACCTGGGCAAGGGGAACGGATATTTCCGTTCCATCAACGAGCAGCCAGACATTTTCCACATTAAGGGCGAGGCTTTCGGTCAGCGTGGCCATGGAGCGGCGGCGGGTCCAGTACTCCAGCGTTTCGCCCAGGCCAAGCAGCAGGGTGAGCAGGCTCACCGTGCGGAAGTCGCGCATGATGAGCGAAGCGCCAATGGCTGCCGCGTCGAGCACATCCACATTGAGCGCACCGCGCAGAACGGCCTGTATGCCCTTGAAAAGAAATGGCACAGCGCTGACTACGCTGTTGACGATGCGCAGGGCCATGGGCAGCAGGGGGCGCACAAAAACGTACTGAAAGACCGGCATAAGCCCTTCGGTAAGTGTGGCTTCGCCGGGGCCGGGAGCGTCGCCATCGGCGGTATCCATATGCGCCAGCGGGCTTTGCTCGTCGCCGGCGCCCACGAGCAGGGTCAGGGCGCTCTCGCGGCTTTGCCGGTCTTCATAGAAGAACAGCAGGCTGCCCAGGCGCGGTGTAACGCGCGCCACAATAATGCCGGGCAGGGTGGACAGGGCTCCTGCCAGTGCTTCGGCCTGCGCAGGATTGAGAGGGCAAGAGGCGCGCACGCGCATTCTGCCGGAATCGGGCGTGGCTATGCCACACAACTCATGGACAATATAAAAACGCATGCGCGCTCCTGTTCCATAAATAAAGCAAAGACTGCAAACCGCGGGGTGTGTGGCCATCGCCCGAAGAAGGGGCGGCATCGCCTGAAGGGAGCCGGACAGGCCGGGGCGCGTCGGGCGTTTTTGACCGGGTATTTCTGTCAAACAGTAATAAAGTGCGCGGACGTAAGTCCGCGCAGGGCAAACGCCTTACCGGAGGCAAGGCCGATTGCGTTAAGCTTCAGCAGCGTCCTTGCCGGCCTTGCGTTTTTCAGAGGCCAGGCGTGCTTCGGCGGTGAGGTCTTCCACATCTTCCTTGAGGGCTTCAACCTTGGTAAGCAGGGCGTCTTTGACGTCAATGCCGCGGCTGATAAGGTCAGTAGCCAAAGGCTTGAAGTCGACCTTGCCGCGATTTGCGGCAGCAACACCTACAGCGCCGACGATCAGGCCGCCCAGGAACCACAGGCCGCATTTAAAACCGCTATTCATAACTAACTCCTTTACGTGTTTGCACTATGCCGTATTTCCCGACGGGCAGGTGGCCGCCCCTCGGATATCGCTCGTGTCCTTGCCGAAAAATACGGCAGGCAGAAAAACAGTATAATAAAAGAAGTCCGATGAAAAGTCTGTAAACGACCGAAAAATGCGGTCGCTTGCGATGGGCTTCGCAGCCGCCGGGCGCGGTTTCAGCCATATTTTACAGCATGACCGGAGGCCCGGCTTCTCAGAAGCGCCGTGTGGGATGGCTGTTAGTTGCCGGAGGCCGTCAGATCAACCTTGATGTAATCCGCTTCGCTGTTGCGCAGGGAAATGGTCACCCCGGAAAGGCGCAGGGCTACGGGATCTTTGAGGGGAGCCCGCCCGACGACAGAAACTGTTGTTCCGGGGATGAGCCCCATGTCGCGAATGCGGCGGTTCATTTCACCAAGGGCTTCTACAGCGGCAATTCTGCCCTTCTGGCCTACCTGCATCTGACGCAGATTGACAATCTGGCTCATGCGTGTTCTCTCTTTTTTAGCATTACCGGGTAATGCATCTGAATACCATTCAGGCCACAGGCTCATGCCGCAACCTGATGCGGCGCTTGCGCCATATGGCGTTTTTTCAGGCTTGACAGCGATCTTGCTCCCAATAGGCAGACGTGTCAAGAGAAAAGAAAGTCAATTTCAACCGGAGTTCTTAAGCCCCGTATTCGCCAAGGAGAGAGCATGCAGCGACCATATGTTGCACATCTGATGGAAGGCAGGGCACGGTTGCGCCATCCGGCTCTGGCCGATGCTGACGCGCGTGAGACTGCACGAGTCTTGCTGCTGGATGAGGCGGGCGTTTGCGAAGTGCGCCCCGGTACGGAATCCTTGCTGCTGATTATGGATTCCGGTACGGACTTTGCCGCCGTCTGTCTGCGGCTGGAAGAAAAAATTCCGGGGCTTCTGACGCCCAGGGCCGAGGCCGCCGCGGCGCGGAGAGCCGAAAGACGCGCGCGTTTCGCCGCTGCGCAGGGCAAAGGCAAAGGTCGCAAAAAAGAGAGCCGCGGATACGGAGACATGTTGGGAGACGTGCGCCTTCCCGGTTTTTTGCAGGCCTTGGGCAAGGGCAACAGCAAAACCAAGATTATGGGCGTCAGCCCGCGTAAATTTGAGGTACGCACCATGCTTGGCGCGGGCAGCCTGTGTCTTTTGTCCGGGCTGGCCGGGGGCAAGGCCCTGTAGGCCTGCTTTCCAGGAGCCTGAAACAGGCGGGTGCTGCCGGATATGAGGGCAGCGCCGTAGTATCATGCCAAAGATCTGAGGCCGGAGCGCACAGCGTTCCGGCCTCAGATCTTTGCAGTATTATCGCAGTATTATCGGTCAGGCGTCTGCTTTGACGGCTTTTTCCCCTTCAGGGGCGTCTTCCATTTCATGACGTCCGGCCATGAGATTGCGGTGGCCGGAGATGATTTTGGGTATGACATCGGGTTCGGCCAGCGATGTGGTGTCGCCGATATCCTCGTAGCTGTCGCCAGCTATTTTTCGCAGCATGCGGCGTATGATCTTGCCGGATGTGGTTTTGGGCATGCCCTCCACAAACTGTATATATTCCGGCGTCGCCAGAGCGCCGATATCCCTGCGCACGGCCTCGCGCAGCTTGGCGCGCAGGTCTGCGCTCCAGGGGACCTCATCGCGCGTGACCACGTACACATAGATGCCTTCTCCCTTAAGGGCGTGGGGCATGGGAACCACGGCGGCTTCGCCCACCTCGGGGCAGGCGGCCAGCACTGCCTCTATTTCGGCGGTGGAAAGGCGGTGGCCGGAAACGTTGATGGAATCGTCAATGCGGCCAAGTATCCAGAAGTAGCCGTCCTGGTCGATTTCGGCGGCGTCGCCCGAAGAATAGCAGCCGAAGCGCGAAAAGTAGGATTGGTACTTTTCTTCATCATTGAAAACCCCCTGCATCATGCCCGGCCAAGGGCGACGGATCACAAGGTGGCCCGCCTTGCAGTCTGCCTCGGGTTCTTCGCCGTCGCGCGCGGCCGAGCCCATAACGGTGGCGTCAATGCCGGGCAGCGGCTTTGAGGCGGAGCCGGGTTTGAGCTTTGTGGCGTAGGGCATGGGAGCGATCATGGCGCCGCCGGTTTCCGTCTGCCACCACGTATCCACTATGGGCAGTTCGCTGCCGCCGATATGTTTGTGGTACCAGTGCCAGGCTTCAGGATTGATGGGTTCGCCCACGCTGCCGAGAATGCGCAGGCTGCGCAGGTCGTAACGCTCTGTCCACGCTTCGTTCATCCGCATGAGAGAACGGACGACCGTGGGCGCTGTATAAAGGATGTTGACGCGGAAGTTTTCCACAATGCGCCAGTACCTGTCCGGATAGGGCCATGTGGGTATGCCCTCGAACATGAGGGTGGTGGCCCCCAGGGCCAGCGGACCGTATACGCCGTAGGTGTGCCCGGTAATCCATCCGGCGTCGGCTGTGCACCAGTATACGTCGTCATCGCGCATGTCGAAGCACCACTGTGTGGTGTGAGCCGCATAGGTCAGGTAGCCGCCCGTGGAATGCATCACCCCTGTGGGCTTGCCCGTACTCCCGCTGGTGTGCAGCAGAAAGAGCGTATCGTTGGCATCCATAGGTTCGCAGGGAAAGTCGGGGTTAAGGGTAAAATCGTCAATAAGGTCATGCCACCAGATATCGCGGTTGCGTTGCATGTTGACGTTTTCAAGCCCCGCATGCCTGACCACCACCACATGGGCCACAGAGGGGCATTTTTCCAGTATGGGGTCAAGGTTGGCCTTGAGGGGTTTGAACTTGCCGCCGCGCACAGCCGCATCGGCCGTGATGACCACGCGCGCCTTGCAGCCCTGTATGCGGCTGCGCACGCCCCCTTCCGCATAGCCGGAAAAGATGGCCGTGTGTATGGCGCCTATGCGGGCGCAGGCCAGCATGGCAATAAAAAGCTCAGGTATCATTGGCATATACAGGGCAACATGGTCGCCTTTGCGTATGCGAAGTGAGCTCATGGCATGTGCTACACGGCAGACCTCTGTATAAAGCATCTGATAGGTGTAGCAGCGCACATCTGTTTCTTTTTCGCCTTGCCAGATAAGGGCAGCCTTGTTGCGTCTGCCCGAAATCAGGTGTCTGTCGATGCAGTTAAAGGAAGCATTGAGTTTTCCACCGGTAAACCACTGGTATTTATGGTTTGCTTCATCAGCTTCCAGTACTTTGTCCCAGCGTTTGAACCAATGGATCAACTGCGATGCTCGCGCTCCCCAAAAGTCATTGGGGTCTTCCAGAGCGCGGCGGCATAGTGCGTTATACTCTTCCGGGCCGCAAACCCAGGCAGACGTCTTGCCGTGCTCTGGTGGAAGATAGCTGCGATTTTCATTCAACAGTGTCGTGATCCGTTCCTGAGACATGATCCAGCCTCCATAATGCATAAAACAGTAAAATGAAAAGTTAAGACTTTGCCATGATACATGCGTAAAGAGATTTTAAATAACCGTCAAGAGGCAAGTACCTGTTTGTGCTTTCAGTCATAGTTGTGAAAAAAATATCAATATTGCAAAAATTTGATATTTTTTACGGAGGCTGGCTGATTGTAACGCCGTTACAATTGAAGATTTTTTTCACAATATGGGGGCAAAAAAATATAACTTTTTAAAGCAGACACGTGAAAGCGGGCAAAACCTTTTATGCGGAAAATAGTATTTTACTCCGTGCACCGTGGAGCATTGTGCCGTTAGGCAGTGCGGTGGGGCGGAGTGCGTTGCCCGGATGGTCTGAAGGGCCTGGCCAGGAGCAGGAGGTTCAGGTGGGAGGAAGCCGGGAAGTTGCAGCGCAGGGTGGCCGGGAAGGGGATGATGGGCGTGCACTGTGGTTTTTGCAGGCTGGCCGGGGGCCAAAGCCGGTCGGTCTCATTGCGGATGGGACACGCCGGCAGTGACAGGGGCGTCCGGGGTTTGGCCGGTATGCGGGCGGGAATGCCCCGCGATATGGGCCGCGATGCGGATCGGGATACGGGACTGGGATGACGGGCAGTGTTTGCGTCCGGCGGGAGCAGCGCAGCGGCAA
Source organism: Desulfovibrio sp. (assembly GCF_019424165.1). Taxonomy (GTDB): domain Bacteria; phylum Desulfobacterota; class Desulfovibrionia; order Desulfovibrionales; family Desulfovibrionaceae; genus Desulfovibrio. Next base: position 61,945 of record NZ_JAHZAA010000007.1, on the reverse strand, counting down.
TGTGGGGCATGGCAGACATCTTGATGGCAACACACCTGCATGGCGTCAGGTGTTCGAGGGTACGCCAATGCCGGGCTGCCTTGTCCGGCGTAAAAAGGGCAGGTAAGCCAACTGCCCGGCAAAAGAAAAAACTGTCCCGTGCGCGGTCGTATACGGATTTTGCGTGGTCCAGCCCTGTTGCGGGATACGTGCCTTCCTGTGCGCGGATTTTTACTCTGCCTCTGGTCCGCCGCCGGGCAGCATGAGGCCGCGATGCAGCAGCAGGGCTGCCAGTTGGGTAACGGGCAGGCCCACAACCGTGCTCCACGAGCCTTCCACCCTGTCCACAAGAAAAGCCCCTTGCCCCTGAATGGCGTAGGCTCCGGCTTTGTCGCACGGCTCGTCTGTGGCCACATAGGCGCGCAGCACAGATTCAGGCCAGGGATGGAAAAAAACACGGCTTGCGTCGCTGAACACCAGTTCTTCCGTTTCGGAGGTGGCGCTCCCCGTCGTGCCGGTTTGCGTTGCGTCTGCTGCCGCCTGTCGTGTGCCGGGCAGCAGCAGGCAGACGGCGCTGATGACTTCATGCCCGCGCCCGGAAAGACGGGTGAGCATGTTCAGCGCATCCTGCCTGTCGCGGGGTTTGCCCAGAATGTCGCTGTCCACGGCGACTACGGTATCGGCAGCCAGAATAATGTTTTTTTCGTGCAGTAAAGATTGCCCCTGACCGGCAAGAAGACCGGCTGCCGCATGGGCTTTGGCAAGGGCCGCGCGCCGCGTATAGGCATCGGGCGATTCTCCGGGGCGGGGCGAAGGCTCTGCCCCGGCAGGGCTGGTCAGCTCAAAGGAAAGGCCCCATTCGGTGAGAAACTGGCGCCGCCGGGGTGAGGCCGAGGCCAGCACAAGCCTGTAGCCAGGGGCCAGAGAAAAAAGAGCGGAGCGTGGGGTGCGGTTTTCTGCCATGTTACTGTCTGTACTTATACGCGGGTTGTACCGGGCTGCCCCGGTTGAAGGCGTGAGCGGAGGTTTTATGCCTTGCTGGCGGCCGGGGCGTGACGGAGCACTTCGTGGTCCTGCATGTCCAGTACGCGAAAAACGCCGTCCTCATAAAAGCCGTAGCTGCGCGGCGAGCCGCCCTTGGGCAGCGAGAGGGAGCCGGGATTCCAGAAGTGCAGGCCGTCCAGGGTTTCTCCCCTGGGGATGTGGGTATGCCCGCGCAGAATGACCGTGCCGGGCTTCAGACCGGGGCAGGGCGGATTTTCCGGCAGATGATGCCCGTGGCTGGCGAAAATATGCAGCCCGTCAGCTTCAAGCCATGCGGTTTCGGCCACGGGAAAGGGCAGAAGGGTCAGATCCACCTCGGCATCGCAGTTACCGCGTACGGCGCTGACCGGACAGGGCAGGGACGAAAGATCGGGCATTTCGCGCAGAACAGAGGGGGTGTCATACCCCTGGGGCAGGGGGTTGCGCGGACCGTGATAAACAAGGTCGCCCAGAAGCACCAGCAGGTGGGGTTCTGTCTGTCGGGCTTTTTCTATCAGAAAGCGCAGGCTTTCAATGGAGCCGTGCAGGTCCGAGGCAATAAGCAGACGCATCAGGAGCGCTCCCTTGCCTCAGGGTGGCGGGCGTTCCAGGTGGGCCTGTCTTCGGCTTCTTCCACCAGCATGACGGGGATGTCTTCCCGCACGGGGTATACCACCTGACAGGCTGCGCAGGCAAAGCCTGCCACGGCTGTATTTTCTTCCAGGGCCGTGAGGCTGCCAAGGCATTTGGGGCAGGCCAGGATACGCAAAAGTTCTTCTGTATTGATGGGCATATGTATTCCCTTTTCATATGGGCTTGGTTCGTTATGGCCCGACAGTGTAACGTGATGCCCCCCTCAGTTCAAGGCTTGCACCCTATTGATATTTTGCGCTATCAATAACAGTCATCCCTCAAGGTAGTATTTTATGGAACTGGTTGATCTGCATACCCACACCAGGGCGTCCGACGGTACTGACTCTCCGGCGCAATTGATGGCCAAAGCCGCTGAGGCGGGCCTTAAAGCTGTTGCCGTGACAGACCATGATACGCTTGCCGGTCTGGACGAGGCCGCTGCCGCCGGGCGTGAGCTGGGGGTGGAACTCATACGCGGTTGCGAAATTTCCACAAACACAGAACTGGGCGAATTGCATATTCTGGGCCTGTGGCTGCCCGAACAGCCCGACGCCCTGTTGCAACAGCTTGCCTTTTTGCGTGAAAAGCGCGGTGAGCGCAATGAGGGCATTGTGCGCAAGCTGCAAGACCTCGGGCTGGATGTCAGCATGGAGGAAGTGCTGGCTGCGGCCATGGGCGAAAGCGTGGGGCGGCCCCACATTGCCGATGTGCTGCTGCGCAAGGGCTACGCCAAAAACATACGCGAAGTGTTCAAGGAATATCTGGGCAACCACGGCAAGGCCTATCTGCCCAAAGAAGTGCTGGAGCCGGAGGAAATCGTGCGGCTGCTGGCAGACCTTGGCGCTACAGTGAGCCTGGCGCATCCCCTGCTGTGGAAAGCGCCGACCGGCTGGCTTGAAGCGCAGGTAGCACGCCTCAAGGATTGCGGCCTGAACGCCATTGAAGCGTGGCACAGCGAGCATTCAGAAGCGGATGTGCGCACATGTCTGGCCCTGGCCAGGCGCTTTGACCTCGGCATCAGCGGCGGGTCGGACTATCACGGCGTCAACAAGCCCGCCATTCAGCTTGGGCGTGGCTACGGCGGCCTGCGTGTGGGCATTGGCGTGCTGGATGACCTGCGTGAGCGCCGCATAAAAATGGGGCTGCCTGTCTGATTTGCAGCATTACGCTGCGTTGATGCTGTGCTCGCAAGTAGTGTCTCTGCCGCCTGCGCGATGAACTGAAGCCAGTATTTTCATTTTTCTGCCGCCACCCCTCTTGCTCATGCCTTGCGAAAAAATGCCCGGCGCGTTACAGCGGGCATAAGCGCCGTTATACATTTGCCGTATTTTTCCGGCCGGAACCCGCGGCAGGCCGCGCCCACACCGGCCGGTTTCATGCATAGTCTTTACCGGGACATTCGGACATGCGAATTTTACACAAGCAGCAACACGTGCCGCCCCTTGACGGCCCCCGTCTTGAACCTCATCCGTTCCGTACTGCGGGCGCTGCCCCCAACAAAAGCAGCGGTGCGCCGCTGGTTCCCGGCAGCCGCCGCGAACGGGGGCTTGAGGCCCGCCGCGCGGCTCTGGCCGCGGAAGCCCGCGGAAAGGCCGATGCCGCCAATGCTGTGGGTGAAGGCCAGCAGCCAGGCCCCGGCCTTCATGACGCCTTTGAATTCCGGCAGCTCGGCAAGGAAGATTTTGAACAGTTCGAGGCGCTGTTGCGCTATGCTTTTCAGGTAAGCTCGTCCGAGATGGCCCGCATCGGCTGGTCGGAAAAAGAGATGAAACAGTCCAAAAAGCCCATTTTTGAAGCTTCGCACGTGATGGGCTGGTTTTATAAGGGCCGCCTGGCTTCGCAGATCGTCATCTATCCGATGGAAGTGAACGTGCAGGGCGAAATATGCAAGATGGGCGGCATTACGGGGGTGGCTACCTATCCCGAATATACGGGACGCGGCCTCATCCATTCGCTTCTGGGCAAGAGCCTCGAGCACATGCGCGCAGAGCAGCAGATCATTTCCTACCTTTGCCCCTATTCCATTCCCCTGTATCGCAAACATGGCTGGGAAATTGTTTCGGACAAGATGACGTTCACCATCAAGGATACCCAGCTTCCGGCGCGGCGGGCCGTGGATGGCCTGATAGAACGTGTGGATATCGAAAATGAAGACCTGCACAGGGTCTACAAATATTTTGCCCTGCAAGAGCACGGCGCGCTCATACGCGGCGCACTGGAGTGGGAAGAATACTGGCGATGGGATTCGGATGACGTTATGGCGGCGGTGTACTACGGCGCTGACCGCAAGCCGCTGGGCTACGTTGTGTACTACATTGAAAACGAAGTTTTCAGCATCAAGGAGATGGTCTACCTGAATCAGGAGGCCAAGTCCGGCATCTGGAACTACATCAGCGCGCATTTTTCCATGATTACCAGGGTCGAGGGCGTCAACTACACGGGCGAGGCCATTGCCTTTCAGTTTGAAGACAGTGAGATTGACGAGACCATCCAGCCTTACGGCATGGCCCGCATAGTGGACGTGCAGCGTTTTATGGAATTTTACCCCTACCAGTTCAGCGACCCCAGGCTTACGCTGGAATTTGAAGTCAGGGACCCCATTGCCCCCTGGAATAACGGCATCTTCCATATGAGCTGGCAGGAGGGAGAGGCCGTTTGCGAGCAGGTCTCCACATTCCGTTCAGGCCACCGCATCGGTCTGGATATCCAGACACTGACCACTATGTTTATGGGGTACAAGCGGCCGACATATCTCTATAACAATGACCGCATTGATATGGACTATCACCTGCTCAAGACTCTTGAGGCGCTGATTCCGCCGGACAAACCCTATTTTTCAGACTATTTTTGATATTTGAGGGCATGTATAAGAGCATTTTTTTGCTAACGATATATGTTCTCAAAACTTCACGGCGCGCACTATGGTGTGCGCCTTTTTTATGGCTGTGTCTTTAAAGCAGCTTGCTTTTGAGAACATATAGTTTCAATGGTTGATATACGTCAGATTCGGCGCTAACAGCGCAAATAACTTACGCTTGCGCCTTTACGGTGGGCATCTGCTCACGCAGCCGCCAGAGCCATTTTCAACGTGAAGATGTTTTAATGCTGCGCTGTGCGCGCTTGCAGATGCGCGCTGTAGCCTTGCAGGGGCTTTGGGCCAGCCAGCGGGCGCAGACGTCCTGCACCCATGCGGGCTGCGATTTGGCTGCATCGTTGAGCCAGTTGCCCACGCTGTCCTGCACGTAAACTGCCGGGTCTGCGTGCAACGGCTCCAGCACGGGCAGGGCAAGGGCCGGGGCCTGTTTGAGCTTTTCCATATGACTGCACCAGACCCCGCGCGGACGTATGCTTTCGCAGGCAAAGCGGCGCACCCGTTCCGAGGGATCGGTGGTCCACTGAACAAGGTGCGCCACGGCAGGTTCAAGATGCTCTGTAATATGCGGGCGCAAGGCCATCCATGCCCATTCCCGCACGCCAAAATGACCGTCGTCGGCCAGGGGACGCATGTTTTCAAGCCGTTCTTCTATGCTCAGGCCCGGAATAAGCGCCTGGGCGAAGCAGCCCCAGCCGCGCACGGTGTCTGAAGTGTGCGTTGTGACCTGATCCAGGGCGTCCGGCCCAAGGGTTGCATATACCAGATCCGCAGCCAGGCGCATGCGCTTGGAAATGCCTTGGGCTGCCATTTTTTGCAGGGCTGCCACTCCCTCTGCGGGGACGGACGGCAGGGCCGCCGCCATGAGGGCGGCAAAGTCCACGGCAAGGGCTTCGCCCAGATTGCTTGAGGCGGCCTGCCCGCTGTTGAGCAGGTGTACTCTGTGACTGTCTGTTGTCGTCATATTTTTCCTGGCAGGTTGGGGGGAGGGGATGGCTTCGCGCGGCGGTGTGTACCCGTGAAGGCCGCAAGGGCGGCCAGCGCTGAGCGCTGGATGTGCTCGCCATGCGACTGCGTTGTATAGCGCCGGAGCATTTGCTGCTGAAATGCTCCGGCGGTGCAAAAAGTGGAGCGATGACGCCGGACCTTGCGAGGGCGGATCTGCCCGGCGCGCATGGGTACGCCCGGCGTCGGGTGAGGGCGCTTTACGGCGAAACCGCCCTACACCTGGATGGCTGATTCAAAAAAGGTCCGGTAGGCCCGCACCGTGGTGTGCAGGTCGGCGCAGCTTGCCAGCTCAAAGGGGCTGTGCATGGACAGGACCGCAGGGCCGAGGTCAATGACATGCATGCCGTAGGCGGCCAGAAAAAGAGCCACCGTGCCGCCGCCGCCGTGGTCCACGCGGCCCAGCTCCGCCGCCTGCCAGGGGATGTTTTTACTGTTATAAAGAGTGCGCAGCGCGCCGAAAAATTCCGCATCGGCCTCGCTGGCTCCATATTTGCCGCGCGAGCCTGTGAACTTGGAAAAGCAGGGGCCGTAACCCATCTGGGCGGCGTTCTGCTTTTCGTGCACTTCCTGAAAATCGGGGTCCAGGGCTGCCTGCACGTCGGCGGACAGGGCGCGGGTTTCCATAAAAACACGGGATGCCGGTAAGTCCGGCGCCCAGACGCGGGCCAGATCCTCCACGCAGTACTGCAAAAAGCGCGAGGCCGCGCCGGTGGCCCCGTCCGAACCGATTTCTTCCTTGTCCCAGAAAATGACGGCCATACTCCGGCCTGTGGCTTCGGCCTCCAGCAGAGCTTCAAGAGCCGTGAACACGCAGATGCGGTCATCCTGCCCGTAGCCGCCCACCAGGGCCTTGTCAAAGCCCACAAAGCGGGCCGGGCCAGCGGGAACGGCCTGAAGTTCGGCTGTGATCAGGTCTTCTTCGGTAATGCCGTATTTTTTGTTCAGGATTTCCAGAAGCTGCGCCTTTACCGGTTCTTTGGGGGCGTCTTCTTTTTTGCCTTTGCCTGCGGCCTTGGGGCTGTGCCCAAGAATGATATTGAGCTTTTCGGCTTCAAACGCATCGCTGACGGTCTGGGTAACCTGCTTCTGGGCCAGATGGGGCAGCAGGTCGGCAATGCAGAACACAGGTTCCCCGGCTTTTTCGCCAATGGTAACCTCAATGACAGAGCCGTCGCCGCGTACCACCACGCCATGCAGCGCCAGAGGGCGCGCCAGCCACTGATACTTGCGTATGCCACCGTAATAGTGCGTTTTTGCCTGGGCAACGCCGGGCTGTTCAATGAGCGGGCGCTGTTTGAAGTCCAGACGCGGTGTGTCGGTGTGGGCGGCAATGAGGGCAAGGCCCTGTTCCAGCGGCAGCGTGCCGCGCCTTGCCGCAAAAATGGCTTTGCCGCGCATGGGCCGCATGACGCGGTCAGCAGTGAAGTCTTCAGTATAGCCGTGTTCCGCCAGGCGCTGGCGTACATAGTTCACGGTTTCTCGCTCGGTTTTGCAATGCGTAAGAAAATCCATATAGCGGACAGCCAGGGCTTCCATTTCTTTGCGCGTCTTGGCATCCGCGCCTTCCCAGGCGTTTTGGGGTTTGTAGGCCAGAGTCTTTTCCATGCTGTTTTCCTTTACGGTCTGCCTGGGCGGCAGGCCTGTCATTTTTGCGGTCAGTACCGCCTATATAATCTCTTTTGCGGCCAAAGCCAGAGCCTCGCGCAGCACGCGCAGCAGCGCGGGTCTGTCCTCGGCGGTCAGGGTGCGCGGGTCAAGGCAGAAGCAGTCGTCTTCCAGCCGTCCTATGAGGGGCGGGTCTGTACGCAGAAGGGCCGCCTTGAGAGCTGTTGCACTGCAATTTTCAGGCTTGAGGCACACAAGTGTCGTCGGCAGGTCGTACTGCGGAAACGCCCCGCCGCCCACGCGCGAAACATCGGGCCGCAGGCTTACAAGGCAGGGTGTCGACGGGTCGGCAAATCCCTTGCGCAGCGCTGCGGCCAAGGCGCGGGCCGCGCGGGCCAGTTCTTCGGCCGGGCGGCAGATCATGCGCAGGGTGGGAATTTTTTGACGGGCTTTTTCAGGGTCAAGATAGAGGCGCAGTGTGGCCTCAAGTGCGGCCAGGCAGAGTTTGTCGCAGCGCAGGGCGCGGGTGAGCGGATTGCGCTTGAGTGTGTCGATCATGTCCTTACGCCCTGCGATAATGCCCGCCTGCGGGCCACCAAGCACCTTGTCGCCGGAAAATGTGGCGATGTCTGCCCCTTGTGCCAGCACCGAGGGGACGGTTGGCTCATCGGGCAGCCCGCAGGAAGAAAAGTCTGTCAGGCTGCCGCTGCCAAGGTCTTCAATAAGGGGCAGATCATGCCGTCGCGCCAACGTTGCCAGTTCGGGCAGCGGCACGGCGGAATGAAAGCCCACAATGCGGTAGTTTGACGTGTGCACCCGCATGAGGGCGCGGGTGTTTTCGTTTATGGCCGCGCTGTAGTCGTGTAGGTGGGTGCGGTTGGTAGCTCCCACCTCGCGCAACATGGCTCCGCTTTTTTCCATCACTTCGGGGATGCGGAAGCTGCCGCCGATTTCCACCAGTTCGCCGCGTGAAACAACCACTTCGCCGCCTTTGCAGAAGGTGTCCAGCACCAGAAGCACGGCAGCGGCGTTATTGTTGACCACAAGGGCGGCCTCCGCACCGGTCAGGCGGCACAGCAGGTCTTCAACCAGGGCGTGGCGGCTGCCCCGGCCGCCGCTTTGCATGTCCAGCTCCAGATTGCAATAGCCGGTGGCGGCGGTAATGACCGCTTCACGCGCTTCTTTGGCAAGCACGGAGCGCCCCATATTGGTATGCACCACCACGCCGGTAGCGTTGAGCGCCGCCCGGAAGCGGCTGCGCAGGCCTGTACGTACATGTGTCATGAGTTCGGGCAGGCAGGCGTCAAGGGTCAGTTGTTCGGTTTTTTTGTAATGCCCTTCGCGTATTTCGTGGCGCTTTTTGTCCCAGAATTCTGTTATAAGGTCGCGCATCAGGCCGCGTGGGGCTTCCACCAGGGTAGGGTCGGTCTGGCCGAGGGCCGTAAGGCACAGATCCACCGCGGGAATGGAGCGGAAGAGATTATTCATGGGGGGGTCTCCCGTATGCGTCGGCTGCGGGCAAAAGGTGGCGGGGAAAAAGGCTGAAAAATTCGGCCAGCAGGTAGAGCGAGCCTGTGACCAGTACCGGGCGGTTGTTGCCGTCGGCCCGGGCGCAGTCGGCGGCCTGGGCCAGTGCCTGCGCAAGACTGTTGCACGCACCCTGCGTGGATTCCGCCGTGGCCGGTACGGCCAGGGCCGTGGCCGGGGGAATGGCATTGAAAAATGCGGCAATATCGCGCACATCGGCGGCCCGGGGATTATGCAGGGCCGGTATAAAAACGGGCGTATGCCCGAGTGCTTTTTTGAGCATGCCCGCAACGGAATGCCAGTCTTTATCCCCCAGACAGGAAAAAACAGCGGCAGCGGGCCGCACGTCTGCTTGCCGCAGGGCGGTGATCAGAGCGGCCATGCCATGCGGATTGTGCGCGCCGTCCAGCAGCAGGGGGGGCAGGCCGTCTGTGGCGGGAATGGCCTGTAGACGGCCGGGTACAAAAGCGCGGGCCAGGCCCTGCTGTTGCAGCGCGGCATCAGCGGGATTTTTACCCAGCATGGGAGCCAGCCGCCGCCATGCTGTGAGGGCCAGAGCAGCATTGTCACGCTGGTGAGGCCCTGCAAGCCCCGGCACGAAAGGATCTTCAAGGGCATCGGCCCAGATGAGCGGAGCCTCGCAGGCGGCAGCGGTATTTTCAAGCACGCTGGCGGCCTGCGGAAACTGCCTGGCTGCGCAGACCGGCACATTCCGGCGGATGGCCCCTGCCTTGTCCTTTGCGATGGCGGCAAGGTCTGCGCCGAGCACATCCTTGTGATCCATAGCTATGGGGGTAAAGCAGGTCAGGTCCGCGCTGACGGCCGTGGTGGCATCGTAGCTGCCGCCGAGCCCGGCTTCCAGTATGGCCACATCAACCTGTTCTTCTTTGAAAGCCAGCAGAGCCAGCACCGTAAGAAATTCAAAATAGGTCAGTTCCGGCACGGCATTCATGATTTTATCTGCCTGTGAAGGCCACCGGTCTTGCGGCCAGGGGCGGCCATCAATGCGGATGCGCTCCGTGGGGCAGACAAAGTGCGGCGAGGTGTACAGACCCGTGCGCAGCCCGTGGGATTGGCAAAGAGCGGAAAGAAAGGCCGCGGTGGAGCCTTTGCCGTTGGTACCCAGAATCTGCACCGTCACAAAAGGAGGGCGGGTAAGGCCGAGATGGGACAGGGCGCGCCGCATACGGTCAAGGCCCATGTCCATATGGAAAAGCCCCAGGCCGTCAAGGTGGCGCTGAATCTGGGAAAAATCGCTGAAAAAGTGCTTCATGCACAGTACGGTAACGCAAAGGCGTGCAACTGTCAGCGTTTTAGAGAGGTTCAATCCTGAAGCGCCGTCGGGTGGATGCGCCGCCCGCCGCAAAAGACCATCTACCGCAGTTGGCTGTCCTTGCTGCCGCGCCGGTTGTAAAGAGAAACGGCCTGTTGCTCCTTGTCGGCTTCCTGCTGGCAGACGATGCAGAGGCGTACGCCGGGGAGGGCGTCGCGCCGGGCCTGGGGTATTTCTTCGCCGCATTCCTCACAGTGGCTCAGACTTTCGCCTTTGGGCAGGTTGCGCCGGGCGCGGGCAACCTCATCGTTGATGGAGTCCTGAATCTGGTCCTGTACCGCACCGTCACCGGTCCAACCGCTTGCCATGGCGTTCTCCTTTGTCTTTTTTACAGCCTGCTGTGGCGGTAGTGTCAGTGCCGCCACAGTAGGCCGGACAGGGGTAAAATGGAAGTGCCGCGGCGCGGCACAAGTACCTGGAACAGGGCTTGTAGCAACGGCGTGATGCGCGCCCGGCATGGGTGGGCTGATTTTTCGACGCAGCGCGGCCACTGCCATGCTGGGAAAGCAGGCAGGCGTGCAGTAAAAAAATATGATTGTGTGCTCAATGAAGTTTACTCCCGTTCAGATTGGGAGTATAAAAATATGTGAAAAAAATAACAAATCCTGCGGCAGCATTACGGCCGCCACAGGAAATGCTGATACCCTAGGAGGTTATCATGTGGGATGAAAGTTGCAATTATGACACTGTTCAGGAAATACGCGTCAAGACGACGGTTTATCTCGGCGTGGGTGCCATCAACAAGATTGACGATATTCTGGCCCAGATGAAGCACGAAGGCATATCGTCCATTCTCTGTGTCAGCGGCGGCCGTTCTTACAAGGTGACCGGAGCGTGGGACAAGGTTGAGGCCGCGGCCAAAAAGCATGGCATCACGCTGGCGCTGTATAACCGCGTTACCCCCAACCCCACAACAGACAGCGTGGACGAAGCCGCCGAGCTGGGGCGCACCATCAACGCGGGCGCAGTCATCTGCATAGGCGGCGGCAGCCCCATCGACTGTGGCAAGAGCGCGGCCATTCTGCTGGCCAACCCCGGCAAGACCGGCGAAGATATCTACTGCTTCCGCTTTACGCCGGAAAAGGCTTTGCCCATCATTGCCATCAACCTGACACACGGCACAGGCAGCGAAGTGAACCGTTTTGCCGTAGCCACAGTCACCAAGCTCAACTACAAGCCCGCCATTGCCTACGACTGCATCTATCCCCGCTTTGCCATTGACGATCCGGCATTGATGACCGGTCTGTCCGAAGATCAGACCAGATATGTTTCCATTGATGCGGTCAATCATGTGGTGGAGGCCGCCACCACAACGGTTTCCAATCCCTTTGCCGTGAACCTGGCCAAAGAAACCATCCGCCTTGTACATGGCTGGCTGCCCAAGGCTCTGGAAAATCCCACCGATCTCAAAGCCCGCTACGAACTCAGCCTTGCCGCTCTTCAGGCTGGCGTGGCCTTTGACAACGGGCTGTTGCACTTTACTCACGCGCTTGAGCACCCCCTGAGCGCCGTAAGCCCGGATTTGTCTCACGGGCTGGGGCTGGCAGTGCTGTTACCAGCGGTCATCAAGGAGTGCTACGCCGCACGGGCTGGTGTGCTGGCCTATATTTTGGAACCCATCGCGCCCGGCCTTGCAGGTGTGCCAGAAGAGGCTGACGCGGCCGCCAAGGCAGTGGAGCAGTGGCTTTTTGGCCTGGGCGTGACCCAGAAGCTTCAGGACCTGGGCGTAAGCGAAGCTGATGTGGACAAGTTCTGCGACCTGGTGGAGCAGACGCCATCCCTGGGCCTGCTGCTTTCCGTGGCTCCAGTAAAGGCCACGCGCGAGCATGTTGCCCGCATCTATATGAACTCTTTGCGGCCCATGGCCTAGGGGCTCCAGGTAGTCTTTTTATCCTGTATCTGTGACAAAGTGGGGTTTGGCTTCAGTCAAATACCGTAAAGGTAAACGCCTGTTGCCAAAACCCCACTTTTCATTGTTCCTGGAGCAAACTTGTTTGGTTAAAAGCTGTTCCTAGTCCGGTAGCTGGATGTCTGTCTGGTATCCTGCGGCCATGCATTGTGCGATAAGGTCGCCGGAGCCGTCGAAAACCTTTATGTCATAATTCTGTATGCGTTGCCCGCGGCGTACCACGTGGGCTTCAGCCACCAGAGGGCCGCTTTTGCCGGGCCGCAGGAATTCGATGGTGGTGGAAAGGCTGACCACTCCCGTATCTTTACCCGCATTGGCTGCCGCCCCGAAGGCTACGTCCGCCAGAGCAAAGATAGCTCCACCGTGGGCGCAGCCCATACCGTTTCTGTGGTTTTCGGTAAGGGGCATGCTCACCCGGGCGAATTCAGGGCTGGCGCTTTCAATGGTCATTTGCAGGTATTGCATGAGCTTGTCGTGTTTTGCGACATAGTTTTTCATAAAATCTCCAATGTTGCCAAAAACAAGCCGGAAGCCAAAGGCTTCCGGCACAGTGTCTACAAACGTGTATCCGCCAGTGCGGTATGATTATTCTACTCTACCTGCTGAATGCCGTCCAGCTTCCAGCTGCCGCCCTGGACTGGGCGCATGAAGTGCCATACTTCGCGAACAGTGGACGGAGCCTGCTGGTCCGGGCTTTCGCGCAGCAGCACATCAAAGAAGACCTGGGCAAACTGCTCGTTGCCTTCATTTTCCACGCCAAGCAACTGCGCGTTCACCAGCAATATTTCGGTATTGCTCGGGCTGGGGTCGGCATCCATCTGTTCACGAACAGCGTGCTGTACCGCAGCGCTGGTGAACTGGGCGATGTCGTCCATATCGCGCTTGTCCCAGGAATTTTGCAGGCGGGTATACGCCATTTTGGCTCCGCGCAAAAATTCATCCGCATCAAATCCTTCGGGCATGGGAATATTGGGTCCGGCGGCCGCATGGGCTGCCGCCCCCTGGCCATTGCCGCGCAACACGTCCCAGCCGTTGGCCCCGGCAGATTCACGCTGCATGCCCTGCATACGGTCGTTGTAGCCGTCGGCGTGCTGCCCGTGCGCCCCTGCCGTTGCAGAAGCCTGCCGGTTGCGGAAACGGGCAAAAAGCTTGAGGCCCAGAAAAGCCAGCAGGCCGATAAGGATAATGTCCATAAAGCCGCCGCCGGCAAAGCCGTGGCCGCCCAGCAGGGAACCGATCAGCGTACCGGCCAGAAGGCCGCCGAAAAGGCCGCCCATGCCGCCGAACATGCCCGCGCGAGGGGCCTGGGGCGCGGCTTGGGCCTGAGCCGAGGGCTGGCGCGCAGCGCTGGGCGTATCCTGCCGCATGGCAGGTTTTTGCGCGGGCGTGCTCATAAAAGGTTTGCTGCCGAACGAACGTCCACCGCCCATGCGGGCGGCTTCGGCGCAATCAGGCATGGCAAGCATGATGGAACAGCAGAGAAAAAACGCAGCGGTCAGAAAGGCACTCAATTTCATGAACAGCTCCCGGGAGGGGGTTGTTGGTTGCAGGGTGCGCTGGACGCACGGTCTGATCAGCCTTTCTGACTATAAACATTGTGACAAAAAAGGCAAGAGCGCAAAATCAACTTTGCTGAAAATAGGAAGCATAAAAGGTGTATAGTGAAAATAAAACATTGCAATACTAAAAAATAAATGAATTCTGCAATGTTAAAAAATGCTATTTTACATCAAAATAGTAAAAATAATTATGATAAAAATTTATAGTGCATTCATAAATAGTATTAGTTTTATTTATTTTTCTGTGAGTATAATGGTAAGGATATTTTTATCTTAATTTTAAGGTTTTGATTTATGGTTATTATGTTGTTGGTTTGGATTTTCGTGTGCACTGTTGTTTTCAATAATAAAATAATTACAATAGAAAATATTGCCATGCACTGCAATTTTTACTCGAAACAACTGCTATGTTTTACCTGTAGTGCATGTTTTTCATGATATTGCCATGCAACATTCGTGTTGTGCGCACAAGCTTCTGGCGACAATGATGCCAATCACAATGCGGGCATCTGTACAGGTATTTGAGGCCACGGCTGTTCGGGCAGGGCAGTCAGCAGACTGCTTGCAGTGGGATGCGCCAGGCTCTCCTGAAGCGTCTGCCTCAGGAGAGCCTGAGCAATGGCGGCAATGGGGCCGGATGTTGCCCCGGATCAGCGTTTGCGGGCATCGGCGGCGCCGTCCACATAAAGCCAGAATACCGCCCCAAGGTTGAGGGCTTTGGGCTGGCCGTCAGGGCCTTTGAGGGGATCGCCGGGGGCTGTGGCTATGCAGTACCACCAGCCGGGCTGATTGAGAACAAAGGAAAACTGCCCTGCCTTGTCGGAGCGGGCCGCCATTTCTTCATGCCACTGCGTGGGAACTGTGCGCTTTTCAGTGTTGATTCTGGACATGCACACAGAGGCGTTTGCCAAAGGTTTGCCGTGCAGCAGAACCACGCCGGAGAAAAGGGCAGGGGCGGTAAGCCCGAAAGGACGGACAAGGGGCTGGATTTCAAAGGTCTGGCCCACGGGCTGGTCCCATCCCCGTTCCACGCCGTATACGGGCAGCATTGCCTTGACGTAGTGTTGCAGGAACTGCCCGTGAGTCGCATCCCACCAGGGGCGGCCTTCAATGATAAACTGGTACAGGCCGGGATGGGCAAGGGCCACGTTTGCTCCCCATGCCTTCTGGTCGAGATAGCCTATCTCTTCCACATCGCCGAGAAGGTCGCGCCGCTCGGGCTGGATGAGGCCGTCCTTGACGGGACTGGCATTGTCGTAGCGCAATGCGGCGAAAAGCTGGGGCATATCCATGACTAGCCCCTGATTCTGAAAGGGCCGCATCATGGTGATAAGCACATCCACCTGCTCATCAATGGCAGGCAGTTCGGGAGCGGGAGGCGGAGCCTGTGTCTCTTCCGCAGGCTGTGCGGCGGCCTGTCCGGCAGTTGTAGCCGTATTTTGTCCGGCGTTCTGTTCCGCAGCGGGGGGAGCGGTCTGTCCCTGGGCCGGAGCCGTGGGCTGGGGGGCCGTTTTTGCAGGCGCAGTCTTGCTTTTGCCTGTGTCCGTATTCTTTTCTGTTTTGGCGGCGGCTTGCTTGGCTTCTTGCTTTTTGTCGTCGCGTTTGCCTGCGGGCTCGGCCTTTTCTGTTTTGGCCGGAGCCTCAATGCTGGGCTGGCTCGGAACGAGCAGGGTTACCTGCGCCCCGGCGGAAGCTGCCGTGAGGCCGCAAAGGGCAGCTATGCACACTGTGGCGGAAAAAATGACGGCCGCTGTGCGCGGCAGTGTATACAAAAAAGAAATGCGCGGCATGAATGCTCCTGCTTTGCCGGAAAAGGCTGCCTGGCTGGCCGGGCATACGAATTCGGGCTTTTTTATTGGCGCAAGCATAGCAGAACGCCCCGGCATTGTCATGTGGCCGGGGCAGGGCCTTCCGGCATCTGGCCTCACGGCTTGCCCAGGGGACCTGTCGGCTGATCCGGCTGGGCTGCCGGGTCCTTCGGGGTGCGCGCCGCCACAAGAATGTCCACCCGTGCGGCTCCGGCATGGCGCAGGGCGCGGCAGGCGGCACGCAGGGTGCTGCCGGTGGTCATCACGTCGTCCACCAGCCATAAACAGCGATCTTTAACCTCGGGCGAGGAAGCAAAACTGTGCCGTACGTTATCTGGCCGTGCACGGGCATCGAGGCCTATCTGCGCCGGGCCGGGCCGCGTGCGGCGCAACAGGCCCGGCGTGAGTTCAAGTCCGGTCTGTGCGCTCAATGCCCTGGCAAGTTCGTGCGCCTGATTGTAGCCCCTGTGGCGCAGGTGGTCGGGGTATTGTGGAACAGCCACCAGGGCGTCGGGGCGGGGCAGGCAGCGGGCGGCTTCTTGCAGGAAGGCGCCGAGCAGGGGGGCCAGGTAGAGATGCCCGTCAAACTTGAGCCGCAGAAGCACATGGCGCAATGCCGCTTTGTAGAGGCCATGAAAGGCCGCGCCGGACCACGGGGGCGGAGTTGTAAGGCAATGTCCGCACAGGCTGCCCTTTTGCAGGTGAGGCTGAATGTCAGCTTCAGGCGAAGGAGCGGAGGGCAGGCCGCACAACGGGCAGCGCGGCCCTGTATACGGGGCCAGCAGGACGCGGCACTGCGGACACAGAGGAGCCAGCGGGCCGGAAATGTCCGGCACTGCGGCAGTGTGCTGGGAAAAGGATGAAGTTTCTTTGCCGGGCGTGAAGGGGCGCAGACAGTGAAAGCAGCGTGCCTGGGTAAAGCCCAGAAAGCGGGCTGCCGCCGTAAGGCCCATACCCATCCGTGCAGTCATGCCCGGTTTGCCGGACATGCTGCCTGGTCGGCCGCTGGTTTCACCAGTTTGCATAACGAAAACGAAACGATCGGCCCGGCGTTACGTTACAGATGATGGCCTGTCTGTGCCGCAGCCCTTGCCGGGGTGGGAGTCCGAAACATAGCCCGGCACCTTGCCCGCCATCAGGCGACAGCCCCAGTCGTGGCCCCAGGCGTGCAGGGCGGCGCGCACCGCGGGGCGTTCTTCAAGGTCCTTGCCTTTTTCCAGTCCTCGCAGCAACCGCGTTTCGCTGATCGTCGCATTGAGCGGGGAAAGAAAATAGCGCAGGGTAAGCAGAGAACCGGTAAAAAGCTGCTTGCCCCGGGGCCTGCCTGCCACAAGACTGACAAGGGCGGGCTTGACCGGGGGGCGAGGCATGGACGACCTGCCCGAGGGCGCGTGGTTCTGTGCAGCCCAAAAGCGCTGCGTGCGGTCGATGAGCGCCTTGAAATGCGCAGGCAGGGCGTAAAAATAAATGGGTGCAGAGATAAAAAGCAGCGGCGCGGACTCGATGAGGGTGAAGATTTCCTCGGCTCTGTCCAGCCTGCCATCACAGTTTTTGCCTGCCAGGGTGCAATGATGCGGGGGGGCGGTACAGCCGCCACAGTCGATACAGCCGTCAAAAGCATAGTCGCGCAACGGCACAAGCTGCAGTTCGGCCCCGGCTTCAGCCACGCCTGCGGCAACAAGATGTGCCACGGCATCTGAAACGCCGCCGGGGCGCGGGCTGCAAAGAAGTGCCACAGGATTGCTCATGGTCTGAACTCACCGCAAAAAGGGTTGTTGGCGGCTTCATCGCCTATTTTGGTGGCGGGGCCGTGACCGGGGTAAGCGACAGTTTCGGCGGGCAGCTTGAACAGCACGTCCCGCACGGAGTGCAGCAGCGTGTCATGGTCGCCGCCGGGAAAGTCCGTGCGGCCGATGGAGCGATAAAACAGGGCGTCTCCCGTAAAGACCACCTGCTCTTCGGGGAAATACAATGAAACGCCACCCGGGGTGTGGCCGGGGGTTTCCAGCACTTCACAGTCCATGCCGCCCATGCTTGTCTTGCCGAGGGGCATGGGGCTGCTTTTGAAATCGGGTACCGGAGGAAACCCCCATATGCCGCCTTTGCCCGATTCGGTGTCGGCAAGGCTGTCGTCACCTTGCGGCAGGTACACGGGCGCGCCCGTGGTGGCGGCCAGTTCGGCCACGCCGTACATATGGTCAAAATGACGGTGGGTTATGCATACGGCATCCAGAGTGAGCTGGTGGTTTTTCAGGTATTCGAGCATGGGCGCGGGGTCGCCGCCCACGTCAACAGCTACGGCCCTGGTGTCGTTATGGATAAGGTAGCTGTTGGTCTGCAGCGGGCCAAGGGGAAAAACGGCAACGGCCATGATGAGTTCCTTATGCGTATGAATCTGCTCGCAGGAATGGGTATACCCATTTCAGCAGTGCGGTGTGTATCTTTCGGCTACCAGATATTAACCTCTTCGCTTTCACTGGGCAAGTGTTGCCTGTGGTAGCAGCAGGAGCCGGGTGAAGCAATACCAATCTGAAACTGCCCCGGCGGCTGCGAGAGTGCGCGATAGCTGCTCCCGCAGAGGATTTTGACGCCAGACATGTATATTCCGGCACGTTCCGCCGTGAGGAGCCACGTTTTTACAGGCCGTAACGCGCGGGCGCATTGATCAGTTTTTTTCAGTGCCGATATAGAGGCCGGTTTTCATGATATTTTCTAGACAAGCGGCCACCAGCGAACTACACTTCAAGGATGAAACAGAATTTTCAGCCCGAAGGGGATACGCAGCACATGGCACAGCATACAACGCGCAAAAAAGCCGGAGCAGGCCGCAAGGCGGCCGGCCGTCCCGTTGAGGGGCAGGATTCGCGCACTGCGGCGAACAGCGTGGAAACGGCAGCCGTTCAAGACGTGCCGTCAAATGTGCCGGAAACCGCCCCCGGGCGGACTGAAGCGCCGGGCGGCGCGGCGTACCCCGAATGGGCCGGGCGGCTGGAAAGCTCGTGGGATGTTCCGGTCCGGGACGGAGCCGTGCAGGGCAGCGAGTATTCCGGTCAACGGGATGTGCGCAAGCTGGCCCGTGAAGATCTCATGGAAATGGAAGGACTGTTGTGCAGGCAACTGGCAACCTTTTTTTCTTTCAGCGGGCATGCCCTGTATTTTCCCAGAAGCCAGGCTTCAGATGAGCCACAACTGCTGGCGCGTGAACGCAAATTGCTTTTGCCCCTGATCTGGAAAGAGCAGCTTTTGGGCATGGTCATGCTGCATGGTGTTCGCGCTCGCGAGGTGCGTCCCCTGCTGGAGATTTTGCCCGCCATTACCGGGCTGATTCTTGAAAATCTGGCTCGCGCCAAGGCCGTGCGCACGGATGCGGTTACCGGGCTTGCTACGGAGGAAAGCCTTTTTGCCCGAATGGAGGGCGAGGCTGAAAGAGTGCGGGCACACCTTGAAGAACCTTCTGCCCCTGAGGGGCTTGCCGCGCCCATGCACCGCATGTGTATGGGCATTGTGCTTTTGCGCATGAATAACGGCCCGGATGTGGTGCGGCGGCACGGCTTTGCCTTTGCCGAAAACTTTATGCGCAAGTTTGCCGATGCCTGCCGCTCGGTTCTGCCGTCTGACGTGCTGGCCGCGCGGGTGGGGCGGCACGAGCTGGCCCTGCTGCTTTCGGCCAGCGGGCGGGGGGCGTGCCACAAACTGGCCCGCGCGGTGCTTGCGCGTATGGAGGCCGAACGTCCGGTTTCGCCGTTGACCAGACAGGTCGTGCACGCGCGTCTGTGTGCCGGGCACGCCCTGTATCCGCAAGACATGCAGGGCGCTGAAATGGGCCTTGGCATGTATGAACAGGCGCGCCTGCTTATGGCTCGCGCCAGATTGGCAGCCGATGTGGCAGGCCAGACCGCCGCTGCGGCCGAAGCCGCCGGAGCTGACGGAACCCGCGCCGGAGAAAGTCGCATCATGCCCTTTGCCCGTATCCTGCAAGAAGGCGGGCTGGTGCTTGAGCGTCTCCCGCTGGGCCGTTTGCGTATCAGCCTCGGGCGTCAGGCCAAAGCGCGTGAAGGCATGCGCTTTGCGGTCTGGAGTACGGATGTAGACCACAAGCCGCGCTATAAGGGCGAGGCAGTGCTGCTGCGCGTGGGCGACAGGGATTCTGTGGCTGAAATTCTGCATCTGGCGGACGCGGCCCTTCTGCCGATGCCGGGCGACAGTCTGGCACTTCTTGGGCAAAGCCCCGTGCTCAGCCCGGATCTGGACGGGCATGACCCGTCTCTGAGTATTCCCGGTGTGCAGGAAGCCCTGTTGACGCCGCCCGCCGCACCCACGCGTCAGGCGGAGGGGCGTGGCGAACCTGCCGATGCGTCTGGCCATGCAGCCGACGCGGCGGCAAACCCGGATGCGTTCCCGCAGGCCGCCGTGCCTACCCAGGCTGCGTTTTGTTCCACCGGATCTGCCGAACGCTCCGGAGCCGTCGGCAATTCTGAAAGCCCGCGGGCGGAGATGCGCGCCGTGTCGTTTCCCGCAGTGGCGGCCAGCGACTCAACAGCGCCAGATGCTGAACAAAAAGAAGGAGCAGACGCTTCCTCTGCGAAAAGCCCCCGATGCGGCCTGTGCGGGCATGGCGACTTTCTTAACCGTTTTGCGCATGACAGCGAACGTTGCGCCCGTTTTGTGCTGGCAATTGTGCGGCTGGAAAATGCCGAAGGTCATGCCCCGGCCACGGCCCTGCGCCTGTGGGGAAAACTTTTGCACAAACTCGCTCCTGCCGCCGGGCAGGCTGAGCCGCTGGCTGGTTTGTACGGCAGCAACAGCCTGATATTTTTTCACCCCGGTGTTGAAACGCCGGATGTTGCCGGGCTGTATGAACGCTTGTGCGCAGATCTGAAAAAAGAAGGATTTGATGCCGCGGCCGGTCTGGCAGCTTTTCCCTTTCTGCAGTACCGCAAGGCAGAAATGCCGGATTGCGCCCTCAAGGCTCTGGAATACGCCCTTCTTCTGCCGCAGCCACGTGTCGGCATATGCAATTCCCTGGCGCTCAACATCAGCGCCGACAGGCGTTACAGCCTGGGCGACGTGTTCGGCGCTCTGGAAGAGTACAAGCTTGCCCTGCTGGCGGACAAAGCCAATGTGATGGCCTGGAACTCTCTTGGCGTGTGCATGGCGGCCCTGGGGCGGGGGCATGAGGCCCGACGCTATTTTCTCGAAGCCCTGCGGCACAATCCCGATGCGGGCGTGGCCAAACAGATCTACTACAATCTTGGCAATATCTGCCAGAGCCTGGGAGAGCGCCGCGCCGCGGCCCGCTACTACCGGCAGTGCGCCAAGGTCGCGCCTGACCACCTTTTTGCGCATATCCGGCTGGGGCAGCTTTGTGAGCAGGGCGGCAGAAGGGCCGAAGCCCGACGCTACTATGAGCTGGCGGCGGCCATTGAAGACGCTTCGCCCGGCAGACCGGGCGTGGCCCGGCGGCATCTGGCCCGCGTGGCAGCCCGCCAGCGGCGGGGAGGCGAGGCCCGCGAGCTTCTGCATGAGGCCCTGTTGCGCAACCCGCAGGATGCGGCGTCCATGCTGCTGCTGGCAAATATCTATCTGGACGGCAACGAAGACCCGGCCGTGGCTGAACTGCTGGCGCGTAAAAGCGCTGGCCTGCATGACAGGCCGGAGGCCTGGCAGACGCTGGCGCGTGCCTTGCGCGCCCTTGACCGGGAGGATGAGGCCCGGTTGGCCGAAGCCAGAGCAGTGCTCGGCTGAGTAAAAAACATAGGTTGATGATTGCACACAGCCGCCCGATAATGGGCGGCTGTTATCGTGTGGGCCGTTGGCGTTCTCATGGAGTACAAAGATGGCGGAGGGCGTTGGCTGGGCCTCTTTGTGACATTGACTTTCATTTTCATATGAGGCAGCATCCGTGCATTCACTACCACCAGCCGACAGCGGCTTACAGGAATGCCATGACACCTTCGCAAATTGTTTCTGCCTTGAACTCTCTTATTTCCATCCGCCAGCCAGCTTTTTTATGGGGCGCGCCGGGCGTGGGAAAAAGTCAGATAGTGGCCCAGGTGGCAGAGTCCAGGGGCGTAGCCTTGCGCGATATCCGCGCCGTGCTGCTTGACCCTGTGGATCTGCGCGGCCTGCCGCGCATTACCGAACAGGGGCTTTCTGTATGGTGTCCCCCGGCATTTTTGCCCACGCCTGCAGATCCGGAAGAAGGCATAATTTTTCTGGATGAGCTGAACGCCGCGCCGCCACTTGTGCAGGCCGCCTGTTACCAGCTTATTCTGGATCGGGCCATTGGCGAATACCGCCTGCCTGACGGATGGGCCATTGTGGCTGCGGGCAACCGCGAAAAGGACAAGGCCGTGTCATACCGCATGCCCTCGGCCCTGGCTAACCGCATGGTGCACCTGGAGTTTGACGCCAACCTGGATGACTGGCTCGCCTGGGCGCAGATGGCGGGCATACGGCCTGAAGTGTGCGCATTTTTGCGTTTCAGGCCTCGTTTGCTGCACGACTTTGACCCGCAAAAATCAGAAAAGGCCTTTGCTTCGCCCCGGTCGTGGGAATTTGTCTCGCGTATTCTTGATGCCGTGCCGGACCAGGATGTGGAATATGAACTTTTTCAGGGTACTGTAGGGGCGGCGGGCGCTGCGGAATTTATGGGCTTTCTTGCTGTATGGCGTGAGCTGCCCACAGTGGAAGAAGTGCTGGCGGCCCCGGCCTCGGCCGCCGTTCCTCTGGAGCCGGCGGCTCTTTATGCCATGTGCGAGGCACTGAGCCTCAGGGCCAACGCCGAAACCATAAACGCGCTTACGGCCTACGCCGAACGGCTGCCCTCGGAATTCGGCGTTTTGCTCATGCGTGACGCCGTGTGCCAGGATACGGAACTTGTGCACACCGAGGCTTTTTCCCGTTGGGCGGAAAAAAACGCTGAAGTGCTGATGTAGCCATGAGCGAGCATGACAGCCTGCTGCGCGGGCCTTGCGACAGTTCCCCGCCGGAGGATGACCTTTCACGCCGGGCGGCGCTGGCCATGAAAAAAGCCAGAACAGCCCTGGTGCTGGACCATCCGTTTTTCGGCTCTCTGGCATTGCGGCTGCGCTTCAGGGAAGACACCGACTGCGGCGACCTGTGGACAGACGGCAAGAGCCTCGGCTTTAATCCCGCCTATGCCGCCACCCTTCCCGAAGCCCGGCTGGTGGCCGCCCAGGCGCACGAGATCATGCATCTGGCTTTCGGCCATCATCTGCGCCGCAAGGGGCGCGAGGAAAAAATGTGGAACCGGGCCTGTGATCTGGCCATAAACCACATTTTGCTCGAATCCGGCTTTGAGCTGCCCGAAGGCTTTGCCCACGACCCGGCATATGCGGGCCTGTCGGCTGACGATATTTATGAAGCGCTGGCCGTTCTTCAGGAAAGTGCCTCCAGGGGGGACGCGCGTGGCGATTCTGCCCAGGCCGACGGGCAGGATCAGGAAGGCGCGGGAGCCATGTCGTTTGACGGTGGCAAGGAACTGGGCGGAAAAAGCGCCGCAAAAGCCAGTAGCGGCACAAAGGAAAAAACCGGTCAGGAGCAGGGCGAACAAGGGGCGTCGGGCGCAACGCCCACGGCCAAAAAAGACAAGGGCAGCCCGGTGCAGGGCGAGGGCAAGACCTCCTTTACCGGAGAAGTGCGCGACCACCCTGACGTGAGCGGGCTGGAAAACGATCAGGCCCTCAAGCTGGCTGAGCAGGAGGCGGATGTAGCCCTGAATCAGGCCGTGCAGCGGGCGCGGCATATGGGCAGCCTGCCTGCGGGGCTGACGCGCCTGCTTCGCAAGGAACGGCAGCCAGAGCTGGACTGGCGCGAACTGCTGCGCCGTTTTCTGGAGCATTGCGCCAACAGCGACTATTCCTGGTCCACCCCCAACAGGCGCTATCTGTACCAGAATATTTACCTGCCCGCCCGCCGTGAGGCCCGCCTGCCCCATGTGGTGCTGGCTGTGGATTGTTCCGGCTCGGTGGATGAAAAGGTGCTGTCCATATTCTGTACGGAGCTTTTTTCAGTGCTGGATGCCTATGACACCACGCTGACCGTATTGTTTCACGATACAAAAATTCAGGGCGAAATAACCTTTAACCGCATGAGCATGCCGACCGACCTTATGCCCGTGGGCGGCGGCGGTACAGACTACCGTCCGGTCTGTGCTCATATTGCGGATCAAAACCTGCACCCCACCTGCCTCATCTGGTTTACAGACCTTGAGTGCAACCGCTTTCCCCACGAGCCGGACTATCCGGTTCTGTGGGTGTGCAGTGAGCCCAATGCGGAGCAACCGCCCTTCGGGGAACTTGTGAACCTGATGGCCGGACCAGCACAGACATGGCCGCCCACGCCTGCGGCCCAACATTGATGAAGAACCAGCGGAGCAGTTATGCGTATAGAATGGAAGATCACCAAAAAAAGAGGAAACCTGCGGCCGGTTCTCAGTTACTGCGCACAGCTTGAAGACCACGAGCGGGCGCTGGCCCTGCCGGTGGTGAGCATTGTTTCCACAATTCCCCGGCCGGAGGAAGAGCGGCAGGACTACTGCTATCCCGGCCTGTTTGAACGCGCGCCGGACTACAGGCCCGAAATGTTCCACACGCTGGAGGCTCCCTCGCACAAGGGGCATGCCTGGACGCGCACTCTTGTGCTGCCCTGGCGGGAGGATAATCTCTATCCTGAAGTGGATGCCTCGTTCGCGCTGCTGCGGCGCGCCATGGAGGATGCGCTGGAAAAGGCTTACGGCAGTGAACCCATGCAGCTTGAGGGCAGCGTGCGTACCTCGGCCGGAGCACAGGCGAAAATCGCGCCCGGCGTTATGGCTGAAAAGTTTCTGCGCATCGCGGCAAAGGCCGCCGCACACCGGGAGGGCGCGGCTTTTTGATTGCAAGGCCATGTCTGACGGACGGATCTGCGGCCAAGGGCCGCCGTGCTGCCGGCAAAACGTCCTGTCCCGCGGCCGTCGGATTGCCTGAGGGAGAGGTGTAAGGAGACGCCGCCTATCGGGCGTCAGCCGCCATAACGACCTGTATGTCCGCCGGTTTGCCCCAGTACGGCCAACTGGTTACAAGCACATCCACGCCCGTTGCGGCGTATTCCGCCGCATTGTCGCCGCCAATGCCGCCCGCGGCCAGAATGAGAATGTCGGGCCGTGCGGATTTCAGCGCGCCGACGGTGGCCGCCAGGTCCTGGCAGGAGAACTTTTCGCACTGGATGATGTCCAGCCCGGCTCCTGCCGCCAGCAGGGCGTCATCAAGGCAGTCCACCTCGATGGTGATGTTTTTTTCCGGCATGCGGGCGCGCAGGTCCCGTACTTGGCGGGCGAGGGTTTCCAGCGCGGGCTGTTTTTCACTGCCGGAAAAAAACAGCAGATGCTGCGCAAACAGCAAAACAGATTCTGAAAGGTTCTGCCTGTGTATGATGGCCCCGCCGTTCAGGGCGGCTTCGAGGCACAGGGCCTTGGCTCCGGGAAAGCTCTTGCGCGTCACGGCCACCTGCACGCCGGGGCGCACGGCGCGGGCGCGTTCCAGCATGAAGGCGCAGCGGCGGGCAATGCCCGACATGTATTCCATAAGAACCTGAGCCGCTTTCCAGCCCTTATGCAGGGCAGCGGCACGGCCCCTGGCCTCAAGAAAAACCTGACCGGCCTGAAGCATGTCGCCGTTGGCGGCCATGCGTGTGGTGGAAAGGCCGCAGCGCGTCAGGAGCTGCTCCGCTTCTTCCACACCGCTGATGATGCCGTCCGCACGAGGGCTGAAAAGCATTGCGCCGCTTTGCGGGCCGATGCCCAGCATTTCCACGGTCAGGTCCGGGCCGGGGCAATCGTCGGTTAAAAGGCTG
The DNA here is from genome assembly GCF_019424165.1 of Desulfovibrio sp. Classification (GTDB taxonomy): domain Bacteria; phylum Desulfobacterota; class Desulfovibrionia; order Desulfovibrionales; family Desulfovibrionaceae; genus Desulfovibrio. The sequence continues at coordinate 36,834 of NZ_JAHZAA010000007.1, read as the reverse complement.
TCAATCCATGATGCCGATTTGAAAATATGCATGAAATACCGCCTGTTGTTGTGCCGTCCCCGGCCTTGCCCTGCTGCTGTCCTGCATGTTTCGCCTGCCGAGGCAGCTTTGGGTTGCAAGTGTCACACAGTCACAGGTTGAGTGCAAGACAGGAGCGCTCGAAACAGAAATGCCTGATGGAAGAAAAGTATACTTGCGCAAAACAGCAGATATTGGCGAATATATGTAAAAAGAGATCTATAGTGCTCAGTGCTGTTTGTGCATTGCCTGACCTCAAGGCAGACTGTTTGGCTGTCGGCAGGCCTTGTGAGACAAAGGCGTTTCAGGCGGAATACGGCGCGGTGCAAGAGAGGCGGCATAAAAGGTTTTTTAGGCAGTGACAAAGCGGAGCCGCTCCGGAGGCAGGCATAATTCACCAGGCTATTTGTACAGAGTGGGTATGGGATATGCTGCGGACTCGGTAGCGGCAAAAAACAGGCGCAGGCGGGCAACGTTCCGCCTGGGCCTGTTTAGGCTAACAGTCATTTTGCTGTGCTGCGTTGGGCTGCCGTAAGGCTGTTCTTGGCCTGTCCTTTTACCCGGTAGTCCCGTCAAAACGGGCCTTGCCGCAGCGTGTGCCGTACCCGCAGCCGCCCCCCGCCACAGATGTGGCGCCAGTTGGGAGCGACAGCAGTTGCCCGGCGCAGTTCTAGCTGTAGTACTCTTCCGGCCCGCTACGGCCTTTTTTGCCGTATTTGCCGGGAGCCTGACGGCGAGGTCCCGGGGCAAAAGGTTTGCGGGGGCGCGGGTAGGCGGGTTTGCCGCTGTCCACTTTTGCCGCCACACGCATGCCTGCAATAAAGACGCCCCTGTTAAGTACGGCCAGCACGTCGTCTGCCATCTCCTGGGCTATTTCCACAACACAGAAGCTCTTGTTGATGCTGATGGCCCCGATGTGACGGCTGGAAATTCCGGTTTCGCCAGTAATGGCTCCCACCAGTTCGCGGGGTGTGGCCTTGTGCGTATGCCCCACATTGAGATGCAGCCTGGTCATGGGGCCGTCATTTTCGCGCCGTTGCGGGCGTGCGCCGGGCTTGCCGGGTTCACGCCTGCCGGGCGCGCCGTCCCTGTCCCTGTCCTTGTACTGGCGGCGGGGGTCCACGGCCAGCGGATCCTGATCCAGCGGCTTGTCCTGATCGCCAAAATCCCGCTGCATGAGCAGCTTGAAAAGGGCAGCAGAAATATCGCGGCTGGTAATTTCACCGTCAGGGAACTGTGTGGCCAGAAAATCTTCCACCAGGGTGAGCCAGCGCTCAAGCGTGCCGGATTCAACGGTCTGGCGCACTTCATCCAGCAGGCGGGAGGTGCGGATATTGTCCACATCACGCAGGCTGGGCAAACGTCCTTCGGTGATGCGCGCGCGGGTGCAGCGGATGATGTCGCGCATCTTGTAATGTTCGCGCATGGTCACAAAGGTAAAGGCGCTGCCCACACGGCCCGCCCGTCCTGTGCGCCCTATGCGGTGCACATATTTTTCCACATCGTGGGGGATGTCGTAGTTGACGACGGCGTCCACGTCGTCCACGTCAAGGCCGCGTGCCGCCACGTCTGTGGCTACCAGCACGTCCAGCCCTTCGGCACGGAAACGCTGCATCACGCGGTCGCGCTGCGACTGCGCTAGGTTGCCGTGCAGGCTGTCGGACTGATAGCCGCGTTGCTGCAGGTGTGTGGTCACTTCATCCGCGCCGCGTTTGGTGGAGCAGAAGACAAGAGCCTTGTGAAAGGCGCGGGAATCCAGCAGGCGGCAGAGGGCGTCCATCTTCTGGTGGGGGCGCACTTCATAATAAATCTGTTCAATGGCCGGAACCGTGAGCATTTTCTGGGCTACGGTGAGCATCTCCGGTTCGCGGAGAAAGCGTTTGCTCAGTTCGCGGATGGCCGGAGGAACAGTGGCGGAAAACAGCACCCGCTGGCAGCTTGCCGGGGTCTGTTCCAGAATGGACTCAATGTCTTCACGAAAGCCCATGTCCAGCATTTCGTCCGCTTCGTCCAGTACGGCCACGCGGGCTTCGCTCAGGCGCAGGGTGCCGCGTTTGAGGTGGTCCATAACGCGCCCGGGCGTACCCACCACAACCTGCACGCCCTTGGCCAGCGCGCGCAACTGCCTTTCAATGGGCTGCCCGCCGTAGATGGGCAGAATGGCGACGCCCCTTTTGTGGGCGGCAAGTTTGTTCAGCTCTTCGGCTACCTGGATGGCGAGCTCACGCGTGGGGCACAATATAAGGGCCTGTGTGTTTCTTTCGGGCGTGAGCTTGTCCAGAATGGGCAGGCCAAAAGCCGCTGTTTTTCCGGTACCTGTCTGCGCCTGGCCAAAGGCGTCATTGCCTGCCAGCAGGCAGGGGACGGCCAGAACCTGTATGGGGGAAGGCTCTTCAAAGCCCATGTCTTCAACGGCTTTCAACAGTTCGTGGGACAAGCCCAATTCTTCAAAAGATGCGGTCATGCTGTTCCTGAAAATAAAATTTTTCGGTAGGGATTTTTCCGGATGACGGAACATATCCCCATCCGGTGTAATGTACAATAAAAATGGTGCGGACCCGACGCGGCGGATCTGGCGCGGCCACGAGCCGCGTGCCAGTGCTTAATTGTTGCTTTTGCGCCGGGAGAGCGTATACTAAACAAAATTGGCTGAAATTTCGGGCCTGTTCAGGCCAGCCAACTTGGGCCCTTAACAGGAAGGATGGTTTTTGCTATGGGAGCGTTAAGTATTCAGCATTTGCTGGTTGTGTTGGTTGTGGTCATGGTGCTGTTTGGCGCAAAAAAACTGCCTGAAATCGGCGGCGGGCTCGGCAGGGCTATCAGAAACTTTAAGAAAGCCACCACCGAACCTGATGAAATTGACATAACCTCCCGAAATAACGGGAATGACAACGGCAAGCCCATGTAGCCGAAACATCGGCTTCTGAAAATTCTGGCTGCTTGTATGCCCCGGGCGTGACGTCCGGGGCTTTTATTTTCCGGGAATTTTCAGTGCGGTCTGTGCGGGAAATGTCAGCATCGGGCCGCCCCGGCTGAAGTGCGCTATTGCCCTACGGCCCGCGCCACCGCTTTCAGGTGCAGCCCTCTGGCCTTGACAGGTACGGCGGGTTGAGCCTGGATGGAGTGGCAGTCGGGACGGACGTCTGTTTGCCGTGTGAGGCAAAAAACACGCTGCGCCCCGAAAAAACGGCACATATCTCATGCCGTATATCCTGTATCCGGCAGGCCGGAGCACATTGCAGCAAAGCAAGCGCCACCTTGGGCCGCACCGCAATGGTTCATCTTTTGCGATGCGTCAGGCGCGGGCTTTCCGGCGTGTACTGACGGTGTATCGTTTATTCGGTGTATATTGGCACGAGAAATATCCGGCGTCAATCACAAGAGACATGCGAAAAGGTGGCGTGTGCACTGCCATGCTGCCGTCAAAAGCGCTACATTGATCTGTTGCTCAGGTGTTTCTGCCGGTAAATCAGCTTATTATGGAATACACCACGCCTGTACCCCGCTGTGTCTGCCGCATGCGGCGCGATTGCTGTTGCGCCGGACCGGGTATATTTGTGCGCAGGAATATTAAACTGCGGTGAATTGTTCGTTTTTACGGTCAGGCCGGGTGTGCGGGGCAGGTCCCTGAATCGGCCAGGGAGCCAGGGGGGACGTTTTTTATTCCGTCAGGCAAGTCAATGCCTATAAAAACCATATATCTTCCGGCCTCATCATCAGGAGCCTGTTCAAATTCCAGACGGCCTGCCGCGTATTGCACCACCACGGGAAGAATGCTCCCTTCGTGCCGCAGGTTGACGATGCCTTTGGCCCGGCACAGACCTGTTCCGGCGGCTTGCAGCATTTGCCTCAGACTGTGCTCATCCACCGGTGCGGGCATGGGAACGGTACGTGAGGAAAAGCCTTCATCAGCGTGTGTGCCGGAACATTCCCGCACCCGCGCCATGTCATAAAGACGGGGCTGGCGTGACGGCGCGGGATTACGCTTGTCTTGCCAGCCGGTCAAAAAGGCATCCAGCCGCGCAAAGGCAATATTGCCCTGTACGGCCGGTAAAATGCATGCCTTGCCGTTGACGGCACGCAGGGCGTGCAGAAATTCCTGAAAGCGTTTTTCCGTCACGGCATCAGCCTTGTTTGCGATGATGACGTCGGCCTGTTCGATCTGCGCCAGCCGCACCCCGTCGAAATTTTGGGCAGGGGCAATGCCGCCGCTCCATTCCAGAGCATCCGCCACGGTAATAATCAGTCCCGGCTGCACAAGGTCTGTCAATTCTGTCAGGGTTCGCAATACGTTGGCAGGGTTGGCCAGGCCGGTGGTTTCCAGAATGACCTGCTCCGCCGGAGCCGTGTCCAGCAGGCGTTGCAACCCGGGGCGCAGGGTGTCCGCCAGCGAGCAGCATACACAGCCTTCGTCCAGCGCCTCCACATGTGTTTCACTTCGGGTCAGGGCGGCATCCAGGCCTATTTTGCCGAATTCGTTCTGGATGACCGCCGCGTATTGCTCCCGCCCGTTAAGGAAGTCCAGCCAGCGGCGCAGAAAAGTGGTTTTGCCGGAGCCGAGAAAGCCGGTAAGAATGTGCATGACAGGCAAGGACGAAAGCTCATCCGGCCGGGGAGAGTAGCGACCCGGCAGCCGGGAAAGTTGCTTGTCCTCCTTTGAAGCACAGTACGGCGCGCCGCCAAGGCCGACGGTCAGGCGCATCTGCCAGCATGGTCTGGCCGTGGGGCAGGCTTTGGAGGATTGGGGCCAACCCTGAAGCGCCAGTGGCATCTTGCGCAGGTGTACGGTGGGTGTTTCATCCAGCAGGCTGCACGCCGTACCGGCCAGAGCGGCAAAAAAACGCAGCAGCAGGCGAAAGGCGGGTATATCACACTCAAGGCCGCCGGGCGGGACAATCCATTGCTGTTCATGCGCGGTATGGGCAGCATCTGTTTTGCCGGTCCCGTCGGGAACGGCAATGCCTTCCAGTGATACAATGCGTTGCCGTGCCGGAGCCGACAGGCTGAGGGAAAGCCACGATCCGTCCAGGGCTGCTGCAATGTTGACGTGCCCCAGGCAGAACGGGGACAGGGCTTCGGCATGGGCTGAAAGTTCGCGCACGGCATGTGCGTAGTCCGGCCCCAGAGCGATTGCCAGGGCCTGTAGCGGAAAACTGTCCAGCAGTGCGTCCTGCGCATCCGGAAAGACGCAGGCGGCAAAAGTGCCGTGCAGGGCGTCTTTTTCCACATATTCATCAAGAAAAACCAGGCCGAAAACATGCGGCAGCGGAGCCACCCTGCATGTCCATGCCGGTCCTTTCAGGGCCGAGGGGCGCACACCACGCCAACCAAGGGCGCGGGCCTGTCTGCGGTTCAGGTGAATGCCCGACAGCAGGGCCGTCAGTATGGAAGGGCTTTCTGGTCCGGCGTGGGGGTTCAATGGACGCGGCAGCAGGCTGTGCAGATGCATGGCGGCTCCCTGGCTGTGGCGCGGCATGCCGCGCCGGATGTCTCTGCGGGACCGGGACGGCATGCCCGGTCCCGCAGAGGGATTCAGAATCAGGAGGGGAAGGTGATAACGTCGCCGTTACCGAGATAGTTGGTGGTCTTGGAGCGGAAGCGCGCCGTCCCCTTGACCACGGGGTAGCCCGCGTCCACGAATTTTTGCGCAGTGATAAGCCCTGTGCAGTGGTTGCATCCGACCCGTTGCAGATCCCACTTTTTCAGTCCGATGACGAGGTCGTCATACTTGGGGTCCCAATCGTCAAAGGGCGATATGTGCAGCCCGCCGTAGAGGCCGTAGAACTGGTCGTTTTCATAGGCCAGTTCCTTGTAGGCGGTGTCGGCAAAAAGGATGATGCCCTGGTGGCAGCAGCCGGTAATGCTTACAAGACCCACGTCCTTTACGTTGCAGTACATGGAAAGCTCGCCGAAAACGCGGAAGATGATGGGGCAGTCAAACGTATACAGCGCCACGCCGTTTTCCAGCTTGTGCAGCCCCTTGGAAACTTCTGTAAGTTTTCCGACATGCCCGCAGTCTTTGAGGTACTGCTTGCCTTCGGGGTAGAAAGTGTTGGGTATGTATACCGGGATGTCGGGATTGTATTTGGTGACAGCCGGCAGGCCCCAGTAATGGTCCATATGCTCGTGCGTCTGGATGAATGCCTTGATCTCGTTATTGGCAAGCATGAGATCTATGCCTTCGCGCTTGTAGCAGGCGTCCATCCAGACATAGTTCCAGCCGGTATCAAACAGGTATTTGGTTACGGAGCCGTCCAGGGCTTCCACTTCGATCAGGCAGGAAAAGCCCCCTGCGTTATCGGCATGCACGCTTTTTTCACGGGTGATTTCCCAGGCTTCGTCCAGCTTTTTGGGTAAAAGATGCTTGATATGCTTGATGCCTTCCGCATAGCTGCCCTTGCCGACCCCCTTGCCGTTGCCGAAGGGCGGCCAGTTGAAGGTATACTGGTCAACCAGCAGGCCGCCGGCGCTGGTTACGTCCTGCATAAGCACGCCGTTGTCGAACCAGCTTGTTTCTGAAATGTTGGTAATGCGTATGGCCTTGCACATGCCGATATCCGTCGAACCGCGCTGCGCATCTTTGAGAAAGGCGCGGCGCATGGGCGAGTAGGAATATATGCCCATAGCGCCCAGTGTTCCTGCGCCTACACCCAGGGCGGCTCCTTTGATGAATTCACGTCTGTTCATATCAGCTCCCTGCTGGCCCCTACTGGACCAGGGTGAAGTGCGCGCTGAACCAGGGCAGCGCCGCCACGATGGCAAAGTATATAGCCACGCCGGCCACGATACCCACAACAAGGCCCGGAACCATTGCGGGGCCCCACGCGCTGCTCGCTTCAAAGGCGTGCTCGTCGGCCTTGATCTCTTCCACGCGGCGGAGCTCGCGCCGCCAGCCGGGCCAGCCATCCATGAACCACCAGTTGATAAGCCAGATATTGATGAGCCAGATCATGGGGATCATCGGGAACTGCTGCGGATGGGAAAAACCTTTCTGCGTACCCAGAACCAGATGGGCGTACTGATAATACAGGCAGTAAATGGCGATGCCGCCAACGATGACGATGAGCGTGCGAAGCAGCACATTCACCGGAGTGCTGAATTTGTTGGGGCAGTTGCCGCCATAAAACTGAAGGAACAGGGCCGGAACCAGGAAGAATATGGCGGTTTCACCCACATGCAGCCAGCGCCAGTCGGGAGCGGCATCACGCTTGTGTCCGCGGATGGCATCGCCCCACACCAGTTCCTGCATGAACCAGAAGAAGAAACACAGGGCGAGGGAAATGGCAATAATGCCGAAAAATGTGGTGAAACGCCGCAGCCACGGTGTTTTTATCAGGCAGAAGGGGTAGCGTTCCCATATGCCTTCCATAAACCAGACCACCACCGTGCAGCACATGATCCATGCTACATGAAAGTTGGCGGAAACAGTCTGGGCGAAGTTTTCCCAATAGGGCGGCGTAATGGCGGTGAAGTATTGCCAGGGGTAGTACAGGATGCCCATGTGGTTGTGCATGGTCATGAAGTAGATGATGAGGCTCAGACAGAACGTGCCGAGCCAGATGCTGAACCCCCTGACGGGCTGCTTCTGGTTTTCCCAGGGGCGGCCTTCAAGGGCCACCAGCCAGGCCGGGCTGATCCACGAAGCGATGACCGCAAACATCATGCAGGCCTGGGCCGCGTACTCCACAGCATAAAATTCCGTGAGTCCGGGCAGCTTTTGCAACTGGGCAGGGCTGAAGTAGGCAAAAGCCAGATTGCCCAGTACGCCTTCAAAGAAGCCGTGAATCAGCACAATCATCAGTCCCACCGAGACCAGAGAAAGCACGATGCCTTTCTGCAGCGGGTGGGCGTTGCGTATCCAGTTCTTTTTAAAGGGCCAGAAATCGAAAATGTAGGCCATCCAGATCAGGATAACCAGCCACCACCGGCAGTAATTGTAACCCACATAGGGTGTATAGAGGCGCATGATGCCGCGCGGGTCCTGAAACACCCACCAGGTCACAGCAAAAATGACCAGAGTAAGGGCCAGGTTTGCCAGCATGGGCAGGGGACCGCGCCAGCGTTTGAGGAGTTTGCGTTCCTCAAGATAGGGGATGTCGTGATCAGCCATCTCTTCCTCCACAGGGTTATGGCCGTTGCCGGATCAGGGGCGTCCGTGCCTGCTGGCGTCGCCTTGGGGCGGTGCGTCAGGGCAGGGCGCGTGGGGCAGGGGTGCTCCGGCGTGCATGGCCCGTAAAACGGCCCGGGCCAATTCTTCCTCTTCCATTGCCTCTGCAGGCAGTCCCAGGCGCTGCCCTTCCATACGCAGCATGGCGGACGAAAATTCCGGCGGCAGTGCCTGGAGGGCACGCGGCCCATCAGCAGCGGCCGCCGAAAAAGAGTCTTCATCCGTCACAGGCAGAGGGTGCGCGCGCCACACCCCCCGCAAGAAATTTCTTCTGCTTGTTCTGGTCATGCTTCTTCTCCCATGCCCTGTAAAAGGCAGGCAGCGTAAGCCGACAAGGCGGCAGATGATGCCTGCGGATCTGCGTGGCGCAGGCCATGCAGGGTGCGGGCAAGATGCTTGAATATTTCCTCAAGGCGTATGGGCGGGCAGTCCTGCAAAAGCCGCGCGAGGGCGTGGGCGTCCGGCAGGGTTGCCGCTCCGGCCTGGGCCAGACGGGTATTGGAAAGTCCCTGTAACAAGGTAGAGAAGAACTGAAGGTGATATTGCGCGAAAAGCCGCATGTCGGACGCATGCAGCGCCATGCCGGTTGCAGACAGCTGGCGTTCCAGCGTGAGTATGGCCGAAGGGGCAAAAGATGGCTGTGCCACCATAAGCAGGTGTGGCATCACAATGCGGAAGGCTCGCAGGCTGTCCGCCAGGCTGGCATTGTCGGAGCGGCAGGGCAGGGCCTTTACAAATGTTCCGCTGCCGCGTCTGGTTTCCAGAATGCCACGGCCCACAAGGGTGCGCAGCGCCGTGCGCAGGGTGGCGCGGCTCACGCCGAGTTTTTCCGCCAGCAGGCGTTCTGCGGGCAACCGTTCAAAAAGGTTCCAGCGGCCTTTCAGCAGTGCCTGTTCCAGGCGTCGTTCCGTAGTGGCAGGTGTAGTCATGGCCTTCCCCTGCAGGTTTGTCTTGTTGTGTTGATTCTGTCTCTTGGGGCTTTTTATGACAATATTCAGGTCTGTATTGTATGTATTTATTTTATTGCACTGTATTTATATGCTTTTTTTATGATTTCTGGTCATACCAAATAGTATGTTTCTACTTTAAAGTATACAATTAATCGGATATTAGACAGGTTCTAACGGTATTTTTGGGTAAAATATACAGATTGGTATGACCAATTATGCTGTGAAAAAGGGCTTGCCCTGTAAATGTATCTATTTTACTGGCAAGCAGACCGGCAGCAACCGGTTGTGCCCAAAAGGCTGAAGGAGTTTATATGCCGCGTTTTTCGCAGTGGCGGAGCGGATTTCCCGGATTGTTGTGGAGCATTCGGCAGCGTGAGTCTCGGCTCAAGCTTTTTACGCGCTGGCAGGTGGAGGGGCTGGATGCTCCCCAATTGCTGAAGAATGCCAGATATCGCAAGCAGGTCGTCATGCCGGAAGACTATCCCCTTCTGGTGGAATTCTGGGATATGATTCATGCCGCGCGGCCTGCTGCGGCCATTTTTCGTCTGCGGTCGGATGGAGGCCGCAAGCCGCTCATTCTGCAGGGCTGGCCCGAGCCGGGACTGGACGTCTACAGCGGCTTGCTTAAAAGCGCGTTTTTGCCTGGCGGCTACGGATCGGCATGCTATAACGCGCAGCTCGGCATGTGCGTGGGCGATGTGGATTACCCGGTGTTTACCATTGATCTGGAGGACTGCTGCCTCAAGGAGGCGAATGAGGCCGCCGGCAGACTGTTCATGCGCCAGGGGCAGGGCAGCAGTCTTTTATCGCTGGAGGATATCGCGCCGCAGAGCCTGGGTGAGCAGCTTCTCAATGCCGCGCGCCAGGCTGTGCGGGAAGATGCATGGTCGGGAAAGCTCATGCTGGGCAATGCGGAGCGCGGGCTTTTTTCAACCTCTGTGCGGCTGACGCCCTGGGGCGGGCCGCAAGGCCGGGTCGTGCGGGCCGCTCTGGTGCGCGTGGACGCCAAAACCACGATGCGCCCCTTTGATACCAGCAGCGATGAGGCATTGCGCCCCGGTGATCTGCGCCCGGCCCTGGAAGAGCTTTGGAACACATGCGACCCGGAGGTGGACGGGCTTATGCTGTCGCACATCCAGTCCGGCAGCGGCAAAGTAACCGTCTACGGAGTAGGGCGCGCGTTTGACAATCTGGAATGGGGGGCCGTTCATGCCTATGAGGGAACCATCGCCCAAGATATAGAACGCTTTGATTTGAACTCGCTGCTGGTCGAAGACACGCTGAACAGCGTAAAATCTGTAGACTGGGCATTATTTACACCCCTGGGCGTACGTTCGTATTACGCACGCCCCTTCTATGCGGAGCACGGTTTGCATGCCGTGTTCATTCTGGCCAGCCGCAAGGCAAAAACATTCGGCACTGATGCGGATGCGCGCTACGCCGATGTGGCAGAGGCTTTCGGCAGGTTGATGCAACGCTGGAGGCAGCGGGGGTGACGGCCTTGCAGGAGGGGCGGCGGCACGGCGGCGCTGCCTTGCGGGCGGGCAATGCCCTTTGGCGGCGGCAGGTAAAAATGCATGTAAAAAGCCCCTTTGAAGCACAGCTTCAAAGGGGCTATCTTGGTGAACCATATCAGAGCGCTGAAGATGCTATTTGGCGGAGACGTATAGGGGTCGAACCTACCGCAGACGGTAAAGCCTGCCACCGGTTTTGAAGACCGGGCGCCACACCGGTGACGAAACGTCTCCGCGCAAGCGTTCGTATGCTATGTGAAAAAAACGATTGCTGCAAGAGTCTGGTTTGTCAGCGGCAAAATACCGTTTTGCCCATTGCCAATCAGGTGTCAGGCATTATATGTGAAAAAACGGTTTAAGCGGCAGGCCCCCGTGGGCCTTGGCCATTTGACATTGGGCGTGCACAGGTAGTATTTCTCTGCTTGCGTGGGCCTATGTTCAGGTCCTGGCCGTGTGCCGGAGCGCACGGAAAACGTAACGGAGGCAATGTTGAACCAGATGAGTCGCAACCTGATGCTATGGGCCATTATCGTCCTGGCGATGGTTATGCTTTTTAATATGTTCCAGCAGCCACAGGGCGTAATGCAAAGAGTGCCCTATTCTGACTTTCTGAGTCAGGTGGATGGCGGCCAGATACTGTCTGTAACCATGCAGGGGCACACGCTTACAGGTAGAACATCAGACGGCAAAACCGTGCAGACCTACGCTCCACAGGACCTGGGTCTGGTCAACCGCCTTATTGAAAAAAAGGTGGAGGTCAAGGCAGAGCCGCCTGAAGAGCAGCCCTGGTACATGACGCTGCTGGTTTCGTGGTTTCCCATGCTCCTGCTTGTGGGCGTATGGATCTTTTTCATGCGGCAGATGCAGGGCGGCGGTGGAAAGGCCATGAATTTTGGCCGTTCGCGCGCGCGCATGCTCAATCAGGACAGCGCCCGCGTCACCTTTGCCGACGTGGCCGGGGTGGACGAAGCCAAGGATGAACTCGCCGAAGTGGTGGAGTTTTTGTCCAATCCCAAAAAATTTACCCGCCTTGGCGGGCGCATCCCCAAGGGCGTGCTGCTCGTGGGGCCTCCCGGCACGGGCAAGACGCTTCTGGCGCGCGCCGTGGCGGGCGAAGCCGGAGTGCCTTTCTTTTCCATTTCCGGCTCGGACTTTGTGGAAATGTTTGTGGGCGTGGGCGCTTCGCGTGTGCGCGACCTTTTTGTGCAGGGCAAGAAAAATGCGCCTTGCCTTATTTTTATTGACGAAATTGACGCTGTTGGCCGTCAGCGCGGCGCCGGACTCGGTGGCGGGCATGACGAGCGCGAACAGACGCTGAACCAGATGCTGGTAGAGATGGACGGTTTTGAAAGCAATGAGGGCGTTATCCTCATTGCCGCCACCAACCGTCCCGACGTGCTGGACCCGGCCCTGCTGCGTCCCGGCCGTTTTGACCGTCAGGTGGTGGTTCCCACTCCCGACCTTCGTGGTCGCCGCCGTATTCTTGAGGTACACACCAAGCGCACCCCGCTTTCCGGCGATGTGGATCTGGAAGTTCTGGCCCGCGGTACGCCCGGCTTCTCCGGTGCAGACCTGGAAAACCTGGTCAACGAGGCTGCCCTTCAGGCTGCCAAACTGAATCAGGACAGGCTGGACATGCACGATTTTGAATATGCCAAGGACAAGGTTCTTATGGGCCGTGAGCGCCGCAGCCTTATCCTTTCTGATGAGGAAAGACGCATCACCGCCTATCACGAAGGCGGCCATGCCCTGGCGGCACGCCTTCTGCCCGGCTCGGACCCGGTGCACAAGGTCACCATTATTCCGCGCGGGCGCGCTCTTGGCGTGACCATGCAACTGCCTGAAGAAGACCGTCACGGCTACTCGCGCTCCTACCTGCGTAATACCCTGGTAGTGCTGCTTGGCGGCCGCGTGGCTGAAGAGCTTATTTTTGACGACATCACCACCGGAGCCTCCAACGACATTGAGCGCGTCACCCGCATGGCCCGTAAAATGGTATGTGAGTGGGGTATGAGCGAGGCTGTGGGTACGCTGGCTATCGGCGAAACCGGCGAAGAAGTCTTTATCGGCCGGGAATGGGTGCAGAACAAAAACTTCAGCGAAGACACCGCTCGCCTGGTGGACTCGGAAGTCAAGCGTATTGTGGACGAAGCGCATGAGCGCTGCCGCGTGCTGCTGAAGGAAAATGAAGAAACGCTGCACCGCATTGCCCGCGCCTTGCTGGATCGTGAAACCATTACCGGCGAAGAGCTTGAACTCCTGATGGAAGACAAGGAGCTGCCCCCGCTGGACAACAACGGCAAGCCCGTCAAGTATTCCGAAGCTCCCAGCCGTCCCGGCAAGAGCGGCGGAAGCCCCAAGGGCGAGGCAGCCGTTGCCGCCGAACCTGCCGAGTTCACCCTTGAGCCGGATACAGGCAATGAAGATGCCCCGGCAGCGCAGGCCCCGGCGGAAGCGGAAAGTGCTGAAAGCGGCGAAATGGCCGCCAATAATGGTGAAGACGACAACAAGCGAAATCAGTAATGAAAAACTCATTCCCGGTGGCGCCCGTAACGGGCGCAGCCTGGCATGTCATGGGGGGGCGGGCGTTGAAGACGCCCTCCCCCTTTGGCGTTATGGGCATTGTCAATCTTACTCCTGATTCCTTTTATGACGGCGGCACGCATCATCTTCCTCCGGCCGGCCTGCGGCATGCCCTGGCCCTGCTTGAAGAAGGCGCTGATATTCTTGATCTGGGGGCCGAATCGTCCCGGCCGGGAGCGGCCGAGCTTTCGCCGGACGAAGAGATCCGCCGCCTCACGCCCGTGCTTATGGGGCTGCGCCGCAAGGCTCCCTGGGCGGCGGTTTCTGTTGATACATATCATGCCGCCACTGCCGCCGCTGTGCTGGAGCAGGGAGCGACCATTATCAATGACATTTCGGCGTGCGCGTTTGATCCGGCCCTGCTGGACGTGCTTGTGCAATACAAGCCGGGCTATGTGCTCATGCATAGTCAGGGGCGGCCCGAGACCATGCAGCACAATCCGCAGTATGGGGATGTGCGGCGTGAAGTGCGGGAGTTTTTTGAACGCAATCTCGCGCGGCTGGTGCGGGCTGGTGTACCCGAAGACCGTATCATTCTTGACCCTGGCATAGGTTTCGGCAAAACGCTGGCCCATAATCTGGAATTGCTGGCGCACCCTGAAGACTGGCTGGATCTGGGGCGGCCTGTGCTCATGGCCCTTTCAATGAAATCCGTTTTTGGCGGCCTGCTTTCACTGCCGCCGGATCAGCGCGGCACGGCTACCGTGGCGGCAACGGCGCTGCTGCGTGCGCGGGGCGTTTTCTGGCACAGGGTGCATCAGGTGGCCGCTGCCCGACAGGGGCTGGCGGTTGCCGCGGCTTTCAATCCCGGCCCCTTGCCGGGTGGCCCATCTGTAGCGTAAAATACAAAAAGGGCACGCTGGTGCGTGTCCTTTTTTTTCATGCGGCTGCGGCAGGCCGCCCAGGCTGTCAGCGGTTCTGGCCGGCAACGGCGGCATGCGCTATTTTCCGGCCGTGTGCGGGTAATTCAATTCTGTACATTTACAGAGAGTTAAGGAAAATCCCGGTAATAAGGGCTGCCGTGCCAGTGCGCCGGAAAACGCCAGTCGTATTGGGCGCGGCTTCATTTTGAACGGCAACTGCCGGAACGCTGTTTGCAGCGCATTGGCATCGGTTTTTTGCCGCGCCCAAAAGCCATAAGAGCCGACTTGAAATTCACACTGCCAAGCTCTTGACGAATCCGCCGGGCAGGCGGATAAGGCCATGTAGCGGGCAAGGGTTCGCCGGAAAATGCCATGCAGCCTGTGGCTGACCGCAGTCAGCGGGGCCGGCAGAAACGTTGTTCAATGCCCGGCGCACAGCAAGACCGCGGGCGGGCTGCGCCTGTCCGGAGCGACGCGTAACGGCGGTTTTTATATCTTCGTCCAAGGATACTACGGTGTTTGACAATATACCCATCGAATGGCGCGATCTTCTGGATATCGGCGTGGTCAGCGTGCTTCTGTACCAGCTTATCCAGATGGTGCGCGGCTCGCGTGCTCTGGCCGTACTGACCGGCCTCGGCCTGCTGACGCTGCTGTATTTTTTTTCCAGAGCCGTGGGCCTGTATACGTTGAGCTGGCTTTTACAGCATATCTTCAGCTCCATATTCATACTCATAGTGGTCATCTTTCAGTCCGATATCCGGCAGGCCCTTGGTGAAATGGGTACGCACCGGCTGTTTCGCAAAAAACAGCTTATGCAGGACGGCGTTGAGGAAGTGGTGATGGCCTGTGTGGAGATGGCCCGCCTGCGCGTGGGAGCGCTTATTGTGGTGGAGCGCAGCATCCGGCTCGGCGACATGATCAAGCGCGAGGGTGTGCGGGTTGACGCGCAGCTTTCGCGTCAACTGCTCATGAATATTTTTTACCCCAAAGCGCCCCTGCACGACGGGGCGGTGGTTATCAGCCGGGGGCGGCTTATGGCTGCGGCCTGTATTCTGCCGCTGGCTGTGGCCAAGGGGCAGAGTTTCGGCACCCGCCACCGCGCGGCCCTTGGGGTAACTATGGAAAGCGATGCTGTGGTTATTGTCGTGTCTGAAGAACGGGGCGAAATTTCAGTAGCCATAAAGGGCGAGCTTATGCGCGCCCTGGATGCCGGCCGCCTGCGGGAGGTGCTTAATGAAGTCCTCTGATATTCCCCGGCGTGCGCCGCATCTGATGTCTTTGCTGGTGGCCGTGCTTGCGGCCGTGAGCATGTGGTATGTGGTCAGCGTGCGCGAACGCCTTGAAGCCCAGTTGGAAGTAACCCTTGACTACTACGGCATACCCGCAAACCTTGTGATCACCGATGGTCTGATCAACAAGGCCGTGGTGCGCCTGCGCGGGCCGGAAACTCTTTTGCGCTCGGTTACCCAGAGCAAGCTTATTCAGGCGGTCAATCTTTCCCATATCAAAAAAGGCGTTACCATCGTGCCCCTTACGGCCGAGCATCTCGGGCCGGGGTTTCGCGCCTTTGAGCTTATCGACGTGCAGCCGCCGCGCATCGCCATTACGGCTGACACCCTGGTGGAACGGGCGGTTCCCGTAAAGCTCACTGTGGATTCACCCTTGCGCAACGGGGCGCTGACTGTGGAAAATGCCAGGGTGGACCCTGCCACGGTAACCCTGCGCGGGCCGGAAAGTGTGGTTGAAGGCATTTCCCATGTGCCGGTGACCATCATGGCCGACCCCACCGCGGCGGGAAGCACTGTGCATCAGGTCATAACCCTGGATACGCCGAGCCTTGTGACCGCGGTTCCTCCTACAGTCAAGGTGCAGTACAGCATCACCAGCGGGCGCATTACGGTGAGCCAGCGTTGCAAGGTGGAAATTTCGGCCGAAAACCGCCGCCTCTATAAAGTGGAGCCGGACGAACTGACCGTGCTTGTGGAAGTACCCGATGCGCTGGCAAAAAATGCCCGCTATCTCGGACAGCTGGAGGCTACCGTCAGCCCGCCCGACCTTGATGAAGGCGAAAGCCGTCAGGTAGAGGTGCGCTTTCGCCTGCCCGAGGGCATGACGCTCTTGAACCCCGGCACAGAAGAAGTTACGGTAAGCCGCAAGAAAAAATAGACCGTACTCCCGGCAAGTTGCGGGAAACGGAGGGCGCTTTTGCCCTTGAAGGAGATGGCATGGCCGATCGTCTTTTCGGCACGGATGGTTTGCGTGGTACGGTAAATACATACCCGATGACGGTGGATGTTGCCCTGCGTCTGGGGCTGGCCGCCGGGGTTCGTTTCCGGCGGGGCCAGCATCAGCACAAAGTGGTTATCGGCAAGGACACGCGCCTGTCGGGATATATGTTTGAGTCCGCCCTCACGGCGGGGCTGTGCGCTGCGGGCATGCACGTCATCATGACTGGCCCGTTGCCCACTCCGGCCATATCCTTTCTGACACGCAGCATGCGCGCGGATCTGGGCGTGGTTATTTCGGCCTCGCACAACCCCTTTCAGGATAACGGCATAAAGTTTTTTGATGCCGACGGGTACAAGCTGCCCGACATGGCCGAAGACGAGATCGCGGCCATGGTGCTGGATTCCGGGTTTTCCTGGCCGTATCCCGATTCGCGCGGTGTGGGCCGTGCCACAAAGATTGAAGACGCGGGCGGGCGCTACATTGTGTACACAAAAAGCTGTTTTCCTGCCCATCTGACCCTTTCTGGCCTGCGCATTGTGGTAGACTGCGCCAACGGGGCGAGCTACAAGGTGGCTCCCCTTGCCCTGGAAGAGCTTGGGGCTGAAGTGTTCCGCATCGGAACCAGCCCGGACGGAACCAATATCAACGAGCACTGCGGCTCGCTGCATCCCGACGTGGTTGCGGCCAAGGTGCGCGAGGTGCGGGCCGACATCGGCCTGGCCCTGGACGGTGATGCCGACCGCCTTATTGTGGTGGACGAGCGCGGGGTGATTCTGGACGGCGACCAGATCATGGCGCTGTGCGCCCAGGCCATGATGGCCAGGGGCGAACTGCCCGGCAACCTGCTGGTCGCCACGGCCATGAGCAATATGGCCCTGGAGCTTTTTATGTGCGACCATGGCGGGCAGCTTTTGCGCACCAAGGTGGGCGACCGTTACGTCATGGAGGCCATGCGCCGTGAAGGAGCCATGCTCGGCGGCGAACAGTCGGGTCATCTCATTTTTCACCGTTACAGCACCACGGGCGACGGCCTGCTGGCTGCGCTGCAGATATTGCGCATCATGCGGGAGAAAGAGCGGCCGCTTTCTGATCTGGCCGGGCTGCTGACGCCTTTTCCGCAAAAGCTCATCAACGTGCGGGTGGAAAAACGCCTGCCCTTTGAAGAGCGCCCCGCTATCGGTGAAGCCGTGGCCCAGGTGGAAAAAGAACTGGGTGGCCGTGGGCGGGTGCTTTTGCGCTATTCCGGCACCGAGGCGCTGTGCCGCGTCATGGTGGAAGGCGAGCATGAAGACAGGGTTCGGACATACGCCGAAGACCTGGCCCAGGTGGTGGAGCGCGAGCTGCGTTAAGGTCCTTGCGGACATCCGGTTTTTGAACGAGACTACAGACAAGCAAAGCAACAGCGGAGGCGAGCATGAAGGATATTCGCAAGGTTATTATTCCCGTGGCCGGATGGGGTACGCGTTCATTACCCGCGACCAAGAATATTCCCAAGGAAATGCTGCCCATCTACAACAAGCCGGTCATCCAGTATGTGGTGGAAGAGGCTCAGAAGGCCAATATCCAGGATGTTATTTTCGTAACCAACCGTGACAAAAGCGTCATTGAAGACCATTTTGACTATAACCTGCAACTGGAAGCTGTGCTTGAACGCGCCGGAAAGCTCGACAAGCTGGAAGAAGTGCGCAGGGTTGCGGAAATGGTCAACATCATGTCCGTGCGCCAGAAAAAGCAGCTCGGCCTCGGGCATGCCGTACTATGCGCGCGCGAACTGGTGCGGGACGATCCTTTTGCCGTTATGGTGGGTGATGACCTGATGTTTGGCGGTGTTCCCGGCATTGGCCAGCTTATTGACGTGGCCATGGCGGAAAAGATGCCCGTCATCGGTGTTATGGAAGTACCGTGGGAAAAGGTAGACCGTTACGGCATCATTGAAGGGGACGAAGTTGCCCCCGGCGTGTTCAGGGTCAAGAGCATGGTGGAAAAACCCGCTCGCGACAAAGCGCCCTCGCGCATGGCTATTGTGGGCCGTTATGTGCTTACACCCGATATTTTTGACTATCTTGAAAAGGTTACCCCGGGCCACGGCGGCGAAATTCAACTGACTGACGCTCTTCAGGCCATGGCGCAGGACAGGGGCATGATGGCGGTGCGCATGTCTGGCATGCGGTTTGACGCCGGAGACTGGGCGGAATTTTTGACGGCCAATATCTATTTTGCCCTGCAGGATGAAGAACTGCGCTACGACCTGCTGAATTTGCTCAAAAACTTTGTGCAGTTCCACTAGAGCAGATCAACTTTGAAAATATATATTTTCAAAGTTGTCATCCTGCCGAAAAATGCGATTTTCGGCAGAATCCACGCCGCGTTGCGGCGCGCGGCACTCGCGTGCAGCGTTAGAGATTTTACCTTTTTGCAAAGGTAAAATGCTCTAGAACTTTTTACTCTGAAATGTTTTGTGTGGGCGGAAACCTTTTGCAAAAGGCTTCCGCCCACACGCTCTCACGCCCCGAGGCCTTTATTCTTGTTGCAAGCCGTCAACTGCTTCAGTGGCAACCTGCTCCGGCGGCTACGTGAGCAGGCGCTCGCCGTAGAGACTTGCTTTCCCCGCCGTATTGGTTAAC
>NZ_JAHZAA010000007.1:12221-17873 GCF_019424165.1 Desulfovibrio sp. | reverse complement strand
ACTCTGCCCCACATGTATGCCAGCATTGCTCTTCTGAGTCCCCCTTATGCCACCTTGAGCTACGCCTTGCCGCCGGAATTTCCACAGGATTTCTGGCAGCCCGGCCTGCGTGTGGCCGTGCCGCTGGGCAGGGGAGACAAAGCGGCTCTGCGCGCCGGAGTTGTACTGGAAACCAGCGCCCACATTGATTTGCCCAAGGGTGTGGCCTGCAAAAGCGTTTGCTGGCCTCTGGAAGAAAAGGCTGTTCTTACACCCGAGCTGTTGGCCTTGGCACAGGATCTTGCCCTGCGGCAGGCTCTCAGCCCCGGGCATATTCTGGGGCATGTGCTGCCGCAAGGGCTGCGGCTTACCCGTGTGCGCCTGCGCCTGCTCCACGAAAAAGGGGCAGCCTCATGGCCTCTGGCCCGTATTCGCGGGGCAAATGCGTCCACAAGGCAGCATCTTGCCCAGGCCCTTGCCCAGGGGCAGGCCCGGCTGCTGCCGCCGGGAGCCGACGCCGCCAGTGAGGAGTTTTGCGTTTTGCGCGTGGATCCGCCCTGGCCGGTGCGGCCTTCTGCCACGCGGCAAATAGAAATTCTGGAATTTTTGCACGAGCACGGGGCCGTAAGCCGTCGCCATCTTGTCCGCTCGCTGGGGCAGGGGGCGGGGGTTCCATTGCAGTCTCTGCTGGCCGCCGGACACGTCAGCCTGACGCGGCAGGACGCCGAGGATATGGTTGAAGCCGTGGAGCAAAGCCTTTTGCCGCCGCCTCCAGCCCCTTTTACGCTCAATGATGACCAGGTACACGCTCTTGCGGACATGAAGGCGGCGCTCGAAAATGCGCGTTCCGGCGAGCGGGCTGCTTCGCGCCTGCTGTACGGGGTGACGGGCAGCGGTAAAACCGCAGTGTATCTGGAGCTGGCCCGTGCCTGCCTTGAATCGGGCAGGAGCATGCTTTTGCTTGCGCCCGAGGTTGCGCTGGCCCACAAACTGCGGCGTGACGCCGCCTGCGCTCTGCCCCAGGCTCCGCTTTTTTTCCATCATGGCTATCAGTCTCCTGCACGCCGGGAAGATACCTACAGGCAACTGGCCGGGCGTGATGAACCCTGCCTGGTGGTCGGCACGCGTTCGGCCCTGTTTTTGCCCGTGCCGCACCTGGGCTGCATTGTGCTGGATGAAGAGCACGACGCCTCTTTCAAGCAGGATGAAAGCCTCGCCTATCAGGCCAAGGAGGTGGCCTGGTTTCGTATGGCGCAGGTGCACGGCCTGCTGGTTCTCGGTTCCGCCACGCCTGACCTCAAGACCTTTCACGCGGCGGAAAACGGGCATCTGCCCATGTTACGGCTGCCCAGGCGTGTGGGCGACCGCGACCTGCCGCCTGTGGAGCTTGTGGACATAAGCTCTCTTTCGCCTGCGGCCACTTCAGAAACCGGTTTGCTGGCCCCCCGTAGCGAGGAGGCCCTGCGCGAAGTTATCAGCAGGGGAGAGCAGGCCGTGGTACTGCTTAACCGGCGCGGCTACGCTCCGCTTATGTACTGCCTGGACTGCGGGCGAACCCTGCGCTGCCCCCATTGTGAAATAGGCCTGACCTATCACAAGGGGCGCGAAAAGCTTGTCTGCCATTACTGCGGGTATAACCGCCCGTTTCCTTCGCCTTGCCCCGAATGCAAGGGGATGAATTTTTTACCGATGGGTGAAGGTACAGAGCGCCTGGGCGAACGTTTGGGCGTTCTGGCCGGAGCACCCGTGCTGCGGCTGGACAGGGACAGTACCCGCCGCCCCGGCCGGATGGAAGAAATCCTGGCAGCCTTTGCCCGGCAGGAGTCGCCCATTCTTGTGGGAACGCAGATGCTTTCCAAGGGGCATCACTTTCCCAACGTGACCCTGGCCGTGGTGGCTGATGGCGATCTTGGGCTTAACCTGCCGGACTACCGCGCAGCGGAGCGCACCTTTCAGCTTTTGGTGCAGTCATCTGGCCGGGCCGGACGGGGTGACAAGGCCGGACAGGTGCTCATACAGACGCGGGACGTGAGCCACTATTGCTGGCAGTACGTGCGTGAAGCCGATTACGAGGGATTTTACGCGGCGGAACTGGCCCGCCGACGTCTGCGCCGGTATCCTCCGTTTGTGCGTCTGGCTCTCATACGCATTTCCCACGGCATCGAAGAAAGCGGGGGACCTGCGGCCCTGAATGACCTGGCAGCGGCTCTGCGCGGCCGCTCGGCGGAGCTGGGCCTACAGTTGTTGGGGCCAGCTCCCGCGCCACTGGCGCTGCTGCGGGGCAGGCGTCGGTATACCTGCCTTGTGAAAGGGCAGGACTGGCAGGCCATACGGTCGCTGTATTTTTTTGCCCTTTCACAAAAATACGCTAGAAATCTACGACTTTTTCTTGACCTTGATCCTGTAAATATGTTGTGAATGGCAGTTGCATTTTTTTGTTGGCTGTGGGGGTGCCGCCGGCTCTTCTTTGAAGAGGCAAGGGCGGCCAATTTTTTAATGCAGACTTGGCTCATTGGGGGGCGGCGTTTCAGGCCGTTGGCGTGACGGCCCGGATAACTGGCGTCCTGTATTCAGGGTGCGGCTGCGTCGGCTGAGGTTTTCTGGAGGAGTAATGAAAATTTTTCGCGCGCTGGCGCTGGTGCTGGCTCTGGCTGTTTGCTGTTCGCCCGATGCCCGGGCCGAGGGCTTTGCCCTTAATGAATGGAGCGCCCGCGGGGTGGCTCTTGCTGGCGGTATGGTGGGCCGCGCGGATGATGTGTCCACTCTGGCTTACAATGCCGCGGGTATAACACAGATTCCCGGCACCCACGTTATGGGCGGCCTGGCCTTTATTGCTCCTATGGGTACCATTGTGTCCGACATGGCCAACGGAGTGGAAAAGCATACCTCCACCAAGCCTAATGTGTGGCTGGCCCCGCACGGTTTTGTGAGTCATCAGCTCAATGACCGGGTGTGGCTCGGTTTTGCTTCTTTCAGCCGATTCGGCCTGGGAAACTCCTTCAACAGCCAGTGGGCCGGCCGGTACAACATGTACGATATCGGCATGCAGACCGTGTCGTTTGTGCCCAGCCTGGCCTATAAGGTCAACGACGTGCTCTCCCTTTCCGTGGGAGTGGAGGCCCTGTATGCCCATGTGTACATGGGCAACAAGGTCCCGACGATAACAGCCGCATCCTATCCGAATATTGTCGGCAATGATCTGCAACTGGAAGGCAGCGGCTGGGGCGTGGGGGCGCACCTCGGCATGCACATGCGCTTCAACGACCAGTGGTCCATGGGCCTGTCCTACAAAAGCCAGATCACGCTCAATCTTTTTGGCGATGTGGACTTCGGCTATGAGGGGCCAAACGGCCTGATAACCGCAGGGAAAATGCACGGCCCTGAAGCCCGCGACCGCAGCGCCAACGCCACCTTGCAGCTTCCCGACTCCATCGCTCTTGGCATTGCATACAAGCCGTTGGATAACCTGAGCTTTGAAGTAGGCTCGGTCTTTACCCGCTGGTCGACTTATAATGCGTTGAATATCAATATGGGTGATGACTATTCCGCCATCAATAACAAGGAATGGCGCGACGGCTGGAATTTTAACGCCAGCGTGGAATACAAGCCCCTGGACTGGTGGGCCTTGCGCGCGGGTTTTGCCTATGAAACTCCCGTGGTCAACGAAAGCTACAGCGACTATATGATGCCCACCAACGGGCGGACCATGATGAGCCTCGGCACGGGCTTTGCGTGGGAAAACTGGACAGTTGACCTGACCTACGCCCATTTGTGGATCAACCCTGTGGACTATGACCATACCGAGACTTCCGGCATTCGCTCCGCAGCCAGCGGAATCAAGGGCGGCCATTCGGAAAATGTGCAGGCCAATATCTACATGTTCTCTGTGGGCTATTCTTTTTAGTCGAGACGATTGACGTTACATTGTCGCTCTGCGTATGCAGACGCCCGCCGTGGAAGCGCAAGCGCAGTTTCAGCCGTTGCCTGAGGGCCTTACGGACGAAGCTGCGCTTGTTATTTGTGCGGTCAGGCGCTGTCGCGGGTGTGCTTCTGTTAGCGTATTTGAGCAGTGAAAAAAAATAAATACGCCCCCCTGCACGCTGGTGGAGCGTGGCGGAACAGGGCGTGGGTTCTGCCGAAGAAAGCACTTCCCGGCCGGATGACAACGTTGACGTGTAACATGTTTCAATGTTGATCTTCTCTGGCCTGTTACTGTTTGAAGTGCTCTCATTACCTGGGAGCAGGGCAGGGCTTCTTTCGTTTGGGGCGCCTGCGCGGCGGGCGGTAGAGTGCATACAATACAAGAGCGGTTCCCCCACAAGGGGAACCGCTCTTTTCAAATGCTTACGGCAGGAATTACTGTAGCCGTTCTTGCAGGTTGCCAGGCATTACTTGTCCGCGCCACAACACTTTTTATACTTTTTGCCGCTGCCGCAGGGGCAGGGATCATTCCGGCCAATACGGGGCGCGGCCTTTGCCGGGGTATTGCGCGAGTCTTCGGCATTGCCGCCGCCGGAATAGGAGAGCTGGCCCCTGTCTTCCTTGTGGCGGTATTCGCGCGCCAGGGGCTGCCCCTGGGCTTCTTCAGTTACCGGAGCGACCTCTATGGCTTCCACGGGCGCGGTTTCAGCCGGGGCTACCCGCACGCGGCTGAGAGCACGGAACACGTTTTCGCGAATCTGGAACAGCATGGCCTGAAACATTTCAAAGCCTTCGCGCTTGTATTCCAGTTTGGGGTCACGCTGGCCGTAACCGCGCAGGCCGATACCGTCACGCAGGGCGTCCATGTTGCGCAGGTGCTCTTTCCAGCAGCGGTCAAGCTCTTCCAGCATGAAGTAGCGCTGGATGTCGCGGTAGCTTTCGCCTGTTTCAGTGCGCAGATATTCCAGCACCTTGCGAATCAGGGGTTCGCACTCTTCACGCTCGGGCAGGTGGGCATTTTCGGGCAGTACGCGGTCCAGATTGAAAACATCGCGCAGGCGGGCGAAGGCGGCTTCACGCAGGCCGTTGTGATCGTCTACAGGCACACCGTCCAGTGTGCTGTACACGTCATCAAGCACGTCGTTCATGAATTCGTCCATCACCGGGTCAAGGTCTTCCTCAACCATAAGCTCACGGCGCAGGGCGTAGATGACTTCGCGCTGCTGATTCATGACGTTGTCATAGTCCAGCAGGGTTTTGCGGACTTCAAAGTGGTGAGCTTCCACGCGTTTTTGCGCGCCTTCCACCGCGCGGGTGACCATGGCGTTTTCGATGGCTTCGCCGTCACGCAGGCCCAGTTTTTCCATCAGGCCCTTGATGCGGTCAGAACCGAAGAGGCGCATGAGATCATCTTCAAGCGACAGATAGAAGCGTGAGGAGCCGGGGTCGCCCTGGCGCCCGGAACGGCCGCGCAACTGGTTGTCAATACGGCGGCTTTCGTGTCTTTCTGTCCCGAGGATATGCAGGCCACCCAGGTCCACCACGCCTTCGCCAAGCACAATGTCCGTACCGCGCCCGGCCATGTTGGTGGCGATGGTGACCTTGCCGGGCTGACCGGCCTGAGCTACGATTTCCGCTTCTTTTTCATGCTGCTTGGCATTGAGCACGTTGTGGGGAACCCCGAGTTTGCTCAGGCGGTGCGAGAGCATTTCGGACGTTTCGATGGAAATGGTCCCCACCAGAACAGGCTGG
>NZ_JAHZAA010000007.1:0-12211 GCF_019424165.1 Desulfovibrio sp. | reverse complement strand
GCGACTGCGATAGATGAGGTCGGGATAGTCCTTGCGCTGCATGGGCCGGTTGGGCGGAATGGAGATAACTTCCAGATTGTATATCTGGTGGAACTCCACGGCTTCTGTGTCGGCGGTACCCGTCATGCCCGAAAGCTTGTCGTACAGGCGAAAATAGTTCTGGAAGGTGATGGAGGCGAGCGTCTGGTTTTCGGCGGCGACGGTGACGCCTTCCTTGGCCTCCAGCGCCTGGTGCAGTCCGTCGGAATAGCGGCGGCCCGCCATGAGGCGGCCGGTAAATTCGTCAACAATGACCACCTGGTCTTCCTGCACAATGTAGTCCACATCGCGCTTGAACACCTGATGGGCTTTGAGCGATTGCAGCACATGGTGCTGCGCGGTGATGTTGGCGGGATCAAACAGGTTGTCCAGCTTGAGCATCTCTTCGCAGTAGGCCACGCCCTCATCGGTGAGCATGGCGGTGCGGGCTTTTTCGTCTACGGTATAGTGTTCGGGCCGCAGCTTGCACACCACTTCGTCCACGGTGCGGTACATGCCCACCGATTCGTCGGACGCGCCGGAAATGATGAGGGGCGTACGGGCTTCGTCAATAAGAATGGAGTCCACTTCGTCAACGATGGCGTAGTTGTGCCCGCGCTGTACCAGTTGGTGTCCATAAAACTTCATGTTGTCGCGCAGGTAGTCAAAACCGAATTCGTTATTGGTGCCGTAGGTGATGTCAGACTCGTACTGCTGCTTGCGCTCGTCATCGTCCAGGCCGTGAACGATGACGCCGGTGCTCAGGCCCAAAAAGCCGTAAAGCTGACCCATCCAGGCCGCGTCACGCTTGGCCAGATAGTCGTTGACCGTAACCACATGCACGCCCTTGCCCGACAGGGCGTTGAGCACCACGGGCAGTGTGGCGACAAGGGTTTTGCCTTCGCCTGTTTTCATTTCGGCGATCTTGCCCTTGTGCAGCACCATGCCGCCTATAAGCTGCACATCGTAGTGGCGCATGCCGAGCACGCGCCGGGAGGCTTCGCGCACCAGGGCGAAAACTTCGGGCAGCAAGGCATCAAGGCTCTGCCCGTCTTCTTGCACGGCCTTTTTGTACTGGAGGATGCGGGCGGCAAAGTCTTCGTCCGCCAGTTCCTGCATTTGAGGCTCAAAAGCATTGATGCTCTGTACCTGGGAGCGCAGACGGCGCAGATACCGGTCGTTCTTGCTGCCGAATATTTTTTTGAAAAGAAAGCCGAACATGAAGTCTCCTCTGTTGGGCGCGGGGCAAACCGCCTTTGCCCGGCCAGCGCGACAACGCGGCGCACTGGGGCTGCTCTGAAAACATCGTTCCGGGCAGCCTGGGGCTGGCGGCATCCCTTTAAAATAAGACATAAACGCCAGGTTGGCAACGCGGCATCAACTGAAAAAAATGAAAAGTATTCCGCTGCGTACCAGGGCTGGGCGTCCGAAAGGCCTCTTTCTGCCCGAACGTATGCCGGGCGCGCTTTACCGATGTTTTGGCGCAAAAAGGGGTTTGCGCTCGCATCAGTCCGCAAGAAAGCGCAAAAAGGCAAATAACGGACTTATTTTTTTACAGGTACGGCCGATAAAATAGTATGTGGCGGTGCGGCCTTTCCCGGCGTGTCAGGATCAGGCCTCGAAGTTTTCCTGTTTGATGACGGCTTCGGCCTTGATTCTGTCCAGCAGTTCGGCAAAAGTTGCCTTGACGTTTTCGCGGATGTCTCCGGCCACCACAAGAAAAAGCACGTCGTCGCCGGGCTTGAGCAGGCCTTCTTCGGCATCGGCCACAATGGCGAAAATGCCGGGGCGCTGTTCCATTTCGTGGACGATGGCTGCCATTTTTTCCCTGTCCGGGGTGATGTGCACAGAGGCGACGGTGCTGTGGTCGTTGCGGGACCAGCCGCGTACTACCCCGTTGTGGACAAGCATCATACCCACATGGTCGGCGAACCCGGGACGGGATTTGAGTTCCTGAAGAGTTTTGTTAATATCCATAGGCACCGCCTGTGTTTGAGCCGCGCGCAGCCGTAATTTTTCCGGCAGTATATATCATGCCTGTACCGCCATAAAGGACTTTGTTAATGGCCCAGCTATCACAGTTACTGTCTCGTCTTCCCGAGGGCAAAGACGTGCGCATGAGCACCATGGGGCATGTGCTCTGGGTCTGCTGGCACGGCAAACTGCCCCCGGCGGTAGGGCAGACTCTGCTCAATTACGGCGGCATGCTGGTGGGCGAAGAAGAGGAACAGGCCCTGTGGTTCTTCTTTACAGACGATGTTTTTTTGGCGCTGGCCCGGCTGACGGTATGGGGAAACTTTAATGAACTGCCAGTAAGTATTGAACTTTTTCCAGGGCGCCTGCAATTTGACCGCAAGCGGGATGCCTGCCTGCTGCTTGACGCAAGCCTTCAGGCGCAGGAAATGCTGGTGCGCGACAGCCTTGAGGTATGGGTGCACCCCAAAAGTCGCGAAGGCAAAAAAAGCCTGCCCGGCATTTCCTTTGAGCGCCGCGCCGGCCGTCAGGGCATGAGCTCTGTGGACTGGGCCAATATGCTCGTGGATGTGCGCATGCCCTATGCCTCCACCCACTCATGGTTTGCCATTCTGCATCCTTTGGGCAGCCCGCTGGACAAGGCATTTCAGAGCGGCTGGACCGCCATGTTCAAAAAAGTGGAAACACTTTTACAGCGGCTCAAGATAAAGTCCATCGTCAGCGGCACTTTTGTCATGCTGGCTATGGATAACCTGCTCATGCTGCGCACCTTTTTGCGCGATTACCTGCACAGTTTTGACAAGGAAAACGGCGAAGGCGGCGTGTACTGGCCCTGTGTCTGCGTGATAGCCGACCGTAACAACCTCAATTTCAACAGTGACCTGCCCAAGAAGATCGGCCTGCAATGGGACAACCTCATGCCGGACTTCCCGTACCTGAGGTATCGCAATGCCTACCTGCTGGGCGAGGGTTTTACGGTTCGGGACCTGCGGTATACGGGCGAGCAGGTCAGTATGGACGACTGGTGCAATGTCCTCCTGAACGAAAACAGCCTCAGCGAGCGCTCCATCCCCCTGCTCATGCCCGCCCGGCTGACAGCCGGGGATTCGACGGAACCGGGCTGCTTTTATTGCGGCATCCACAGCCATACGGCGGCCCAGTGCCCAACGCGGTCTTGCCCGCCTGCTGCGGCTGACCTCTGGGACAGGATCGCCGTGCTGGATCTGGAAGCGGTCAACGAAGGGTTCCGCCGTATAGAACAGGTGCTCAACGAAGAAGGCGTTGCGGGCTATGCCGCGCTGCTGCGCGACGGCGGCGATGCCGCTCTTGTGCTGCAGGGTGTGCTGGACCTGAACAGCGCCTGCCAGTTGCGCAATGTGCCGCGTAACTGGCTGTACCGCATGCGCGAACCCGAACCGGGAGAAGGGCTGCCGCCCCGCGACGACAGCCCGGCATGGGAAATGCTGGATAAGCTATCTGTTGCTGCCCCTGAAGACCTGGCAGATCTGGAAAAAAAGATTGCCCAGAATATCAGCCGTCATCAGCGGGATCCGCGCCTGCGTATGGCGCAGGGCTTCTGCCAGGTTGAGCGGCAGGACTTTGTCCGCGCCGCTGCCAGCTTTGGCGAGGCGGCCGTGCTCACGCCTTCGCCCATGCTTCAGGCCTGGAACGAATTTTTACAGGCCAGACTTGAGGAAGAACAGGGGCATTTCGGCGCTGCCATCGAGCAATACGGCCAGGTATGGCGCGTAACCCAGTGGCGCGAGGCCCAGTACCGTGAAATGGTCTGCAAGGTGAAAATGGGCTTTGCAGAAGCCGTGCTGGACCCGCTGACAAAGCTTATCCGTGACGACCCTTCCTACTTCAACCATATTTTGATGGACCCGGCTCTGGAGCGGGGGCGGCTGCTTATTCTTTCATCGCTGTATGATCTTTGGGCAGAAGCGAAAAAAAAGGCCGAGTCCGAGGGGCCGGCCATCAATGCCCTGGATGCGCGGCTGCACGACTGGTTTTCGGCGGAGCATCCGGTACAGTTGTTGCTTGGCGGCAAAATCCGACAGTTGGAAAAGCTCGCCAGTATCAGCAGCTACATAGCTTTTCTCAAGGTTGTTGAAACGCGTCCGGCTCTGGAAAAAGAGCTTGAGGAGTGCATCAACCGCGAAGTGGAAGAACTGCGCAATCGCTACAAATATTATCTCGATATTCTTCAGGAAATACGGGACGAAGCTTCGTGGTTTCCCTTTCCTTCCGCCCTGCGTGAGTTCAGCCGCGACTTTAATGAAAGCGCGGGCATCATCAACCGCGCCTTTTCATGCAACTTTCGCGATGCAGAAGCCTTCAAGCGGGTGCAGGCCGATACCCCGCGCCTGGCAGAGCTGTTGCGCAATCTACGCAAACGCTTGCAGTTTTTACGCATGGTGCGCGACGGAACCCTGTTTGGCCTGACCATGGGCAAGACGTTCATGTGGATCGAGATTGTGGGGCTGCTGCTGTGTTTTATCGGCGTTCCTGTTGTGGTTTTCTGGGGCGACAGCCTGCGTCTGGGCTGGCTGCGCGAAATTCTGGGTGAAGACCAATGGTCCATCCAGAAGGTGCTTATTCTTATTGTTACGGTCATCTCTTTCGGGCTGGCTGCGCTGCGCACCACGCTGGTCTTTGACCGCAAGCGAGAAAAGCTGCTTGAACAGGCGCGCAAGCAGCGTGAGCAGGCCCAGCAGACGCGCCTTGAGCGTATCCGCAAGCAGCGGCGCGCAGAAGAAGAAAAAGCCCGGCGTGAGCGTGAGGTTCTGGCTGCCAAGCGGGCGCAGAGCAAGCTGAAAGAAAAAACAGGCGTCTGACCGGAACTCTCTGTTTGTCCGGCCAGCACGGCCCTGGCGTTCTGCGTATATAAAAAACCGCCCCGCAAAACTGCGGGGCGGTTTTTTATATACGCTTTCAGCGCGTTTTCGTTTTGTCCGACTTCAAAAACAGCCTCAACAGACGGCGCGGCGGCAGGCCGTGCCTGAAAGCTGGAACCGCTCTACATCTAGGTCAGCCAGATAAATCCGCCCATTGTTATTACGGAGAGTATGGTACTCCAGAACAGGGTAGAGGCCATTTCCTGTTCGCCGGACTTGTACTCCACGGCAAAAATAACGGCAATGGAGGCAGTGGGAATAGCCAGGGTTACAGCCACCAGGCCGCGCTCCGCGCCGGGAACCGCCAGCCATATCATGACCAGAAGGATAAGGCCGGGCAGCAGGATGTTTTTGCAGATAACGTTGATGATTACCGGCAGGGACACGCTCACCTTCTGGGCAAAAAGCACCGCGCCCACGGCAAACAGGGCTACGCCGCCCGTGGCCTGCCCCAGCAGCAGAAATGAGCCTTTAAGCACCTTGGGCATGTCCAGTCCGGCCAGCAGCAGTACAAAGGCCAGTACCGGTGCCCACACCACAGGCTGCTTGATCGCATTGGCGATACTGCCGAACACGATGGCCGCCGGGCTTTTTTTCTGCCCGGAAGAGCCACCGTCGCCGCCGCCTACAAGAAAGACGAGGGCCAGCGGCACCTGGACAAGATTCATGAGGATACTGCCCGCGGCGATGGCGAGGTCGGCCTCCACGGGGAAAAGCATGCCCAGAACCGGAGTGCCCACAAAAGGCACGGCAGGCCCGGCGATAGCCAGACCGCGCAGGGCTGCGAGCTTTACATCAGACCGGAAGACAAAACGTGAAATCAGAAAAACAAGCACAAAGCCCCCGGCCATGCCGATGGCTATCCACAGAAAGACCTGCGCGTTTTTGAGCACTTCTTCAAGCGGCGTGCCGAGAATCCCTGCAAAAAGGAGCATGGGCAGGGCGTAAAGCATGACCATGCGGTTGAGCACAGAGGCCTGGTCCTGGCTGAACTCGTGCCGCCATCCGGCCAGAAGGCCCAGCAGCAGAGTCACGACAATGGGCAGCAGGGCCATGATTATTGTTTCGAGCATGGGCGGTTCCTTTTAGCCATCCCCGGGTCCGCCTGGACCCGGGGATGGTGTTTGGTTCTGGCCTAAAGCAGGGGCGGAATGGTGGGTACGATGGGCACTTCTATAAGGGTGGGGCCGGAGCGTTTGAAGGCTTCGGCGCAAACCTTGCGGACTTCATCGACGGTTTCAACGCGTATGGCTTCGCAGCCGTAGCCCTTGGCAATGGCGACCGTATCAAGGCCCGGCAGGTCAAGACCCGGAACGCCGGGGGTTTCTTCCAGAACGGCAAAGGACTTCAAAATGGCGTATTCGCCGTTTTTCGGTATGACAAAAAGGATGGGCAGGCCCTGCTGTGCCGCTGTCCACAGACCCTGAACAGAATACTGCATGGATCCGTCGCCGATAATGGCGACCACCGGGCGGTTGCGCCCGCTATCGCGTTCAGCAAGGGCGATGCCCACGCTGGCGGGCAGGTTCCAGCCCAGGCTGCCGCTGGCAAAAGTGTAGAAAGAGTCCGGACGTTCCACAGGCCATGCCGTGTGCAGTTCGCCGAGGTTGGAGGGGGATTCTTCTACCAGCACTGTTTCAGCGGGCGTGCATTCACGCAGCGTCCTGAAAAGTTCCAGGGCGGTCATCACCGTGCCGGAAGCCGCTGCGGGAGCCGCCGCAGGAGCGGCCGCGTGAGGAGCCATGCAATGGGGCTGCCTGCACACATCGCATGTGGCAGAGCGCGCCTGCACCAGCGTTTCCAGCGCTTCCAGAGCCAGCACCGCATCGCACAGCATGCTGTCGCCCACCGGGGCGCGGCCCGTTTCCGCGGGGTCATCGGAAATATGAAGCAGGCGCAGTCCGTCAGGAATGTACTGGCCCTCAACATACGGATAGTACCGGAACACGGGGGCGCCGATCACAATAGCCACATCATGGCCTTCAAGCTTTTTGGCTAGCGGGCCAATGGCAAAAGGCAGGCCGCCGGCGTACAGCGGATGGGTTTCGGGGAAGGGCGGGCGCTCCGAAGCGGGGGCAGCCCATACTTTGGCATTGAGCTTTTCAGCCAGGGCCACGGCCTGCTTCCAGCCGTCGCCCCTGGCAATGGCCGCGCCGTAAATGAGTGCGGGGTTTTTGGCCTTGGAGAGCAGGTCGGCAAATTCGGCAAGGCGTTTGGGGTCCGGTCCAACGCGGCCTGCAAGGCTGCGTGCCACGGGATCGCCCTGGGCGGGTTTGTCCCAGTCATCAAGCGGAATGGAGAGAAAAACAGGTCCGGTCGGGGGCTGCATGGCCATGGCATAGGCCCGCATGAAGGCGGCAGGCACATCTTCGGCGCGTACAGGTTCGTAGCTCCACTTGACCCAGGGCTTGGGCAGTTCGGCAGGCTCCACGTTGGTGAGCCACGGTTCCATAAGGAGCATTTCGCGTGTCTGGTTGCCGGCCGTAATGATAAGCGGCGTCTTGTTCATGCTGGCGGTAAGAATATTGCTCATGGCATTACACAGACCGGCTGAAGTGTGCACGTTTACCAGTGCCGGTTTGCGCGTTGCCTGGGCGTAGCCATCGGCGGCACCCACGGCTGAAGCTTCTTGAAGCGTCTGAATATATCTGAAATCTTTGGGAAAATCTTTCAAAAATGTTTCTTCAGTTGAGCCGGGATTGCCAAATATGGTGGTAATGCCCAGTTGGCGTAAAAGTTCGAATGTGGCCTGACGGATGGTTTTTGCCATGATTTCCTCCACGGAATTCCGCATCTGGTTAGTGTTGCAGTGAGGAATAGCATGGGTGCTATTAGTAGGCAATCCTAGTTTTGGGAATCTTTTATAAGAAAACCGAATTAATGGCTCTGCGTGTCGGTTTTTATTTTTTTACTGTTGCTTGTTGCCCTCACAGCCTGGTTTGTGCCTCCGGTCACTTTTAAAATTGTGACGGCAGGATAGATTTTTTGGGCAAGAACCTCTTGCCAGCGCTGTCAAGAATGATTATTGTTAAATAAAGCCAATGAGGAGGACACCATGTCGCAACTAAAGGACTTCGCTCTTTATGATATAGACTGGAACCTGACCCCCGAGCACGCCGTCACAATGTATCTTGAATGGGGTAATAATGACTGGCATTCGGAGTATCCTCCGGTTCGTTCCAAGGATGATGTGGCCCACTACTTTGTGGTGGACAGTTGGCAAAGCCCGCCCATGGTCCGCCTGGTACGACGCAATTCAGAAAGGGCCGATGATCTCATAAGTCTGCCTCTGCCCAAGAATCTGATGGATGATTTTCACAAGGAACACGGAGAATGGCGCGGTATCAGCGCTCCTACTCCGGCGGTCAGGTCCTGGCTCAAGCATGAGCTTGAGCAGGAATAGCCAGGGCAACGGCGCACAACCGGCCTGAACAAGTCAGATACTTTTCGCCATACAGGGTGAAAACGCGTAAGGGACCACACTGGGTCCCTTACGCGTTTTTTGTCTGGAGAAAAGCTGTTTTTCAGCCTCACCCAGCGGCTGTGCCTATATATAAATGTCAGAAAGAAGCGGCCAGCCGGTCAAAGCCGTCAAGGAAAAGGCGTTGACCGGCTGGCTCAATCTGGGCTGTTCACAGTAAAAATACCCTGTCAGCCCGCTGTTTGCCAGGAATCCCGGGCAGGCAGCACGGCTAGTACCAGCGGCCAAACCGGCGCATGTAGACTATCTTCATGCCCTGGGCCACGCAGCAGTAGCAAAGCAGGGTGGCAACCAGCCAGGGGAAGTAACTCCAGGGCAGCGGTTGCAGGCCGACCAGTCCGCCCAGCGGCGAAAAGGGAATATAGATGCCGAGCGCCATAACCACCCCTGTCAGCAGCAGGACGGGCAGGGCCGCGGTGCTCTGCACAAAGGGGATTTTTCTGGTACGGAGCATATGCACCACCAGCGTCTGGGAAAGAAGCCCCTCAACAAACCAGCCGGACTGGAAGAGAGACTGCATCTCAACGCTGGCGGCTCCGAAGACGAACCACATGAGCGCGTAGGTGGTAATGTCAAAGATCGAAGAAGTGGGACCGATCCAGACCATGAAACGGCCGATATTTTTTGCATCCCACTTGCGCGGCTTTTGCAGAAATTCTTTGTCTACCGTGTCCCACGGCAGGGAAAGCTGCGAAAAGTCGTACATTAGGTTCTGAAGCAGCAACTGCACGGGCAGCATGGGCAAAAAGGGAATAAAGGCGCTGGCTACCAATACCGAAAATACGTTGCCGAAGTTGGAGCTTGCGGTCATATTAAGATATTTCATGATGTTGCCAAAGGTTTCTCTGCCTTTGATCACCCCTTGCTCAAGAACCATAAGGCTTTTTTCCAGCAGGATGATATCTGCGGACTCCTTGGCGATATCAGCGGCCGTATCCACGGAAATGCCCACATCAGCGTCACGCAGGCCGGGGGCATCGTTGATGCCGTCGCCAAGAAAGCCCACGGTATGCCCGCCTTGCTGTAGCGTCTTGATGATGCGCGATTTCTGCATGGGCGTGAGCTTGGCGAACACGTCATGTTTGTCGCAGGCCGTCAGCAGCTCGGCATCGTTCATGGCGTCCACATCGTTTTCGGTCAGGACGGTTCCCGGCTCCAGACCCACGTCATGGCAGATTTTGGCAGTGATGACAGGCGTGTCACCCGTAAGCACCTTGACTGTCACGCCATGCTCGCGCAGTGCGGCAATGGCCGGGCCTGCACTGTCTTTGGGCGGATCAAGAAAGGTAAGAAAGCCCCTGATGATAAGATTGCCCTCTGCCGCCGTGGTGTACTGTTCGCGAACTTCGCTGCCCCTGAAAACCTTTGTGCCGAGGGCCAGCACCCGGAAGCCGTCGCGGTTGTACGAACGCGTCAGGTCCATGAGCCTTTCGCGCCATTGTTCGTCCATTTCCACAACCTTGCCCTGCACGTACACATGGGAGGCTATGGAGAGCATTTCTTCAACAGCGCCCTTGCATACCAGCAGGTGCTCTGTGTCGGACTCTGCCACAATCACCGAAAGGCGGCGGCGCACAAAGTCGAAGGGGAGTTCGTCCACCTTGTGCAGATGGTTGGGCAGGCCGTTTTCCGCCGTGTCGCCATAGTGGACAATGGCCCTGTCCATAAGGTTTTTCATGCCGCTCTGGTGAAAACTGTTGAGCCACGCAAGCTCCAGCACAGAGTCGTCCATAAAGCCCAGCGGGTTGACGTGCCGCTCAAGGATGATCCTGTCCTGGGTAAGTGTGCCGGTCTTGTCGGTACACAGGATGTCCATTGCCCCGAAGTTCTGAATGGAATTCAGCCGTTTTACCACAACCTGGTGGCGCGACATGGCCACAGCACCCTTGGCAAGGTTGGCGCTGACGATCATCGGCAGCATTTCGGGGGTCAGGCCCACGGCGACGGCCAGGGCGAACATGAAGGCATCGCTCCAGTCTCCCTTGGTAAAGCCGTTGATAAGAAAAACAACGGGAACCATAAGAAGCATGAAACGGATGAGCAGCCAGCTTACGCTGTTTACTCCTTTATCAAAGGCTGTCTGGGCGCGGCTGCCCACAATGTTTTTCGCCAGGGAGCCAAAGTAGGTACGCGCGCCGGTGGCAACCACAAGGGCCGTGGCCGTGCCGCTGACCACGTTGGTCCCCATAAAACACATGTTGCGCGAATCAAGCGCCTGGCCGGACGCGCCTTCGGCATCCGCGCATTTTTCCGCCACGGCAGACAGGGTGTCGTATTTTTCCACAGGCAGGGATTCGCCGGTCAGCACAGCCTGGCTTACGAAAAGATCGCGGGAATCAAGCAGGCGTATGTCGGCGGGAACCATATCACCGGCAGAGAGGCGCACCACATCGCCCCTGACCAGTTCGTCCAGCGGGATTTCTCTGGTTTCAGGCTCATCCTGCGCGTTGCGGCGGGTAACTGTGGCGGTGGTGTGCACCATGGCCTGGAGGGCCTGGGCGGCCTTATTGGAGCGGAATTCCTGCCAGAAGCGCATGATGCCGCTGATCAGCACCATGCTCACAATAATGGTTACGCCCGTGCCGTCGGTTTCTTCCCCGGTCTGGAGAGGAAGCCAGTAGTCGCTGTAAAAGCTGACGGCGCTTATGATGAGCAGAACGTAAATGAACGGATTGTTGAACGCCCGGAGCAACTGCACCAGAGGATTGGGGACGCGCTCACGGGCAACCTCGTTGCGGCCTTCGGCCTCCAGGCGGCTGTGGGCGTCGCTTTCAGTCAGGCCGTATTGCCCGCTGCCGAATTTTGTGAAGAGCGCGTCAATGTTCTGTTCTGTGGACCGGGCGGCCCACTGGCCCTTGTGAGGCCGTACAGACTGATTTTTGTTAAAAAAAGTGAAAAACATGGGCATGTCTCCTCCTGCTCCCGGCAGACGGCGCGGCATGCCCGCGGTATACAGTCAGGCTATGCCGCAGTATGCGGGCGCAGAGGTAAGAAAGTTGGAAGTACCATACCCGCTGCGAGGTTTGTTGAAAAAGACGCTGCGGGTCGACTAGGAGGATGGTCCATAATCGGAAAACTCCTTTATTTGCGGCTGCCTGAAAAACAGCACGGCTATGCGCTGGGCGCGTGTATGTGTATATGGAGATATAAAATCCGGTCTGTCAGCGCCCGGATTCCATATGGCGGATTTTGGCGGACGTAACGCGAGACGCCACGGATTCTGTGGTAAAGAGGCCCAGATTTCTGGAGGATACGGTCAGTGTAAGTATAAAGCTGCCGGCGAAAAAAATGACGCCCAGCATGACGCAGAAAAAGAGAGAGAGTTTCATGGCTCGCCTCCGATACCCGGAACAGGTGACGGCGAGCGGGAAGGATCCGTTACAGACCGAGACCTGTTGCCCCAGGCAACCTGGTTATCGTGTTTGCCCAGTGACTACTGGGGTATTCCGTACTACTCGGCACGCTGTCCATCACGGTCCTTTTTTTCGGTTAGCGGTGACTGTTGGTGCTGACTACTAAGTGCTTTCGCGGCGGGAGTCAAGCTGGCGCCGCCGTTGGCTCTCGGGCGCCGGGCGCAGCAACAGCCTCCTGCCTGACAGCACGCGGGAGGCTGTTGCTGCGCCCGGCGGGCGGACATTCGGGAATCGGCTATTTGCCGAGCAACTGGCGGATCTCGGGCGTGAGACCCCGCAGGTTTTCAAAAACAACCTGACCGCCCAGGCCTTCCGGATCTTGAATGATGGCACTAAGCACGATTTCATGCGTGGCATGAACTTTTGTCAGGGCCGGAGCTTTAAACGCCTGTCTGCGCGGCTCGCGCGTCAATACTCAGAAATGTACT
>NZ_JAHZAA010000069.1 GCF_019424165.1 Desulfovibrio sp. | reverse complement strand
CACGCAGCCTGTCTTCATCTTCAAGGCCCAACTGGCGATGTTTGGCCCCCGAGCATACCAACACAGTCTTGCACGTATGCTCTCCGTCTGAAGTGCGCACAGTAAACCGGCCCGCCGAGCCGGTAATGGATTCAACAACGGTGGCGGGCCTGTCTACTGTCAAACCTTCAAGATGCGCGGCGAAGAGGTCGGCAAGTTCATAGCCCTTGATGCCCTTGGGAAAGCCCGGGTAGTTCTCCAGCGCTTCAGTTTGCAGCAACTGACCTCCGGAGGTCAAACGCTCCGGCATAAGAACGCTGCAACCGGACCGCGCCAGATACAAGGCTGCGGTAACGCCGGCGGGGCCGCCGCCGATCACAACGGCATCATATGCTTTCATGCCAGCGCCTTGGTATCAAGCAGATCTTTCATGGCGGCCTTGGTCACAGCGCCGGTGATCTGTTCGACAGTTTCGCCGTTTTTGAAAAGGACGAGAGTGGGGATAGCGCGAATGCCGAATTTTGTGGGAGTGGCGGGATTTTCATCCACGTTCATCTTTACGATGCGCACTTTGCCCGTGTATTCGGTGGCGAGCTCATCAATAATTGGGCCAACAGCGCGGCAAGGACCGCACCAGGGTGCCCAAAAGTCAAGCAGAACCGGCAGATCGGACTTGAGGACAACACTTTCAAAGGTGGCGTCAGTGACCTGTTCAGCCATAACTATCTCCTTAGGTTTATGTTGCGCACTGCATGCCCGAAAGGGCGCAGAGGCGGAAAACCGAAGCTTCGGGGTATGGATTCCGAGGCCTCTGTATTGAGCAAGAGTAGTTTCCAAAGACCTGACTGTCAAGACAATCTCATGTTTCTGACAGGTCTTCAGCGTATTCTCGACAGCGCCTCATATCGTCAGGCAGAGCGCGTCCTCGGGGTACGGCTTCCATGTGTAATTGGTGGTAATATCCTTCTTTTCCGAACAGCCAGCCCGCATAGGCAATCATGGCCGCATTGTCCGTGCATAAGTGCGGACCGGGAATGATTGCCTGCCCGCCTCTGTGCTTCATAAGCTCCGTAACGCGCTGGCGCAACAACGAGTTGCAGGCAACGCCTCCCGCAAGAATCAGATATTTCAACTGCGGATTTCTGTCCAGTGCTCTTGCAGTCTTTGTGCAAAGGGTATCTACCACGGCCAGATTAAAGGCGGCGCAACAATCTTTCAGATCTTGCGGCGCATCTGCCGTCGAGCCCAAAGGGCGTGGCCATGTCACGTCTGCAAAATGTTGCTGAATATACGTGCTAGCGGCAGTTTTTAATCCGCTGAAGCTGAAATCCAGATTGTCATTATCCAGATAAGGACGTGGAAAGGCAATTCCATCCGCCCGCCCTTCTCCGGCAAGAGCGTCCATCAGACGTCCTCCCGGATAGGCCAGGCCAAGCACTTTGCCGACCTTATCAAAGGCTTCGCCTGCCGCGTCGTCCAAAGTGCGCCCAAGGGGCAGACAGCGCCACGGAGTTTCCATACGGTACAGATGCGTATGCCCGCCGGAAACAAGCAGGCCCAAAGCCGGAAACTTCAAAGGCTGTTCCAGCCCCGCTGCCAACAGATGCGCCTGCAGATGGTTGACGCCGATAAAACGCGCTCCCAGACTGAAAGCAAGCCCCTTGGCAAAGGCCACCCCCACCAGCAGGCTGCCAAGCAGCCCCGGACCACGCGCGACAGCTACAATATCTATTTCTTCATTACGCTTGCCGCTACGCCGCATCAGCTCATCAAACAAGGGGCCGATATAGCGATAATGTTCGCGGGATGCCAGCTCGGGCACAACACCGCCAAATAGTGCGTGCATATCTGCCTGAGTGGATAAGACAGAATGCAGCAGGCGGCCATCTTCCACCAAGGCCAGTGCGGTTTCGTCACAGGAACTTTCAATGCCAAGGCAAAGCATATGATCTCTCTTTCAACAAAAAACAGGAGCCGCACCCAACGCGGCCCCCCAATTACGCGTGTCTGCTGTCAGGCTGTCAGACCGGCATGCCTGGCATAAATATTTTCAACAACCTCCACGTCTTTGGCGGAACCGATAAATAAGGGCGTACGTGCATGCAAGTGTTCGGGAACCCTTTCAAGAATACGGCTCTTGCCGTCACTTGCCTTGCCGCCGGCCTGCTCTGCAAGAAAGGCCAAGGGGGCAGCCTCGCACATAAGGCGCAGCTTGCCGTTGGGCTTCTTGGTATTCGATGGATACATATAAATGCCACCGTTGATCAGAGTGCGATGAAAATCCGCAACAAGAGCACCGACATACCGAGATGAGTACGGTTTTCCATCTGAAGTTTCACAGCCGTGAAACCAGTTTACAGCCTCGCGGGCGGGGGCATCCCAGTTTTTCCAGTTGCCCTCATTTACCGAATAGATATAACCCTGCTCGGGAATGCACATGTTGGGATGGGAAAGCAAAAATTCTCCCACTCCGGGGTCAAGAGTAAAACCATGAACCCCTTGTCCCGTGCTAAGTACAAGCATTGTGGAGGGGCCATACAAAATATACCCTGCCGCCACTTGCCTGTTGCCAGGCTGCAGCACCTCATCCAGAGTCACTTCACCAGAATGCCCCTCGGGACGGCGTAAAATCGAAAAAATTGTGCCAACATTGATATTAACATCAATATTGGAAGAACCGTCCAGCGGATCAAAAATCAAGATATAGTCGCCGCGGGGAAATTCCGGGCTGACGCGGATCAGGTCGGCCTCTTCTTCCGAACTCATGGCACAGAGAGCGCCACAGCGCTCCATGCGATAGAGCATAATGCGGTTGGCGATTGTATCCATCTTCTGAACATTTTCGCCTTGAACGTTAACTTCGCCCGTGCCGCCGAGAATATCCAGCAGCCCCGCCTTGTTAATGCGGCGGGAAATGCTTT
>NZ_JAHZAA010000068.1 GCF_019424165.1 Desulfovibrio sp. | reverse complement strand
ACAGGAGCACAGCATTGTCCCGTATCTTCATTGGATAACGCGTTTACCCTGACGTGGTTGAGTCCGGCGCGTTCGGTAATGGGCTTCGGCAGGCTAGTCGGTGGACTGGGTTTGCTTTTGTGCAGCAGTCCTGCCGACGTTCCTGTGGTCGTCACGCCCGCTGCGCAGATAGATCAGCCAGTGGAACATGCCTACAAACACACCGCCGCCAAGGATGTTGCCCAATGTCACAGGGATAAGGTTTTTGAAGATGAAATTCGACCAGGTCAGCACAGATGCGGTATGCGCTGGGTCGGTCAGCCTGGCTGCCACAGCGGGAGGCATCATGTCGTTACACAGGATGCCGATAGGAATCATGAACATGTTTGCTACGCTGTGCTCAAACCCGCAAGCAATGAAAAGACCTACAGGAAACAGGCAGGCGGCCATTTTATCGATCAATGAACGCCCGGAATAGCTCATCCATACGCCAAGGCAGACGAGCAGGTTGCACATCACACCCAAAAAAACGGCTTCAATGAAGGTATGCGTGAGTTTGTTTTCTGTAGTGTTGATATAAAAAACAGCAATATCGCCGCCGGATGCCCACGGGTGCCCGCTCAGCAAAATAAGCGTCACCAAGAAAAGACTACCCACAAAATTTCCTGCGTATACTACTCCCCAGTTCGAAAATAATTGCCCCCAGGTGATTTTGCGGCAGGCGCGCGGAAGAAGCGTCATGGTTGTGGAGGTAAACAGGTCCGCACCCAGAACGATAACAAGCATGAGCCCGAGACTGAACACCAGACCGCCGACTATCTTTCCCGCTCCTGCCGTGTTGGCCACGGCACAGTAAACAAAGCCCAGGCCAATGAACACGCCGGCCATAACGGCAAGCATAAAGGCCTTGGACGCTGATCTGAGCGCTTTGCCTTCCATTATCACCACCGCCTTGTGACACATCTGCTGGGGATTCAGTGCCTCGAAGGGGGAAGGATCATGCATGGCGTTCTCCTTTGCATGGGATACAATGCCCCAATTTATATTTTCTGCACATATCGAAAATCCAATGCTCAAGACCAAAATCCGCTTCAGATTCTTATCGCGCCCTTGAAGCATATGATTTTCAAGCGGTATGCTGAGATACTAAACTTAGGGATGTCATTCCGGCATGCCAGGCGGCAATCACAAACCTGAATGCCCTCTCAAAAGGTGTTTTACCAGCTTTTCAATAAAGATATAGGGGCATTTTTATTTGTCGTCAGGAGGTATGAATTTTCTGTCCACGAAGCTGGAAACCAGAGCGGCTGGCGTCCGCTTAACGGCAGCGCCGTTTGCGAAAGAGAGCATGCATAATGAAAGGGAGATGCCGGGCATCTGCGACATATGAGACGTACAGCAATGGGACGCTCTATAGCCCGAATATTTCCGCGTGAAAAGTAAAATATCTTTGAGGGGATACCTGTAAAAATAAAAAGGCCCAAAACGTGCCGGCGTTTGGGGCCGCAAAAATCAGAAGTCCCATATGAAAGTCCTCACGTTCCCAAAAGCATACCGGTAAAAATTAGTGTCCTCGGTTGGGGGCAAGGCAGACGTGCGCGTTGTCAATCTATATGGGGCAAGTACCTTACCCATGTGCGCATGATATTGACATGCGCCTGGAAGTGGCGTTCCTTTGTCTCAGTACTAGACCAACTCAACTATTGGAATCCGCCATGACCGAAATGGATTTGTTTGCCGACTGCCCCTGTTCCGGCAGTACGCTGCAACGCTTTGTACAGCCGCTCGTCATGTCGTTGCTGGCCCGTGGCCCGTTACACGGGTATGTGCTCATGCAGCGCCTGGGGGCCATGCCGTTCTGGGGGGCATCGCCGCCGGATCAGGCAGGCGTTTACCGGCTGCTCAAGCTTATGGAAAGCAAACACCTGCTTGCCTCTCATGAAGAGAGCGGCCCCACCAGAGGGCGGCGGGTGTTCACGTTGACAGGGCAGGGGCGTGCGTGTCTTGCCCGTTGGGAAACCACGCTGCATGCATATCTGCATACAGTGGGCGGCGTGCTGGCACTGGTACGCGAGGCGAACACTGTGGACCGAAAATTTATGGCACTGGTGGAACGCGTGGCCTCTGACTCCATGCGTGGCATCCTTCCCAGCAGGGAGGACGTGATCATGCTGCTGCATGTGCCGCCCACTTCGCAGGAAGCGACTTTTCTAGGCCGCAGGGCGCGCGAGATGGCCCGTGCCGTTGTGGGCAACAGTGGGCGCGTGTGGAGCGCCATCGGCGTGGATTGCCAGCCGTGCTCAATGAACTGCGGTTTTTGTTCATTTGGCGAAAAATGGGGGCTCGTGCCCGAACCCTTTGAATGGCCCGTTGACCGTATTGTGGAAACGGCCCGAAAATTTGTGGAGCAGGGTGCACGCTGGGTGACTCTGCGTACCACGGAATTTTACAGCCTGCCCAAGCTGCTTGACCTTGTGCGCGACCTGCGACGAAAAGTTCCGGGCAATTATGACGTTGTGGTCAACACGGGCGAATTCGGTCCGGAAGAGGCCAGCGCAATGCGTGCGGCGGGGGTTACGGTTGTCTACCACTCCTTACGATTGGGCGAGGGCTGTACCACCTGTTTCAAGGTTGAGGATCGCCTTGCCACTCTGGCCGCCGTGCGCGATTCCGATATAAGGCTGGCCCATCTGGTGGAACCTGTGGGGCCGGAACACAGCAATGAAGAAATTGCCGATGTGTTGCTGACGGCTCTGGGCCACAAGGCGGCCCTGTGCGGCGTTATGGCGCGGGTCAATGTGCGCGGTACACCCTGCGGCGATGCGGCTCAGGCGGAACTTTCTTCCTTGCGCCTTGCGCAGATAGCGGCAGTAACGCGGCTTGCCGGTGGCGTGCAGACTCCTGATATTTGCGTGCACCCGCCCACGCCCGAGGCCCTGGCCTGGGGGGCCAATGTGCTGGTGGTGGAGTCCGGCGCAGTGCCGCGAGCCGATATGGAAAGTCCGGAGGAATGGCGAGATTTCACCGTACGGGATGCTTTGGGCATGCTGCTTGAAGCCGGATATGACCCCGGCGGCGATTG
>NZ_JAHZAA010000067.1 GCF_019424165.1 Desulfovibrio sp. | reverse complement strand
AGGTTGCCTGTGCTTGCCTCGCAGCAGGTATTTTTTCGTCCTTAAAGACTCCCGGAAATGGCATACCC
The DNA here is from genome assembly GCF_019424165.1 of Desulfovibrio sp. Classification (GTDB taxonomy): domain Bacteria; phylum Desulfobacterota; class Desulfovibrionia; order Desulfovibrionales; family Desulfovibrionaceae; genus Desulfovibrio. The sequence continues at coordinate 3,043 of NZ_JAHZAA010000067.1, read as the reverse complement.
GCCACCCCACGCACGATTATCTGCGTCGTTAAGGCCTGGCGGCATTATAAACAGGGCCGTTTCAGGTCAGGAATCGTCATTATCCAGAAACACCCAATGCAGCATGCGCTTGTGCACCCGCAGACGGTATTCAGACTGCTGGATAAGCATGGACGCCTTGTTATTGCGCAGGATGTCATTTTCTACCCGGATGGCATTGATGGGCGGCGCGCTGAGCATGATGCGCACATGGGGCGCCGCCCTGGAGAGCAGCTCGCTGCAAATGTTCCACCGCACATGTTCCTCTTCCGTGAGGCCCTTGCGGCAGCCTGCAAAAACATAGTCTGCACCCTTTACGGCTTCTTCCGGGGTATCCACAAAAGTCACGTCCGTTCCCAGTTCGGCAACTATCCTTTTCAGGGGGGCCGGGTCTACATGCGAAGGCAAGGCCACACGCAGGCTGAAGGGGAACCATGCCGTGGCTTCCACAAGTGAATGCAGGGTCCCGTTGAGGCAGCCAAGCCAGCCGCAGGTAACGTTGCCGAGATTACGCGAATTGCGCAGCATGCAGGCAATATCCGCCAGAGAGTGCGCCGGATGCGCATCCGGACTGCCGGCATTAATAAGGGGGAAGCTCAGGTCGATTCTGGCAGGATCCCAGGAAGCGACGGGCAGGCCATAGGTATACAGGCAATCCACATAATAACTGAAGATAGGCATGAGCTGTTCGCGGTATTCGGCAAGCTCCGAGCGCCATACGCTGCGGTTGCCCTCATACACCACGGCCCCGCCCAACTGCCGCACGGCAGCAGACACGCAAAGCCTTTCCGGCAGCGAATGCTGGGCAAAAATGAGCACAGCTACACGCTCCGTCATGAAGTTCGTTCTGGTCTTGGCCTCCGGCATGCCTATGGCTTGCTGCACAAGCAGCCAGCACGCCTTTTCTCCCAGCTTTCTGATGGTCAGAATATGTCGAGCCATAAATCCTCCGTGACGGGCGTCACATACGTTGATTCTGCCCGGTGCTATGACCTTAACAAGCTGCCATGCCTCTGTCCAGAAGTACTGCGCAAGGTCTTGACAGCATATGATAAATGTCTCGCGCAAAAACATGCCGCCGTCATCGGCATTTTACAGAACACTACAGGCCGCGCAAAGCTCTCTGTTTTTTGATCACGATGCGGGCTTGTGATTCATGGTACTTTTCCGCTACACTGTTTTTACTGCTGCAAAGAATACATGGGAGATTTGATGAGAGTCTTTTTCTTTGATCTGGACGGAACCCTGCTTGATACGCTTGGCGATATCGGCAATGCCTGCAATACCATACTGGCCCGGCACGGTTACCCCATACACCCCCTGGCGGACTACAGACGCTTTGTGGGACGAGGCTTTGACAAGCTGGTACGCGATACGCTGCCTGCCGCAGCAGAGCTTGAAGCCCCGGCCCTGGCACAACTGGTGGAAGAAACCCGCCAGCACTACGGCCGCCATATGTATGACACCACCCGCCCCTATGCAGGCATCCTTCCGGCGCTGGAAACCCTGGCCGCCAAAGGATGCCCGCTGGCCGTGCTTTCCAACAAGCCGGAAGAACACACCGTGGAGCTGGTGAAGCGCTACTTTCCTTCCATTCCGTTCGCCCTTGTACGCGGCGGCAGAAAAAATGTTCCCCTTAAGCCAGAACCGCACGCCCTGCTGGACATGGCTGAAACAATGCATACATCTGTGGCCCGGGTCTTGTACGTGGGCGATAGTGACGTGGATGTGCAGACCGCGCGCAATGCGGGTACAACGTCAGTGGGTGTGGCCTGGGGTTTTCGCGGCCCTGCGGAACTGCGCGCCGCCGGAGCCGACCATATCATCGACACCCCGTCCCAACTGATTGAACTGACGGTGGAGATATAGCCATGGCAAAGCGTCTTATTATTGAAATTGACGAAGACAAGTGCAACGGCTGCGGCCAATGCGTGCTGGACTGTGCCGAAGGTGCACTGGCCATAGTGGACGGCAAAGCAAAGCTCATACGGGACTCGTACTGCGACGGCCTTGGTGCATGTCTTAGCTGTCCTGAAGGCGCTCTGCAGCTTATCGAACGCGAAGCTGAAGAGTTTGATGAAGAAGCGGCCCTGACCGCCAAGGCTGAACGCGAAGGAACAGCCCCCGCTCATACAGGACACGGGCCGCAGGGCATGATGCCCAGGCCGGGCGGATGCCCAGGCAGCATGGCGCGTGCCCTCAAACCCCTCTCCCCCGTTACGGCGGCTGCCAATCCCGGACTTGCCGTGGATCTGCCCTCCTGGCCGATCCAACTGCGCCTTGTTCCTCCCACAGCCCCGTTTCTCAAGGGTGCTCAGGTGCTGCTGGCCGCCCACTGTGCCGGTTTTGCCCTGCCCAATCTGCATAAAGACTGGCTTGCCGGACGCATACCTGTTATTGCCTGTCCCAAGCTGGAAGACAATGCCGCCCTTTTGGAAAAGCTCACGGCCATCATAAAATCGGGACAAATTGCGGGCCTTACGGTGCTGCGCATGAGTGTGCCGTGCTGTGGCGGACTTGAACGCCTGGCCGAGCAGGCCCTTAAAGACGCGCAAAGTGATCTGAAAATGGAATGTCATGTGGTCAAGCTGTAGCTGTAGACAACAAAAAAACGCAGATGCCGGCGTTAAAAAACAACGCCTGCTATAGCGTCTTGACAAAACATATCTAATTGCTATGTTTTAAGGGCGGGTCCCGCCGCACTTGCGCGGGACCCGCCAGCGGTACGACAGCCATAACATTGCGCTGCACCGCGTTGCAACTTTAGTGTCAAGGAAGAGGATATGCCCATTAAGATCCCGGCGGACTTGCCCGCCTGCGCCGCCCTGGAAAGTGAAAACATCTTCGTAATGACCGAAGACCGCGCAGTCGCTCAGGACATACGCCCTCTGGAAATAGTCATCGTCAACCTCATGCCCACCAAAATCGCCACTGAAACACAGTTGCTGCGGCTTTTGGGCAACTCTCCTCTTCAGGTCAACATTACCTTGCTGCGTACCGAGGCGCATGAATCCAAAAACACACC
>NZ_JAHZAA010000066.1 GCF_019424165.1 Desulfovibrio sp. | reverse complement strand
CCGTCTGTCCAAATTCAAACTGGCGGAAGCCGCCGCGACCAAGGGAAAAATACTGGATGCGGATGACGCGCTGGGCATGATCGCCGCCGACAATGCCGAGGCTTCTGCCGAAGCCGGAACCAATAACAGGGCTGCCCGTGAGCAGCGGGGAGGCAACTGATGTCATCTGCTTCATCAGGCTCTGTTTTGCTTGCCATGAGCGTTCCGTCTTTTTGGCACTGCGGGCGTACCATTCGCAAGTACAGTCTTTTCACCATTCTTTGCTGTTTGCCGGCAGCGGCCATGGCCATCTGGAACTGGGGCTTGCCCGCCCTTCGGGTCATGGCTCTCAGCGTTGCTGCCTGTGTAGTTGTGGAAGCCCTGTGCGAAAAAATCATGGGCCGGCAGATAGAGGTGGACGACTTTACCGCCGTATATGCGGGGCTCATCTTTGCTTTTCTGCTACCGGCAGATGCCCCCTGGTGGCTTGTCGTCCTTGGGGCGGTTATCTGTATCACCTTGGGCAAAATGGCTTTTGGCGGCCTTGGGGCCAACCCTGTAAGCACGCCACTCGTGGGCTGGGCCGTTCTGGCGGTGTCCTTTCCCATTTTTATGGACCCCAACGCCATGCAACTCGGCACGAATTTTATTGACCCCCTGGTACGCCTGAAGTTCTTCGGCGCAGCCAGCGCCGACTCCACCCCCCTGCTGGACCTGATTCTGGGCAAACAGATCAATGGTCTGGGTGCGGGGCAAGTGCTTGGCCTTTTTGTGGGCGGTTCTTTTCTCTGCGCTACCGGCACGGTGCGCTGGCAGATCAGCCTGGGGTTTTTCATTGGTGTTGCTGCGTTGGCTGCATTTTTTCATATGTCAGACCCGGCCCACAATGCTTCCGCCTTTTTCCATCTGTGTACCGGGTCGGTCATGCTGGGTGGTTTTTTCATGGCTACTGAAATGGGCACAACGCCCCTGCGCCCGCTGCCCATGTTTCTCTACGGCCTTACCGGAGGGCTGCTGGCCATGGTTATTCGCAAGTATGGGGTATGGATCGACGGTGTTCCGTTCGCCATTCTTCTGGCTAATATGTTAACCCCTTATCTCGATATGATACGCCCCAGACCTTTCGGAGGTAGCCGCCAATGATAGCCATAGTACGCATGGTGGTAGTGCTGTCAGTTCTTTGCGGGCTTTCCGGTTTTGCCCTTTCGTATCTTAAAATGATCACCGCTACAGCCATAGAAGAACAGGAACTGACTTACGTGCAGGGGCCTGCGCTCAAGAGGGTTTTTGCCCAGGCAGAAAACTCGCCCATTGCTGACAGGCGCGGCTTTACTCTTTCCAACGGTGAAAAGGTCACTGTCTTTCCTGTTATGAAGTCAGGCAAGCTTGTGGGGGTTGCCCTGGAAAATTTTGGTAAAGGGTATGGCGGCCCCATTGGTGTCATGGTCGGCTTCAATACCGCCGATGACACCCTGGCTGGCGTTGGCATGACCACCATGAAGGAAACTCCGGGGCTGGGCATGCGTGTGGCGGATCCGGGCTTCACTACCCAGTTCATGAGTGCGGCTACCCCGGTGAATCTCAAAAATCAGGGGGGGAAAATCGATGCGATTTCAGGCGCTACCATCTCCTCTGCCGGATCGGTGGAGGCTGTGAATAAAGCCGCCCAAACGTATATGGGCCTGAAGCCTGAAATTTTCAAAGCCTGGGCTAAATAGCCCACTGGCATACGCCTGGAGCTTCCATGAGCATACTGCAAGAATTTACCAAAGGGCTTTGGAAGGAACTGCCGCCGTTCCGTCTCGTGCTGGGGCTTTGCCCTACCCTGGCTGTAACCAACTCTGCCGACAATGGTCTTGGCATGGGGGTAGCCGTCATTTTTGTGCTCGTACTTTCAGACATGCTCATTTCAATGGTGCGCAGCATTATTCCCAAAACAGTACGTATCGCCTGCTTTATCGTTATTGCGGCCTCACTGGTGGTCGCGGTGGAACTGCTCATGCAGGCATATGCCTACCCTCTGTACCAGCGGCTCGGCATCTTTGTGCCGCTTATCGTGGTCAACTGCATAATTCTTGGCCGGGCCGAAGCCTTTGCTGCCAAAAATGGTGTGGCAGCTTCCATAGCCGACGGCCTGGGCATGGGCTTGGGCTTCACTCTGTCGCTGACCTTTCTTGGCTCATTGCGCGAAATTTTTGGCAACGGCACATGGTTTGGGCAAAACGTCATGTGGGAGGGCTTTGAGCCCATGCGCATCATGATTCAAGCGCCGGGAGCCTTTATCTGCCTTGGCCTCATACTGGCGGCCATGAACATGTACAACTACTGGAAAGCCGGCAGGGGCAAGGACGTACCCACCCCGCAAGGCGGTTGCGGTTCCTGCGGGTGCTGCTCGCTGGAACGGCGTGAAGAAGCCCGGTAACAGATTGGTCTTGTGATTTTTATACAGCCGGAAGCAGTTACAGCAAGATGCCTGGCTGCGGCGTCACGGCAATAACAAGACCTGAGCGACTGTCGCAGGCAGGTGCGATCTCAAAGCAAAACCGCTCTAACGGCACAAGGATAGCGCATGGATATTTTCGCCATCTTTATCTCGGCCATCTTCGTCAACAATATTGTGTTGGCCCAGTATCTTGGCAACTGCCCGTATGTGGGATGTTCCAAAGAAAAAGGCGTAGCCCTAGGCATGGGCGGCGCGGTGATTTTTGTAACCATTGCCGCCACGCTTTGTACCTGGCTCATGCAGAAATATGTACTCGACCCCTACGGGTTAGGGTATCTGCAAACCATCGTCTTTATCGTTGTCATCGCGGCACTGGTGCAGTTTGTTGAAATGTTTCTCAAAAAAATTGTACCGCCGCTTTACGCCGCCCTTGGTATTTTTTTACCTCTTATTACCACCAACTGTGCGGTTATGGGGGTTGCCATTCTGGTGCAGCGTGAAGGCTATGGCCTGATGGAATCTCTGGTGTGGGCTTTGGCCTACGGCCTGGGTTTCACTCTGGCGCTGCTGCTGATGGCAGCTATCCGCGAAAGACTGGACACCTGCCGTCTGCCCAAAGCCATGGCCGGCACACCGCTGGCTCTTGTGATGGCCGGCCTTATGTCGCTGGCTTTTATGGGTTTTAAAGGCATGGGATAACGGGCGGACAGCGCGTCGCTTACGCTTAACAAGACATGGCGCGCGACGGCGGTTGACCGGTCAATTCTGCTGTACGGCAGTTACGCTAGACGGGGACGGAACTATGGTCTTTGTATCGATTTTGACCCTTTTTGCCCTTGGCCTTGTGGCATCCATCATCCTGGCCGTGGCCTCGCGGGTTTTTTACGTCAAGGAAGACCCGCGGGTTGAAGCCGTAATGGAAGCCCTGCCGGGAGCAAACTGTGGCGGATGC
>NZ_JAHZAA010000065.1 GCF_019424165.1 Desulfovibrio sp. | reverse complement strand
CTCCACAGGTTTGTCCACGACAGTTCCGGTGTGCTGCGGGCGAAAAAAGAAAAAATGTGAGAGGGCAACGTTGCTGTGTGCTTTGTTTCTGCTGCCATACTTTTTTGCAAGTGCAGTAAAAATTTTGCCAAGGCCGCGGTAATGGCCGTCACCAACAGGCCCCAGAGCAAAAAGGCCATAACAGTACCGGTATCGAAAAAGAGTTCTGATCTGGCTAAAAAACCCAGGATAAGAGTTGTTGCCGAGCTGAGCAGCACGGCCAGCATAAAAAGATCGGCTTCTTTTTTACGATACCACCACCACGAAATACCACTTGCGATCAGGGCAAAGGCCGGAACGAACTGGTGCGGCAGATTGAGAATGCTCAGATATGACCAGGGGGGTGCACTAAAAATGAGCAGCAGCAGATATAGCGTGACGCGGGCGGCAAGGTCGCAAAAAAGCAGCCTGGGCATCCAGCGCGAGCACAGCCACGATTCCGGAGCGCGCCGTGCGGCCCGCAGTGCGGCCCATTCCCACGCTATAATGGCGCCTGCAATAACCAAAAGCCATTCAGGAAGAGCAAAAAAAGGACCAAAGATATCAAGGGGTGATAAAAGGCCGCGACCAAACCAGAGGGCCGCAAAAATATTGCCCGAGATCCATGTAACAAACCACAAGCCGGCCTGTTTGCCCGCCAGTGCCAGCAAGAACAGCAAAATCGTCCATACTCTGAAGAGTTCCCACAGTTCCGCACCTGTTTGATAGCTTTGGCCGAATATTGCCAGCATGGGTCCCATGCTGATGCCGCAGGCCAGCAGCAATATTCCTCCAAGTCGTGTGACAGGGCCGAGAATTACCGCGCCCACGCCGGTTCCCGCCACCAGAGAGCCTACAAGCGCCATGCGCCCAAATGGAGAAATGGTTGCCCAGTTCCAGGCGATAAAGCAGATAACGCCAGCCAGAAAAAAGAGCGTACCCCCCAGCAAGAAAATTTGGCGCCAATAGGCCAGCCATGCTTTGCCATCCGGATTGAATCCACAAATTTGCAGGGATTTTTCCCAGGCTGCCGGAGAGAGTTCTCCCGCATCGCACAGGGCCGTCAGGCTTCTCCGTGTCAGGGGCGGCAGAAGGTTTTCGGCGGCGTTTTCATGAGCGGCGCTGTCGTCCGCGCTGGGGCATCCGGCAGTAGGTGTCGTGTTCATATATAGATCTCAGGGTTGGGGTATTGCCGCGATTTGGCAACTGGAAGAAGCTGAAGGAAAAAGGGCGCGGTGCAGGCCCCGGCAGGGAGTGAGGGGGATGACCCGGGCGGGTGCAAAGACAAACGGTCTTGCGTGGTGGTGTCACGGGAGCCGCCCGCCTTCCGGCTGTGCCGGGTTTTTCTGCTTTTGCTTTGCGGGCTGAAGAATACGCTTTTTGCAGCGCGGGTTCATCTTTGCCGGAAAGCGAAACGGCTCTCGTGATGTCAGCATCCAGGCATTTCAGGCAGGCAGGGCCGTAGGCGTTCGCTCTCAAGCCCTTGCGTGAAACAGGCGCAAGTGGAAATTTTGCCTGCCTTAAACGGCTGTTTCAAGTAGTTAGCACATCAGATAAAGAGGTTCTTCAGCCTGTGGGGCTGGCAACGCAGGTACTGACGGGGAGTTCCGGCAATGGAGACGCCCAGGGCGGCTGCTGCATGCCAGGGCCAGCGCGGGTCATACATCATGCCGCGGCCCACAGCCACCATATCGGCTTGCCCGGTGACGATAATGCCCGCTGCCAGTTCCGGCTCCGTGATAAGGCCCACGGCTATGACGGGCATGCTGACAACAGCCTGCTTGACGGCCTGGGCCAGATGCACCTGATAGCCGGGGGCAAGGGATATTTTTTGCTCGGGTGTCAGGCCTCCACCGGAAACGTGGATAAAAGCGCCACCAGCCTCTTCGAGCCGTTGTGCCAGCACCGCGCATTCTTGCACATCCCAGCCGCCTGGGGCGAAGTCTGTACCCGAAACACGCATGCCCACGGGCATGGCGGCGGGCAGGGCCGCGCGCACAGCCGCAAACACCTGCAAGGGAAGGCGCATCCTGTTTTCGAGGCTGCCGCCGTATTCATCTTCCCTTTTGTTGGACAGGGGCGAGAGAAATTCGTGCAGCAGATAACCGTGGGCCGCATGCAGTTCCACAGCCTTGTAGCCCGCGCGTTGCGCCCGTTGTGCCGCCGTTACAAAAGAAGCGGTCAGGTGGTCAATATCGGCGGTGCTCAGGGCCGAAGGAACGGGAGAAGCCGCATCAAAGGGAAGGGCTGAAGGCGCGCAGACATTCCAGCCGCCTTCATGAAGCCCCAGAGGGCCGCGCCCTTCCCAGGGGCGGGCCGTGGAGCCCTTGCGTCCGGAATGCCCCAACTGGACAGCCACGGGTATGGAAGAAAAAGCGGCTATGAATTCCAGCATGTCTTTATGCAGCTTTTCGTGTTCGTCATTCCACAGGCCGAGATCGCCCGGGGATATCCTGCCCGCGGGTTCCACGGCGGTGGCCTCAATAATGAGCAGGCCCGCGCCGGATACAGCCAGATGACCGTAATGCATGTGATGCCATTGGGTTGGACGCCCCTCATCAGCCGAATACTGATCCATGGGGGGGATGACAATGCGGTTGGCAAGTTCCAGCCCGCCAAGATTGATGGGAGAAAAAAGCGTGTTCATGCAGCCTCCTGCCTTTGCAGCCTCAAGGCCTGTATTTTATGTCTGCCGTTTTTGTGAGGTCTTCGGCAGAAAATTGTTATGGGGCATCCCGCGCCGGGTGCCGCTTTTTTAGTATGCGCCCGAAAGCGGCAGAGGACAAGCGCGCCCGCGTATGCCGCCCCGCGTAATTCCTTTTGTACCTTGTATCTCATGGTAATATAACGTACAAAAGTGCTTCAGGCTGTAGCAGCATTAATGGCCGCACTGCCAGGATGTTTTTGATGGGCGTACCCGTCATGGCCCTGGGGCGTTTTGCCTTTGAGAATATGTATTTTCAAAGGTTTTAAGGCGCTCACCGCGGTGTTTACCGTGTGGGAAAGCGACGCCTAACCTTCTGGCGGGCATCTGCTGCCATCAGAACAGTATTGCATTAAAGCTGCCCGGTGGGCGGCAAACAGATATGCGGTTGCGGGCGGCATTGCCGCCGCAATGTGCCAACACGGAGGCTGACTTTAATTAAGGCAGCGCTTGGGGGCCATCGCAGAAGCAGGGGGAAAAGGGGCGCGCCTTTTCCCCCTGTCTGTTTTTCGGCAGACTTCGCGGCAGGTCAGGCAGTCTTTCCCCTGGCCGGGAGCTTTTGCGCAGTTTTTGCCGGCTGCGCGCGTATGCGTGGACTGCCATGTGACGGCGTACAGTTGCGTGAAGTGCGAGCGTGTTTTTTAGTTCTTGCCCGCCGCATCACGGGCAGCACTCAGCGCCGCCTGCAAGCGGTTTTCATCTTCGTGCGACAGGGAGGACTGGATGACCTGGCCGCCGGAGCCGCGCAGTTCGGCCAGAACCTTGTCGGTAATTTCAGAATCCACCAGAACGAACAGGGCCGAAGAG
>NZ_JAHZAA010000064.1 GCF_019424165.1 Desulfovibrio sp. | reverse complement strand
CGTCAACTACAAGGGCAGACCCATTGCTTTATACATTGGGCCGGGCGCGCATGTAAAAAACATCAATGTCTTGAACGGCGCGTTTATCCATGGCGACATCATTTCCCGATGGACCCCCGCCGCCTTTTCTTTGCCTGGTTCATTATCAAATTACATGACCGATCTGACCTTCGGCCGTATGGCTGACAGCGACGGCAAAGCCCTGGCCGGTTCATCGGATACGGATTTTCGCCTGCGTTACCGGGGCAATATTCTGGGGGCGGAAAGCATTAACGTGAGCCTTGCAGGGGGTGAATTGAACTATGCGGGGACCATGCGGGTTCACTCTTTCAGAATGGACAACCAAACCCGCCTGTTAACCGAATTCAACAACGGCAACGCCAGCATCATTGAAGCAGGGGACAACGTGACCCTGGCTTCAGGATCTGCCATCGGCTTTGCACCTTCCCCCTTTAGCTATGGCCGCCAACTGGCCCAGGGGGGCAATGCCGTGCTGCGATTCACACAAAGCATGCCCACAGACCCCGCTCTTCTCCCCTCGGCCGGTAATTTTTCTATGGGCGCTTTTGACTACCAATGGGACGGACTATACTGGGATGCGCCCACGGGTGCTCTTATGGTCAACACCACGAGGGCAGCCTTCAACGATATGCGGGGCGGCACTGACGCGCGTAACGCGCAACTGGCCCTGACAGCGCGCGCACCCGGTCTGGACGCCGTGGGAACGCGCATGGTCAGGCGATTTGGCAGCGTTGGAGCACAAAGCACGGCGCTGTCACTTCTGGGTACACCGGAGGCCAACACGGGGACATTCTGGTCGCAGGAGCAGCCCTTCGCCACAAGTACCGGATTTGCCCGCGATCCCATAAAGACAGGCGCCAGCCCGGCTGCCGCTTCTGTCAACTGGCTCTCGCTCAGCGATGGCGGATGGGAGGCTGGCACACCCCGCGGGGGCGTGTGGGTGGCCCCTTCGTATAGTTACCTGAGTCATCAGGGCGACAGCAGCTATACGGTGCAGGGAGCCAGCGTCACCTTTGGTTTTGACCATTTTTTTACCGAAGTTTTATACATGGGGCTGGCTTTGTCACTGGACTACCCCCGGTACGACAGCGACAACGCGGAAGTAAACGGCAGCGGCGCCACCGGCATTTTTTACGGAGGCATGTTGTTGCCCCTGGACGTTGAGGTCGGCTTCAATGCCTCCTACGGCGGCATGTATTTTAAACAGAAACGTACTGTTCACCAGAGTGAATACCATAGCGACTATAACTCCAAAACTCTGAACTTCGGCACCAGCATCGGACGGCGCTTCGCGCCATCTGAAAATTACGCCCTGCGCCCTTTTGCAGATTGGAACTATTTTTATAGTGAAAATTCATCGCACTCCGAAAGAGCCGACATTTACGGTCTGGAATACGAAAGTGTCCGCAATGCCATTCACCGTTTACAGGCTGGGTTGGAGGGGGTGTGGGCCACTGACGACATGCACCTGGGCCTCAAAGCTTACTGGTCTGGCCTGCGCGGTGATACAGGGGGTACGTCGGCTTCATCCTTCGTGCTGGATCCGGAAGCCAACCGCTTTACCGCGCCGGTGGACGGCCTGGACAGAGACAACCTCGGCCTGGGAGTCAGCGCGGGCGTTCGCCTGGGCGGCGGCACGGAACTACGCCTGGAATATTCGCTGCTGGCGGGTAAAACTACTACGGCGCATCAGGGCATGGTGGGTCTGCGTTATGACTTTTAAGACGCTCTGCCTTCAGCAGAATCCCGCTGACTTGCACATGATAAGTATCGCGTAGCGTAGTCGACCCTGGCTGGAGTTTTTTGCTAAACCCGTCCACGATGGCAAACATGAAGAAATCTTGACTTTTCAGAGTGCCAGATCATCAATATCCTCAAAGAGGTTGAAGTTGCTGACACGGCCAAGGAGATCTGCCGTGAGTACAGCAACGCTACGCGCTACGCCTGGAGAGTAAATTCGGTGGTATGGAAGTCTCTGCCATCAAGCGTATGCGAGAGCTTGAGTACGAAAACGTTCGGCGTAAGCAGATGTTCGCTGGATTGAGCCTAGAAAACCGTACCTTGGAGGATATTATTGCAATGGGGCAATATGCTTTGCGTTTCAAATCTGCATTGTTTCTGTCCTGGTTGATGTAGCTTGGGTACATGCATCCCGGCCCTGCCGGAAAACGTCAATGGGCTTCTCGACCTGTGCCCGTCCCTATCCATGCTGCTGGCCTTCCGGCACGGATACCCTGTGTTTCGCCGTAGTGATAAAGAGGATCCCTGTTCATATAAAATCGGCAGCAGTTTACACTCCTGACATGCACTATCTGCCATCACCTTTCTGGAGGTACCAATGTCTCCGTTCAAGTTTATTCTACGCCTTGCCATATCCGGAATGGTAGCGTTCGGGCTAACCGCAACCACTGTGTATGCCCAGACCGACCCGTTGCCTTCCTGGAATGACGGGCCTGCAAAAAGCGCAATCCTCGAATTCGTGGCGCGTACCACAACTGCCGGCAGTCCCGACTTTGTCCCGGTTGAAGAACGTATCGCCGCCTTCGACCAGGACGGTACACTCTGGGTCGAGCAACCGGCCTATGCCGAATTTCAGTTCATTTTCGACAGGATCCCCGCTCTGGTAAAAGCCCATCCAGAACTGGCGAAGCAGCCCGTCTTTAGCGCGATTCTGTCAAAGGACGCTGCCAAGATCGGCGCACTCAGCCAGCGCTCGCTTATCGAAGCGGCGGTGCTGGCCTTGAGCGGCATGACGCCAGAAACGCTCAGCAAGGAAGTCAATGACTGGCTCAAGACCGCACGCCACCCGCGCTGGAACAGGCCGTATATTGATATGACCTACCTGCCCATGCAGGAGGTACTGAAGCTTTTACGCGCCAACGGCTACCGCACATTCATTGCAACAGGGGGCAACGCGGGCTTCGTTACTCCCTACTCACAGCAGTTTTACGGAATCCCGCCCGAGCAGGTCGCAGGCAGCTCGCAGCAGCTTGAATTCAAAATTGTTAATGGAAAGCCAAAGCTGATTCGCACCCCGAAGCTGGCCCTGGACAATATGGAGGCCGGTAAGATTGAGAATTTTCACATGATTTATGGGCGCACGCCTCGTGCCCAGTTCGGCAACTCTTCGGCTGACGACCAACAGGCGCTGCAGTATGTCAAAAACAGCCCCGGGCTTCGCCTTTCTGTCGCAATCCTGCATGACGATGCCGAACGCGAATACGCCTATGGCCCTGCCCAAGGCTTGCCGTACAGCGCAATAGGGACATTTTCCCAGGAAATGTACGATCTTGGAAAAAAAGAAGGGTGGGTGATCGTGAGCATGAAAAAAGACTGGAAAAAGATTTTCGCATTTGAAAAATAACGTTGCGGTAGCAGCGACACTAAAACTCCTCACCAGTCGCACTCCTGTCGCACCATTCCTATCCAAGCCCGGCTTTGCAGCCCCCTGCAAGGCCGGGCTTCTTTCAATATCAAATATTTTCTTGTAACCCATTTTAAAAATAGCTTTTACCTGCTGGTGGCCCGGGTGCAAAGATATTTACATCCCGAGCAGTATGAATCTTTATGTCCTCTTGCCAACGGTTTGCTTTTACCTCACGCGGCCCTGGCAGTACGCCAAAATGACGGGTCCGAAAGCCGTAACGACAAATACATGTCATTCGGCCTGTACTTTCATTTACGGCAATGGAACACCGCCGCCCCAATACAGGTCCGACCGAAAACTTTCTTCGCGCATGGTATCGACAAGGTTGACGTTGCCCGTCGCAATCACGCGCATGCCCGGAACCGGAGCCGCCGCTGCAAGCAATGTGGCAGACCGATCGCACGGATCCCTGAACGACTGGCGCTCAAGCACCGGCACCTTAAAAACGCGCAGGGGATCAATGCGGGCCTTTCTGCGGAGCAGCCATCTGAAGGATTCGACCTGGTCCAAGGTGCTACTGTAATCCGCACAAACAGGAAAAGCCCTTTACGCTCTGAGCATAAAGGGCTTTCAA
>NZ_JAHZAA010000063.1 GCF_019424165.1 Desulfovibrio sp. | reverse complement strand
GTACCAACATCAAGAACCTCAAAGGCAGCGTCAGCACCTATTCTGAAGTGGGCAAAGGCACACGCTTTACCCTGAGCCTGCCCCTGACGCTGGCTATCATTGATGCGCTTATGGTCAATGTTTCCGGTCAGATGTACGCCATCCCCCTGGATGCCGTGTCGGAAACTACCAAGATTGAAGCCCACCGCCTCACCGATGTGAAGGGCCGCAAGGCTGTCACCCTGCGCGGCGAAGTGCTTGGTGTAGTGGAAATGGCCGAAATGCTCGGCCTGCCCCGCACAGCTCCCCTGCCGGACGTGCTCTCGGTGGTGGTCATACACGACAATGACCGCCGACTGGGCCTTGTGGTAGACCGCCTGCTTGAACGCCAGGAAATAGTCATCAAGCCCCTCGGTGCCTATCTTGGCGACCTCAAGGGCATCTCTGGCGCAACTATTATGGGCGACGGCTCTGTCATTCTTATTCTTGATCCGCATGAAATCTATCTTATGGCCACTTCAAAGGCCGTATCTATGGGTCCCGCGGGAGAAGGCAAACCGGCGACCACGCCTGCGGGCAGAATCTGATATTTTTGCAGACGTCAGCCCGCCTGGCCTGATGCGGGTTGATGTCTGTTTTGTTTTGAGAAAAAATCTTGCCTTTTGATGCTGCATCAGCTATAGGACTTCTTCGCGCGGTTACGCCCTCATTACACGCTGTACATCTTCCGGCGCTGGGCTTTATTTTTGCCGCATTGTGAAGTGAACTGTTTTTTTGCATATACGGAGGATAGTATGAGCAAGGAATGCATTTTCTGCGGCAAAAAGCCCCAGGTTGGTAACCTCGTTAGCCATTCCAATATCAAGACCAAGCGTCGCTTCAACCCCAACCTCCAGCGTGTGCGTCACCAGTTTGGCGACGGCAGTGTGCGGACTCTTACTGTGTGCACCCGTTGCCTGCGCTCTGGTGTTGTGACCAAACCCCTGGTGCGTAAGCAGGGTTAATCAGCAGTCGCTTTGAGCTCAAGGCCCCGCAGTCTCTGTTGGGGCCTTTTTTGCTATATGCGCTCTCCCTACCACAGCAATCAGCCCGTCACCAGCGGGCGCTGGCTTATTCGCAGAAGGCCCAACAACCTGTCACGGTACTGGCGCAATATCAGCCGGGCTGGCGGGGCGGATAGCTATACGCGTTTTCGCGACAGCCTCCTGGTGCTTAATGCCAGGAATATTCCGCACTAAACCATTTCCCTGTCCGGCAGGGAGCATATTTACGTACCTCCGCTGCTGGAAGGCGTCGCCCTGGCAGAACTGGCTGAATTTTCTGCCGAGAGCCATAAAGCTGCTCCCCCCCCCGCACCGTTGCGCGTGTATCGGCACAGCGCCCTTGCCGCCCTTTTTTTGCTGCCCCTGCTCGTCTGGCATGGTTGGCGCGTGGGCTGGTGGTCGGCCCCGCTCTTTCTGCCTCCGCCGGACACCTGGGGTCCCGCAGGCATGCTGGACAATGTGCTGGTGCGCATTTACGACCAATACTACCGACTGGCCACTGCGCTTACCCTGCACGTAAGCCTGACGCATGTGTGGGGCAACGTGGCCTTTGGCGCGCTCTTTCTTTCCCTGCTTGCCAGGCTCACCGGCATAGGCAGAGCGCTATGGCTCACTGTGGCAGGGGGAATAGCAGGCAATGCCCTTACCGTACTGCTGCGCCCACGGGCTGTTACCAGTATGGGATTTTCCACAGCCCTCTTCGCCGCAGTGGGCGCGCTGGCAGGCTTTATGGCCATGCATTCCGGCCAGCGCCGCAAGGCGGCCCTGCCTGTGGCCGCAGGCGTCGCCATACTGGCAATGCTTGGCACTGAAGGGGAAAATACTGACTATGCCGCTCATATAGCCGGGCTGTGCGGCGGCCTTGCTCTGGGGGCCTGGGAAGCGTGGCGGACGCAAAAGCTCTGGCCCGCCCTGCCCCAGATACCGGCAGGCGTGCTGGCCGCAGCACTGCTTGTTGGCGCATGGTACTGGGCTTTTGCGATATTGCCAGTATAACATGCCCTAACTCGAACATCTTCACTTTCAAATGCTTGCTTGTTGGTGAAGCAAGTTCGCCTTGCAATATTTGGTGGCGGGATTTTTATAAAAACCACGCGGGGCGGATAACGATTTTTAAGAGCTACCCGTTCCAGTCGCAGCCTTGAGCCAAAACAAACGCATCCCATCAAAGAATATTACCAAACGCGCTCTATACTACCGGGAGTCAATAACAAAGCCCCGGCCAAAGGCCGGGGCTTTGTTATTGACTCATTGTCTTCGCCTGCTAAGCGTGAAGCGGTTTATGCTTCATCACTCAAACGGCGAAAACTTTTTTTACCCGCACCACAGACCGGGCAACGCCAGTCTTCGGGCAGGTCTTCAAACTTGGTTCCCGCAGGAACCTTATGGCGCTTGTCGCCACGGTCGGGATCATACACATAGCCACAGTTTACCATCTGGCAACGCCACATGTCTTGCGGTTCAGCCATGATGCCTCCCTATTGTTTTCCGGCAACTATTCAGCAGCCGGAGTAGCAGTAACAAAGCCCTTGCTGGCAGTTCCTGTGGACGAAGGCGTACCGGCAATCTTTGCCAGATACGTGTCACCCAGGTTTTTAATGTGGCTGCCAATATTTTCGTAATAGGTCAGGTGGGCCTGTTCTTCTTCAATGATGCGCTCAAAAAGACGGGCAGTGACGATATCGCCCTGTTCCTTACAGACCTTGATGTACTGGCTGTACGCCTCGATGGTGGCGTCTTCCTGATCCGCATCACTTTCGTAGATAACGGGTACGGCCTGCCCGGTGACCACCTTGCCTTCTTTCTGGGTGGTAGGTTCGCCGCCCAGCTCTTTGATGCGTTCTGCGAAGTTTTCCGCATGGCGCATTTCGTCGATGGCAATAAGCTTCATGTTGGCGGCAAGCTCACCATAGTCCATGTCATCCAGGCTATAGTGCTGGTTCATGTATTGGTGGATGGCGTGCAGCTCCATGGCGCGAGCCTTGTTGAGAACCTCGATGACCTTGGCCTTGCGGTCTTCTCTATTTCCAGCCATTCTGAAACTCCTTGTGTTATAGAGTACCAGAGATTTATAAACGTATTTGCGTAAACACTCAAGCCTGGGCATTTCAGTAATACCTGGGCAAAGGCGCTCAAAAAACAGGTTGCCGGACCGGCCTGCCGCAAGAAACTACCGGCAGAATACGCCCGAGGCTCTTTTGCACGCGCCAGACTGCCCGTGCTTGAGACGGCCGGGCGCACCAGTCCTTGAGCCTCCCCAGACCGGAAAACCCCATATTGCTATCGTTGAGAAGGCAATCTACTGAATCTACTGAATGTCGCTGCGCACTCGCCCGGCACAAGCACTGCAAATGCCGTCATACTCGATGCGCGAACTCAGCACAGAAGAAAAACCTTCCACGTTCATGCCGGCCACGGAAGGGGCCTCATGCATATCCATCACGTCACCAATGCGGCCGCACTGAATGCAGCGCACATGCTGGTGACGCGAGATATCGCCGTCAAACCGCTTGGTCGATCCGGCAGCCTCAAGACGGCGAATTTCGCCGCTATCGGCCAGAAAGTCCAGGTTGCGGTAAACGGTGCCAAGGCTGATGCGGGGCAGGCGTTCGCGCACGATGCTGTAAAGCTCATCCGCAGTGGGATGGGTTTTGGTCTTGCGCAACTCTTCCAAAATTACCGCGCGTTGGCGGGTCATTCTTGTTTGAACTTGGGCCATATCAGTCTCCATATGATAGTAAAAATTACTGTTACCGAAGGATGCTGTCAAGCCCAAATTCAACCAGGAGGCTAAAATATATGCTGCCTGGGGCTTATACCAGCAGAACGGCCGAATCCGGGGCTCACCGGGTAGTGCCAGTGCTTTCCCCCGATCATCAAACGGCATTGCTGCTATTCCAAACCGGAAAGCATGAAACTTCGGCTGCTGGTCAAGACACACAGCCGGAAGGCCTTGCCTCCACAATACAGCAGCCCAGTCCGAATTTCGTATCGGATAAGGGCTGCTGTCGGAATATCTCCAAATTCAGCGCTGCTGTTGCAAGGGCCGTTTTCGACTGCGGTTGTCCTTCATTTGCCGCAAATGGTCTCTATTTTCC
>NZ_JAHZAA010000062.1:904-5187 GCF_019424165.1 Desulfovibrio sp. | reverse complement strand
TGTCTGTCAGGGCGCGTACCTTTGTGGCCTTGCCGGGCAGGGCGAGCCCCTTGCGCGAAGTAACAATGCCGCTGTTATCCGCTTCCAGCAGCACAAGATCATCGGCCCGGCGCGCCTGCACGATGAACTGAAGCCCGCCGTCGGCCAGAACAAGGCGGTCACCGGGTTCCAGGCTTTCAAGAATTTCTTCATGGTCAAAAGGCAGATAGGGCATTTCATCAATGCGTGACTGGCTTGGGCCAAGCAGCAGGCGCATGCCTTTTTCTACCTCTATCGTACCTTCGGGGACCACGCCCAGGCGAATTTTCGGCCCGGAAAGATCCTGCATGATAGTGATCGGCCTTCCGAGAGACTGCTCCACTTCCCGGATGTTTTTTATGATGTTCACAAAGTCGGCAGCAGCGCCATGTGAGAAGTTGAGACGAAAAACACTTACGCCAGCCTCTGCAAGCTCATGCAGTTTTTCCCTGCTGTTGGAAGCGGGGCCGATCGTGGCGACAATTTTGGTTCTCATGGTGTGTCCTTGTTTAGAAGGCAAAAAGCTGGCCTGGCGTATGGACGCAAGAAAAGGGCGATTGACCAGCACAAAAAATCATCTTGATTTTCGCACGTATTGTCAAGGTCTTCAGCTTTGCCGGCGCGTGCGTTGCGCACCCGGGGGAGTACCGGGCGATACTTTGCCAGGCTGCGGCATATTTCGCACGGCAGCTTGCCGGTGGTAAAAAACACTTTTTACCACCACGCCTTCCTAGGGGCATACCTGTGTTTCCGCCTTGCCGGAAATGCCTGAAACCGGCCTCATCCATAAATGTTGCGGTTTTTTTGTACTTGGCTTGACACCCCCATGGCCTTGGGGCATAAGTGGGAAAAAGTGGTAATATGAAGTAAAAAAGTGGTAAGCCGTGCAAAAACTCTTCACAAAAAGCCTTTCCCGCAGCCTTGACCCCAAAGGGCGTCTCATGCTGCCGCCCGAATACCGGGAAGGGCTTTGTGCCAGCGGCGGCACAGGAGTTTTCTGGCTCACCGCGTATTATGGCCGTCTGGTGGCCTATCTGCCCGAAGACTGGGAAAAAGTTACGGAACAGCTGAACCGCATTCCCATGCCTTCGCCGCGTCTTTCACACTTCAAGACCAAGGTTATGGGTCTCGCTCAGGAAGTGCAGTGTGATGCCCAGGGCCGTGTGCGCATTCCCCAAGCCCTCATGCGTGAAGCCGGACTGCAAAAGGACGTCATGTTGGTGGGCATGCTTAATAAATTTGAAATCTGGGATCAGATCCGCTTTGACGCCCTGGAGCTTGAAGACGTTTCTGCGGAGCTTGCAGCCAGCGGCGTGGCGATCAGCCTTTAGGCGCTATTTATGATGCAGACCATGAACGATACTACGGAACCGACACGGCATGTGTCCGTTCTGCCCGTGGAAACCCTGGCGGCGCTCGACCCGCGCGCCGGGGGACGTTATCTGGACGGCACTCTTGGCATGGGCGGACACGCCAGTGCCATTTTGTCGTCTGCCCCCGACATAGAGTTGTGCGGACTTGACCGTGACGAAGACGCGCTTGCCCTTGCCGGGCAGCGTTTGAGCGGCTTTGGCGGCCGAGCGCATCTGTTTCATTGCCGCTACAGTGGTTTTGCCGAAGCCCTCAACGAGCTCGGTTGGGACAAGGTGGACGGAGCCTTGCTGGACATCGGCGTTTCGTCATTGCAACTGGACGAAGCGGAGCGCGGCTTCAGTTTTTATGGTGATGGCCCTCTGGATATGCGAATGGACCAGAACTCGGTGCAGCTTTCGGCGTGGCACTGGGTCAACCGTGAAAGCTTCGACAAGCTCAAAGACTGCATCGCCACCCTGGGCGAAGAGCCGCAAGCCGGGCGTATTGCCCGCGCCATTGTGGACGCCAGGCAGAAAAACACCATTGATACGACAGGCCAACTGGCTGCACTGGTTGAAAGGGCGTACCCGGCCGCCTGGCGGGCCAAAGCCCGTCGGCATCCCGCCACACGCACTTTCCAGGCTCTGCGTATGGCCGTTAACGATGAACTTGGTGAACTACGCTGTTTTCTGGATCAGATTCTGGCATGGTTGCCCATTGGCGGGCGGCTGGCCGTCATAACATTCCATTCGCTTGAGGATCGTATGGTCAAGCAGGCCATGCGGCACTGGGCCGAAGGCTGCCGTTGCCCGCGCCACATCCCCCGTTGCATATGCGGGCATCAGCCCGAAGTGCGCATTCTGCACAAAAAACCCGTACAGGCCGGGCCGGACGAACTGGCGGCAAATTCACGGGCGGGCAGCGCCAAGCTGCGCGCTGTGGAAAAGATTGCCGAGGATTCCGGTTCGTGAAGCGCAATCTTTCGGTAAAGCCTACCGGCGGCAGGGGATGGCTGCTTTTTCTGGTGCTTGGTTTGCTGGCCTGCATGGTCATGGGCCTTGTGCTCGTGTGGAGCAACATTGAGCGCATGGACACCACATATTTTATCAATATCGCGCAGAACACCATGCGCGAACGGCGCGCCCTGCGCGCCAAGCTTGAAGTGGAAAGAGAGCGCCTGCTGTCACCTTACGAGCTGCGCCGCCGCGCGGAGGAATTCTCCATGCGCGAGCCAAAGCCGGGGCAGATCCGACGGATGGAAGGCCACTAGATTCTACGCATATAAAACCTCTCCGATACGTCGCGCCAGTCTATCCCGCACCTGCGGCAGACCGGAGGCGGCAACATAAATACTATCAGTAAAAACCGGACCAACCCGGAAGTCATCGAGACACGCCATGTTCAAACTCAATTCACGCAAGGCCAACAGGCATACCGATGCCCCCAGAGCCGAAAAGAAATCACGCGCTTCCAATCGCATGAAGACTCCGGCCCCCGAAGGCAAATCGCGCTTTGCGTGGGCGGGGCAGATCGACTGGGGCCGTGTGCGCATCAAGATGGTTGTTGTTGTCTTTTGTCTGCTGTGGGCAGGCCTGTGGGGCCGCGCCTGGTATCTGCAAATGATTGAAGGCCCGCGTCTGGCCGAGCGTGCACGGCGGCAGCATATGGCCTCGGAACTGGTGACAGGCCGCCGCGGCATGATTTTTGACCGCAACGGACAGGTGCTGGCCCGGAGCATCGAGGCTCGTTCCATTTACGCCCGGCCACAGGAAATTGAAGACTTTCAGCTCATGGCCAACACCCTTGGCCCCATTCTGGGCATAGAGCCGCAGAAACTTTACAACGACCTTTCTCAGACGAAACGCCGGTTTGTCTGGATAAAGCGCAAGGTTGACGACTTTACCGCCGAAGCGGTGCGTAAGACCAATCTGGCCGGTATCGGGCTTTCCAAGGAATATGACCGCGTTTATCCCTTCAAGCATATGGCTGGACAGGTACTGGGTTTTGTGGGGCTGGACGACAAAGGGCTTGAGGGCATTGAACGCTCGATGGAAGCGCGCCTGGGCTGCATCCCCACCCGTCAGATAGTACAGCGCGATGCCATGGGTCGCCGCTTTTATCTGCATGAAGAAGGGCAGAGCGAGCCGCGTGGTCAGGACCTCACATTGACCATTGATGTGCAGATGCAGTTCATTGTGGAAGAAGCAGTGTCCCGCGCCGTGCGTGATTACGACGCCCGTTGGGGTGGAGCATTGGTGGTGGATGTCCCTTCGGGAGAAATCGTGGCCTGGGCGCAATATCCCTTCTTCAATCCTAATACCTATAAAGATACAAGCCCCCTCGTGTACCGCAACCGTCTGGCGGCTGATGCCCTGGAGCCTGGCTCCACATTCAAGCCTTTTGTTATGGCCGCCGCCATTCAGGAAAAGAAAATCAACACCAGTACCGCCATCGATTGTGAAAGCGGTCGGTGGGTGGCCAAAAATTTTACCATTCGTGACACTTCACGGCAGGGGGTGCTGCCCGCCAACAAGGTGCTGCGCTACTCTTCCAACATCGGCATGGCCAAGATCGGCCTGATGATGGGCGCGCCCACGTTTTACAAGTATTTGCATGCGCTTGGCTTCGGGCAGCGTACCAATGTGCCGGTGGCTGACAGCAAGGGTATTTTGCGCATCCCCCGTGACTGGAGCGAGGTGGATATCATGTCCACGGCGTTCGGGCAGAGTATTTCGGTCACAGGTCTGCAAATGGCCCAGGCATATCTGACGCTGCTCAATAACGGTGTCTACAAACCGCTGCGCCTCACGCGCGAAGACAATAATGTTGAAGAAGTTCCGCAGCGTATATTCTCGCAGACCACCGTGCGCGATGTCATGCGCATGATGCGTGACGTGGTTGAAGAAAGCGAC
>NZ_JAHZAA010000062.1:0-894 GCF_019424165.1 Desulfovibrio sp. | reverse complement strand
GACGGCACAGGCAAGCGCGCCCGCATTGACGGCATTGAAGTGGCTGGCAAAACCGGTACCGCACAGAAGGCCGACCATCGTGCGGGCACCTATGGCAGCAAAAGATTGGCGTCTTTTGTGGGTTTTTTCCCGGCAGACAAGCCGCGCTACCTCATTCTGGTCATGGTGGACGAACCCACACGTAATCAATACGGCGGCGTGGTGGCGGCCCCGGTATTCAAAGAAATAGCCAGCCGCACACTGACATTTACGGGCATTGTTCCGGATACAAAGGTGGCTGCGGGAACTGAAAGTCCTGCTGCTCCCGCTGCGGGGCGCAGGCGTGGCCTGAAGTTGGCTGGTCTGGATGTGCCCTATGTCAACGAAGTTCAAAAAACTGCTGCCCAGGGTCAGGATGCAGGCATGCGTCTGCCGGGGCATCTGGCAAAGGCGGGCAGCCGCGTGCCTGATGTGATGGGCAAGTCTGTGCGTAATGCGGTGGAACTTTTTGCCCGGGCGGGCGTTGTGCCGGAACTCAAGGGATCCGGTAGCCGCGTGGTCAAGCAGACTCCGGCTCCCGGGGCGGCATGGCCCGAAGAAGATAACAAGACAGAATATATCCTCTGGCTCTCAGAGCGTTAAGATTGGCTATTGTTGGTTGCCGTTATTGAATTTTCCGGCGGCGGCCCGGTAGCGACAAACGAAAAAACACGGCAAAGACCGGAGATATTCCCGGTGAGGCACGGCAGGCGCGCGCGGTTGTGGGAACTGCCGCCGCCGGGCCGCCGGGTTTGGGCAAAAGGTAAAACGCTTCCGGCAGTTGGGATATTGCAGCATCAAAACTGTTCAGACGGATGCACTACTCGGATGGCCCCGACACTTGACGCGGAAGGGGCTGCTCCACCGCAAGGCAGC
>NZ_JAHZAA010000061.1 GCF_019424165.1 Desulfovibrio sp. | reverse complement strand
CGGTGCGGCATGATGGTACCCTTGGACTATTGCCGCTGGAGTCCGGCACGGCCCATTTTAACAATTTTCACCCACAACCGGCGGCGCATCCCGCGCTGCTGACACTCAAGGAGGCTGTATGAACCCACTGGCATGGATACCTGTTGCCATTGCTGTGTTGCAGGTCATCAAGGAAAATTGGGACGATTAATCTATTCAAAACGGCAACGAACAGTGGGCGGGAGTGATCCCGCCTCCTGTATTTACGCAACTGAAAAGGAGAATAACCATGAGCAATAAATGGGTATTTATAGGTGGCATACTGGCCGGAATCGCAGGGGTGTTCACTGCGGCGGCGATTTCTGTGGAATTGGAGGGGCGGAAGAGCGGCAGCCGCGATGCAGTGGGTGATCCCATGGATGAACCTGAAACGCTGGCCTTGCCTGAAAGTGAAGGTCGGTAGAGGGCTAAAAGCTGATTGTAGGGTGGGAAGCAGGGGTTATTCCCGCTTTCCCCTTTCCGATGACAGTATTTTTTGACTGAAAAGTGATATGTGTAATCAAGACGCTAGGGATGGTTGGTGCAACCACAGCAGACAAATCGATAAATATCGTGGGTTCTTCCATCTGGCCTTGAGGTTTCAAGCCGAGGCATTTTTCCGCACTTGATGCATGGCCGTATGACGGGGGCATTCTTTGCTACCCATGAACAAAAAAATAATAGCTATCTGCCGTGGCAAACATCAGAGTAGCTTGCGCATGAGATATCTAAGTCTATCAAAAATGTGCTACGGAGGTACATGGAGTAATATCCATTTTCCGCACAAAGGTTGGAAGTAGGGTTGGAAATCAATTTTAAGGAAAACAAAAAGGGCTAGAGTTTTACTTCTAACCCTTTGTAATGTCTGGTCGGAGCGAAAGGATTCGAACCTTCGACCCCCTGCTCCCAAAGCAGGTGCGCTACCAAGCTGCGCCACGCTCCGCAGGAATGCGCCGTGGCAAATGCCGGCGCGGGATCAGTAGGGGACGGGCTGTTGGTCGCCATCCAGCGGAGCTTCTGCCCCGGCATGCCCACGATCTGCCAAAAAGTTGCCCCATAAAAGCGCATATTCTGCGCAGGGCCGTTGCGCTGTCGGTTTAACCATTTTGCCATGCCCCATGTCAAGCCCTGCCTTGGGTTATGACGGGGCGTATGCCGGGATGTTTTTGCTTTTTCGGGTCACGTGTGGTTTCGAGCCGTTCTGTGTCTGGGCAGGGCAGCGGCCCTGTGGCAGCCGTGAACTGTATGTGTCTGGTCAAAAGGCTATTGCGTTCAGGTGGCTGCCGAAGGCTTGTGCCACTGCCAAAAAGGAAGAAAAAGAAAAATAAGAAACGTCCGGGAGGCAGACCTCACGGACGTTTCCGCAAAAAAGAAATTTGTGGGGCGAAAGATGGGACTTGAACCCACGGCCACCTGGGCCACAACCAGGTGCTCTACCTACTGAGCTACTTCCGCCACAGAAAAATCCTTATAAGCAGGATAATTCCTTTTGGCAAGCTTTTTTTGCATTGCTGCGGCTCTGGATTTTATCTAGAAAAAAAACTACACTGCGCCAACCGCCGCAAGGGGCGGTCTGCGGCCATTTTTTCGGCCGTTGTTTCGGCAGGTCTGCCGTCCCGTCCGCCACTGTCTGCCTGTCTGCTTTTCGGCCCTTTTGAGGCAAACCCGGTGACCGGGACCGGATTTTCGCGGCCACATGCATAAAAAATATTTCGAGGCTATATATGGATAAATTGGTCATTGAAGGTGGCGTGCCGCTTACGGGCAGTATTGAGGTGAGTGGTTCAAAAAATGCGGCGCTGCCGATCCTTTTTGCTGCAATTTTGCCTGAAGAGCCTGTTACTATTACCAATGTTCCTGATCTTCGCGATATTCACACCACCCTTAACCTGCTCAAGGTGCTCGGCTGCGACTGCCAGTATGAAAACGGGCAGGTGCGTATCGTTCCGGGCAGCTTGCTGCCCGAGGCCCCGTACGACCTTGTGCGCACCATGCGTGCATCGGTGCTTTGCCTGGGGCCGCTGCTTGCCCGTATAGGCCAGGCCCGTGTTGCGCTGCCCGGCGGCTGCGCCATCGGCGCGCGCCCCGTGGACCAGCACCTGAAGGGGCTGGAGCAGATGGGCGCGAGCTTCCAGTTGGAAGAAGGCTATATTATCGGCCGTTGCCGCAAGCTCACGGGAGCGCGCATCACTTTTGACATGCCCACGGTGGGCGGTACGGAAAATCTGCTCATGGCGGCCGTGCTGGCCGAGGGCAAGACCGTGCTGGAAAACGTGGCCCTTGAGCCTGAGGTGGTGGACCTGGCAAATTTCCTGTGCGCCTGCGGCGCGCGCATAAGCGGGCAGGGTACATCGTGCATACGCATTGAAGGCGTCAGCTCCCTGCACCAAGCCACCTATCCCGTCATGCCGGACCGCATTGAAGCCGGAACCTTTCTGGCGGCAGCGGGCATTACAGGCGGCGAACTTCTTTTGCACAACTGCCCTTATGACGAGCTTGAGTCCGTTATTCTCAAGCTGCGCAGCATGGGGATGGAGATCACGCAGCAGGGCAGCGGAGTGCTCGCCCGCTGCTGCGCGGCCCCCCTGCGCGGCACGGACGTGAAAACCCAGCCATACCCCGGCTTTCCTACAGACATGCAGGCCCAGATCATGGCGCTCATGTGCCTGGCGCAGGGGGCCAGCGTGGTGGAAGAAAGCATTTTTGAAAACCGCTTCATGCATGTTCTTGAACTGATGCGCATGGGCGCGCAGATCAAGGTTTCGGGCCATACGGCCATGGTGCGCGGCGTACAGAAGCTCACGGGCGCGCCTGTTATGGCATCAGACCTGCGGGCCAGCGCTTCGCTGGTGCTTGCGGGCCTCGCTGCCCAGGGCGTTACAGAGGTGCGGCGCATTTATCATCTGGACAGAGGCTACGAGCATATCGAGCACAAGCTTAACGCCGTGGGCGCGCGCATCCGGCGGGAAAAGCAGTAAACAGCCAAGGAGAAACCATGCAACGCCTGGCGCTTATTTTGCTTCTGTTCATGCTGGCCGGTCTTAACGGCTGCGCTTACGGAGGCTATGGCCTGTACGACGACCAACGTCTTATGGATACCATTTCCGACGACAAGGGAATGGCGACCAAGATCAAGACGGCCCTTATGAATGAAAGCTTTACCGGGGGCTGGTCTGTGGCGGTATACAGTTTTTACCGGCATGTTTTTCTGGTGGGTGAGGTTCCGCCGGACATGCAGGGCAAGGCCCTGACCATTGCCCGCCGGTATAACCCGCTTTCGGTAACGCCGCACTGGTTTACCCCGGGCAGGAGCGATACCAGCAATATTGTGCTGGCAACCAGGCTGCGCAAGGACCTTATCGGAACCAAAGGACTTTCTTCTACCCGTATAGATACAGAAGTGAATGCGGGCAGAGTGGTGCTGCTGGGTGTTGTGAAGGATGACGCTGAAAAGCAGCTTGCCATACAGGCGGCGCGGAGCGTGCCGGGGGTAACCGCGGTAACGAGCTATCTTATGCTGCCACAAAAAGCCGGGCAGCTTGGCGCGGGCGCGTCCGAACAGCACGAGGGCATGGGACCGGCCGATGGCGGCTTTGTACCCGACAACACTTCGGGCAGCTCAGGGGGGATGAATACTTCTCCCGCATCTTCGGGCGGGGCGCCGGGAGCTTCCGGCAATGTAGAAAGCCGCGACCTGCCCTGACACGGGCGTATTGCCGCATATCCGCCTATCCGGTGAACAGCATTGCCGTATTTTCGCACAGCGGCTTTTCGGCGAAGTTTTGAGGCTTATGCAGCAGGGGCCGCACGGCGCATGACATGGCGCGGGCGGCCCCTGCTGCATTTGAAAAATTGCTGGAAAGCCTGGTACGGCAACGGGGTACGGCTTGGCCCGTCAGGCTGTGTCGGCACTGGCCGTCTGAAGGGCGGGCTTGCAAGCCCGCCGGATAAAGGCGTTGTGCGCCGATTCAGGATTTTTTGCGGCCCAGGGCCAGCCCCATGCGGCGTATGCCCTCCTGCGATTCGGCGGGCAGCATTTCCCAATCAGCCTCCTTGTGGCGCAGAAGAGCGGCGATGGCGTCCAGAGCTTCTTCGGCGCTGTCCACCCAGTGGTTCACGGCCCCGTGCAGCATGAGGCCGGGGCCTTCCAGCGGCCCGCATATGCCGAGCACGGGTACTCCGGCTCCGGCGGCCAATCCTACTTCCACACCTGCATCCTGGCCGGAAGCTCCGTAATAGATGACTATGTCCGCCTCAAGGCAGGCATCGCGGCAAAAGGAATATACCTGGCCGCCGTCACGGTCAGTATCCATCCATATGCGGCGTTCCGCCGGGGTCAGGCCCGGGGGCGGCACGGCTTTTTCCGTCCAGTCCAGAATACGGCAGCCCATGTCGCGCAGTTCGCGGCCCAGAAGGCGCACGCCGTGTTTATGTTTGAAAGAGCCAGCCACGTAGATGGTAAATGCCGCCATGAACAGTCCTTTACGTTTTTTTACAGAGTGTGGGAACATGCTGTTGCAAGGGGTGCGCTGTTCTGCATGAAAGGGCAACAGCTCTCATGTGGCACGGGCCTCAAAACTCTATGCCGGGCGCGGCCTTGATGCCCGCGCGCCAGGGATGCTTGATTTCGGTCATGGAGGTTACAAGGTCCGCCGCGTCCAGCAGCCAGTCCGGCGCGTTGCGGCCCGAGAGCACCAGATGCGTGTCCTCCTGTCGCGCCAGAGCCATGAGCTCTTCAATTTCCTCACGCAAGAGAATGCCCGCGCCAAAGGCGTAAAGGCTTTCGTCCAGTACCAGCATGTCGGCCTCGGCCATCTGCCGCCGCGCCCATTCAAGCACGTGCAGGGCTGCTTCACGGTGGGCGGGGCGGTCTTCGTCACGACGCAGAAAACCGCATCCCCCGGCCAGAAAGCGCGGTCCCAGCCATTGCGCCAGCATGGCCTGTTCGCCTGCCTGCCCGTTGCGCTTCATAAACTGGCCAAAAGCCACGGTCATGCCCTGGCCCATGGCGCGCACGGCCTGTCCTGTGCAGGCGCTTGTTTTGCCTTTGCCGTCGCCTGTGTAAACAAGAATCATCAGCTCCATACTCCTGCCAGGGCCGCATGGCAGGAAGGACACGCGCCGGGCGCGTCTGCCTGCATGAGTGACTGTATGTTGTAGCCCCGGCGTTCTATAACCAGATTGCCGCACTGGGGGCAAAACGTATTGCCGCCCAACGCGCTTTGCGCATTGCCTATATATACAAAATGCAGGCCTTCATCACGGCCTATGGCCCATGCTTCTTCAAGCTTTGCCGGCGGGGTGGAAGGGTGATCGGCCATGAGGTGCGCGCCGTGAAAGGCTGAGATATGCCAGGGGGTATCAGCCCCCAGTTCCTGCCGGATAAAGGACGCGGCGGCCTTGAGTTCGCCCGGGCTGTCATTGACGCCGGGAATGACGAGAGTTGTCACTTCAAGCCACCAGCCCATGGCCCTGATGGTCTTGAGGTTGTCGAGCACCGGCTGTAGGCGCGCGCCGCAGTATTGACGGTAAAAGCTGTCGCTGAAAGCCTTGAGGTCCACATTGGCCGCCTGAATGCTCCGGCTCAGAACCGTCAGGCAATCCGCCGACATGTAGCCGTTGGTTACCAGCAGGCTGCGCATACCCCGGGCCGTGGCAAGGGA
>NZ_JAHZAA010000060.1:5825-6926 GCF_019424165.1 Desulfovibrio sp. | reverse complement strand
CCGGCCACGAATGAGCGTTGGGGCAAATGGATACTGGCGGAAGAAATAGCCCGCCACGGCCTGAACTGGAAAGCCGTAGGAAAATACCACTCCCCCGACCCGGAGCGCGGCAGACAATATGCGTGGCTCATTTATCGTCACTACGCGGGCCATCGAGCCTCCAAGATTACTACGGAGGTTCCCCATGCCGAGCAAAAAACTCATAATCAGAACTTACCTGACTCCAGAAGAACACGCGCAGATCAAGGCATCGGCCAGCAAAGCGGGCCTGTCCCTCTCCACATTCAGCAAAAGGGTGTGCCTTGGGTTTTCCGTCCCAAGTCTGGAGCACCAGGCGGCAAGGATTGAATTGCGCCGACTCAAAGGCGACCTGGGCAGACTTGGCGGGCTGGTGAAACAGGCATTGGCAAACGGAGCGGACAGGCAGACGGTTCACCGCCTTTTGCATGAACTGGACGCCCGGCAGCGGGAACTCCAACAGGCCATTGCGGTCATACGATGATCAGCAAGAAAGTGGGTATTAGCCCAAAAAGCGACAATTACACCCGTCTTGCCGACTACATTGCCGACGCCGGGCATGAGGGCGAAAAAAGCCTCATGCACTGGTGCGCCGGATGCCTTGGGGATGAAGACTATCGGAACGGCATTGCCGAGGCCGTGGACGTTCAGGCCATGAACACCCGCACTGAGAAAAGCAAAACCTACCACCTTGTTATCAGCTTTCGCCCGGAGGACGAGGCGAAATTGACGCCGGAGGTATTCAGGGCCATCGAGGAACGCTTTGCCGCCGCTTTGGGCTACATCGACCATCAGCGGCATTGTGGCGTCCACAAAAACACCGCCAATCTCCATATGCACATAGCCTATAATATGATCCACCCGGAGAAGCATACCCGGCATGAGCCGTTCCGCGATTACAGGACGCGGGATAGAGTATGCCGAGAGCTGGAGCAGGAATACGACCTTGTGGTCGATAATGGCCGGGACAAAGATAAACAGCGGTCAATGGGCGAAAAGGCCGCTTTCATTGAAGCTTATACAGGCCAGCAGTCCTTTGAATCGTCTGCCAAGGCCCACAGGGATGCCATTTTGCATGTCCTG
>NZ_JAHZAA010000060.1:2872-5815 GCF_019424165.1 Desulfovibrio sp. | reverse complement strand
GCCAGCGGCACCGGATTGGCAAACGCTCCATGAGGAACTTGCCCGCTATGGTATGGAGATAAAACCCCACGGCAGCGGTCTGGTCATAGCTGATCGCCATAACCAACGGCATACAGTAAAGGCCAGCACGGTAAGTAGAGATTTGTCACTGAAAAGGCTTGAAGAAAAATTGGGGAAATGCCTTCCGGCGCAGGGCTTGGAAAATGTGACGGAGCAAAGCCGCTACCAGCACACCCCTCTACACCGATCACCGGAGCGCGGCACTTTGTATGCGGAGTATCAACAAGGCATTGGAAAGCGCAAAACCGGCTTGGCTGCCGTCAAAGAGGAAGAAAACGCTACGCTTGCGGCAATCAAGGAAAAATGGGCAGCCAAGCGCGGGGAACTGGAAAGGCTGAATATAGGCAAAAAGAACCGCCGCAATCTGCTGCAACTAGCCCGAAAACATGAAGTCGAGGAAACCGCCAGGGCGAAACTGCCCTTTCAGTCTCCCCGTGAGGCCCTACGCGGAGAAATCCCTTTCACTTCATGGAATGGCTTTCTGCAACACAAGGCCGACCAGGGCAATGAAACAGCTTTAGCCATTTTGCGATCCAAGCGAGAGGTAGCGGAGCCGGATCGGGAGTCGCAAGCAGCCGTGGCAAAAGATTGGTCACAGCACGGCAAAGATCAGTTTGCAACGAACCGTGCGGAAATCCGGTCTGAATATGCGGCCAAGGAACTTGCCGCCCTGGAGAATAAAAATGTGAGCGCCCAGGGGAAAAAACAGCTTTTGGCCGTTTTACGGATGGAACAGCTTGCCGCAGAGGAAGCGGCACACATACGCGGTTTCTCGGCAACAGTAGATCGCAAGGGAACCGTCATTTTTTCCCTGCCCGAAGGCGGGAGGATTCTGGATAGCGGGAAGGAGCTTTTCTTTTCAGGCAATAATGATACCGCCCGGCATGTAGCTGTCCGCTACGCACAGAAAAAATGGGGGAAAAGTCTGCATGTGGAGGGGAATAAAATCATACGGCTGGAACGAAATATTGAAAAAGCCCTGAACAGGAAACCGCAAAATCTGGAGCGGTAGCTACTTTTGCTCCATCTTCTCCGCAACGGGATCAAGTAGTTTTCCGGGGGGTATGTCCAGGGCTTTGGCAAGACGAAAAATCATTTCAAAGCTAGGCTGTCGTGTACCGTTTTCAAGTGAGCTTATGAAACTCCGTAAAACGTCTACCCGCTCACTAAGTTGCTCTTGCGTGAGCTGCCTTTCAAGCCTGTAAGCGCGTAATATTTCGCCAAAATATGGACTCTTTTTTTCTCGTCTGCCTGTCATATCCAGGTATTATAGACGAGTAGGTGAAATTTGTTTGACATCCTGGGCTGTCGAAGGCGCGGATAATTGTGCCTACAATGGTAGGCACGGGTAAAATGGTAGTTGACGCTATTTAGGGTTGACCAGAGCCAAAAACGACGGCCACGGTCCGGCCGTAACGGTCCCGCCGTTGCGGAGTCTCCTGGACATCGACCGTCACATAAAGCGCGACGGCATGGGCGAAGGCCCTTGCTGCCTCTCCGGAGGACTGTATGAGTTCCGGAGCGTCGATCCCGTGGAGTCGGACCTTCACCCGCTCCCCGCCGCTCTTCGGCTCGACCGTGATCGTGTCGCCGTCCGTCACCTGGACGACCCTGGCGGGCCATGCATGCGTGATGGAAGGCGCAAGAATGAGCACAAGGAAAACGGCGAGGAATGCACGGAACATCGTAAGCAACAAGATAGCGTAATCTTGTAGATTACGAACACTTCCATGCATCTCCGATATGATGCGAGCATGGCAAAAAAGCGCATCAAGACAGACGCCTTCAGCGTCGTATTGCGGGAAATCCGCACGGAGAAGGGCTTATCGCAGGATCAGGTAGCCGAGCGGCTGGATATGGCCCGGAGCTATATATCGTACATGGAGAGTGGGCAGCGGTATCCATCCTTGGAGATGTTCATTGCCGTGGCCCAGGCGTTGGGTGTCAAGCCCGGCGAGATGATGGACAGGATCGCGGCGCGGATTGATAGCGGCAGGGCTTCACCGCTGGTCAAGAAGCAGGCGGGGCCGAAGGCGTAAAGGCTTCTCTGTACTTTTATTTCCCGTTATTACGCGATGATATGCAAAACATTCTCTCCGTTGCGTTGGCTGATATCGCCGAGTGCATAACTCTAAAAAAACTCTATACAAGGAGCGCGGCGAATGAACGGACTTTATAAGGCGGTTTACAGTGTTCCGGGGGACAGGAGCGAAGGCATTGTGTTCATGGACAACGGGAAAATCTACGGCGGCGACACGACCCATGCGTTTTATGGAACATACACGGTTTCCGGCGCAACGCTTTCGGCAAAACTGACCCGCGTTCAGCATACGCAAGGCGGGTACAACATGGGCGGCGGCGGAAATGAGTTGACCATTACTGGAACGGTGGAAGGCGACAAGATACGCGGACAGGGCAGCATTCCCGGCGTTCCCGTGAAAATGGACATCTCTCTGCAACGTGTTACGGCAATTTAAGGGGGGGGAGATGGAACTCGCTGACGCCACGGCTATTAGCCTGGGAACAATTATTACTCCGAATGAAGTTTATCTTTTTAGAACGCAGAAAGGTTCTAACTGGATGCGTTTTACAGGAACTCCTCGAAGCAAGGCTCGGATGTTAATTTTTCTTGGGTATAACTCGACAAAGACGGAATCTTATTGGACGCCAACGACAGATCAAAAAGAGTCCAATAAATTTCTCTTGAATTTACAGGGTGATAAGACGTCAGGCTTTGGTAAGTTGTCTGCGGTCAACAAAGGTGAAGTCTGGTCAATCCCTATTACCATGCTAAGTGGTGTACAAGTCGCCAACGCAAAAATTGATGCTGATTATGTCAGCCAAGTTGTTATTCCTTGGTGCAAGGAGTCTATTGATCGGCTT
>NZ_JAHZAA010000060.1:0-2862 GCF_019424165.1 Desulfovibrio sp. | reverse complement strand
GAGGCGTCAGGCCCTAGACCGCTTTAATTCCCTACTTTCCGGGGTGCGCGTGATCGCGCAACCGCCCCGCCAAAGCCTCAGCCCGCCTTCGTGCGGGCTTCTTTTTGTCATGGCGGCAGACCCTTCCATTCCAGGAATAGCGCGGAAATCCGCGTTCCAGGCAAGGCATGGCGGTAGGCTTTCCGCCGATCTTCTGAAGATGTTCCCCCGACATTGGCCGGGGCCTCGCCAAAAGCGAGAGGCCCCTCCCCCTGCCGGGGGAACATTAGTTGAAAAACAAGACAGGAGAACCGAAATGCTGAATACCGCTGAAAATCACGACGTTGTAGCCGTTGCCGCCCTGAACTGCCTGGATGCCGTAGCTTTTGCCGCATACGTCGATTATGAAGGCATGGACGCAGAAGAGGCCGTAGAAGAGTTCCAGGATCACTATGCTGGAACGCATGATAGCCTTGCCGCCTGGGCGGAGGAATACGCGGACGATACCGGGATGCTGGCCGAGGTGCCGGAATCCTTGCGGAACTATTTCGACTTCGCCAGTTGGAGCCGGGACGCGGAACTGAACGGGGATATCTGGACAATCGACACCGAATGCGGGATCGCCATCTTCTGGAGGTAGGCGGTAACATCAGGGGTAACATTGCCCGAAAAAATGTTACCCCTTTCCTCTGAAGTCGACGGCTCGAAAAACCGATCCGGTAACATTAGGGTAACATAATTGGGGTAATATTGGCGGTAACATTAAAAAAAGCACCCACATTTTCATGTAAGTGCTTGATTTTACTTGGCGTCCCCAAGGGGATTTGAACCCCTGTCGACGGCGTGAAAGGCCGTTGTCCTGGGCCGGCTAGACGATGGGGACGCTCTGTGAAGTGATCTTTTATGTGAAAAGTGGGTGAGTTGTCAAGAAGATTTTTAAGTTTTTTTAATTAGTACGAAGAATTTGTGTTGGTTGTGTGCATGTATGATGCGTTGTTCACTTCGTAGTGCAGGAAAGGCGGGGCTTTGGGGGCAGTTTTTCCTGACATGCCCAGCACAATCGCACTAAGGGCCGACAGCCGTTGAAACCCTGAGCAGCGTAAATACTGATAGTGGGTCCGTGGCTGTGCCATATGCTCCAAAATGAAAAAGGCGTCAGCCATAATATGGCCGACGCCTTGCACGGAGAGAAAGGGCAGCGCTATCCCCAACGCTGTGGAGGACCTGGACCGTTGCTTGCGCCAGGATCCGGTTCTCCGGCCTTTCAGATGACTATTCTTGCTATCTCTTCATGCCAATAACAGTTTCAAGCATGGTGTCCACCGTGGTTATGCCCTTGGAGTTTGCCTGGAATCCGCGTTGTGTCGAAATCATCTGCACGAATTCCGTGGTCATATCCACGTTCGATTGTTCGATGTTATAGGCCTTGGTTTTACCGAAGCCGTTATCACCCGCCACACCCAACTGAGGCTCACCCGAATCGTTGGTGGCAGAGAAAAGGTTGCCACCTTCGCGATACAGCCCCTGATGGTTCTGAAAGTCATACAGGGCGATCTGATAGAGCGGAATGGTCTTGCCGTTGGAGTATATCCCGTAAACCACGCCACCGTTATCAATATTCACGTTGCTCAACGTTCCGGAGGCATATCCGTCCTGAGTGCGGTTTTGTACGGTATACGAGGTCGTATTGGCCACACTGGCATATTCCTGGCGTTCCACGGCTGTCATGGTTGGTACGGTTGTGCCATAGTTGATGACATTTTCAAAGACCGGTACACCCGTAGGCGAAGTGCCGCTGACCCGGGACATGGTTGTCAGGCTGGCCAGGCTGCTGTTCGCTGTTTCTGTATCTGCGACGGGACGCGAGGCATCCGTGGGAGCCGTGTAGGCTGTGGGCTTGAAGGCCGTAGCCGTTATGGCTGTAAAGTCACTGGTGGTGATGTAGTTATGCGGCACCGTGCCGTCGTCCAGATAGTAGCCGCCGCTATCGTGCAGCACGTCAACACCGCCAGGAGTCTGTCCATACACCGGCCCGTTTGCGCCGATATGGTAATATCCATAGCTGTCCTGATACGCAGGCACTGTATTGCCGCCGACAACGGTTGTGTTGTAGCAATTGGCGTTGCCGTTGGCAGCATCGATAAAGTAATAACTGCTGCCGTTGCTCATTGCTTCAACAGTTGTTCCGTTAACTGAAGCTGAGCCATAAACTTTATTGGCGCCATTATTATAATAATAGCCTGTGGCGTCAGCATAGACCGGCACGTCCGCACCGCCGCCGACCGGCGTTGTGGTTCCGTAAGAGCCCGGATCGGGAGCGCCGAGATAGTAGTAGCCGTACTTGTCCATACCCAGGGCATTGCCGCCGGTATCAATGGGCTGCCCGAGACTGTTGGTCTTCACGGCAGTGGCGGTGGGGTTGTTCCATGCCGGGTTGCCGATGTTCTTGAGGCCGAAATCCAGCTCGGTAATATAGTTCTGCACCTGACTCACAGGAGTGCCACCCACGCTGGTCTGCATGGTTTCGCTTACGCTGTTTGCCAGAGGCTGTCCGCTGAAGTTTGCCGAAAAAACGGGCAGGCCGTTACTGGACGTTCTGGTGGGCTGCCACGAAGACTTTTCAGACGGATTGACAGCCACCTGGTTATTTGCTGTCGGTGTTTCCGTTGCGCCGTAGCTGTACGCCGTCTGGTTGACGAGCTGCCCGCTGGCGTCAAAGATCATGACGCCGCTCATGAGCACGCCAGCCTGTTTGTTGGTCCCCGTGATGGGGTCGTCATAAAATTTGGTAGGTTCTTTGGTCCACGTGTTTGTGGCAGCGTTATAGCCTTCACCACCGTAGCTACGCCTGTCTTCAGAGGGCGGAATGGTTACCAGATATTC
>NZ_JAHZAA010000006.1:87587-91519 GCF_019424165.1 Desulfovibrio sp. | reverse complement strand
ATGACCGGCGATGCCGGCAAGACCTTTGACAAACTGCTGGCCTATGCGCAGGGCGGGCAGGCATAGCCCCGACGCTGCCTGTTGTTTGTGAGAAAGTACAATGCTCTGCGCGGTCTCCGTAAAAACGCATGTCTCTGAATGTCCTTGAGGCCCAACCCCACTCTGGCCCCGGCACGCAGTTGAGACACAGCCCGCAATCGCGTTTTTTATGCGCAGCAGCTCCGGGCGCTCTTTCCTACAGAGAGAGCGCCCGGTTTTCATTTTTTCACGCAACGTGTGACTCTTTCCTTTACGACTCACGCGGAAATACAAGTCTCTTTTGCATTGTTTTGGGAGTGCTCTGTGAAAACATTCTTTAATTCAGCGCTGTTGCCGGTATGGCATGTTTATTGCCTTTTATTAAGGCAACAAGCCGGGCAGGGCTTGCAATACGCGCGGTCTGAATCAAGCAAGTGGCAGTCGCCAGCAAGGAGGGTGTGGAATATGTCTGCTGAAAGAGCCGTGAAGCTTTTTTGTCGCCAGACCAGCCCTTGTCGGATGCGCAGAATGTTTTGTTGAACTATGGGATTTTGATTTCAGAGCTGTTTATGGCCGCAGTCCAACATTTTTAAGGAGTGAACTTCCATGTCAGCAAAGAACACAAGTGAATATGTCAGCGGGGATATAAAAAACGTATGGCATCATCTGATGCTGCATCAGGGCAATGCCCCTATGATAGCGGTAGAGGGTAAGGCGCTGTACCTCAAGGATATTACCGGCAAAGAATATCTGGATGCCACCTCCGGCGGCGTCTGGTGCGTGAACGTGGGCTACGGCCGTGACCGTATCGCCAATGCCGCCGCCGAGCAGATGAAAAAGCTGCCTTTTTATGCGGCCAGTTGCGGCTCCCAGCCTGCCATTGATTTTTCTGAAAAGCTGCTTTCGCACATGCCGGGCCTTTCCCGCGTATATATTTCCAGCAGCGGTTCAGAGGCCAATGAAAAGGCCTTCAAGATGGTGCGCCAGATTTCCCACCTCAAGCACGGCGGCAAAAAATATAAAATTATTTATCGCGACCGCGACTACCACGGCACCACCATCAGCACCCTGAGCGCCTGCGGTCAGGAAGAGCGCCGTGAGCAGTATGGCCCCTTTACTCCCGGTTTTGTGGAATTTCCCGCTTGCCTGGCCTACCGTTCACCCTATCCTGAAGGCACGAAAAACCTGGGCGAAAAGTTTGCCCGCGAACTGGAAGCCGTGGTGCTGAAGGAAGGCCCCGATACAGTGGGCGCCGTTATTCTGGAACCGATTACGGCTGGCGGCGGCATCATCGTGCCTCCGGAAGGGTACTATGAAACCATTGCTGAAATATGCAAGAAATACGGCATCCTGATCATTATGGATGAAGTGGTCTGCGGTCTTGGCAGAACGGGCAAATGGTTCGGCTACCAACACTTCAATATCCAGCCCGACATTGTGACCATGGCCAAGGGTGTTGCCAGCGCCTACATGCCCATTTCCTGCACCGTGACCACCGAAGAAGTGTTTGCGGCCCTGCAGAATACCACCGACAAGCTCTCGTATTTTCGCGATATCAGCACCTTCGGTGGCTGCCTTGCCGCCCCGGCTGCGGCCCTTGAAAATATCAAGATCATTGAAGAAGAAAATTTGCTGGATAACGTTGTGGCCATGGGCGACTACCTGCAGCAGGGGTTGCAGGAACTGCTTTCGCACAGCAATGTAGGCGATGTGCGCGGCAAGGGCCTTTTGCAGGGCATTGAATTTGTTGTGGACAAGGCTTCAAAAACGCCTCTTGAAGAAGAAAGGGTCATCGCGGTTTGCGGCGCCATGGCCAAGCGCGGCGTGCTTGTGGGCAGAACAAACCGTAGCTTTGTGGGCCGAAACAATATCGTTAACGTGGCTCCGGCCTATATCGTGACCAAGGACCAGATCGATACCATTCTCAAGGCGCTGCGCGAGTCCATAACCGAAGTTCTGGGCTAGCGCGCAGTTTGCCGGGTTGATTCACGGCGGCAGCCTGTCTGCCCTCCGGCATTAGTGAGCCTGCCGGTAGGCATCGGGTAACCCGCAGAGGACGGCCGGGCAAACCATCAGGGACCGCTTCAGAAAATATTCTGGGCGGTCCCTGTATTTTATGGGGGGTCAGCTTCTTTTTTTCTCGGTGACGGGAATGCGCAATTGCTTGGCCTTGCGCACCACAGTGGACTGGCTGATGCCAAGCCTGGCAGCCGCCTTGTAGGTGCTGCCCGTAGCTTTCAGGGCTTCGCTGATGAGGGAGCGCTCCAGATTTTCAACGGCTTCCCTGAAAGAAAGATTTGCATCGGCCTGACCGGGCAGGGACTCATCCTCTTCGTCTTCGCAGATGCCGGGCAGATCACCGAGCAGGT
Organism: Desulfovibrio sp.; assembly: GCF_019424165.1. GTDB lineage: Bacteria > Desulfobacterota > Desulfovibrionia > Desulfovibrionales > Desulfovibrionaceae > Desulfovibrio. Next base: position 89,132 of record NZ_JAHZAA010000006.1, on the reverse strand, counting down.
AGGCGGGCAGGTCGCGCATGGATATGACGCTGCTTTCGGTCATGGCTGCCAGAAAGTCCACCGCTGCGCGCAGTTCGCGCACATTGCCCGGCCAGGAGTGCTTGCTGAAGCAGTCAATAACGCTGGGCGAAAATGTTTTTATGGTGTTGTAGCGGGTGCAGGCCTTGTCCAGAAAGGTCATCATGAGAGAGGGGATGTCTTCGGGATGTTCCCGCAGGGGCGGCATGTTTATGCTCAGCACGCGCAGGCGGTAATACAGGTCGGCCCTGAACAGGCCGCTGTTTACAAGCTGGTCCAGTGGCCTGTTGGTGGCGGCGATGATGCGCACATCCACACTCAGTTCCTTTTCGCCGCCGATCTTGCGAAATCCCTGTCCATCAAGCACATGCAGGATCTTTGCCTGCATGCTCAGGGGCAGTTCGCCTATTTCGTCCAGCAGCAGGGTTCCTTTGTCGGCCAGGCCGAAATATCCTTTTTTGCCCGAGCGGCTGGCTCCGGTAAAGGCCCCTTTTTCATAGCCGAACAGTTCCGACTCAATGAGCGTCGGGGGTATGGCCGCACAGTTGACAGAAATGAACGGCCCGCCGGCACGTGGGCTTTTCTGGTGTATGTAGGACGCGGCATAGGTTTTTCCTGTGCCGGTTTCGCCAAGAATAAGAATGCCCGAGGGCGCCCTGGCCGCTTTTTCAAGTTCGGATACGCAGCGCCGCATGACCTTACCCGTAGCAACGAATTTTTTTTCGCTGCTGTGTTGCAGGGCTGCTGCTTCGGCTTGGCGCAAAAAAGCGGTTCGCTCGGCATCCGCCAGCCGCCGTTGCAGGGTTTCAAGCTCGGTGAGGTCGCGGATGCAGGCCACCACGCGCCAGATGTTACCCTGTTGATCAAAAATGGGTGTACTTGTATTAAGGCAGCGGGTTCCGTTGGGATAGTCGTCGAATCTGGTGACGATCTTTCTTTGTGCAAGGGCTTCCAGTGTTACCGCCGCAGAAAATTTGCCTTCCAGCACGGGAATGGTGACAGACTTGCCGATCATTTCTTCAGGTTCAATGTTGGCGATGCGCTTCATGGCCTTGTTGACGTGCAGGGTTGTGCCGTTGCTGTCAATAATCCACATGCCGTCATACATGGAGTCCATGATGGCGTGCAGTTCCTGATACAGGAGGTGCACGTCGGGCTGGGCGTCTGCCGCGTTGTTTTCATGCAGCAGAACAAATCTGCGCCTGTTTCTCCCGGGGTGGGAGTCTTCGCTGTTCAGCCACTTCCAGCAGAGCGTCCATTTGCCGCAGGGCAGGCTGATGTCCGTGGGGACATCCGGTTCGCTTGCTTGCACCTTTTTGGACAATTCGTGGCTGCAATATAGCTCAAGTGTTCTTAAAAAAGAATTATTACTGTCTTGTGTTGAGGGGGCACCTTCTTTACTGCCTGATAAGTCATTGCTTATTTTCTGCGTAAGTAAGTGATACGAATGACTACATGCTTCAATAGTCCATTGTTTATCACTGCAAACAAGAGCACAGCTACTGGATGGTATTAAATTGAGCAGAT
>NZ_JAHZAA010000006.1:70980-87577 GCF_019424165.1 Desulfovibrio sp. | reverse complement strand
TGTCATATATGCGTTTGTTCATATGCGCCCTTTCCATTTTTACGCAGGTGATGCAATGCTGCATCACCTCAGGATGGTGATATGCTTAATAAGGCGATATTGCATTGCCATTATGCCGAGATCGCAATGATAATGTCAATGTTTAAAATATGTTAACCATCTCGGCACTCTGGAACGCTTCTTGTATTACTCAGATACAAGCTTAGGCGGTGCACAGGCAGCCCCACGTTACAGGCAGTTTTTGGCAAAGCCCACATGACTTTGCAATCCACGGGCCACAAGTCCGTAAAACATGACAAGACGCCGGATACGCGGGCAGCGGTAACGAAACCTATCATGCATTGTATCGGAGGATAACATGCCCAAGATGACGCCCAGTGAAGCCATGACAGAAGTTCTGGTACAGGAAGGAGTAAACCATGTAAGCGGTATCCTTGGTTCCGCCTTCATGGACATGCTGGACTTGTTCCCCGCTGCGGGGATTGATTTTATCTCGGTGCGCCATGAGCAGACCGCCGGGCATATGGAAGATGCTTACAGCCGCCTTACCGGCAGGGCGGGCGTTGTTATCGGGCAGAACGGCCCCGGCATCACCAACTATGTGACGGCCGTGGCTACCGCCAATATGGCGCACTCTCCCATGGTGGTCATCTCGCCCAGCGCCGGCAGCATCTCTGTGGGCTGGGACGGCTTTCAGGAATGCGACACATGGAACCTGTTCAAGCCCATTACCAAGGCTTCGCTGCGCGTGCCGCATCCCAAACGCGCCGCCGACATCCTGCGCACGGCCTTCCGTATTGCCTATGCCGAGCGCGGTCCCGTGCTTGTGGACATCCCCCGCGACTATTTCTACGGTGAACTGGATGAAGACATCCTGCATCCTTCCCAGTACCGCGTCGCGCCCGGCGGCATCGGCAACCCCGAACACTTTGCCGCCGCCGTGGAAGTGCTGAAAAACGCCAAGAATCCGGTCATCATTTCAGGCCGCGGCGTGGTGGACTCCGGCTGCATGGAAACCCTCAAGGACATGGCCGAATATCTGGGCGCACCTGTGGCCACCACCTATCTGCACAATGATGCCTTCCCCTGCGATCATCCGCTGTGGACCGGCCCCATCGGCTACATGGGCTCCAAGGCCGCCATGCGCATCCTGCAGAAGGCCGACGTTATCCTGGCCGTGGGAACCAGGCTGTCCTACTTTGGCACGCTGCCGCAGTATGACATCAACTATTTCCCCAAGACCGCAAAGATCGTACAGATTGATATCAACCCCCGTCATATCGCCAAGACGCACCCCGTTGCCGTGGGCCTGTGTGCCGATGCCAAGGACGCCTCGGAAGAGTTGTTCGCCCGTCTGCGTGAAGCCGTGCCTGCCAAGAAGGACCTCACCCCTGTGCACAACCTGGTGAAGGACGAACTGGAAAACTGGTACAAGGAAATTGCGCTGATCGCCGATGAGCCTGTGGAAGCCGGGCGCATGCACCCGCGCAAGGCTCTGGAAGTGGTGGGCAAGTTCATTACGGATCACGACGCCATTGCCACTACCGACATCGGCAATACGTCTTCCACCGCCAACAGCTACCTGCGCTTCAAGAAGACCAAGCGCCATGTGGCAACCCTGACCTTCGGCAACACGGGCTTTGCCTATCAGGCCGCCCTGGGCGCTCAACTGGCCTGCCCCGAAGACCTTACCGTGGCCATTGTGGGCGACGGCGCGTGGGGCATGAGCCTTTTTGAAGTGCCTACCGCCTGCCAGTACAACCTGCCGGTTATTGCCACCGTGTACAATAACGGAGCCTGGTGCGCTGAAAAGAAAAACCAGGTGGACTTTTACAATAACCGCTTTGTGGGCGCGGACATCTGGTCCAAGTCCTACGCCAAGATAGGCGAGGCCATGGGTGCTGACGGCTATACCGTCAATACGCAGAAGGACCTGGCCGAAGCTCTGGATACGGCCAGAAAGAACCGGCGCCCCGCGGTTATCGAAATCATGACCGACGGCACGCGCCTTGCGCCTCCCTTCCGTAGGGACGCCCTGGCCTTGCCGACCAGGTTCCTGCCCAAGTACGAGCATCTCGACAAGGCGCACTTCAACAAATAGTCAGAAAAAGGGCGCGTCCGGGTATCACCCGGGCGCGCCCTTCCGGTTATCGAGGCAAATTTATTCATATTTCAGATTTGGCGATTTTTTGTGCTCCACAATTTTTATGCCAGCAATTTTATTGCCTGAAGCGCCACGGAAGGTGCCAAAACCGAGGAGAACTGTTGTATGTCACAAGTTCATGAATCCCGACCGGTCTTGGAAAAAAATATGTCCCCGTTGTCCATATGGGCGTTAGCATTCGGCGCGATTATCGGATGGGGAGCCTTCATTATGCCCGGTTTACGGTTTTTGCCGGGGTCTGGGCCGATCGGTGCCTGCATAGGTTTTGTATGCGGGGGCCTGCTGCTCATGTTTATAGCGGTGAGTTACGGTAAAGTTGTGGGGCTTTACCCTGTGGCTGGAGGTGTTTTTGCTTTTGCCTATGCTGCATTCGGGCCTGGCCTGGCCTTTGTTGGCGGGTGGGCGTTGCTTTTGGGATACCTGTGCATCATCGCCCTCAACGGCACTGCCATCGTGTTGTTGACGCGTTTTCTCATCCCCGGTGTTCTGGAACTGGGGTATATGTATAGTATTGCTGAATGGAAAATATATTTCGGTGAGCTATTATTTCTGGAAGCTGTGTTGGCGCTGTTCTGGTATCTCAATTACAGAGGTGCAGACATTGTAAGTAAAGTCCAGGTTGTGCTTGCGGTGATATTGGCTATCGGCGTGCTTGCCCTTCTTGTGGGCGCTGTCGTGTCGCCAACAAGCCAATGGCAGAATATCGAACCGTGGTTTGCGCAGGACAAGTCAGTCATTGCCTCCATAGCAGCGGTCACTGCTATTGCCCCCTGGCTTTTTGTGGGCTTTGACACTATCCCGCAGGCTGCGGAGGAATTTAATTTTTCCGCAAAAACGGGCGTACGGCTCATGATTTTGTCCATTGTGTGTGGCATCGTCACCTACAGTATCATCACCCTGGCCGTGGCGGCCGTTATCCCCTACCAGGAGCTGCTGGCACTTAACCCCGTATGGCACACGGGATATACCGTCAGCCTTTCACTGGGCAAGGTCGGCAGTATCGTGCTTGCGCTTGCGGTGCTTTCAGCCATTCTGACCGGTATTAACGGCTTTTTCATCGCCAGTTCAAGGCTTATGTTCAGCATGGGGCGCGCCCACATTTTGCCAGTGTGGTTCTCCTCACTGCACAAAAAGTACAAGACCCCGCATAATGCGCTCAACTTTACTCTTGTTGTTGTGGCGATTGCGCCCTTCTTCGGCCGTGAAGTTTTGTCCTGGGTTGTGGATATGTCTTCAATCGGCACTATCGTGGCCTACTTTTTTGCTTCGGCGTCCGCCTTTGTAATCATGCGCAAGCAGAAAGATAATTGTAATATAAGCGGGATACTTGGCTGCCTGGCTTCTTTGATCTGCCTGGCCTTGCTGACGCTGCCCATGTCGCCAGCGTGCATCGGACCCGAATCGTGGCATGTGCTGGTTGCCTGGTTTATCCTGGGTGTTTTCTTCTACATCGTGCGATACAAAGCTGTACACGCCATTTCTGAAGAAGAGCGCACGTATATGATTTTGGGTGAATCTGACCTGAAGGATCATATAGCCCAACGGGCCACCTCAAAGCCTGACCAGCTTGCGGCATAGTCTGGAGAAAATTCCTTTCTGGCAGGAGATGCAATAGCTTTGCTTTGTTAGCCTTGCTGTCTACACGCCAATGTTTCCCATGACCATGCGCATGGGGAATCCCGCCAGCAAGTTTACATGTGCTTGCACAGCCCCGTAAGCTGATGGCGTATCTCCTCCAGCGGCCGGTTCCCCTTTTCACGCGAGGGGGGGCCGGCCAACTTTTTGTGCGGTCATATGCTTGCGAAGCAATAGGCCGGACAGCGCCTGCGCAGGGCCTGAAAACTATGGCCTTTGAAAATCTGTAGCGACGCTTGGCGGTGAGGGAGGTCTTTGTGTTGTAAAGGCGGCAATGAGCGCGAAAGCCCGCCAAAGAAGAACAGAAAAGAACCGCAAGGGTACGGCAAAGAATTTTATGAAGAGCGGCGCCTGGTGGAAAGCGCTTTCCTTCATTTGAAGCGATGGCGAGGGATCGCGACCAGATATGCGGAGAATACCGCATTATTTCTGGCCGCGATTTCTATCAGGTACATTTTTTATGGCTCCAGTCTCATGACAATATCACCTGGCAGGCAAAATTTATAAATTATAACTATTGTAATGATAAAGAATTGTGATTTTGAATTCATTGACGGAAGGTATTTTTTATATACTGTTTTATTGTGAAATGTTTTTAGCGCTGAAGCGCGGAACAGTATTTTTGTATTGTTTTATTTGTGTGTGCCTCGGAAGATATGTTGCCAGCAGCCGCGCTCATTATGCAAAGATTGGGCGTGCGGCAACGAACACTGGAACATGTGCTCCGCGACGCACGAACCTGTTTTAACGGTGTAGTCAATTGAGGAGACTGGTAGCATGATGAAAAAAATTATTCCATTGTTAAGAAAATGTGTAAGCTGCCTGGGTGTGACCATGCTGGTAGCGGCCTTGGCATTTCCATCCTGTTTCGCGGCGGCGGCCTCGCCTGAATCCATTCTTGTGTTCGGGCATAAAAATCCAGATACAGATAGTATTGTTGGGGCGTTAGCAGCAAGTCATCTGCTTACTGAAACGGGCCGCCCGGCAATTGCCATGGCGCAAGGCAAGGCGAACCCTGAAACAGAATTTGGACTCAAAAAATTCGGGCTTCCCATGCCCGCAATGCTTGGACCTGTGGCGGGCAAGGCCGTGGGGCTTGTGGATTTCAACGATGCCGCGCAGGGGCCGGACGATCTTAAAGACGCTTCTCTGGTTTTTATCGCCGACCATCACAAGCTTGGCGGCCTGAGCACCGGCTCCCCGCTGGAGGCGTGGCTGCTGCCGCTCGGTAGCGCCAACACCGTACTGTATGAAATGATGCAATTTTATAAGGTGAGCATTCCCCAAAATCTCGCTGGTGGCATGCTGTGCGCCATACTTTCCGATACGGTCATGTATCAGTCTGTCACCACGACAGCGCGTGACAAGGCCGCTGGCAACGCGCTGGCCAAAATTGCGGGAGTAAAAGACCAGCAGGCTCTGGCCCACGATCTTTTCAAGGCCAAGTCTGCGCTGGATGGCGTATCGCCCCGCGAACTGGTGCTCCGCGACTACAAAAAATTTGAAATGAGCGGTACGCCAGTTGGCGTGGGGCAGCTTGAGGTGCTCTCTCTGGATATGCTGGCGGGCAAGAAAAAAGATCTGCTGGCTGCCATGGCCCTGATCAAAGAAGAAACGAAACTGAACAGCATCTTCCTTATGCTTACCGACATCAGCAAGCAAGGCACGGAAATGCTGGCAATCAGCGATGATCCCGCTCTTCCGGACGCGGTTTTCAAGGTTGAATTCAAGGACTCGTCCGCCTGGCTGCCCGGTGTCATGAGCCGCAAAAAGCAGGTGATTCCGTTCCTGGAAGAAATGTGCAAAAAATAACTGCTCCGCTTTGCGCAGGCCATGCGGCAGCTAGTACGCCATTTGCGCACGATTTGCCGTTATGGTCCTGCGGGAAGGGGCGGCACGGCACTGAATACGGCCCCCCATGGCCATGTCAGCCCGGTGCTGTGCCGCCGCCCGCTGAAACGGCTGATGCCATTCTGGCGTGAAGTAACAGCCCATGCTTGTTTACAGAAATGCCCCAGCAGGGTGGAAAAATAAACCCCCACAGGATTGGTTAGTCCAGGATTGGTTAGTCTCTGCCCAATAGACAGGGGCTGACCAATTCCTGGGGGCCATTGCTGTCAAAAGTTTGCAAAAAAAGAGTCGCAATGGGGGGCTGGAACCGTTGCTGCGTATAGGGCATGAGGGGAAGGAGGCAATTGCACTGATTGCAATGAATTGCGGAGACTCGCAATATGATTGCATTTTTTTAAATGGGCTTCAAGTCATAACATACTATAATTGTTAATTTTATTTTTGAAAGCTCAATAGAAAAATGTATTTTGTAGTCCCTAGTTGTAGTCCCTAACAAAAAAAGGCTTATGACGTTTAGTCATAAGCCTTTGATTTTCTTGGTGGGTCGTGCGGGGTTCGAACCTGCGACTCTCTGCTTAAAAGGCAGATACTCTACCTGCTGAGTTAACGACCCATTGAGACGCGCAATATATATACAGATGCTGCGGCTGTCAAGCATGAAATTTGCGGCCGGTCCGTTTGTCCTGAAGAACAGGTCGGATCGGGCGTAAGTGTCATTTTTCAATGCTGTTTTCGGCAAGTGCGGCGGCGGGGGCCACGCCGGGTATGCCGCCCCGGGCCAGCTTTTGCCGTGAAGTCACAGTTGGGCTGTGGCCTTATCCTTTTTTATCAAGTTTGGCCCAGGTGTCGCGCAGGGTTGCTGTGCGGTTGAAGACCGGGCGCTCCGCAGTGCTGTCTATATCCTTACAGAAGTAGCCAAGGCGTTCGAACTGCACTTTCTGCCCCACGGCAAGCTCCGCAAGGGCCGGTTCAAGCAGGCCCTCAACAACCGTGAGGGACTGGGGATTGATATAGTCCAGAAAGGACTGGCCTTCGGGAGCCGCATTGGGGTTTTCTACACTGAAGAGCTGCTCGTACAGGCGTACCTCTGCCGGAAGCGCATGCGCGGCCGAAACCCAGTGAATAGTTCCTTTGACCTTGCGGCCGTCCGGGCTTTGGCCGCCACGGCTTTCAGGATCGTACACGCAGCGCAGCTCCGTTACATTGCCGTTTTCATCCAGTACGGCTTCGCGGCAGGTGATAAAGTATGCGTAGCGCAGGCGTACTTCCGCACCGGGGGCCAGGCGGTGATATTTTTTCGGCGGGTCCAGGCGGAAGTCGTCACGCTCGATGTATATCTCGCGCGAGAAGGGAACTTTGCGGTTGCCATAGCTTTCGTCTTCCGGATGGAAGGGCATGTCAAATTCTTCCACCTGCCCTTCGGGATAGTTTTCGATAACTACCTTGATCGGGTCCAGCACCGCCATGACGCGTGCGGCATGGGCGTTCAGATGTTCGCGCACGCAGAATTCCAGCATGGAGTATTCCACGGTGGAATCGGCCCGCGCGAGGCCGATGCGGGAGCAGAATTCGCGCAGGGCTTCAGACGGCACGCCCCGGCGGCGCAGCCCGCTGAGTGTGGGCATACGCGGGTCGTCCCATCCCTGTACATGGCCTTCCTTGACAAGCTGGATGAGCTTGCGTTTGGAGAGCACGGTATAGGTAAGGTTGAGGCGGGCGAATTCAATCTGCTGGGGGTGGTAGACCCCGAGGGTATCGAGAACCCAGTCGTACAGCTCGCGGTTGTTCACGAACTCCAGGGTGCAGAGTGAATGGGTGATGCCTTCAATGGAATCCGACAGGCAATGGGTGAAGTCGTACATGGGGTAGATGCACCATTCGTTGCCCGTGCGGTGGTGCTCGGCATGCCGGATGCGGTAGATTGTCGGGTCCCGCATGACAAGGTTGGGCGAAGCCATGTTGATCTTGGCGCGCAGCACCCGTTCGCCATCGGCAAATTCTCCGGCACGCATGCGGCGGAAGAGGTCGAGGTTTTCTTCCACGCTGCGGTTGCGCCAGGGGCTTTCGCGGCCGGGTTCGGTAAGCGTGCCGCGATGCTCACGGATTTCTTCAGCCGAAAGGTCGTCCACATAGGCTTTGCCCATTTTGATAAGCTGTTCGGCATAGTCGTACAACTGGCCAAAATAGTTGGAAGCGTAAAATTCTCTATCCTGCCAGTCGCCGCCAAGCCAGTGGACGTCTTCGCGGATGGAGTCGACGTATTCCTGTTCTTCTCTGGTGGGATTGGTGTCGTCAAAGCGCAGATTGCACAACCCGCTGAATTCATTAGCAACGCCGAAGTTCAGGCAGATGGATTTGGCGTGGCCCAGGTGCAGGTATCCGTTAGGCTCAGGAGGAAAGCGCGTATGAACCTTGCCGTCGTAACGGCCGGTGGCGTTGTCTTCCATAATGCGCGCCCGGATAAAGTCCACTCCGGGCTTGCTTGCAGACTCCGCCGCAGTGGCGCTGGAAGAATTGGGTGAACCTGCTGCGGGCGCTGCGGGGGAGGGGACTGTGGATTTTGTTTCGGGGGCCATAATGCGCTCCATTGCTCCTGGCGATAATGTAAACTCCCAAATTACGCCAACCAGCGGCAAGGGTCAACGTGCGGCTGTTTCGGCAGGGAAATACGCCGTGCGCGGGGTGGTCGTGTGCACCTTGCAACCAGATTTTTTGCGCCAGAAAGGGGGCAGGGCATGGTTGCGGCCGCGCCGGGGGCAGCGGGGGCGTGCGGTGGAAACAGCCGCTGCGGATTGTGCTATGCTTGCGTGCGGCTCTTGCGGATGCTTGCCGGGCGAGAAAGCATGCTGCATGTGCGATTCGTACAGCGGCAAGGCGGCCTGCTTGAATGTGGAACAAAAATGTTCATTCTCTTGACAGGTATGCCGTACTAAGCTAGATTGCGCTTCTGCATTCTGGGCGCTGCTGCGCCTGTTGCACGTGGAGAGGTGTCCGAGTCGGCCGAAGGAGCTCGCCTGCTAAGCGAGTATACGGGCTTAAACCTGTATCGAGAGTTCAAATCTCTCCCTCTCCGCCACAAGCCAATAAGAACGGCGAGTTACTGCATAAGTAGCTCGCCGTTTTTGCGTCTGGAAAAAAGGTGTTCTGGCGCGTTCAGGGGGGGGCTGATGTGTTGTGCTGCTGGTCAGAGTCAACGAAAATCTGCGGCTGTTGCAGCAGGCGGCTGGGCGCTTGACGCGCTGTTAAGGTGCATGGAGCGCAGCACCCGTTACCTGAACAATCTTGAGCATGACAGAAGTGAGCCGCGCTTTACGACGATACTTCTGCTTGCAGAGGCCATTGGGATGGAGCAGGGGGAGCTGGTGAATGCTACTGCGGAATTGCGCTGGGGCGCTTTGGCGGAAGACGGACCCGCACGGGGAGTGCCTGCCGCGTAGCGCCATGCTGAAAAAATTGGATCTAAAAGATAAGGACGCTGTCGCTTCCATCGGGCCTTTTTCAGACGCAGCTAGAGGCAGATTAAGTAATCTGCCATGTTCATAGGCAGTAATTTTCAGACGGTCTTTTCGTCGCAGGGTAGGAAAACGGTGAGCTGCTTTTTCGGCAGTTCGCCGTTTTTTCGTTTAAAGGAAACACCTTACCGGCTGGATTAGCTGGATATGTGCTCATCAGGAATGTTTTTTTGAAATTGACAGTCAAATTTAAATTGACAAACCGACCGCCGGTCTATAGAAGGTCAAGTCATGGCAATCATCCATAATTTTTTATGAAACCATGCAGGAGATCGGCTTGGCTCCAGAACATGTATCTATTTTCTTTGGCAAATGCCGAAAGAAACTGTTTACAGGCAGTATCGCACGTGTCGTGATCACGTCACAACTTGTTTGTGCAGTTGTTGCAGCGCTTCTTTTTTATCCTGTTGCCTGCATTGCAGCCGATGTGGAAGATCCTGCGCATGCTGAATCACGCCAAAAGGGAAAAGTGTACGAGCTTGAGGCAGTATCTGTGCTCGCTGCACCGGAAGATGCCTATGTGCCGAAAAAATCCAGCGTCGGCACCAAATCCGAAACGTCCATTCTGGAAACACCGCAAACAGTTTCTGTCATCACTCGCCAGCAGATGGAAGAGATGCAGCCCGCTTCGCCAAGCGCTGCCTTGCGTTATACGGCAGGCGCAACTTCAGAAAAATATGGAGCTTTTGGCGAATTTGTGGATATGACCCGCATCCGTGGTGTGGACGCGGACTATTATCTCGACGGGCTGCGGGTTATCAGCAATACGGGAACCTGGGTTCCGCAGATTGATCCATATATGATTGAAAATGTTGAGGTGTTGCGTGGGCCATCCTCGTTTATCTACGGGCAGGGGACCGGCGGGGGCATTGTCAACCAGGTCAGCAAGATGCCCCAGGATACGTCCGCGCATGAGATACGCTTGCAATACGGAGGTTATGGCCGCAAGCAGATCGGCATAGACAGCACCGGCCCGCTGGACGACGACGGTCACTGGCTTTATCGCCTTACGGCCAACGGGCTGGATACCAACGGACAGATTGACGATACCGGCCACAAGCGCCTCTCGGTGATGCCGTCATTGACCTGGAGGCCGACAGACGACACCTCGTGGACGGTTTCGTATCTGTATTCGCAGGAGCCGGAGCTGACGAACTACAGCACGCTGCCCGCCGTTGTTCTGGGCCTGAATAACAGCCCTTATCCCGAAATTGATGCCTACAGGAATTATACGGATGCTTCGTTTGAAGACTCTTCGCGCACGCTGAATTCCGTCAGTTCATTTTTCAAGCACAAATTCAATACTGCCTGGAGTTTCAGCAGCAACTCAAGGTATATGTATGCGGAATCCGATCTCAGGCGCAGTTCGGTCATGGGCTATCAGGTCATTGACGGACTGCCCTGGCTGCGATCGTACTATGAAATAGCCCCGGCAACACTGCGCGCGTTTTCAACGGACAATTTTGTGCAGGGCGTGGTTGATACCGGCCCGCTGCGGCACTCGCTGCTGGCGGGTATCGATTACGCCGTGGGTACATTGACGTCAAAATACTACAGCTCTACCCCGGTGCTGACCAATCCGTACAGCTCGCATTACCGGCCACATGTCAAACCTGATTTCAGCGCAAGTTACGCTGCCCCCTGGAAAGAATATCAGGACTTTACCCGCATGGGCGTCTACCTCCAGGATCAGATCGCTTACGGCCAGTGGCGTTTGACGCTCAACGGGCGGCATGACTGGTCAAAAATTGACGCAACAACTCACAGCTATTCGCCCGTGGGACGCAACACCACACAGGCCGACAGCGAATGGAGCTGGCGAACCGGCATCAGCTATGTTTTCGAGAATGGTATTGCCCCCTACGCAAGCTATGCCACAGCCTTTTCTCCCGTACTGGGCAGCGGGTATGACGGCAGCGCCTTTAAGCCTTTGAAGACCAGACAGTACGAATTTGGCATCAAGTATCAGCCCGAAGACCTCAACATGCTGCTGACTGCCGCGGTGTTCAACCTTGAGCAAAGCAATGTGAAGACGGCTGATGCCGCGCACCTTGGCTTTAATACCCAGGCAGGAGAAGTCCGGTCGCAAGGGGTGGATTTGCAGGCTTCTTTTGCGTTGTTCGGCAATTTTTCCGTATCGGCCAGCTACAGCTATCTGTATAACGTGCTGACCAAGGATACAAAATATCAGGACAAAACCCTGGCGCAAACTCCCGAACACAGCGCCGCAGCCTGGGCAAACTACTTTTTTGACGAAGGCCCGCTGGAAGGCCTGAAAGTCGGGGGCGGGGTGCGCTATCAGGGAGCCACCTGGGGAAATCCTGAAAATTCCTTTCAGGTTCCTGCCACCACGCTGGTGGACATGGCGGCCAGCTACGATCTTGGGGCGTTGTCTCCGGCGTTCGAAGGCGCAACGGCTGCTTTGAATATCAGCAACCTGACAGACGAAAAGTATATAGCAAGCTGCTCTTCAGCGAACTACTGCTTCCCTGGGCAACGGCGCACTGTTGCCCTTACCCTGACCTACAGGTGGTAACATGCTGACTGCAATGCATTGTGCCATCAAACGCGCCCGCCGTGCGCTCATGTGCCTGCTGTTTGTGTGCGTGTGCCATGCCGCCGGAGCGTATGCCGGTGCCGGTGAAGCAGTTACGGTAACAGATGTTGCGGGCCGGCGTGTTTTCGTGCGTATCCCGCCCGCCCGCATTGTTCTGGGAGACGGCGCATTTGCCTATGCCCTGCCTCTGGTGCGCCCGGAAAGCCCGTTTTCCGGTGTTGTGGCCTGGGGCGATAATGTCCGCACCGGAGACATGAACCTGTACGCCCAATACCTGCGGCACTATCCGGAAATGGCCGGTATAAAAACATTTTCCGGTAAAACGTCGGAATCCATCAACAGCGAAACAGCCATTTCACTGGCTCCGGATGTGATTTTTCTGAACCTCGGCGCAAAAAGCTCGGTGGAATCTTCCGGATTTATGGAAAAAATGGATCTGGCAGGCATTCCAGTGATCTTTCTGGATTTTCGCAGCCCCATGTCGGCCAATACCGCCGACAGCATGCGGATTCTGGGGCGGATATTTGCATGCCCGGAACGTGTGAATGCGTTTTTGCAGTTCCGTCAGGACCAGATCCGCAGCGTGACTGAGCCGCTGCAAAGCCTGCGTGCGCGGCCGCTTGTTATGGTGGAACGGGCCGCGGGCTTTGATGCGGGCCGCTACATGAGCTACGGCAACGCCAACCTTGGCGAGCTTGTGGCCGCCGCCGGAGGTGAAAACCTGGGGAGCCGCTTTATTTACGGAACCTTTGGCGTGCTGCATCCGGAACAGATGATCGCCTGCAACCCTGATGCTGTGCTGCTCACTGGTGCGGGCTGGTCGTTATCTGCCCCCAGTGGCGGTTGGGTTGACCTCGGCCCGGGAGCAGATGTGAACAAAGGCCGCGCACAGCTTGAAAATCTGTTGCGCCGTCCGGCGTACCGCGCTTCGGATGCAGCAAGAAACGGAAAGGCCTATGCCCTCTGGCATGGCTTTTATGACAGCCCTTATGCCTTCATCGCCTTGCAGCAGATAGCGAAATGGCTTCACCCCGAAGTTTTTGCTGCTCTGGACCCGGAAGAAACCTTCCGTCAACTGCATCAACGCTTTTTGCCGGTTCCCTATCAATCCGGGTACTGGGTCGCCCTGGAGCCTGCGCCATGACGTTACAATTGCCTGCCAAGACTGAAACTGATGAAAAACAGATCTATGCGGCGCTGGTGAAACGCCGGGTCGCGCTGACGGCAGTTCTGCTGCTGCTGGCCGTTGCAAGCTGCCTGGCAAACCTGTTTATAGGGGCCGTGCCTTATCGGCCCTCGGCAATCCTTCAGGCGTTGCTGGGGCAGGGCGACTATGGCTTTGTAGAGATCATTGCCTGGGAAATCCGCGTGCCGGTTACGCTTGTGTCTGTTGTTGTGGGGGCCGGGCTGTCGGTGGCGGGCATGCAGATGCAAACCGTGCTCAATAATCCGCTGGCAAGCCCGTTTACGCTTGGTTTGTCCGCAGCCGCAAGCTTTGGCGCAGCGCTGGGCATGGTGCTGGGTACAAGCTTTCTTCCCGAGGCGCTGGCAAAATTTGCCATACCGGCCAATGCTTTTTTTATGGCAATGCTGACAGTGCTTTTTATTGAACGCCTGGGCCGCAAGCATGCCATGAGCACAGAAGTGGTCATCCTGTTGGGTACAACACTGGTTTTTGCCTTTACGGCGCTGTTGCAGCTTCTTCAGTATCTGGCCCCGGACACGGCCATTGCCGCCGTTGTATACTGGACCATGGGCAGCCTGGACCGTGCCGGTATGTCGGAGATTGCCTTTATTGCGGCAATACTTGTGTTTTCCTGTGTGTTTTTTGTGCGCAAAGCCTGGGCGCTGACGGCGCTGCGCCTTGGCGAAGCGCGCGCGGTCAGCCTGGGAATTCCCGTTGCAAGGCTCCGTTTTCAGGCCATTGTGCTCAGCAGCCTGCTTGCTTCGGCCAGCGTCGCTTTTGTGGGCACCATCGGCTTCATCGGGCTTATCGGCCCGCATATCGCACGGATGCTCATTGGTGATGATCAGCGTTTTCTGCTGCCCGCGTCCATCCTGTGCGGCATCATTCTGCTTTCGACGGCATCGGTTGTCAGCAAGATACTGCTTCCCGGGCAGTCAGTACCCATCGGTATTGTGACTTCCATTGTGGGCGTGCCGTTATTCATCACACTTATTTTACGCAAGAGAGCCTGAATGCCGGAACTTCTTGTCAATAACGTCAGCGTTCAATTCGGCGCAAAACGTGTTTTGCGCGGCCTCAGTATGGGGCCGGTGCGCGGCGGCAGCATCACGGCCCTGCTTGGTTCAAACGCCGCCGGCAAGTCCACCTTGCTGCGCAGGATATCGGGGGAACTTACAGGGCCGGGGCTGGTGCGCGTGGAAGGAAGAAACGTCACGGACTGGCCGCAGCAGCACCCAAACAGGCCGGCCTATGTGCCGCAGAACATATTTTCAGACACCTCCCTGCGGGTTGTGGAGGCTGTGCTTCTGGCCGGCAAGCTGGCAGGGGCATGGCATGTGACCACCAGCGAGCTGGATACTGTTTCAGAGGTTTTGCGTCTGCTGCATATTGAAAGGCTGGCGAATACGCCCCTGAATGAGCTCAGCGGCGGGCAGCGCCAGCTTGTGTTCATCGCGCAGGCCCTGATCCGCAAACCGCGGATACTGCTGCTCGACGAGCCGACAAGTGCGCTTGATATCCAGAGGCAGTTTGAGCTGTTGTCGCTGTTGCGCCGCTATGCGCGCGAAAAGGGCCTGTGTATCGTCGCCGCATTGCACGATATCAACATGGCGCTGCGTTTTGCCGACAGGCTGGCAGTGCTGCACCAGGGCGAAATAATAGCGTTTGGTGAGCCGCGTGAAGTTATCACTGAAGAGTTGCTGCTACAGGTGTACAGCGTGGTGGCGCATATTGAAGAAATGTCCAGCGGGGCTGTGCAGGTTGTTGTGGACGGCGTTTTGCCGGTGACGGAATGAACCGGAGGTTTTTAGGCTCTGGTCCGTGCGCGGTCAGCCCGTCACCCCCGCATCGCTGGCGGTTGGGCGTTTCGCCGTATAGCCCGTGCGCGCGGTCAGCCCTGTTGCGGGCGCAGCATAAGCAGCAGGGTTCCGCACAGGCTTGCGGACAGGTCAAGCAGGTCGTCTTTCCGGTCGGCAATGGTTTCATCCGCAACGCCGTGAATGGCCGAATAGATGATGATAGCCGTCAGATTTGCTGTGGCATGCAAGCGCCATGTGCCATGCGCCACACCCGCTTCCAGCAGGTTTTCAATATTTCTGGTCACGGCCACGCGGTCTTCGTTGGCCCTGTGGGCATGAACGGAATGGTAGACAAGGTCATGCACGGCATAGGTGGCAAGATAGGCTTCAACATAGGCGCGCACCCAGGTTGTAAAGCGCTCTTCAAAGGCATCGGCGGGCAGCGCGTTGACCCTGGCTTCAACGGTATGCAGAAACCAGGCGGTATATCGGGCCCGCAAGGCATCCAGCACTTCCGCCTTGGACTTGAAGTAATGATAGAAGCCGCCTTTGGAAAGGCTGGCCGCCGCCAGAATGTCATTAACCGTTGCGGCTTCATAGCCTTTGGCAAGAAAAACCGCTTCCGCCGTGTCAAGCAGCGCGCTGCGGCGCTTTTCCCTTACACTCGGCTCTGCGCCGTAAAAAGCTTCTTTACCCATAACAACAGCCACCCGCACTATTTGTTGAATACCATCGCTTAATACAATTCCGGCAATTAATAAAGCCGGACGGGGCGAGCGCGCGGGCAGTGTATAGACCGACAGTCGGTCTGTATGTGGGTACTGTATTATTGATGAGGATGTATCATGAATTTTATGCTTCATGCTGTTGCAGACGCGAACATCGTTTCCAAGGCTGTTCTGGCCCTTTTGCTTTGCATGTCCCTAACAAGTTGGGCCTATATGGCCGGAAAGTTTCTTGTTCTCAATGGTGCTGCCAGGCGCATAAAAAAGGGGATGCATGACTTTGAAGCCGCTGGCGAGCTTGCCGCGGCCCTGCCTGCTCTTGAGGATGACCCCGGCACTCCGCTTTGGGGTGTGACATGCCGGGGGGTAAACGAGTTTAACCGTATCAACGCCACCGGCGATGCGGACAGGCTGCTGAACGATAACGTGCGGCGGGCCATCCGTTTTGGCATTGAAGAAGAGATGGCCCGGCTGAAGTCCTCTCTGGCCTTGCTGGCAACAACAGCCAACACCGCACCCTTTATCGGCCTTTTCGGAACCGTGTGGGGCATCATGCACAGCTTTCAGGCCATTGCGGCCATGAAAAGCGTTTCGCTGGCCACGGTGGCCCCGGGCATAGCCGAAGCGCTTATTGCCACGGCAGTGGGCCTGTTCGTCGCCATTCCGGCCACCTGCGGCTACAATATTTTCAGGGCCAAAATTTCGGGCATCCAGGGAGACTGCGTCAATTACGCCGGGCTGCTCCTGAACCGTCTGCAGCACGAAAGCCAGCGCCATCCCGAAGGTCTCCGGTTCTCGAAAAGAGGAGCATGACATGGCATCCGCTCCTGATACTGAAGATTTTGTCGCGGATATCAACGTGACGCCGTTTGTGGATGTCATGCTGGTTTTACTGATTATTTTTATGGTCACTGCCCCAATGATGACCGAAGGGCTGGACGTGGAACTGCCCAAGGTGGCGGTGGCGGAGATTCTGCCCACAGAAAACGATCACATGATTTTAAGCATCAAGGCTGACGGCACGCTGTTTTTGGACGAATACCCGACATCGCTGGCGGATCTTGATGCACTGTTGCGAAGTTCGGTGGTTGCGCCCGGCAGGCAGCTTTTTTCTCCGGCCGAGACTGAGCCGCCGCAGAGCGGAGTAATGGAGGGTAGGGGAAGAGTG
>NZ_JAHZAA010000006.1:44395-70970 GCF_019424165.1 Desulfovibrio sp. | reverse complement strand
GCAGGCAGCTTTTTTTGCGAGCTGACAAGCAGGTGGAGTACGGAATTGTAATGGAGGTTATGGGGCAAGTGCGGGCCGTGGGCATAAGTAATCTCGGCATGATTGCAGAATCGCGTCCCGGAACGGCAGGGGAAAGGCCCGGCGGAGAATCTTCAGTGCCAGAAGCGGGGACGGAGCCGCTCGGGCAATGAGCTTCTTGAAATTCCGGCTTGCGCCCAAGGCGTTTTCACTGCTGCTGCACGGCGCAATCCTCTGGTTCGGGCTGCTTTTTGCGGCAGAGGACGCCGTGCCGCCAGTGCAAGTCTACCACGTGTCGCTGGCGGAGTTTGCCCCGGCGGCTCCCCTCACGGAAGAGGCTGTCCTGCCGTCGCCGGCATCTTCGGACGCGACTGAGCCGCCCCTTGAAAAGGCCGCTCCGGAAACCGTAAAACCGCCTGTTGATGAAGTACGCATCTCTGCGAAAAAGCGCCCGCAAAAGCGGCCGGAAAAACCTGTGGAGCGCGCGCCCCGGCAGACGCCGGAGCCACAGCCACGGCACGTTGCCGGGACACCGCAGGCACCGCTTGCGGCAGGAGGGCCAGCCTCCGGCAGCGAAGCGCAGGACAGTCAGCCCACGCGCCCGTATGCGGAAGATGCCGTGGACCAGCGGCCGTCCATTTCACGCCGGGCCATGCCCGTGTATCCCGACAGCGCCCGGAGAAAAAAGCTACAGGGGCGGGTGCTTGTACAGCTTGTGGTGGATACGGACGGCAAGCCGCAACGCTGCGTCGTTATTACTTCCACGCCAGAGGGCGTTTTTGATGACGCCGCATTGGCCGCAGCAAAAAAGACCCGTTTTGTTCCAGGCAAGGTCAACGGCCGCCCGGTCAATACTGTCGTAAATATTCCCTATAATTTTGCCTTGCGCTAGCCGCCCGGCAGGTCCGGCTGCGCTTTTGCGCCGCTGGAGACTGGTCTGTTTGCACGGTCTTCAATACTGCGAATGTTGCAGCGAGGGAGATGGTTTGCAGCCAGGGGTGATTGCCCCTTGTTTCACGACATGTTTTATGCTGCCAACTTTATATACTGTTTTTGTATGGGTATGCGCGCAAACCTGCTGCTCAAGGGGGGGATGGCGCAATGCATCTCCTGAAGGATCGAAGTATAACATTTTGATTATTTTATTTTTATTTCGATATTGACCGTCATTCCATGCGCTTGCGAGACTGTATCCGGCAAAATGTGAAAAAAAGAACTTGACATAAATTGCAGGACTTCCGATTGTTTGAATACACAAATAACCGGAAGGAGCGCTATCATGAAAGGTTTCGCGATGCTGTCTCTGAACCAGGTCGGCTGGATCGAAAAGGAAAAGCCCCAGTGCGGTCCCCTGGATGCATTGGTGCGGCCTGTTGCCATTTCACCCTGTACCTCGGATGTGCATACAGTATGGGAAGGAGCAATTGGCGACCGGCATGACATGATCCTGGGCCACGAGGCTGTGGGAGAGGTCACGGAAGTGGGCGCGCTTGTGCGCGATTTCAAGCCCGGTGACAAGGTTATTGTGCCCGCCATTACGCCGGACTGGAATTCGCTGGAAGCCCAGGCCGGGTTTTCGATGCATTCCGGCGGCATGCTTGCCGGATGGAAGTTTTCAAATTTCAAAGACGGGGTATTTGCCGACGTCTTTCACGTAAATGATGCTGACGGCAATTTGGCCCATCTGCCGCAGGGCATTGACCCTGCCGAGGCCGTTATGCTCAGCGACATGGTACCCACAGGCCTGCATGGTGCGGAGCTGGCTGATGTGCAGTATGGTGATTCTGTGCTGGTGGTGGGCATCGGTCCGGTGGGGCTTATGGCCGTGGCCGGGGCCGCCTTGCGCGGAGCGGGCGAGCTTTTCGCTGTGGGCTCGCGGCCTGTTTGTATTGAGACGGCGCGCCATTACGGCGCAACGGATATCATCAATTATCACGATGGTGATATTGCTGCCCAGGTTATGGAAAAAACCAGGGGAAAGGGCGTTGACAAGGCCATTATAGCAGGCGGCGATGTTGATACTTTTGCCGAGGTTATCCGTGTGCTCAAGCCGGGAGGCCGCATCGGCAACGTCAACTATCTGGGCTCCGGCGATTCCGTCAAGCTTCCCCGCGTGGAATGGGGGTGCGGCATGGGCCACAAAACAGTGGCCGGCGGCCTGATGCCCGGCGGGCGGCTGCGTATGGAAAAACTCGCCAGCCTGCTGGTTACGGGGCGTCTGGATGTGGCCCCGCTGCTGACCCATCGTTTTCAGGGTATCGAACATATCGAAAAGGCGCTTCTGATGATGAAAGACAAGCCGCGCGATATGATCAAGCCGGTTGTGGTCATGTAATCGAGGCCGCCTGGCCCTGATCCGGCAAACACCCGTTGAAAAAACCGGGGTTTTCCCGGGGCGGGGCTGTCGGTACGTTCTTCACGGCATATCCTTTTCAAGAGTAAAAGCGGCGTGTTGCCTTGCCGGGCAGTACGCCGCTTTTGCGCGTTGACCCCGGCGCGCGCCTGTATGCCGTTTTTGCCCTGCTGCACACCGTAAGGCGCACTGTTCTGCGGGCCGCAGGCGCTATTGGCGTGCATGCGCAGAACCGGCCCGGCCCGATGCTTTCAGAAAAAGGAAGGCCGTGGCAAAACATTCCCCCTATGTGGAACCTTTGCTAAATATTTAAGCTTGATAGATGTTAAATTGCTGCTACTCTTCCCATAAGGAATAACAACAGCCACGGTCATTTGCCGTCAAACGTTTCTGCAAGGGGTTTTGCCATGCCTGGGGCGAATTCTTACAGCTATGCCGGACCGCTCGCCGCCATACTTGCCACCGTTCTTTGGGGTGGTTCGTATGTGGCCATGAAGTTTGCCTTGCAGGCTTTTCACCCCATGACCATGATTTTTCTGCTCCTGGGCGTATCACCTCCGCGCCGCGCGGGGCCGCCGCAGCGGCAGGCCCATACCCACACAAGGTACGCGGCACCCCGGATAGCGCCTGTCCGCTGCGCGTGTGGCTTTTGACCAGCCTGGTTATCCTGGATATTTTATACGTTTTTCTGTAGTCGCTGTGCAATATATATGGCCCGAAGCCTGCTTTATCAGCAGGCTTCGGGCTTTTTCGTGCTTGTGGAAAAGCCTGTGCGGCCGGTTGGCCTGCGATTTGCAACGCATGCAGGCATGATTGTGGGGCATTTACTCGAGGTGTCAATGTACCTTTGCGGCGGGGGTTTTCGGGCATGGGGCGGCGTTGAAATTACGCATAGCAGATAATAAAACCTGTGGTGCGAACTATAGTCCCTTGACAGAAAACAAGAAAAACTACACAGTACGTTTGCCGGAAACAAGAATGGGTTTTATTACCGCTCCGATTGCTTACAGCGTCGGGCATCTCTACTCTTGTATCTGTAGCGGAAGTCGCCTCGTGGGCTTCCTCATGATGTCTCCATTTATATAGCGGGCAACTATCTTTTTTAGTTGTTCGCTATTGCAGAAAATTTTCTTTTGAATCGTTGTTTTGCGCATTCAGGAGAAGTATTTTTTTGCGCTGAAAGATTCTCTTTCAGTCTCTCTCCCTATATTGGTACCTTTTTTGCAATATTCTGGATTGCGCCCGCATGCTGTATGCGGGGAATCCCTTTTATTTTTGTACGTATTTTTTAATCAGATATTCTATATCAGATGTCTGTAAGCAAAGGGTGCATTATTATGGCAGACGTTAAGCTTTCTCGCCCGGCCTCCGGACAGCAGTTTGTTATCCCCAGCGCTCCTGATGCCCGCCTGGTTCTGGATTTTCCGGCAGATCAGGTAAGCATTGACCGGCCCGAAGGTTCCAGTAGCCTGTTTTTTCACTTTGATGATGGTGCGTCCATAGAACTGCAAAATTTTTACGGGGCGTATAATAAAGAAGCCCTGCCGGAATTTGAGATTGACGGCCAGCTTATTGCTGGAACAGATTTTTTTGAGGCTTTCGGCCCTGACCTTGTGCCTGCCGCAGGTCCCGCATCTGCCGAGCGTGGCGCAAGGTACAGCGAATACTCCGATATGGGGCTTGCTGAAGGCGTCTGGCATCTTAATGAGCTTGATTACCGTCTGGCTTTTGACACCCCGCAAACTGACGATGAGTGGGCGTATGGCGTTATTGACAATCTCGCCCCCACGCTCAGCACCGGCGGCGAGGCCATTACCCTTGGTCTTACAGAAACCGGCTGGGACGGCGTAAGCACCGCAAGCGCAGCCCCGGTGCGCACCGCAGGCAGCTTTACCGTGCGCGATCCTGATGGTGACAGCCTCACTGCCACGGTAACCATTGGCGGCAAAACTGTGGCGGTCAGTCTTGATGGTCCCACCACGGTTGAAAGCGATTACGGTACGCTGGTCATCACGCCCAGCGGCCGTGGTTCCAACGTCACCTTTGATTTCGAGTATACCCTCAAGGAAGATCCGTACAGCAAGGCAGACCAGCTGGCGCAAGGCGAGCAGGTTACCGACGGTATCGTCATATCGGTCAATGACGGCATGGGGCATACGGTCACCCAGCCCGTCAATGTGGTTATCACCGGCAGCAACGATGCGCCGGATATCACGGGCGTGGTGAGTGACATCGGTGGCGCTGACGGCCATACCGTCAAGGATGACGGCGTCTTCGGCAGGCAGGGCGATCAGAAAACAGGAACCATCGGTACGGACGAAAATGCGGCCATCCATACCCCCGGCACAGAAGACGGGCAGATGCGGCTTTCCGTCAGCGGTAAAGTCATTGCCCAGGACCCGGACAGCGACGCGGAACTGACCTTCGGCTTTGTGGATAAAAACGGCGGCGCCCTTGCGGCGGGTTCCGAGCTGGGCATGCTGCCCGACGGCACGACCCCCATCACGGTCACGGACGTGAACGAAGCTGACGGCATTCTTGTTATCGAAACCGACTATGGCACGCTGACCCTGGTCACCACGGGTGCGGACGCCGGCAGCTATACCTTTCCGCTGCACAAGGATGCCGACGCCACCAACAGGCTGGCGGAAAACGAAGAAATTACCCTCACCCTGCGCCCCACGGTTACCGACAACCACGGCGCTACAGACGGCAATGCCGGGGTTACCCGTCCGGATGCCGACGGCGCGTCCTCTGCCGTCAACGACCTTGTGATCACCATCAAGGGCAGCAATGACCTGCCTACGGTGGAAAGCAGTTCATGGACAAAAACAGCGCCGGGCAGCGTCACCGAAGATGCCTCTGTCAACACGATCACAGGCACCATCACAGCTACGGATGTGGACGCCGATGAAGGCGCGACCCTGCGTTACGGCTTTAACCACAACGGCACCATGGTGGAAACGCTGTATGTGGTTCCCGCGGGCGAAGCTGACGGAAAACTGACGTATGCCTTTGCAACCGAAGCCCCGGCCGACGGCAACTACTACGGCACGCTGACCATTACGGGCAGCGGCGCTTCAGCCGACTATTCCTTTGCGCTGAACAATGGCGCGCCCTGCACCCAGGCACTGGACGACAGCAGCTCCAAAACCGGTAGCGGCCCGGACTGGTCCTCTCTGGAGGTCACGGTTCCTGTGGTGGTGATGGACGCGGTTGGCGGCTATGCCCAGGAAAACATCCATCTGACTATCAATGGCGTCAACGACGCGCCCGTGTTTACCAGCGCTGACGCCTCCCACAGCGTCAAAGAAAGCGGCGTATACGCCGAAGGCAAGCGCGATGGCGTGTTGCACAGCGCGGAAAACGCGGCAACCACGGACGACAGTTTTACCACGGGCGGCAGTGTTGCGGCCAGGGATGTGGACGGTCACGGCGCAAGCGATACGCTGACCTACGGCCTTGTGGATGAACACGGCAAGCAGTTCGGCGGCACGAGCGGCGAGGGCGAGGCCGCCATCTATGTAACCGCCGAATACAAAGACGGCGCATGGACGCCTGCTTACAGCAGCGATCCCGCCACTGCCGATGTCCCGGGCTATCTCGGCAAGCTGGTCATGGGCAAGGACGGTAACTATACATTTACGCTGAAAAATGACGGCATTGCCGATTCCATTGCCGAGGGCGACAAGGTCGACCTTGCCTTTACACCTGCCGTGCATGACGGCACGGAGTACAACAAGGCGGGCGAAGCGCCGACCATTGCAATCACTGTTAATGGCAGCAATGACGCACCCACCATCACATCTCACGACAGCAGCCTCACCGTTACAGAAGGTGCATTTGGCGGCGCAGCCGGTGTGGCTTCGGCCAGCGGCACGGTTCACGGTGCGGATGTGGATAAGGGCGATACCCTCAGCTATCACCTGACCCTTGGCGGAGATGCAGGCACGCTTGACGGCGCGGCCCTGCACAGCACCCTGTATGTGGTGAGCGACGGCCAGGGTGGCGTCACCCTTTCCGCCGATCCGGTCAGCGGCGAAACCTACGGCAAGCTGATCATGGGCGCTGACGGCACGTATACATTTACGCTGGATAATGACAGCCCCGTGGTGCAGAAAATGACCACGGTTGATACGAAAACACTGGATTTCAACGTGGCTGTGGTGGACGACAAGGGCGCGTATGCCCACGAATCCGTCACGCTGACCATCAATGGCGCCAATGATGCGCCCTATATGCTCAGCCAGAAGGGTGTTGGCACTGTCAAGGACGACGGCGTGTACAGCGCAGGTGGTGACTCCGGCCCGCTTAATCAGGACGAACTCAATCCGGTGACAAACACCGACGCCGCTGATCCCGGCGCGGGTACGTTCAAGCAGAGCGTAAGCGGCGCGGTAAAGGCCGAGGACTACGAAAACGATCCGCTCACATACAAGCTGGACAATTCCGGCTCATTCCCCGATTCCGGCGCGCCTGCCGGCTATACGGCCAGCAACTGCACCGTTATCACCAATGACTATGGCACGCTCTACCTCAAGGACGACGGTTCCTACACCTTTGTGCTTGATATGGACAGCCCCAAGGTCAACGCCCTGGGTGAAGGGAAGTCCGCATCGTTCAGCGTGCCGGTGAGGGCCAGCGACGGCAACAGCAGTACATCATTCGACAACGCCATCACCATTACGGTCAGGGGAACCAACGATGCGCCTATGCTGGGCGAACTGCAGTGGACGAAGGGCGACGAAATAACGCAGGATCTGAACGCTTCCGCCACAACGCGTATTTCCGGCACTGTCTCTGCCACGGATGTGGATTCCGGCGATCAGGCCAATCTGAAATTCTACTTTGTTGGTGATGACGGCAGCAGTGTGGCTACCAGTTTTTATGTGGGCCTTGATGGCAGCCTTACCGCCACCAAGCCTTCGGGTGACTACCTTGGCGAACTGAACATGAGCAGCAGCGGCGGCAAGGGAACCTACACCTTTACGTTGAACAATGCCTCGCCCACTGTCCAGGCCATGGGCGAAACGGATACCAAAGACATATCCTTCAAGATTGCGGTACGTGACCCACAGGGTGCGTATGACAAGCAGGCAGGCGACGTCACGTTCACCATCAGGGGCGGTGATGATCCCACCTTTATCAATACAGGCGATCTGAATCAGGATCACAAGCTCATTGAAGCAGGCGTAATGCCCAAGAGCACGGTGCCTGATGCCGATGCCCGGGAATATAAGGACAGCAGCGCGGGCGTGCCCACGGCTACGGGCCGTATCCACGCTACCGATACCGATGCCAAGGATCAGGCGGAGCTGGATAAAGCCCCCAATACTGAAGGCACAAAACTGCACTATATCATCAAGGTCGGCAATGAGAGCCATGACCTCAATGAGCGCATGGCTGACGCTGAAGCCGCTGGAAAGAACGCCTTTACCATTGATACGCAGTTCGGCACGTTGACCATCGCGCGTGATGACGCGGGCGGCTTCACGTACGAATACGCCGTGGACAACGCAAATCCTGATGTGCAGAAAATGAACCTTGGCGACAAGGTGAACGACGGCTTCACGGTGCTTGTCAAGGACACGTTTGCGGACAAGACGGTATCTGAAGCCCCGGTAAAGGTCACCATCACGGGCGCCAACGACAGGCCCACCCTTGACGTCGACAGCCTCAAGGGCGGTACGATCGAAATTACCGACGAAATTACCGAAAACACCGACGGCAAGAATCTGGTGGGCCGGGTTGAAGTTGCCGACGTTGAGCAGGGTATCGGCAACAAGGGCGGCGACAGCGATTATGAAGCCGTAAGCAATGGCTTCACCTTCTCTCTGGTAACGGGCGAAAAAGATTACACAAGCGACAGCCCCGTCCTGCAGGGCCAGTATGGCCGCCTGACCATTGACCAGGCCACCGGCGAATACAGATATGAGCGCACGGCTGACCTGACGACTCTTGCCGAAGGCAAGACGGTTACCGACGTTTTTTACGTGCGCGTCAAGGATGCCGACGGCGCGTATTCTGAAATCAAACCCATTGAGATTACCATCCACGGCAAAGATAACGCGGGCTGGCTCACCAACAACAGCCTGACCGTCACGGAAGACGGCGTTACCGGCAACGTGCAGGGCATCCTCAACTGGAAGGGCGATACGGAAAAACTGGGCGCCAATGAGGACGTAAGCGGCGGCAACATGAGCGGCAAGCTCGGCTGGCACGACGTTGATCAGGGCGATACGTACAAGGCCGATGGCTATACCTACGGCGATGCCGCCGTATCGGCCGGCGGCGCCGGGGCAATTCCGGAAACGCCGGAAGTGAAACGGAGCGGCAACACGTATGCCGTCAAGGGCTACGGTACAGTTACCGTGGACGCAAACGGCAACTATGCCTTCACCAAAAGCGAAACGGACAATGGCGCTTTTGATGCCCTGCAGGCCGGGCAGTCCATCACCATCACCATTCCCGTAACGCTCGGAAAAGACACTGCCGGCGCTGATATCACGCAGGATCTTGTGATCACCATCAAGGGTACCAATGATGCTCCGGTGGTGGATATGCCTAGCATGGTTGTAACGGAGGCCGATGTTACAGGAGTGCTGGAAGACAGTTCTCTTCAGGAGATCAAGAATTTTCTTGTAGAGGAAGCCCAAGCCCAACAAGCATGGAAAGATGAAACGGGCGGATATGACACAGCTAATTGGCTTGTAAAATTTCTTGGCTCTGTGGCTGGAACCGCAGGATATAACATGCCTTCTGCCATAAATGCTTATGCATCAGGGCAATTCGATATGGGTTGGTTCTATGATGCCGTGCAAACGGCATTGAAGGATATTCTTGCCACTGATGGTGCGGGCAGAGACGCCCTGAAGGACTATCTCGAGTCCTGCAAGCTGGGTACCGGTGAAGGCATTGCCGATACCGCCACCGTACTTGACCCCGCCACGGGCGATGTTTCTTCGTATGCCACTGACGTGGACGACGCTGCCGACTCACTCAAGTTCTTCTTTGTGGATAAGGACGGCAACGTGGTGCAGAGCCACGAGGGCAAGTACGGCACATTGGTTGTTCAGCCCAACGGCCAGTACACCTATGTGCTGAATGATAATGTCGCTGAGCGTGTAACAGAAACCTTTGAAATCTATGTGCGTGACCCCCACAATGCCGTGGCCGACAAGACCATTCCCGTGGTTATTACCGCCAAGCCCATTCCGGGCGGCGGTTCGGGCGAAGGCCCGGGGGGCGGCACGGGCCATGACGGTATGGCGCTCACTCCCGGTGCGGCAGAAGTGCAGGAAGACGGGGTACTCCACGTTTCCGGTGATATGGGCGACGGCACTGATCTGGCCCTGCGTCTGACGGGCTATACGTCCGCGGGGGCCGATGACAGCGCTTCGGGCCTCAGCGCCAGAACCATAGTCACCGATTACGGCACCATCACCCTGCTGCCTGACGGCACATATACCTATACCCTTAATAACGACAGCAGGGCCGTGCAGGAACTGACTGCTCACGACACGATAGAGCAGACGTTTACAGTCAGGAACGGTAAGGGAGAAGAGTCCACCATCACCATCACCATCAAGGGTGCCAATGACGCGCCGTATGTGGTTTCACAGGGCGATACGGTATCCTTGAAGGAAGAGGATGGCGGCTGGACGCATACCGACCCCACAGGTTCCTTCACGGTGGCGGATATTGACGCGGGCGAAACGGAGAGCCTCACGCCAAGCGCCGGTAAAAGCTTCACTGACAATGGTGATGGCACATACACCGTTGAGGGCGAAAAGGGCGGCATCTTCACCATTACCAAGGGTGCAGACGGCCAGTTCACCTATACCTACAAGGCTCCTGACGGCGATGATAGCACCAATTACAGGGGCATCGTCGAAGACACGGCAAAGCTGACCATTTCCAATGGTGATGGTGCGGAGAACCGGGTTACTGTCGACATGAAAGCCAGCCTCGACTACGCCAATGATGATCCCATTCTTACGGGCGCAGACGGCAAAATCCTGCTGGCGGAAGGCTCGGAACATGTGGTCATCGAGGATGGCGGTGCGGCAATGGTCGTTACTGGCCAGGTGCAGGCAACCGATCCTGATGTGGACAGTTCCGGCAGGCCGGACACCCTCACCTACGCCATCAAGGGCAGTGCCACGGGCATGCTCGACTATATGGATGGTGGCGAAAAGCTCGGCACCCTGATTCTGGGCAAGGACGGCACGTACGAGTTCCATCTCAATACCAGCAGTGAAGCTGTGCAGGCTCTCGGCAAGGACGAGACCAGGGACATCTCCTTTACCGTTGTGGTCAGTGATGGTCACGGCGGCACGGCTACGGCGCAACTGCCCATTACCATTACGGGAACCAATGACGCCCCGGTCATCAGCCTGCATAATGTGGACGGCAGCGGCGCTGCCGGGGCTGGCGCGCTGCGCGACCTCACGCACGGCGACTTTGATAAAGATTACACTGTGGGCGGCAAGCTGGAGTTCACGGATGTGGACGCCAATGACACGGTAACACTGACACTCAAAGCCCAAGGAATAGACAGTGTTGTGGCCGGGGATGGCAAGCCTGTGCTGGACATCTATGCCTTCAAGAATACTGACGGCAAGTGGCAGCAGTGCGCTCCCGGTACTGACGGCGCGGTAAAGATGGGCCATATGGAGCTGGACAGTGCGGGTGATTCCAACAGTGGCAGCACCGGCTACAGGTTTGTGGGCGACAAGGCTGCCCTGGCCCTGATCAACAAGGGCGAAACACTGGATGTCACGGTGAGCATCAACGCTGATGACGGCAAGGGTGGTGAAGCTTCCGCCGACTTTGCGGTCTCCATCACGGGAACCAACACCATCCCCACCATCACGACCGAACCTGTGGACGTGAGCATCACAGACAACGGCAGCACTTACACGGTCAGCGGTTCGATTGTTGCCGCTGATGCCGACGGCGACACGCTGACGTACTCCGTTGAAAAGGACGGCACGGCCCTGGCCGGCACGGACGGCACATATGTGCTGGATGGCTACGGCGTCCTGACCCTTGGCAATGACGGCAAATACGAGTTTACACTCAATGATGCAGGCAGGGAAGAGCTGGCGGCACTGGGCCTGAAGAATGATGGTACACCGGAAACAGCGCATATCGGCACATTCACCGTCGTGGTGCAGGATCAGTACGGCGCAAAGGCGGAGCAGACCCTGACTCTGGGCCTTACCGGCAGAAACGACGCGCCTGTGGCCGCCGCTGTTGCTACCGTAGGCCTGACTCTGGGCAGCAGCCTTATCCCCGATGCGGCCTGGGGTACGGGCAGCCATGTCTTTGAACTCGCTACGGATGCTGATGCCAATGACACGCTCGCCTATGCCCATGCCGGGACGAACGCTGTCATTGAAGCAGGTACAAGCATCTCGGGCAACTTTGGCACGTTGACCTTCAGCGATAACGCCGGACATCTCGCCTATGAATACAAGCTGGATACAAGCCATGACAATCTGGTCAGGCTGGCTGAGGCGCATGCTGCCGGTCAGGAACTGAAAGACAGTTTTGGCTACACGGTGAATGACAACCACGGTGCTGGCGCCAGCAGCAGCATTGATGTCGGCATCACCTTCACTGCCGGGTCCGGTAATGCCGATGCCACAGAGAATCAGTTGATTTTCGGCAACGACGGCAGCGATCACCTCACCGGCGGCTCCGGCAATGACATCCTTTCCGGCGGCGCAGGTGACGACCACCTGTACGGCGGCGCAGGTGACGACCACCTTTCCGGCGGCGCAGGTGACGATTACCTCTTCGGCGGTGCGGGCAACGACTTCCTGGACGGCGGCGAGGGCAATAACCACCTGTACGGTGGCGACGGCAATGATGTGCTGGTTTTCCATAAGAACGACACCATAGACGGTGGCGCGGGAACGGACATTCTGCTGGTCAGTGATAAAGAGGGCGAAGGTTTGAGCATTGATGACCTCTTTACGAATACAAGCGGCATTGAAGTTGTCGTGACCGGAACGGACGTGAACAGCCTGACCAATATGAGCAGTCTGGCTGACAAGGGCATCACGTTTAATGCAGATAATCAGGTGGTTCTTGACCATGCCAAGGGCTGGCGTGTGGACGACAGCGCAAGCATCGGCGGTCACGATGTCTGGACCAACAATGACGGTCTTGTTGTGACTGTAAAGCACGACGATGAGGGCGATGCGGCTAAAAACGCCATGGTAACGCTTACGGCGTAACCGTCAATCGCTGACAGTATAGTGAGAGGGCCGTGCGCATTCAGGAATGCGGGCGGCCCTCTCGGCGTTTATGCCAGTGGATGCACCACAAAAAATGTGCTGTTGCGCCCCGTGTGGCTATCAGTTTTTCATATTCTGCGGTTCCGCAAGCCCGACTGCCCGCATGCCGCAGTGGGCAAGGTGCACATGGGCGACAGCATGTCCGCCATGCACAACGGGCCGCACTCTTTTGCGAGTACGGCCCGTTGTCGGCCACGGCGCAGGGCAGCGCCATTGCTGCAACAGATGGAAACAGGAATAAAACGTTTTAGGGGGAGGGTGTGGGGGAGGGGCCTTTTATAAAAGCGCCCCTTTCCCCACAAAATATTTCAGGCGCCCACAGCGCTAACGGCTCAGGCCAAGGTCGCGGAGCAGGTTGTCCACGGCCATACGCCCCATGGTCTCTGTGGCTCCGGCAGTAGAGGACGAGCAGTGGGACCCCATGACAAGATTGTCCAGCGCATACCAGGCCGGGTCCGCCGGGGGTTCCTGCTCAAAAACATCAAGGCCCGCGCCATAGATGCGGCCTTCCTGCAGGGCGGCCAGCAGGGCCGTTTCATCAATAAGGCCGCCGCGAGCGGTATTGATGATGACCGCGGTTTTTTTCATCATGGCTATCCGCCCGGCACTGATGCAGTTGCGGGTTTCGTCCGTCAGCACCGTATGCAGGGTAATGAAATCGGCTTCGCGGCAGATGCGGTCCATGTCCGCGCGCTCAACGTCTTCGGCACTGGCCCAGGCATCATCCCATGCGATGTCATGGCCGAGAATGTTCATGCCGAAGCCCTGCGCCCGTTTGACAACGCAGCGGCCGATGGCTCCAAGGCCTACGATGCCCAGGGTTTTGCCATACAGGTCAATGCTGGTGATCTTGCCCCAGTCTTTTTCACGGCAGCGGCGGTCAATAAGCCCGGCCTTGCGCGCCACCATAAGCATGAGGGTCAGCGCATAGTCGGCCACAGCGTTGCTGTTGGCTCCTACCGTGCGCGATACGGCAATGCCGCGCTGTTTGCAGGCTTCAAGGTCGATATTATCCAGGCCTACGCCGTATTTGGCGATGGTCCGCAGTTCCGGCGCGGCGGCCAGCACGTCGGCGCTCATAGGGTCTACCCCCAGGATGACGCCCTGGCATCCGACCAGTTTTTCACGCATCTGGTCGGCAGAAAGAATGCCGCCCGTGTCGTTGCGCACTACCTCAAGACCGGCCTGCGTCAGACGGTCAAACAGTTCGGGATTGGTTTTGCCAAAGGAACGGGGAGTAACAAGAATTTTCACAACAGTACCTCTTGGGGGCGGAGTGGGCGCAGGGCTGGGCAAAAGCCCGCAAAAATGCCGAGCGGCTGGCCTACAGGCTTACTCCAAGACCGTAAATTGTCAACGCGCCGTATGCTGTGGCAGGGCAGCCCCGCCGCAAAACGCCTTGAGGGCGGCACGCGGCGCCCCGCGCAACCCTTGCCGCGTGACAGCTTGCGCCGGGGGGTGCGGTGGCGGCGATGGGGCGGAGTGGCCCTCAAAAGCACGGCTTTTTATATGCATCTGCCTGTCAGGGACCGTGTGCGAATGATTATGAAAAAGAGGCTCCTTTCCGAAAAAGAAGCCTCTTTTACAAAAGCGTTTTGCCGGAACGCTGCAATGTGGCAAGATGCGTGTGGCACAGACTGTGCCGCCCGGCCTTTTGCAGACCCCGTGCGGGAGAAGCCCGGCACACCTGGCAGTGCACATTACAGCCTTTCGCGGGGCAGCAGTCGTGTTCCACTGCTCCGGGCCGGACGCTATACTTCGATATTAAGCCTGTTGCCGATGCCCTGTGCTGCCAGACCGGCATTTTTATCCATGAGCGCCTGCATTTCCTGCCCTTTGCTGATGCTGCCGTTGATAACGGCGGCAGCCATACTGGCCTGAAAATCCAGCGCCTCCCGGCTTATGCTCACGCTCATGCCCATTTGTACGTCATTCATGGCATGCTCCTTTGCGGGAAAATCCGCCCGCACTATTCCTATCGGCCATAAAACCACAAGCCTTAGACATTTTTTGCCGGTAGTGATTTTGCCCTTTCAACGCGGGCAAAGCGTAGCCTGTATTGCGGCGGCGGGCGTGAACGTGTACAAGAGAAAAAACACAGGATATTGCTATGAGTGAATTGCGCGACCTCAAGGCTACGGCCATGCCCCTGCTTGACAGTGTGGTCGAGCGGCTCTGCCATCCGTCTTCTCTTGACGCAGTGTGGCATCGTCCGGCAGCGGGCGCGGCCATGCCGTCGCTGAAAGATCTTTCGGAAGTGATGGACAGGCTGCGGGCGGCCATTTTCCCCGGTTATTTCGGCCCTGCGCGGGTATGGCGCGAATCTATGCGCTACCACCTGTCGGCCAATCTCGACACCATTTACCGCATGCTGTGCGAACAGATTGTGCGGGGCTTCTGCTTTGGCTGTGAGGGTGAGGGCAGTCCCTGCACCTCCTGCGAAACAGACGGCGAAAAAGCCGCCATCGCCTTTATGGACAGCCTGCCGGAGATCAGGCGTCTGCTGGCGGGCGACGCCAAGGCCGCTTACGAGGGCGACCCGGCGGCCACAAGCCCTGGCGAAGCCATATTCTGCTATCCTTCCATGCAGGCCATGCTGCATCACCGCATCGCCCACGAGCTGTACAGGCTCAACGTGCCGGTGATACCGCGCATTATTTCTGAAATGTCGCATTCGGCCACAGGCATTGACCTGCACCCCGGGGCGAGCATTGGCGAAGAGTTTTTTATTGACCACGGCACAGGCGTGGTCATTGGCGAAACGTGTGTTATCGGGCGCAACTGCCGCCTTTACCAGGGTGTGACTCTTGGGGCTTTGTCCTTTCCCAAAAATCCGGACGGCACACTCACCAAGGGCATACCGAGGCACCCCATCCTTTGTGATAATGTCACGGTGTACGCAGGAGCCACCATTCTTGGTCGCGTGACCATCGGCAAGGGGGCCATCATCGGCGGCAACGTGTGGATTACCCAGGATGTACCCGAGGGCGGACGCATTTTGCAGGAGCGGCCCCGTGGCTGACCTGTTACGCCTGATCAGGAAGCGCCGCGGCCTCTGTTGCCTTGTTTTGCTGTGCCTGCTGGCCGGACCGGCCTTGAGCGGCTGCGGGCAGGGCGTGCGTGTGCAGCCCAAGGGGCAGGCGCAGATGGGCATCGGTGTGGGCAGGTAGGACGCGCTGCCGCCTCCATCAAGAGGGCGGGCGTTGCACCTGACAGTGTATGCCTTTCAATAATGATGCCCCGGCAGCCTTTGCTGCCGGGGATTGTTTTTACGGGCGATTCATGTTTTGCCTCATATGGACATGGTCTGCGCTCTGTGGCATGCTGCCGCCTTCATCAAGAGGGCGGGCATTATCTGCGGCCCACTTCCGCTTCATACCCGCGCTGCCGGGCGAACCGGGCATGCCGGTATTTTTTCCGGGCTGCCGCCCGAAAGGCGGCGGCAGACGTTTGGCATCAGGGCATTGCAACCGGCCGGACAGCGCCGGGGATATCGGGTATGGAGCGCGTTTTTGTTTTGCGGGCAGGGGTGGTCTGGGCTTTCCATGCCCCGGTCGGCGTCGCACAGAAGGAGAAAACGTCATGAGTGTGCTGGAAAAATTGTTTAATCCCGCTGCGAGGGGCAGCACGGTCAAAAGGGAAATGCTGGCGGGACTCACCAGCTTCATGGCCATGTGCTACCTCATTTTCGTGGTTCCCGGCATGCTGGCTGACGCGGGCATGCCCAAAGATTCCGCCGTGGCCTCCACCATATGGGTGACCATTGTCGCCACCCTGGTTATGGGCCTGTGGGCCAAGTTTCCTGTGGGCGTGGCTCCGGGGCTCGGTATCACGGCATTTTTCGCCTACTATGTGTGTGGCCCGGCCGGGTATTCCTGGCAGACCGGGCTGGGAGCCGTGTTTATTTCCGGCGTGGTTTTTCTGCTGCTCACAGTCACGCGCATACGCCAGCTTATCATCAATGCCGTGCCTATGGATCTCAAATATGCCATTGTGGTGGGCATCGGGGCCTTTATCGCCTTTATCGGCATGAAAAGCTGCGGCCTTGTGGCGGCTGATCCAGCCACCTTTGTGACGCTGGGCAATCTGGGCAATCCCGGAACCCTGCTTTCCATCGTGGGCATCTTGCTTATTGGCGGCCTGCTGGCCCTGCGCGTGCGCGGAGCCATGATCATCGGTATTCTGGTCATCACGGTAGCCGGCATAGCCCTCGGCGTGTCGCCCCTGCCCCAGGGGCCCATATTCTCCACCAGCCTGCCCATGCCCACTGAAACTTTCATGCAGATGGACATCAAGGGCGCGCTGCACCACGGGCTTATCTCCATTATCTTTACCCTGACCATGGTCGACCTTTTCGACAATATGGGCGTGCTCATCGGTCTTTCGCAGAAGGCCGGGTTCATCCGCGAAGACGGCCATATCGAAAATCTCGACAAGGCCCTTATTACCGACTCCATGGCCACTATGGCCAGCGCCGTCATGGGCGCCACCACGGCCACAAGTTACCTTGAAAGCGCCGCCGGCGTTGCAGAAGGTGGCCGCACGGGGCTTACCGCCGTGACCATTGCCGCGCTGTTTTTTCTGGCGCTCTTTTTCTCGCCCCTGGTGGCCATGGTTCCTGCCTACGCCACCGCGCCGGTGCTTATTATCGTAGGCGCCATGATGATGCAGGAAGTGGGGCGCATCTGCTTCAAGGACTTTACCGTGGCGTTGCCCGCGTTTTTGACCATCATCAGCATGCCGCTGACCTTCAACATTGCCACCGGCTTTGGTTTCGGCTTTGTGAGCTGGGTGGGCATCAAGGCCCTGGCTGGACGCTTCAAGGACCTGAACCTGGTCATGCTGTGTATTGCGCTGTGCTTTATCATCAACTTTGCCCTGCGCTTGCCGTAAGGTTACCCTGTCGGACATGTCAGCAATATTGCCCCGATGCCTGCACCGCAGGCGTCGGGGCTGTCTGTTTGGCCGCCTGTCTGTCCCGGTTTATGCAGGCGCGGCCTGCGCGACTTGTCTGCGGAGCGTATCCGGGGCCGCCAGATGCTTTGGGGGTTGGGGCGCATTGCCGCATTAACGGCAGTGTTTCCGGCAGTGTTTCCCGTGGCGCAGGCATGTGTACCTTGCCTTTGGGCGCGCATCAGTGCATACTTTGCAACCGCGCATCACCGGGCTACGGCAGTTTCGGAAGGCCTTACGGCTATTTCCACACCGGGAGCCTGTGCGTATTTTCCGAAAGGCGTGCATCAGCCAGGCCAGACCGCCGAAAACGGCAAAGCTGCCGCCATTGGCGGCAATGCCACGGCGGCCGGAACTGCCGGAACAGGCGGGCGCTTGCGCCGTGCAGCGTTCAGGAAAGCGGCGCGCGGCTGAAACAGCAGTAATACGCTGCCTTCGGGCAGGCGTTTCAAGGTAAAATGCCCTCAACAAGGAACAGCACCTCATGACCACGCTTTTGAGATCGGCGCGCCCCAAGAAGCCCCTTTGGCGCGAATATGGCGAGGCCCTGCTTGTGGCCCTGCTGCTTGCCCTGGTTATCCGTACCTTTGTAGTGCAGGCCTTCAAAATACCTTCTGAATCCATGCTGCAAACCCTGCTGGTGGGCGACCATCTGCTGGCAAGCAAATTTGCCTACGGCATCAAGATTCCCTTTACCAATCACTATGTTTACAGGGGTGATGACCCGCAGCGCGGCGAAGTCATCATTTTTGAATATCCCAACGATCCCAGTGTGGACTACATCAAGCGCATTGTGGGCGTACCCGGCGATACTATTGAGGTGCGCGGCAAGCAGTTGTACCGCAATGGCGAGGCTGTCAAGGAAAGCTATACGCGCTTTACGCAGCCTGACCGTGTGGAGCCTGTGCGCGACAATTTCGGCCCGGTGACGGTTCCTGAAGGCAAGTATTTTGTCATGGGCGATAACCGCGACAACTCGCTGGATTCGCGCTTCTGGGGCTTTGTGGACCGCAGCGCCATACGCGCCAAGGCATGGCGCATTTACTGGTCCTGGGGCGGGCTTGACGACATGCGCTGGAACCGCATGGGCAAAAAAGTGGAATAGCCGCCCTGCGGCTCAAGCGCGGCAAGGAGGCCCTGTGGTGGTCCGGCTGAACAGCGGCGGCGTTGAAGGCGTTGATGCCTATCCCGTAGAACTGGAAGTGGACTATGTGCGCCAGGGGCTTCCGGGTTTCACCATGGTGGGCCTGGCGGAAACCGCTGTGCGCGAGGCCAAGGACCGCGTTTTTGCCGCCTTGCGTGCGGCAAACTTCAAGCTGCCCCCGGCGCGGGTAACCGTTAATCTCGCTCCCGCATGGCGGCGCAAGAGCGGGGCCAGCTATGATCTGCCCCTGGCAATGGGGCTTCTGGCCGCTTCCGGAGGCATTCCCGCCGAAGGCTTGCAGCGTTTTTTCATGGCTGGCGAGCTTTCGCTCAGCGGCGATCTGCGCCCGGTCAGCGGTATTCTGCCTCTGGCCCTGCTGGCGCGGCAATGCGGCGCTGCGGGCATTATCGTGC
Source organism: Desulfovibrio sp. (assembly GCF_019424165.1). Taxonomy (GTDB): domain Bacteria; phylum Desulfobacterota; class Desulfovibrionia; order Desulfovibrionales; family Desulfovibrionaceae; genus Desulfovibrio. Next base: position 51,782 of record NZ_JAHZAA010000006.1, on the reverse strand, counting down.
CGCCGGGCAACGCGGCCGAGGCTGCCGTGGTGCGCGGCCTGCCGGTGTATGCCCCTCGCAATATTGCGCAGTGTGCCGCCTTTCTGGCAGGCGCTGAACCTCTTGAGGCCGTGGCGGAACCGGACGAAGCGGCTTTGCCGCCAGCGGAATATGCCGTGGACTTTGCGGAGGTCAAAGGGCAGGAAGCTGCCAAGCGCGCCCTTGAAATCGCCGCGGCCGGAGGTCACAACGTGCTCTTGCTGGGGCCTCCGGGCAGCGGCAAGACCATGCTTGCCCAGCGCCTGCCTACCATTCTTCCCCCCCTTGATTTTGAAGAAGCCCTGGAAGTCACCAAGATTTACAGCGTGGCAAACAAGTTGTCCGGTCACGGGGGGCTTGTGCGCCAACGGCCTTTTCGCGCGCCGCACCATACCATTTCGGACGTGGCCCTTGTGGGCGGCGGGGCCTTGCCCCGCCCGGGCGAAGTGAGCCTTGCCCATCGGGGGGTGCTTTTTCTTGACGAGCTGCCTGAATTTCAGAAGAGCGCGCTGGAATCACTGCGCCAGCCTCTGGAAGGCGGCACTGTGCATATCGCACGTGCTTCACACAGTGTGGTTTTTCCCGCCGCCTGCATGCTTGTGGCGGCCATGAATCCCTGCCCCTGCGGTTATTACGGCGATCCGACGCATGATTGCGTCTGCCGCCCGGACCAGCGGGCGCGATATCAGGCCAGAATCTCCGGTCCCATGCTGGACCGCATTGATGTGCATGTGGAGGTTCCCGCCGTACCCTATGCGGATTTGCGCCAGAGCAGGGCCGGGGCCGGTTCGGCGGCCATGCGGGAACGGGTGCTGGCTGCCCGGGCCGTGCAGAAGCGCCGTTATGGTGCGGACGGGCCGCGCTGTAATGCGGAACTTTCCGGCGCGCTGCTTGATGCCCACTGCGCCCTTGACGCTCCGGGGCATGATCTTATGGAGGCGGCGATGAACCGCCTTGCCCTGTCGGCCCGTGCCTGTGCGCGGGTATTGCGCATGGCGCGGACCATTGCCGATCTGGCTGGGGCGGAAAGCATTGATGCCGCGCATCTGGCCGAGGCCGTAGCCCTGCGTGTTCTGGACCGGGGGCAGGGCGGCATGGCCTGAGCCGCACGGGTTTTACCCCGGCCCGGCTCGTGCGTCAGCCTCTATCGTGCTTTGGCTGCCCGGCCTCAAGGCTGGTTTGGCGTTTATTCCGGCCCGGTTGCCATCTTGATCTGGCTTGAATCCCGGTCTGATCCACGCGCCAGCCTGACCGCGCGGTAACATATTGGCCTGAAATTAAAACTTTCGCCGGACAGTGCTTGCCCGGCGGAAGTTTTTTGTTCGCGTGCCCGTTTCCAGCCTGTGGCTCTGCGATACGGTGGAGCGGGATACTGCATCCCGTGGTGCACGTGGTGCAGCCGGTCCGGCAGGTGCGCAGTCCGTCTGAAACGGTTAGCCCGCCCGTCCGGAACCGGACCTGGCTGCCTGGCCGGAATCACGCTTTTGCCGTGCGGCCTTGTGCGCCTCTTTCTTTTTGGGCTTGGCCTTGGCCGCCTGCTTGGCCTGTGGGGCCTTGCCGCTCTTGGCCTTGCTCACGTTTTTGCGCGGCGCGGCATCGCTGCCTGCGTACATGCGCCGTGCCTCACGGGCAGTCTTGCGCATGTCGGGGTTATAGCGTTCCGGGGGCAGGCAATCCAGGGCTGCCACCACGGATGCGGCATTGTTGCCGCATACCTGAAACCCGGCATCCAGCAGGCGAAAAGCCTCGACCCCGCGCGTGCGCGAGTCGGGCGCGCCCAGAATGACGGCCAGCAGGCGCCTGGGGCCCTGGCTGGCCGTGAAGATAAGGTTGTAGCCCGAAGCGTTGACCCAGCCTGTTTTAAGCCCGTCCGCACCGGGGTACTGGCCCAGCAGGGGGTTTTTGTTCCAGGTAACGCGCCCTTTGTGGCTGATGGTGTGGGTATTGTGGAACCGCAGGGCCTGGGGATAGGCCTGCAGATAGGCGCGCGCCAGGGTGAGCATGTCGCGGGCCGTGGTGTACTGGCCTTTGGCGGGCAGCCCGTGGGGATTGCGGAACTGGCTGTCGCGCATGCCCAGGGCCTGCGCCTTGGCATTCATCATGGCGACAAAAGCCGGAGTCGAACCGCCCACAAGTTCCGCCACAGCCATGCTGGCATCATTGCCCGACGACACGGCCATGCCCATGAGCAACTGCTCAAGGCTCACCACGTCATTTTCCCGCAGGCCCATGCGTGAACCGCCTGTTCCTGCGGCGGCGCGGCTGACCGTTACGGCATTGTCCAGGCTCAGTTTGCCCTGATTCACGCTGTCCAGGGCCAGAAACATTGAGAGCACCTTGGTCAGCGATGCCGGGGCAATGCGCTGATCGGCGTTTTGCTCAAAAAGAATGACGTCATGGTCCAGGTCGTACAGAATGGCAGAGCTGGTTTCCAGAAAACCATGCTCGGGAATGGCCGGAGCGGCATGCCCGGGGCCGGGACGCAAGAGGCAGGCCAGCAGCAGAAACATAAAGGAATACGCAAGCACATTGAGGAAACTGAACCTCTTGTGGCGGTAACGGCTGGGCATGGGGCGTCCTTGGGCTAAGCCTGACGAACAGCAGGGCAGACCGCGCGGGCCGATCCGGATTGCGGGCCAGGCAGATATATGAAGAAAAAGTTTAGAATTTTACTAAAATACTTCTGGCCTGTGTACTAAAGTTGCCCCGTCATGGCAAGAGATTGCGCATGCATCGGGAAAGCGGATCAGGGGCTGTTTCTAAAAAATCTGTTGCCGCAGCCTGACCAAAAAAGTTTTTCTGGCTACGGTACGAATTCGGTTTAGAAACAGCCCCTGCACAGACGCTGTGCGCCGCTACGGTTCTTTAGCTCTGTTCCAGCTGATCGGTCAGGTTGCGGAGCGCGGCGGCCTGCCTGCTCAGTTCGTCCACAGCGGCGGCGGCCTCCTGCATGGCTGTCGCTGTTTCTTCAGAAATGCGGTTGATATCCATGATGGAGGCGTTGACCTCTTCCGTAGCGGCGGACTGCTGCTCGGCAGCCGTGGCAATGGCGCGGATCTGGTCGGTGGAATCCATAACCAGGGCCGAGATGCGGCGCAGCATGTCTTCTGCCCCCTGCACATCCTGCATGGCCTGGCCCAGAAGGTTTTTTGTGTTGTCCATGCTGACCAGGGTACTTCCGGCAGCCTGCTGGATGTCTGTGATGGACTGTCCCACCTCCTTGGTGGCCGTCATGGTTTTTTCTGCCAGCTTGCGCACCTCGTCGGCCACGACTGCAAAGCCTCGTCCGGCATCCCCGGCGCGGGCGGCTTCAATGGCGGCATTGAGGGCAAGCAGGTTGGTCTGGTCCGCAATATCTTCAATGGTGCGGGCGATGGTTCCGATGGCATTGGCCTTGCCGCTCAGATCGTCAACGGAACCGTAGGCGGACTGGAAGTCGCGATGCACCGTGTTTACGTCGCGCAGCACACGGTAAACCCGTTCCGTACCCTGCTCGGCTGCCGCACGGGATTCTTCGGAAAGGTTGGCTGCTGTGCTCGAATTATGCGAAATTTCCAGTACTGCGGCGCTCAGTTGCTCCATGGCGGTAGCCGTTTCGGCCACGCGGCGGGACTGGCTTTCGGCCCGCTGGCTGGATGCATTGACCTTTTGCGCAAGCTCCGCGGAGGTGCTCTCCGTCACGGCCACCACAGTGCGCAGGCTGCCTGCGGCTTGCCGCATGCCTTCACTGCGGGCCTTTTGCGCCTGTGCGGTGGCTTGTTCCGCCGCGTGGCGTGAGGCTTCGGCATTCTGGGCATTGACGTGGGCTTCTTCAGTACGGCGCTCCGCCTCCTGCATCTTGTTTTTCAGGGTATCCAGCATGGCAGCCATGGCGTTACGCAGCACGGCGAATTCGCTTTTGTAGTTTTCAGCCACGGGGGTATCAAGCCTGCCTTCAGCCACCGAGCGCGAAAAGGCCGACAGGGACAGGATGGGGTTGATGATGATCCTGTTCAGGGCCAGACCGATGAAAACAAAGAATATCAGCAGGGCGCCAGCCGCGCCCAGGGCGGTATTGCGGTTGAACGACGCAAGCGCGTGAACTTCGGCGTAAAGCTCCGCATCGGGGATGGCAATGCCAAGGCCCATGCCCGTAGGGGAAACGCTGTAAAAAACCGTGCTTGGCTGCCCGTTGATGCTTGCGGCAAAACGGGTCTGCCCGTTGGGCGGCACAGAGCCCAGCAGTTTTTGGGCATCACTGAAGGGCAGCTTTTCCATGGGCTTGAGCAGCAAGGCGTTATCGGCGGGGTAGGCGGCGATCAGGCCGCTGCGCATATCTACGGCAAAGGCGGTGGACGCCGGAGTGATTTTTATGCTGCCTACGGTCTTGCGCAGGTCTTCAATGCTCACGTCCAGGGTGGACATGCCGATGATGCGCCCGTGCGGGCTGTACATGACGCCGCCCACGGTGATCATGAGCGTGTTTGAGGCTTCGTCCAGATACGGGGCTGACCAGTACACACGGTCGGGGCGCTGTTTGCTGCGGTCCCACTGGGCGGGAATGGCCTGAGTGTACCAATCCTGTTTGTGATAGTCGTAATCGGCTTCGTTATATTCCATGGTCAGAGCCACGTTGCCGTTTTCCCATCGGGCATAGGAGCCGAAATAGGCCTCACCGGGAGAAAAAACGTAAGGCTCGTACCACATGCCGCAGCCCACAGCCTTGGGATATCGGGCAATATTGAGCTTGAGGTAATCCTTGACGGCCTGGGCGGCCTCGGCGGTATCCTGGCCCCGAACCATCCACAGGGCCTCGCCGGCAATGGCGATGCCCGCCGCGCCGTCCTGCGTGACAGTCATATAGGTATTGATTTTTTCAGCTTCAGTGGCAATGAGCCGTTCCACAGCAAGGCGTGTTTTGTCGCTGTAGCGTTCTTCCATATCATTCATGTTACGCAACAGGATGGCATAGCTGGTCAGCGCAATTATGATGGTAACACCGATTAGCAGTAACGCCTTGTAGCGGACTGACATATTCATAAGAACACTCCTGCAATAGTAATGATTATTGCTTTTGTTTCTGCAAGATATCCTGTCTGTTATGGATGTGTAGTGTAGTTGCTATTACCTTCAGTACTATATAAAAAAAGATAAAAAGAGAAGGAAAAAAATAATTGCATTTATATTTTATATAGTTATGAAGATAAACATTCCTGTAAAGGGGAATGTTTATCGTATCTGTAGCATTTAACACACATTTTAATTTTGTAGCACCATGCGTTAACAGTGTTTTTCTTTCGTACTGCATGTGGGCAGAAAAAAGATACATAAAAAATCCGGCCCGTCTTTGCGTGAGCAAAGGCGGGCCGGAGATATGCTGGCGAAGTGAACCTGTCGGGAACGGCGCTGCCGCCGCAGACAGGTCTATGGTGGTTTTGTCTGGATCTGCCCTGCCGGTGGCACGGGCTGCGCCTGCCGTCAGGGCCGGCGCAGGGAAGCTGTGTGGTCAGCCAGCAACGTGCGCGTACTGCTGGCGCCGGGGCTTCATGTCGCCAGGGGGTAAGGCACTTCACATCTGAAATGCCTTACGATCATTTGTCTCCAAATCCTTGTAGCCAAATGGTTGTAGGGGCGGCGTTGCTGACCGTCAGGCAGTCGTTTGAAGCGTAATTGCTCTGGAATGCCCTAGCTGTCATTATCCATACGGAAATCCACGCGGATTTTAAACAGCTTTGTGGCGGGCAGGTTAAGAATGGGTACGCCCGTTGCCTGGGTAATACCGTCAAGAATGGCCTGCGCTTCTTCCCGCGACGGGCTTATAAGGGTAAACCAGATATTGTAGCTGTGCTCACGCAGGTAGTTGTGGGTAACGCCCGGTTTGGCGTTAACTTCGGCCACAAAGGCATCCATTTTATCCTGGGGAACCTTGGCCGCGCACAGGGTGGAAACGAAGCCGAGCTTGGCGGACTGAAAGTTGGCTCCGAGCCGTCTGATGATCTTGCGGGCCTTGAGGCCGCGCACCCTGTCGAGCACTTCCTGCTCGTCCAGGCCCAGGCGCTGGCCGAGTTCGGCGTAGGGGCGGGGCGACAGGGGAAAGCCCGTCTGGATGATGTCCAGCAACTGCCTGTCCATGCTGTCCATGTCGGCAAGGGCGGCGCTGCCCTGCTGTGTGGGGCTGCCGCTGGCGGCGGATGTTTGCGTGGTCATTATTTTTCCTCCCCGGGCTTGCCGTCCCGGCCTTTTTTGCGCATTTTGGCCGGAATATAGGTACACAGCGGTTCCTCGCCCATGTGGTCGCCGTCCATGCTGTGGGCGCGGGCGCGGCAGCCGCCGCAGACCTTGTGGTATTCGCACTCGCCACATTTGCCCGAATAGCAGGACTGGTCGCGGAACTGCAAAAAGTGCTTGCTTTCGCGCCAGATTTTAGGAAAGGGCGTTTCACGCACATTGCCGCAATCAAGCTCCAGATAACCACATGGCTGTACCTGCCCCACATGGCTGATAAAACAGAAGCCCGTGCCGCCGAGGCAGCCGCGCGTGAGGGCATCCATGCCGAAGTTTTCGGGGGTGACGCTCACGCCTTCTTCTTTGGCCCGCTGGCGCATGATGCGGTAATAGTGCGGCGCGCAGGTGGCCTTGAGGTGCATCTTGGTGGTTTTGCGAAAGTCATACAGCCAGTGCAGCACGTCTTCGTATTCCTGGGCTGTGATCACCTGATCGGCCAGCCCTGCGGCCCGGCCCATGGGAACCAGAAGAAAGATGTGCCAGGCTGCCGCGCCGATACGCTCGCACAGCTCAAATATTTTCTTGAAGCTTGTGAGGTTGTTGCGTGTGACCGTGGTATTGATCTGAAACGGCACGCCCGCGGCCTTGAGGTACTCAATACCACGCATGGACGCTTCAAACGCACCGGGAACGCCGCGAAAGCTGTCGTGGCTGGCGGCATCCGCCCCGTCAATGGAGATGGAACAGCGGTTGACGCCAGCGTCTTTGATTTTTTGCGCGGTTTCCGGCGTGATAAGGGTTCCGTTGGGCGAAAAGGCGCAGGGCAGCCCCTTGCTGTGGGCGTAGGCCACCAGCTCATACACATCGGGGCGTATCATGGGATCGCCGCCGGTGAAGATGATGATGGGCTTGCCCACCTCGGTGAAGGTGTCGATAAGGGCCTTGGCTTCGGCCGTGGACAGCTCGCCGGGGTACGGCTCGGGATGGGCCTCGGCGCGGCAGTGCTTGCAGGCCAGATTACAGGAACGCGTGACTTCCCAGGCGATGAGGCGGCAGGCGGGGCTGCCGTCTTCAAGGGTGCGCAGGGGGGCGCTCATGCCCTGACCGCCGGGATTACCGCCGGGATGCCCCCCCGGATGCCCGCCGGAATGGGCGCCGTGCTTGC
>NZ_JAHZAA010000006.1:0-44385 GCF_019424165.1 Desulfovibrio sp. | reverse complement strand
ACCGGGGTGGCCGCTTATGGGGTTGCCCGCGCTGCCGGGCATGCCGCCGGGATGGCCCCCGGCGTGGTGCATGTGCTTGCTCATTATGCTTCGCCCTACCTTGCCAGCTTTTCGCGCAGCAGGGTTTCTGTAAAATAGGTGACGATCATGTCCGCCCCGGCACGCTTCAGCCCCATGAGGGATTCAAGCATGACGGCCCGTTCGTCTATCCAGCCGTTAAGCCCGGCAGCGCGTATCATCGAGTATTCGCCGCTGACCTGGTAGGCGCAGAGCGGCACGTCCACATGATCGCGCACAAGGCGGATGATGTCGGCGTATGGCCCGGCGGGCTTGACGATGAGGGCATCCGCGCCTTCTTCAAGGTCGGCATAGGCTTCACGCAAGGCTTCGCGCAGGTTGGCCGGGTCCATCTGATAGGATTTGCGGTCGCCGCTGGAAGGCGCGCTTTCGGCGGCTTCGCGAAAAGGCCCGTAATAGGCCGAGGCGTATTTGACCGCATAGGACATGAGCGGCAGCCGGGAAAAACCGGCCTGGTCCAGTGCTTCGCGGATGGCGGCTACGCGCCCGTCCATCATGTCCGAAGGGGCAACCATGTCGGCCCCGGCTCTGGCGTGGCTTACGGCTGTCTGCGCCAGCAGGGGCAGGGTAGCGTCGTTACGGATCACTCCTTCGGGCGTAAGGATGCCGCAGTGGCCGTGGCTCATGTATTCGCACAGGCATACGTCCGTCATGACAAAAAGTTTGGGCCAGCGGCGCTTGAGCAGCCGCAGGGCCTCCTGCACGATGCCGTCATCGGCGTAGGCGCCGCAGGCTTTTTCGTCCTTGGCGGCGGGAATGCCGAAAAGAATGACCGAGTGCAGGCCCGTATCCACGGCCTGCTCCACCTGTTTTTCCAACTGGCTGAGGCTCAGTTGATACTGGCCGGGCATGGAGCTGATTTCTTTGCGAAAACCGGCGTCTTCGGTTTCAACCACAAAATAGGGCTGAATAAGGTCTTCCACAAGCAGGGGCGCGGTTTCGCGCACCAGGGTACGAAGCTCGGGGGTGGCGCGCAGGCGGCGGCCGCGATGGAACGGAGTCATGGCTCTATCCTTGTTTTTCAGGCCAGGCTGCCTCTATCATAGCGAGAATGCATATAACATATGGCAGATGATGCGAAAGAGGCCCCTTTGTGAACAAGGAGCCTCCTCACAAAAGAAACTACTTCAGGCCGATTTCTTCATCAGTCAGATAGCAGGCCGGGTCCTGTGCCCATATGTCATCATAATAGGCTTCGGCGCGGGCGCGGAAGTTGCCGCCACAGATGTTCAGGAACTGACACTTGGCACAGCGGCCCTTGACGTGGGCTTTCTTGTCTTTGAGCATGTGCAGCAGTTCGATGGAGGGGTCGTCCCATATCTGCGAGAACGGGCGCTCCAGCACGTTGCCGAGCACATGGTTCCGCCAGAACTGGTCGGCGTGAACCTTTCCGTCCCAGGAAATACAGCCTATGCCCCGGCCGGAGCTGTTACCTTCATTGTACTGAAGCAGCTCAAAAACCTCTTCCGCACGCTTGGGATCTTCGCGCTTGAGGCGCATCCATACATAGGGGCCGTCGGCGTGGTTATCAACAGTGAGGATTTCCTTGCCCTTTCCGGCGTCGAACAGGGCGCGGGTTTCATCCATGATGAGGTCCAGCACCTGGCGGGTTTCCGCATGGTCCAGATCTTCCTTGATAAGCTCGGAGCCGCGGCCGGAGTACACGAGATGGTAAAAACAGGCGCGGGGAATTTCCATGTCCTTGAGCAGGCGGAAAATACCGGGAATTTCACCCGCATTGCGCTTGTTGATGGTGAGGCGCAGCCCCACCTTGAGGCCTTCGGCCTGGCAGTTGGCGATGCCTTGCAGCGCCTTGCGGAACGCGCCGGGTACGGCGCGGAACTTGTCGTGTATTTCTTCCATGCCGTCCAGGGAAATACCCACGTAGGAAAGGCCCACGGCCTTGAGTTCGCGTGCTTTTTCCTTGGTGATCAGGGTTCCGTTGGTGGAAATGACGGCCCGCATGCCCCGGGACGTAGCGTGACTGGCCAGTTCAACAAGGTCTTTGCGCACCAGCGGTTCGCCGCCGGAGAAAAGCATGACCGGAGCGCCGTAGGCGGCCAGATCGTCGATCATGGCCTTGGCCTGCTGGGTATTGATGTCATCCGTGCCGTCCACCTCAATGGCGTGGGCGTAGCAGTGCACGCACTTGAGGTTGCAGCGCTGGGTCATGTTCCAGACCACCACAGGCTTCTTGTCCTTGGAAAACTGCAGCAGGTGGGAGGGCAGCTTGCCCGACTCACGGCCATAACGCAGGGCGTCCGAAGGCTCCACCTGACCACAGTACAGCTTGGAAATGCCAATCATCACACAATCCTTATTGTTCGATACATTTTTTCAGCGCGGCAAAGGCCTCGTCCAGCCCTTCAGGCTGGCTGCCGCCTGCCTGGGCCAGGTCGGGCCTGCCGCCGCCCGAGCCGCCGCAAGGTGCGGCCACGGTCTTGATAAGGGCGGGCGCCGTGAATCTGCCGTGCAGGTCCTTGGAAACATAAACAAGCATGCCGACCTTGCCTTCTTCCACCGTGGCAAGGCAGGCCACCGCATTTTCAGAAAGCCGCGAGCGCACGTCGTCCATAACCTCGCGCAGCGCCTTGACCGGTACATTGTCCAGCCGGGCTGCCAGCAGGCGCACTCCGTTGACCTCAACGGCCCGCGCGGCCAGTTCCGCGCCGGAGGCAGGGGCAGCCGCCGCTTTTTCCGACGCCTTGCGCAGCTTTTTCACTTCGCCGTGCAGGGCCTGCACGCGTTCGGCAAGCTGGCCGGGCTTGGACTTGAGCAGGCCAGCAAGGCTGCCCAGTTCGGCGCGCTGTTCCACAGCATGACCGTAAGCGTTCCAGCCTGTGACGGCCTCAATGCGCCGCATGCCTGCGGCCACGCCGCTTTCGCTCACAATAAAGAAGGCTCCGGCTTCGCCCGTGCGGGTCAAATGTGTGCCGCCGCACAGTTCAACGGACTCAGGATCGCACATTTCTGCGCCTGCGACTGTGAGCACGCGCACAGTCGTGCCATATTTTTCGTTAAAAAGGGCAATGGCCCCGGCAGCCACGGCATCCGCCATGGGCATTTCCCTGGCGGAAACCTCAAGGTCGGCCAGAATGGCGGCATTGACCTGCCGTTCCACGGCGGCCAGCTCTTCAGGTGTGAGAGCTGCGATGTGGGAAAAGTCAAAGCGCAGGCGGCGGCCGTCAACCAGCGAACCCGCCTGTTTGACGTGGGGGCCGAGCACACGGCGCAGGGCCGCGTGCAGCAGGTGGGTGCAGGTGTGGTTGCGGGCCGTGGCCTTGCGTTCGTCAGGGTCCACAGCCAGGCGCACTTCCTTGCCCTGGAGTATTTCGCCCCGGACAACCTCGATTTCATGCACCAGCAACTGGGGCGCGGGCTTGTGGGTGGTAAGCACCCGGGCCTCGCCGGAGGTGGCGCTCATGAGGCCCGTATCGCCCGTCTGGCCGCCGCCTTCGCCGTAAAAAGGCGTGGCTTCGGTCACGGCATAGCCGTTTTCGCCTTCGCCGAGCACGTCCACGGGCTGGCCCGCAGCATCCAGCAGAATGGTCACAGGGCTTTGGGCCGTAAGGCCTTCATAGCCCACAAAGCTGCTTTCGGCGCCGCCGTCCGCCAGGGATTTGAAGGGGCTTTCTCCGTCTTCACCCTGACCCAGCAGGCCGCCTTTCTTCTGGTGGTCGCGGGCGCGTTTGCGTTGCTCCTGCATGTACTTTTCAAAGCCTTCGGCATCGGCATGAAAACCGCGCTTTTCGGCAACGTCGGTAACGATGTCCAGAGGAAAGCCGTAAGTGTCGTACAGCTTGAAGCAGAAGTCGCCGGGAATCAGCGTAATGTCACGTGCCTTGAGGGCGGCCAGTTCTTCTTCGAGCAGATCCAGTCCTTTCTTGAGTGTGAGGGAGAAGCGCTGCTCTTCCTCAAACACGGCCCGGTCGATGAAGTCCGCACTTTCCACCAGTTCGGGGTAGGCATCGCCCATAACTTCGGTGACCTTGCGGGCAACCTTGTGCATGAACGGCTCATGCACGCCCATGAGCGTGGCAAAACGCAGGGCGCGGCGGATAAGACGGCGCAGCACATAGCCGCGGTTTTCATTGGAGGGCAGCACGCCGCCCGCAATAAGAAAGGCCGCGGCGCGGCTGTGGTCGGCAATGACGCGCAGGGCCGTATCCACATCATTGGTGTCCGGGGCGCTGAAGCTGTACGTTACGCCCGCAAGCCCGGCCGCATACTGGATAATATCCTGAAAAAGATCGCAGTCGAAGTTGGAGCGTTTGCCCTGGGCCACGGCGGCCATGCGCTCAAGGCCCATGCCCGTGTCTATGTTGGGTCTGGCAAGCAGGGTGCGTGTGCCGTCGGCGCTCTGGTCAAACTGGGTGAACACGAGGTTCCATATTTCAAGAAAGCGGTCGCAGTCGCAGTTGCCGATGCCGCAGTCCGGGCCACAGGACATGTCTGCGCCCTGGTCCACATAGATTTCGGAGCACGGCCCGCAGGGGCCGGTGTCGCCCATGGTCCAGAAATTGTCTTTTTCGCCCATGCGCACAATACGTTCAGCGGGCAGCCCGGCAATTTCGGCCCACAGTTCGGCGGCTTCATCGTCCTCGCGAAAAACCGTGACCCACAGTTTTTCTTTGGGCAGCTCCAGTTCTTTGGTCACAAAATCCCAGGCCCATGTGATGGCTTCGCGCTTGAAATAGTCGCCAAAGGCAAAGTTGCCGAGCATTTCAAAAAACGTGTGGTGGCGCGCCGTGCGCCCGACGTTTTCAAGGTCGTTGTGCTTGCCCGAAACCCGCAGGCACTTCTGGCAGGTGGTGGCGCGGCTGTAGGAGCGTTTTTCCTCGCCGAGAAAGAGTTTTTTGAATTGCACCATGCCTGAGTTGGCAAAGAGCAGCGAAGGGTCGTTGGGCGGAATGATCGGCCCGGAAGCGACAATTTCGTGCTGGTGACGGTGAAAAAAGTCGAGGTAGCGGCGGCGTATTTCTTTGGCGGTGAGCATACTGGCTCCTGATGAGGGCTGCGCGGTACGGGCCGTGCCTTCAGGCGGCGGCCTTTCTGGTCATTGAGGGTACTTTCACGGCACAGGCCCGGCAACCGCATGCTTGCGCAGCGGCTGCCGGGCCTGCCGGAAAACGTCAGTCTTCGAGAACGGGGTCCTGGCTTTCCGCAATATCTTCGGCGGTGGGAGTAAATTCCTGGGGGTGAAGGCCCAGAAACTCCACAACCTTGGCTTCGATCTGATTGCGCAGGTCAATGTTTTCGTCCAGCAGGGCGCGCACTTTTTCGCGGCCCTGGCCCAGTTTTTCGGCGCCAAAGGCGAACCATGAGCCGCTCTGGTCGATGATCTTGGCCTCGATGCCGAGGTCAAGCAGTTCGCCCGCGCGTGAAATGCCCTGGCCGTACAGAATGTCGAAAATGGCGCTACGGAAGGGCGGTGCCACCTTGTTTTTCACCACCTTGACCCTGGTGCGCGAGCCGAATGACTCTTCCTTGTCCTTGAGGGTCTGGATGCGGCGGATGTCCAGGCGCACGGAAGAGTAGAACTTGAGCGCGTTGCCGCCCGTGGTGGTTTCGGGGCTGCCGTAGCCCGTAACGCCGATCTTCATGCGTATCTGGTTGATAAAGATGACCGAAGTGCGCGACTTGTGGATAGTACCCGTGAGGCGGCGCATGGCGTGCGACATGAGGCGGGCATGGCCGCCCACCTGGGTTTCGCCCATATCGCCTTCCAGTTCGGCCTGGGGAATGAGTGCCGCCACGGAGTCCACCACCACAAGGTCCACAGCGCCGGAGCGGACCAGCATGTCCGCGATGTCCAGAGCCTGTTCGCCGTAGTCGGGTTGCGAGATCAGCAGTTCATCCGTGTTGACGCCCAGCCGTCTGGCGTAAGACACGTCCAGGGCGTGCTCCGCGTCAACAAAGGCGCAGGTGCCGCCCAAACGCTGGCATTCTGCAATGATGTGCAGGGTGAGGGTGGTTTTGCCCGATGATTCGGGACCAAAAATTTCAGAGATGCGCCCGCGCGGGATGCCCCCCACGCCAAGGGCCAGATCAAGGCCGATGGAACCGGTGGGGATAACAGGTATATTCACATGGGCATCGTCAGAAAGTTTCATGACGGCGCCCTTGCCGTATTTGCGTTCAATAGTGGCAAGGGCTGTGCCCAGGGCTTCAGCGCGCGCTTCTTCAGGGCTGAGGGCCGGTTTTCTGGCCATGATTTTATGCTCCGGGTAAAGATATCTTCAAGCGCATCATTATAGCAAAGGGCGGGGGGCAAGGCAAATGCGCGGAGCCTCGGCCCATGGCCCTGTGAACGTGATATGGGGCTGATATTGTTTTGCGCTGCGGTAAAAGGCGGGCCTCCAGCCGCGGCATGCAAAATTTTTTGCCGGAAGCGGGCGCGCCTCCCTGGTCGCGCCAGGCCGCCGCTGGCGCATCCTGCGCTCTGACGCCGACCCTGCGCCAACGTGTCTGCCGCAGATATAATTTTCAATTAAAAATCCGCAGACGGTGCGTGCCGGTGGCGTGCACATTGCCTTTTGTGGCGCGGGTTGTTTTCTTTGCGGCCTGTTGAATGTAATTACTGATAGATGCTCTGGCAAGAAAATTCCCTTGCCCGCCTCTTGCATAGTACGCCTTGTCTGGCATACAAGCGCGGCATGAGCACACCTGATATTATTGCGCTGTTTTCCGGCGGTCTGGACAGTATCCTGGCGGCCAAGGTTCTGGAGCGGCAAGGCCTTTCTGTGCGTTGCCTGCACTTTATCACGCCTTTTTTCGGTTCGGCCAAGGCAGTGCCTTACTGGCACAATGTTTACGGGCTGGACATAGTCAGCCGTGACGTGAGCGAAGCCTTTGCGGCCATGCTGCGGCAGCGTCCGGAGCACGGCTTCGGCAAGGTCATGAACCCCTGTGTGGACTGCAAGATACTTCTGTTGCGCGAAGCGCGGAAATATATGGAATCCGTGGGCGCAGCCGGTCTTGCCACGGGCGAGGTACTGGGCCAGCGGCCCATGTCGCAGCGGCGGGACACCCTGCATCTTATCATGCGTGATGCGGGCGTGGCCGGTATTTTGCTGCGTCCTCTTTCCGCCACTCACTTGCCGCCCACCCAGATGGAAGAAAGCGGCCTTGTGGACCGCACGCGGCTTTTAAGCTTTTCGGGCCGGGGAAGGCGAGACCAGCTTGACCTGGCGGCGGAACTGGGTATTACGGAAATTCCCACTCCCGGAGGCGGCTGCCGCCTGACGGAAAAGGAAAATGCCCGCCGTTACTGGACGGTGCTGACCCTGCTGCCCGAAGCTTCGGGCGAGGATTTCGCCCTTGCCAATCTGGGCCGCCAGTTCTGGCATCATGAAGACGGGCGGCATTACTGGCTGTGCATCGGGCGCAACAGCGCAGACAACGACAAGCTGGCCGCCGCGGTGCGCCCCGGTGACCTGCTGCTGCGCCTGCGCGATCTGGCAGGGCCGATGGCTCTGGCGCGTTGCGGTGCGGAATGGCCGCGTCCTGTGCTTGAAAGCGCTGCGGCGCATGTGGCTTCCTATGCGCCCAAGGCCTTGGCCCATGGCGGGGCAGTGGCTGTGCGGGCGCGCCAGGGAATGGAGGATGAATCCGCGGTTGATCTGGACGTGCTGCCGCAGCGGCTGGGCGAGGCTTGGGGCGAAACGCCCTGGGACGATGTGAAGGCCGTCATCAGGGCAGAAGCCAGGGAAAGGTTTGCAGCAATGCCGCATGGGCGCGTAACAGACCGGGATGCTGCTGAAAATCAGGATCCTTCATAGATGTGACATCTGTCGGCAAAGGTTGGGAGACGTCTTTACAAAGACTTCGCTTGAAGATATAGGGGTCCATTGCGTTAATAGTTTGTGTTTGCGCCCCCAGCGGCGTCCGCCGGAGGATTACATGGATCACAAGGATTTGGAATATTTCCGTAAACTTCTTTCGGGTATGCTTGAAGAAGCCCAGCAAAAGGGCGACAGCACCATTGAAGAGCTGACTGACAGTAACGAAGTGTTCGCTGACCCTGCCGACAGGGCCACTGCCGAATCCGATCGCGCTTTTACCCTGCGTATTCGTGACCGGGAGCGACGGCTTATCCGCAAGATTCAGGCCGCATTGACCCGTATAGATGATGGAACCTATGGCATCTGCGAAGATTGCGGCGATGATATCAGCATTCCGCGCCTCAAGGCCCGCCCTGTGACCAGGCTTTGCATCAACTGCAAGGCCAAGCAGGAAGAGGACGAACACCTCAGGGGAGACTAGGCAGCCCGAAAGCAGGCCCGCCGCCCCCGTATCCGGGTTTGTCCGGCGCGTCCCGCGGGGCGCTTTGCGCGGGAATGCGGCCGGATGCGGCCTGCCGTGATATGTGTTTGCCGCTCGTGTGTACGAGTAGCGTTTGCCTTCCGGGCCGCGCCACGAAAATGGCGCGGCCCGGATTGGCCCGGGCAGGACTGCGCGCCGTGCATGCGCGCGAAATTCACGTCAGGCCGGGGCGGCACACAGGGCCGTCCACTGAGGCCGCGCGCCATTTACGCCGTTATTTTTCTGCTTTACTTTCCCGCTCTTTTTTTGTTCCGTTTGCGGTATGCGGCGCAGGGCCGTCCTTCCGTTCCGGACACAGCAACGTTCCCGCCCCTGGCGGGTTTTTTATATTTATGGACGCTCATCTTTTTCGACGTTTTTGTGAGGACCTGACGCCCCGGCTCGCCGGGGCGCGGGTAGAAAAATTGCAGGAACCTTTTCCGGGTTTTCTTGTGCTTACCTGGTATGGCGGCGGCAGCAAACGTCAGATATGCCTGCGTTACGCCCGCAAAGAACCGTTCTGTTTTTCCGGTTCGAGCCGCATCAGCGCGGGCAAGGCTCCTTCAGCCCAGATCATGCGCCTGCGTAAATATGCGGTGGGCCGCCGCATAAACGCCTGCGTGGTCAGGTTTTGCGAGAGGCGGTTGTGGCTTTTGCTGGCCGGGGGCGAAGTCGCGCAGGCCGGTGCGCCCGCAGAAAGTACGGGGCAGCCGGATGGCGCGTCGCGCCTGACCTGGCTGCTGCTGGACCTGCGGGAGGGGGCTTCGCTGCATTTTCTTGCTCACGACGAGGCCCCGGAAGAAGAGGCCCCAGCCTGGCCGGAACCGGCGCAACTGGCGCAGGCGCGGCAGAACTGGCGTGATTGGCCCGTGCTCACCCCGGCTTTGCGCCGCACACTGGCCTTTCTGGAAGAACCGGAGCAATGGGCTTTGCTTGAAGACCTGCGGGCCGGGGGCGGCGACGTATTCTGTTACGGGCCGGGTGCGCAGGAGTCTCCGGCCGTGCAGGAAGCGCCCGCTGCCCGCGCAAACGCCACAGACTGGTCAGGAGCTTCAGGGCGTGCCGTGCAGTCCATACGGGCCATCAGCGCATGGCCTCTGGCATTGGAGCAGCAGGCAGCCCTGCTGAACCCTGACGAGCTGCATTCGGGTACGCCCATAGTGGAAGAGTGCGGCGCGGATGTGCTTCGTATGGTCGAGCGGGCCGGACAGGACCTTGTGCTGTCGCGTCTTGCGGGTGACAGGGCCAGAGAGGCGGCCCTGCCTCTGGACAGGCGCGGGCGCAAGCTGACAAAACTGCTGGATAAGCTCATTGAAGAAGAAAAGCGTCTCAGGGGCATGACCGAACTTCAGGCCGATGCCCTGGCCTTGCAGGCCCACCTGTGGCAATGGCCCGCTGAATACCGGGCGGCTTCCGTTCTGGTGGATGCAGGCCCTCACGGCCCGTCGCGCGAAATACGGCTGGACCCGCGCCGGAGTGTGCGTGAGGAAATGGCGCGGTTTTTTCATACGGCGCGGCGCGGCTGGCGGGGGCTGGAACATCTTGTCCTGCGGCGCAGGGCGCTTGAGGATGAACTGGCAGCCATACATCTTGCCCGGCGCGACAGCCTGCTGGGTGTGGGGGCAACGCCCGATGAGGCCGGAGCCGCGGGCGGCCTGTCCCCCAGGGGGGCGGCTGGCGGGGGCATGCACACAGCCCTGCCCAAAAATGTGCAGCTTTTTATCAGCAGCGACGGCTTTGCCCTGCTGCGCGGGCGTGATGCCCGGGGCAACCTTGCGGTCCGCAAACTGGCCGCACCGCATGATATCTGGCTGCATGCGGAAAACGGCCCAGGATCTCACGTTATTATACGCCGCGCGCACGGCGGGCAGGAGGTTCCGGCGCGTACCCTGGACGAAGCAGGTGCTCTGGCTGCCAATAAAAGCTGGCAAAAAGACGCGGCCCGGGCCGGAATCCAGTATGCGGAAGTGCGCCACGTCAAGCCCATGCGTAATGCACCTGCGGGTACAGTGCGCATAGACAGGGTGCTGGCCTCGCGGGAGGTCCCGGTGGACGCCACGCTGGAAGAAAAACTGCTGCCGGAATAGAGCGCTCCTGTGCGTGCTGTGAGATATGCGTTGCCCGGTGAAAAACGGCAGCATGATAGCGCCTGGTACGCCGGTGGGGCGGCAGGCAAGTAAAGATGCCCCGCGTTGCGACGGAAGCTGCGTAACTTCCTGCGCAGTAACGGCTGAAGCTGCGTCTGCGTCTCTCGCGGCCGTTTGCCCGTGTTGCCGGCAGAGCACCTGCGAGGTGACAGTGCTTCAGGGCAGAGTCATGCTGAACCAGTGCCGTACTTGATGGCTGCGGCCACTGCCGGCCATCTTCGTACCAGCAGGCTCATTCCAGCATCTTGAATAAAGGTTTTCTTGACCGGAGTGGTGGGGCTTTTGCAAGAGAGTCCCTCCCCACAAAAGCATTTCAAAATGACCTTGCCCTCACACAGAAGGCCGCTTCGTGGGAAGCGGCCTTCTGTGTATTCCGGCGCGGATGCCGGCTGCGATGAGGCGGGTTTATTTGCCCAGCACTTCAACCGTGGCCATGGCTATCTGCAATTCTTCATTGGTGGGAATGATCAGCACGGGGACGGAGCTGTCGGGCGTGGAAATGGTACGCGCGCCGGCTTTACGGGTGCCGTTTTCCTTGGCGTCGATTTTGATGCCGAGGTTTTCAAGTCCGGCGCACACTTCGGCGCGCACGATATCGTCATTTTCGCCGATGCCGGCGGTAAAGACCAGGGCATCCACCTTGCCGTCCAGCAGGAAGTAGTAAGAGCCAAGGGTCTTCTTGATGCTGCGGACCAGCATGTTGAGGGCCAGGGCGGCGCGTTCGTTGCCCTTTTCCACTTCGGCATGCACGTCGCGCATGTCGGTGTGGCCGCACAGGCCGAGCAGCCCGGACTGCTTGTTCATCAGGGTGTCCACCTGCTCGGGGGTGAGGCCCTTCTTTTCCATGACAAAAGGCACAATGGCGGGGTCAATGCTGCCGCAGCGAGTACCCATGATGAGGCCTTCAAGGGGGGTCAGCCCCATGCTGGTGTCAAAGCATTTGCCGTTGCGCACGCAGCTCATGGACGAGCCGTTGCCAAGGTGCATGGTGATGGAACGCAGTTCGCTCAGGGGCTTGCCGAGGTACTTGGCGGTAGCGCCCGCGATGTACTTGTGCGACGTGCCGTGGAAGCCGTAGCGGCGGATGCGCAGGTCTTCATACAGCTCATAGGGCAGGGCGTACATGAAAGCTTCTTTGGGCATGCCCATGCCGAATTCCGTATCAAACACCGCCACGTTGGGTACACCGGGGAAGAGCTTTTCAGCCACTTCAATACCCATAAGGTTGGCGGGGTTGTGCAGGGGGCCAAGCACGGCGCATTCGCGCACGATGCCTTTCACGTGTTCGTCCACCAGCACGGGATCGCTGACGGCTTCGCCGCCATGCAGCACACGGTGACCGATGCCTGCAATTTCGCTCTTGTCCTTGATGACGCCTTTTTCAGCATCGGTGAGCAGGCCGATGACCATTTCCATCGCCTGCACATGGGTGGGAAAGTGCGCGGTCTGGACGATTTTTTCTTCTTTGTCCGTATCAGGGGCGATCTTGTGGGTCAGACGCCCTTCGCTCTGTCCGATGCGTTCGGCAAGGCCGGAGCAGAGAACGGCGTGGGTGTCCATTTCCAGCAGTTGGTACTTGCAGGACGAAGAGCCCGCGTTGATGACCAGGATTTTCATGTGTCTTCCTTTCCTTGTTAACGAAATGTGGGGAGGGCCGTCCCCTCCCCAGGATAGCTGTTTCGCGGTGTCAGCCGTGGTGGCTCTAGCCCCCGGCGGCCCTTTCTGCCGCGGCCTGAACTGCCGTGATGGCTACGGTGTTCACGATATCGGGTACGGTGCAGCCGCGCGACAGGTCGTTGACGGGCTTGTTCAGCCCCTGAAGCACCGGCCCGATGGCTACGGCTCCGGCGGCACGCTGCACGGCCTTGTAGGTGTTGTTGCCCGTGTTCAGGTCAGGGAAGATGAAGACCGTGGCCTTGCCGGCCACCTTGCTGTCGGGCATTTTTGTTTTGGCCACGCTGGGGTCGATGGCGGCATCGTACTGCAGGGGGCCTTCAAGGGCCAGGTCGGGGGCCATTTCTTTGGCAATCCTTGTGGCTTCCACAACAATGTCCACGTCCGCGCCCTTGCCGGACGTGCCGGTGGAGTACGAGAGCATGGCCACGCGCGGTTCAATGCCGAAAACTTCGGCCGTATGGGCCGATGCAATGGCGATTTCCGCAAGCTGCTGGGCCGTGGGGTTGGGGTTGACGGCGCAGTCGCCGAAAACCAGCACACGGTCCTTGAGGCACATAAGAAATACCGAAGACACCACCGAGAAGCCGGGCTTGGTCTTCACAAATTCAAAGGCCGGGCGAATGGTGTGGGCCGTGGTGTTGACCGCGCCGGAAACCATGCCGTCGGCATCGTCCTGCTTGACCATCATAGTGGCGTAGTACGTCGAATCCGCCATGGTGTCGCGGGCCTGCTCGGGCGTGATGCCCTTCTTTTTGCGCAATTCGTAATAGGTATTGGCGTATTCGTCAAACTTGGGCGAATTGACCGGGTCGATAAGGGTGGCCTTTTCCAGGTCAAGGCCGAGGGTGCTGGCCTTGGTGCGGATTTCATCCACATCGCCCAGCAGGGTGATCTCGGCCACGCTGCGGCGCAGCAGAATGTCGGTGGCGCGCAGGATGCGCTCTTCAGTGCCTTCAGCCAGCACGATGCGCATCTTGCTGGCCTTGGCCCGCTCTATCAGTTCAAACTCAAACATCATGGGCGTAATGCGCGAGCTGCGCTTGCTCACGATGCGGTTGGCAATATCCTTGCCGTTGACGTGCTGCTCAAAAAGGCCCAGCACGGTGTTGATCTTGCGCAGGTTGCCCGGCTCAATGGGAGCGATAAGTTCCTGCAAGGCCAGCATGGTATTGTAGGTGTGGCCCTTGGTCAGCAGGATGGGCAGGGGAGATGCCGTCCAGCCCTGAATAAATTCGCACACTTCCTTGGCAGGGCGGATGCCGCCGGTCAGCAGCACACCGGCTATGTCCGGCGTGGAGGAAGACAGGCGCGAGGCGATGGCGGCCAGCAGCACGTCGGCGCGGTCGCCGGGGGTGACGATAAGCTGATCCTTGGCAATATAGTGCAGCACATTGTTCACGTGCATGGCCGCGATAAGATAGTCGTCCACCAGGGCGTCCAGGCGGTCTTCGCCAAAAAGAACTTCGGCGTCCAGGCCTTTTTTCACGTCGCCCATGGTGGGCTGGCCGATGGTCGGCTCGTTGGGGACGGAGTAAATGAGGGCCTTGCGGTCTTCGGTGCTGAAATGGGTGCGCAGTTCGTCAAGCTCTGTCTGGGTGAGGTTGCGGCGGTTGATGATGGTGGCCACAACGTCCAGGGAATAGGGGGCCAGGCTGTCCATGGTGATCTGGAGAGATTCACGGATGTCTTCGGCCGTGGATTTTTGCCCGCTGGTCACAAGAATGACGGGCGTACCCAGGTTTGCGGCGATTTCGGCGTTAAGCTCGAATTCAAACACCGGATCCTTGCCCAGAAAGTCCGTACCCACGCACAGCACGAAATCGTAGGTTTCCAGCAGGTTTTTGTACTTCTGGATGATGTTTTCCATGAGCAGGTTGCGCGAACCCTGATTGATGATCTGGCGCGCTTCGCGCTGGGTGTAGGCGAAGGTGTCGGCGTAGTCGGAGTTGATCTTGAAATATTCAAGCATCAGGTTGATGTCCGGATCGCGGTCGTCCCATAGCGGTTCATTGATGATGGGACGGAAAAAAGCCACTTTACGCATGCTGCGGCTGAGTAGCTGCATGGCTCCCAGGGCAATGGCGCTTTTGCCCGTCATGGGGCCGGTGGCCGTGATATAAAGTCCGTTGTACATATGCTTCCCCTGATTTTTTCCGGGCAGGCTGGCAGGATAACGCGAAAAGGGCGCAGGCCTTCACCCGCGCCCCGGCCTCAGTTTATGGCAACAACCGCGCCCGCCGCCTGAAGCCCCCCGGAGAGGAGGCTTGCCTGGTGGCGGGCGCGGTATTCATTCGTCAGTTCCCTACTTGGTTTCGCTGGCGTCCGGGTAGGGGAGGTCGGCCAACTGCTTCAGCATGGCGTAGCGTTCGGCGTAGGCGTCAGCCAGTTCCGCGCGCAGCTCCTTGGAAGCTTCGGGATCGGTTTTTTCCAGCGAGGCAAAGCGGGTTTCGCCGCCCAGGAATTCCTGGATGTCCACAGTGGGCGCCTTGCAGTCGAGCTGGAAGGGGTTTTTCTTTTCCTTGGCCAGTTCGGGATGGTAGCGGTACAGGGGCCAGTAGCCGGTCTGCACGGCCAGCTTGGATTCTTCCTGGCTCTTGCCCATGCCCTTGCGCAGGCCCTGGTTGATGCAGGGAGCGTAAGCGATGATGAGCGAGGGACCCTTGTAGGCTTCAGCTTCGCGGAAGGCCTTGAGGGTCTGCTGCTTGTCGGCGCCCATAGCGATGGAGGCCACGTACACATAGCCGTAGGTCATGGCCATGCGACCGAGGTCTTTTTTGCCGGTGCGCTTGCCCGCAGCCGCAAACTGGGCCACAGCGCCAAGGGGCGTGGCCTTGGAGGACTGGCCGCCGGTGTTGGAGTACACTTCGGTATCCATCAGCAGGATGTTGATGTCGTCGCCGGTGGCCAGCACGTGGTCCAGGCCGCCGTAACCGATGTCGTAGCCCCAGCCGTCGCCGCCGAAGATCCACACGCTCTTCTTGGTGAAGAGGTCGTCCATGTGCCAGATTTCATGAGCCAGCGGGCTTTCAAAGGAATCAAGGTTGGCAAGCACCATGTCGCCGTACTTGCGGGAGCCTTCGGCGTCGTCCTTGTTGGCGAGCCAGCCTTCCATGGCTTCCTTGAGTTCGGAAGAGATGCCTTCTTCTTTCAGGGCTTCTTCAATCTTCATGGCCAGCAGGTTGCGGCGCTGATCGTAGGCAAGGCCCATGCCGCAGCCGTATTCGGCGGCGTCTTCAAACAGGGAGTTGCCCCAGGCCGGACCGAAGCCGTCCTTGTTGGTGCAGTAAGGCGTGGTGGGCGAAGAAGCACCCCAGATGGAGGAGCAGCCCGTGGCGTTGGCCACGATCATGCGTTCGCCAAAGAGCTGGGTGAGCACCTTGACGTAGGGGGTTTCGCCGCAACCGGCGCAGGCGCCGGAGAACTCGTGCAGGGGCTGCTGCAACTGCGAACCCTTCACGGTGTCGCGGGCCAGCAGCTTGTCCTTGAGGCTCACATGGGCTTCGGCAAAGGCAAGGTTGGCCTTCTGGTCGTCCATCTGGGTTTCAAGGGGCTTCATGATCAGAGCCTTGTTCTTGGCCGGGCATACATCAGCGCAGGAGCCGCAGCCCAGGCAGTCTTCAGGGTAGACCTGAATGCGGAACTTGAGGCCCTTGAGCTCTTTGCCCATGGCGTCCTTGGTGGCAAAGGCGGCCGGTGCGCCTTCAAGCTCTTCTTCGGTCGCCAGCACGGGCCGGATGGCGGCGTGGGGGCAGACGAAGGAGCACTGGCAGCACTGAATGCAGTTTTCCACCTGCCATTCGGGAATGGCAATGGCCACGCCGCGCTTTTCGCAGGCGGCAGTGCCGAGCGGCATGAAGCCGGCCGGATCCATTGCGGACACGGGCAGTTTGTCGCCCTGCTGGGCCAGGATGGGACGCACCACGCTGCGGATGTAATCATCGTCGTCGCAGTGGCACACTTCAGCGCCTTCGGTGGCATTGGCCCAGGTGGCGGGGTATTTGATTTCTTCAAGGGCATCCATGCCCTTGTCCACGGCGGCGATGTTCATGTTGACGATCTTGTCGCCCTTGCTGCCGTAGGTTTTCTTGATGGATTCCTTGAGCAGGGCCACGGCCTTGTCAAAATCAAGCACGTTGGCCAGCTTGAAGAAGGCCGTCTGCATGATCATGTTGATGCGGCCGCCAAGGCCCACGTCCTGGGCCACCTTCACGGCGTCCACGTTGTAGAACTTGAGCTTCTTGCGGGCGATGGTGCGCTTCATGGAGGCAGGCAGGTGCTTTTCAAGGTCGGCCAGCGACCAGTTGGAGTTCAGCACAAAGGTGCCGCCTTCCTTGATGCCTTCAAGAATGTCGTACTGGGTCACATAGGCCGACTTGTGACAGGCGACGTAGTCGGCGCTGGTGATGAGGTAGGACGAAGTGATGGGGGCCTTGCCGAAGCGCAGGTGCGACACGGTGAAGCCGCCGGACTTTTTGGAGTCATAGGCAAAGTAGGCCTGGGCGTAGAGATCGGTGTTGTCGCCGATGATCTTGATGGCCTGCTTGTTGGCGCCCACGGTGCCGTCGGCGCCGAGGCCGAAGAACTTGCACTGCACGGTGCCGGCGGGCACGGTGTCGATTTCTTCTTCCACTTCAAGGGAAAGATTGGTCACGTCGTCGGTGATGCCCACGGTGAAGTGGTTTTTGGGCTGGAGGCCCAGCATGTTGTCGTACACGGCCTTGGCCATGCCCGGGGTGAAGTCCTTGGAGCCGAGGCCGTAGCGACCGGCCACAATGGTGGGAGCTTCGCCCTTTTCAAGGAAGGCGGTGCACACGTCCTGATACAGGGGATCGCCCAGGGAGCCACTTTCCTTGGTGCGGTCAAGCACGGTGATGCAGGTGGTGGTGGCGGGCAGGGCGCGCAGCAGGTGCTCGGCGGAGAACGGACGGTACAGGCGCACTTTCACAAGACCCACGCGCTGGCCCTGGCTGTTCAGGTAGTTGACCGTTTCTTCGGCCACTTCACAGGAAGAACCTATGGAAATAACAACGCGGTCGGCTTCGGGGTGGCCCACATAGTCGAACAGGCGGTATTTGCGGCCGGTGATGGACTCAACCTTCTTCATGTTTTCAAGCACGATGCCGGGTACGGCGTCGTAGAAGAGGTTGGAGGCTTCGCGGTTCTGGAAGTAAATGTCGGGGTTCTGGGCGGTGCCGCGAATGTGCGGATGTTCGGGATTCATTGCGGTGGCGCGGAATTCGTCCACCTTGTCCCAGTTCACCAGGCCGCGGATGTCTTCGTAGTCGATGGTTTCGATTTTTTGCACTTCATGCGAGGTGCGGAAACCGTCGAAAAAGTGGCAGAAAGGCAGGCTGGAGTCGATGGCCGAAAGGTGAGCCACCAGGGCCAGGTCCATACATTCCTGCACAGAGGCCGAGGCGAGGAAACAGAAGCCCGTCTGACGGGCGGCCATGACGTCCTGATGGTCACCAAAAATGGACAGGGCGTGAGAGGCCAGGGCGCGGGCAGACACGTGAAAAACGCCGGGGAGCAGTTCGCCGGCGATTTTGTACATGTTGGGGATCATCAGAAGCAGGCCCTGGGAAGCCGTGTAGGTAGAGGTCAGGGCGCCGGCGGAAAGCATGCCGTGCACAGCGCCGGCGGCACCGGCCTCGGACTGCATTTCACGCACGATCACTTTCTGGCCGAGCAGGTTCTTCATGCCCTTGGCAGCCATCTGGTCCATCACCTCGCCCATGACGGACGAGGGCGTAATGGGGTAAATGGCCGCCGTTTCCGACAGAGCGTAGGCAATATGCGTCGTCGCGTTATTGCCGTCCATGGTTTTCATGTGAGCCATCTGTTCCTCCTTGGCGCCCTGGGGCGCACAAATAGTATTTCCAAATTTCTGCATGGCCGGTCCGGCCGGGGTAGGTCCCGCACGAAAAAAGCGGTGCGGGCGCGACGTGTTCAGGGAACATAAGGTTTACGCTGAAGAAAGCGTTTGGATTAAAAATACCGCATCAGGTCATGGGCGTCCATAAAAGAATACTGCTGTGGAGGCTCCTGGGCGGCATCTGAAACCGCGATTTTTCGTTGCAGAGAATCCTTACCATAAAACTGGTTGTTTGAACAGTTAAATAAGGCCTGGCTGCAAAATTTTTTCGGGCAGGTCGATGGGAATATTTTATCAGATATTCCCGGTACATCACGTATTTTAGGGGGCAGATGCATTTTTTACGCCGAAAAAATGTGGAAAAGGCGACAGTAATCCCGCCGCTTTTTTTGCTGTTCCCACATGCAGAACGCATCGGCGGATCGTGCCCATCCGCTTTGCGGTACGAACTATAACGCATATCTTTATTTATTGCAGCCCCTGTGAGTGCCTTTTTACGACAATTGCCGGAGAGAAGGTAAAAATATCTGGATGACCATATTTATTCCGAATGGTTATGAACCATGCGGGAACCGCCGCGCGGCAAAATCAGGGTGTAATCAATACCCATTATGGGGCCTTTGCCGCTTGACAACAGGCAGCCCTCCCCGTAGGGGTCATTTTACAAATAGTAACTGATGCGCCTGCACAGCAATGCTGCGGACAGGCGAAAGGGCAGCGCGCTTTATGCGCGCCATGCTCGTGTTGGCGTGCCGGATTTACGGTAGCAGGATTTTGTCGCCCAAATTTCGGCAATGTAAAATATGATATATTATCTGTAATTTATAGATAGCTAATGTTTCCAGGAGGAATCATGTTCTGGAAAAATCTTTCCATCGGAAAGAAACTGTGTTTTGGCTTCGGCATCAGCCTGGCAGGCATCATCTGTTTTGCCGTGGTTGCCTGGTATGCGACCAATCTGGTCATGACCATGGCGGACAGCGCTTTGCAAAAACAGAGCAACGCCCTGGTTTTTGCCATGCGCGAGGCCGATCACCTGCACTGGAAGGAGCGGGTCAGCAGTTTTGTCGCCATGCCGCCCGCGGATGGCAAGCTTGACGTGCAGAAAGACGGTCACAAATGCCTTTTCGGGCAGTGGTTTTATAACGGCGGGCGTGAAGAGGTGGAAGCCATTTTGCCCGGCACGTCCAGCTATTTTAAAAGTATGGAAGCCGATCACCTGGACCTGCACCGCAGCGCTTCGGATATTGAGCGGCTTGTGCAGGCCGGTGACCTGCAGGGAGCCAGAGCGCATTTTAATGCCGTTACGCTGGCCAAATCGTCGGCGGTTGTGGAAACCCTCGGGCAGTTGCGCAAAATGGTGCTGCATGCCGCCGAAGCTGACAGGGAAAGCTACAGGCAGATCATGGCCCGTGAGGAATATGTGGTTATCGCCCTGCTGCTGGCAGTGCTGGCGGGCATGCTTGTTTCCGGCGTAGCCATTACGCGGTCCATCCGCAATCCGTTGCGCGGCCTTGTGGACAAATCGGCCGAAGTGGTGGCGGGAAATCTGGATGTGGACCTGCGCTTGCGGCGTCAGGATGAAATCGGCGCGCTGTCGCGTGCCTTGGGCGCCTTGCTGGACAACCTCAAGCTCAAGCTGGCCGAAAACGAGAAAAAATCCGAAGAAGCGCAGGCCAGTGCTGAGCACACCCGCAATGCCCTGAAGGATGCAGAGGAAAAAGAAGCGCGCATTGCCAGCCTGCTGAGCGATATGAACGCCATCGCCACGCAGGCCGATGTTATTGCCGCAGACCTTGCCGACCACTCCGCCACCCTGGCCCAGCGCGTGGAAACGGTCTACCGGGGCAGCGAAGACCAGCATAATCTCATGCGCAGCAGCCTTGATGACCTGGAGCAGCTCGCCTCCGCCGCCGGTGAAATTGCCGCCAGCGCGGAACATTCGGCCCACGGCGCGCGCAGCTCCAAGGAGCATGCCGGAAGCGGCGTGGATGTGGTGACCCGCTGCGCCCAGGCCATCAGCCGGGTCAACGATCTTGCGGCCAAGCAGAACGGGCAGGTTGCCGAGCTGGGCGAAATGGCCCAGGGCATTACCGGCATCATGAGTGTTATTACCGATATTGCGGACCAGACCAACCTGCTGGCCCTGAACGCCGCCATTGAGGCGGCCCGCGCAGGCGATGCCGGACGCGGTTTTTCCGTGGTTGCCGATGAGGTGAGAAAGCTGGCAGAAAAAACGGTCACCGCCACGCAGGCCGTGGGTGCCAAAATCACCGGCATTCAGGAATCCATCCATGCCAGCGTGTCCTTTATGGGGCAAACCAGCGACGCTGTGCATGAATCCAATGATCTTGCGCAGCAGTCCGGAACGGCGCTTTCGCAGATTCTGGATCTGGCCGCCGCCAACGTGGACAGCGCCGCGGGCATGGCCGTGGCCGCGCAGCAGCAGAGCGATACTGTGGTACATGTGGCCCAGGGCATGAAAAACGTGCAGGACATCGCTGAATCCAGCCGTGCGGCCATGAGTGAAGCCGACAGCCAGGTACGGGCCGTGGCCAAGATGGCCGGCGAGCTGCGTGAACTGATCGACAGGCTCAAAAGCAGAGCCTAATTTTTAAAAACAGCATGCTTTTGTAACCGCCCTGCCGCCGGAAAACGTCTTTTCCGGTGGCAGGGCGGTTTTGCCATATGCGGCTCCGCAAGTGTGTATTGTGCTGCCGCCACGATGCTTGCCGTACTGGGCGCATCGCGCCCCCTGCGGAGGCCGCGCGTTTTTCTGGCGGATTGCGTTTGCGAATCTTTTTTTATATCTCCCGTCTGGTTGCTAAAGCTACTCGGAGAAATTACCGAAAAGATTGTTGCGAGCGCTGACATTGTATATGCGTTTGCTGTTGAAAAAAAATGATGCCCGTTAACCAATGGAGCCTTTATGTTCGCCTGGTACCGATCCTTGCGCATGACACCCAAGATTGTAATTCCCGTGGCGCTTGCCCTTGTTGTGTGCCTGGGACTGCTGACCTGGCAGATTCAGGCGCGAAGCAGCGCCGCCATTGAAGATGTTGCCCGTCGTGAACTGGTCGCTCTCGGCGGGGCCGAGGGAAACTCCATGGCCCGGTTTCTGAACATGGCTGTTGACGAGGCGTCGGCCCTGGCTGCCGCCCTGGGGCAGAGTGTGGCCGAAAACGAAGCGCCCACCAGACAGGGCGTTATTGCCATGATCAAGGGCATGCTTATGGGCAATCCCGATATTTTCGGGGTGGGCATTATCTGGGAGCCCAACCTGTTCGACAACCGCGACATGCTCTATGCGGGCGCGCCGGGCAGTGACGATAAGGGGCGCTTCATGCCCTATCTTTCCAGAGGGGCCGACCTTGTGGAACTTGGCGGGCAGGTCGGCGAGCCTTACTATGTCATCCCCCGTAAAACCCGGCAGACCTACGTTTCCGATCCCATTCCTTTCAAGGTCAATGGTCAGGACGTGTTCATGTCCACGGTGGCCTGTCCCATACTGCGCGGCAATGACCTGCTTGGTGTGGTGCTGGTGGATATTTCTCTTGCCCAACTGCAACAGATGGTGGCGGCGATCAGCCTGTACGGCAGCGGCTATGCTTCGCTCGTCAGCGAGCAGGGAACTATTCTGGCGCACCGTGAAGAAGGCCTGATCGGCAAAAGCATCTTTGACCTTGGCATTGTCAGGCAAAAAGGGGCGGTCACGGATGCATTTGCCGCCGGCAAGCCGTATATGGAAGACGTGAGCGACGCGCAGGGCGTGCTGCTGCGTTATTTTCATCCCGTTGATTTCAGGGGTGGCAGCCAGCACTGGTACCTCAGCGTGACCGTGCCGCAACACGAAGTGCTGGCGCAAGCCAGGGATATCAGCCGCATTACCGTCATTATCTCGGCCATAACCCTGCTGGTGCTGCTCGGCATAAGCTACCTTGTCATACGCAGCGCGTTGCGCCCGGTGAACTATCTGGCGGAAACAGCCGGAATCATCGCCGGAGGCAAGCTGGAGCAGAATATTGAAGACAGCCGCTTCGGCGGTGAAATGAAGGCGCTCAGCACCGCGTTGAAAAAAATGATCGCCTCTTTGCTGGAGGGTATAAGCAAGGCTGAAGCCCTTACCGGGGCCGCGCGCGAAGAATCGGAAAAGGCCCGCGTAGCCATGCTGGAGGCCGAGGATGCCCGCAGGGCTGCTGAAAGCGCCCGCCGGGACGGCATGCTGGCTGCGGCGGGGCAGCTTGAAGGGGTTGTGTCGGTGCTTTCATCAGCCTCCACAGAGCTTTCGGCCCAGATCGAGCAGTCGGACCGGGGGGCGGCGGAATCCGCCCAGCGCCTTGCCGAAGCGGCCACGGCCATGAACGAGATGAACTCCACCGTGCAGGAGGTGGCCCGCAATGCCAGCCAGGCTTCAGAGGCCTCGGCGGAAACCAGAAGAAGGGCGCTGGCGGGGGCGCATATAGTGGAGCAGTCATTGCAGAGCATACAGCAGGTGCATGAGGTTTCAGGCGCGTTGCGACAGGATATGGCGCTTCTGAACACGCATGCCCAGGACATCAGCCGGATCATGAGCGTCATTTCCGACATTGCTGACCAGACCAACCTTCTGGCGCTTAATGCGGCCATTGAGGCTGCCCGTGCAGGCGACGCCGGGCGCGGATTCGCCGTGGTGGCCGACGAGGTGCGCAAACTGGCGGAAAAAACCATGTCCTCCACCACTGATGTGGGCAATGCCATCAGGGCCATTCAGGAAAGCACCGCAAAAAGCATGTCCGGTATGGATGAGGCCGTGCGGCAGGTGGAGCAGGCGACGGATTATGCCGGTCAGTCCGGCCAGGCCTTGAGCGCAATCGTCGGCACGGTGGAAGCCACGGCGGACCAGGTAAACGCCATTGCCACGGCCAGTGAGGAGCAGTCTGCCGCCAGTGAAGAGATCAATCAGACCATCGTGCAGATCAACAGCATGTCACGGCAGATGGCCGAAGCCATGGCCGAGGCCGCCAAGGCTGTTGTCGACCTTGCGGCCCAGGCCCAGGCGCTGGACAGCCTTATTGATGATATGAAGCGCGGCTGACGCCCTGAACAGGCAACTTCTGCCATGCCGCCCCTGTAGTCCGCAATACCAATGAAACCGGCCGGATTTTCCCGTATACGTCAGGAAAGTCCGGCCGGTTGATTTTGCCCTAAAAGCGCTTTTAGCCTTGCGGGCGCAGGGGGCTGCGGCAGCTCCGTTGGCCCGGCCACGGTACGGGGCCGTACGTCAAGTATACCAACTGGTAGGGCCGCGGGGGGCGCCATTCCGGCAGTGACAGCCGTACGCTGTACGCCTGACCGCTCTTCGGCGCGCGGGTTTGAGCCGCGCGTACCCCTCGAAGGAGGCCTTATTGCGGGGTTTCGGCTCCGTCGGCCGCGCCCTGGTCAGCATTTTTATTGGCCGCGTGAATGGCGGTTCCGATTTCGCGGGCCAGGGCTTCTGTAAACAGGGTGGGCGCTCCGGCATCCATACGCACCTGCCCGGGCAACAGCACGGCTATACGCATCTGACTGTTGGAAAGGGCATTACGGCTGGAAATGTTCTTGAGTTTGGCCCTGCTTGGCCTTTGGGCGCTGGGAACGCGGCGCTGCACCAGCAGCACGTCGGCCATGACCGCGGCGGCGCCACTGCCTTTGAGTGCAGATGGCGTGTCGTAGCCTGCGTCAACCATCTGCCTCAGGTGCGCCGGTTCTGTATTTCCGGCAGACAGCACCGTAAGCTGCACAATGTATCCGGCTTCACTGGGATTGCCCACAATGGTGAACCCGCTGCGCTGTAGCCAGGATTCAGTTTGCGCGCGCAAACCGAAAACACGGTTGGTATTGTCACGCACGCTTACATAGACAGTGTCCGCGATTGTATCATCGTCTTGTGCTTCCTGCAGCTTGCCCGAACGCAGCACTTCCAGCTTGTCCGGGTCAGCGGCCTGACGCACGCAGGCCGCAAGCGGCACAAGGGTCAGGCAAAGCAGCAGTGCAATAAAACGCAGTTTTTTCAAAGTCATAAAAACCTCGGTCCTTGCCGCCAGGGGCGCGGCTGGTATTGAATGCGAAAGCGTGGGGCTTTCGCCATGTCTGTTCCCGGCATTTGCATTTTTCGGGCCAGTGAACAAATCTGTAAAAATATTTCCGCGCGGCAGGGCTGCTGCACGCATGGGCGCGGTCTGCTGTAAATCCTCTGGATGTGGTATGTTTTAGGAGGATTTCAGATGGCTGTGGGCAACGGTGCCTCGCTCTTTAGTATATGTGTTGCAGACAATGTTTCAGAATAGCCAGAATGACCGGTATGTTTTGCCCGGTTGCAAGGCATCACTTCTGCTACAGCGCAGCGTGAGCATATGGGGGGAGCGGTCGCTTTTCGTCCGGCAGAAGGGGGAGCCGGGCGGGCTTTGGGCTGTAGCTGAAGTAAAAGCAATGTCCGCTGCGGCATCCTGGCTGGACGGCGGGCTTGTCAGGGCTTTACGGCCTTGACTATTTCACTGCTCAGCTTGTCCTCCAGGGCGGGAAGAATATCGTCGCGCCCCATGTTGGCGCCTTCAGCGCTGACGCTTACCGTGTACATCTCCTGAGGCTGCTTGCCGTTACGGCCTGCGCCCACGCGGGCGCGCATGCCCCAGATGTTGCTTGTGCCGCCATCAAGCATGCTGACGCCAAGGCCCAGCAACAGGCCGCCGCCAACGCCCCAGGCCGCGCCGCGTCCGCCGCCGGTAGCACCGCCCACAAGCGCGCCCAGCATGGCGCCGGTAGCGGTATGCCCCAGGGCTCTGCCAGCATCGGGTGGCGTGCTGCGCGAACCCAGAGGAACGACCTCGTCCACTGCAACGCGCAGCAGCAGGTCAGACCCCTTGGCCGAATCCGCGGGCACAAGTTCCCGTTCGCTTTGCAGGTAGGCTGTAAGCATTGACTGAAGGTCGGCATTGAATGTGGGGCTGCCGCCGCTCACGTCCACAAAAACGCTTTGCCCTGGGCTTGCCTTGATGGCGGGTAGCGGTCCGGGCCTGGCTTCGGCCTGGCTGGAGCGCGGGTCAGCGGGCGATCCGGGGGGAAAGTCCGGGTTGCCGGACGCATCCGGGCCGGTATTGTGACGCGACGAGCAGCCCGCAGCCAGCAGGCAGAGCATGGTCAGGCAGATTGCCGCCACAAGGCGGTATGGTATTGGACATATGCGCATATATCCCTCATTTTGACTGGAAATTACTATGATACTACCGCAAGTGACGCATCCCTGTCCAGTTGGGCCTGTTATGCTGTCATGGTTGTGGAATTGATGTGTCATCTGCCCAATAATCCAATATATTTTTCTTCTGCGCCTGCCTGGCGGCCATACGTTGTGGCGGGTATTTTTTTGCTCTTGCCGGTTCCGGGCAGCAGCCCCGGCCTGACGGCCCGCACTTGACGCCTTCGGGTTTTATCGTATCTTGCCGTTACATAAAGGGCGCGCAGGACATTTTTGGCGCAGCCGGAAAGCCAATTGAGGGCAGCATGGGCAAACAGTTGATAATAGTGGAATCACCGGCCAAGGTTAAGACCATCAAGAAATTTCTGGGACCGGCATATATGGTGCAGGCCAGTGTGGGCCATGTACGCGACTTGCCCGCCAAAACGCTTGGCGTGGACGAAGAGCACGATTTCGCACCGCATTATGAAGTTATAGAAAATAAAAAAAATGTGGTCAGCGACCTGCGCGCGGCCGCATCCAAGGCCGAAACCGTATATCTGGCCCCTGACCCCGACCGCGAAGGCGAGGCCATTGCCTGGCATGTGGCTGAGCTGATCCGCGACAAGGCCAAGGATATCAAGCGTATCCAGTTTAACGAAATTACGGCCAAGGCCGTC
This sequence comes from Desulfovibrio sp., assembly GCF_019424165.1. Lineage (GTDB taxonomy): Bacteria > Desulfobacterota > Desulfovibrionia > Desulfovibrionales > Desulfovibrionaceae > Desulfovibrio. The sequence continues at coordinate 18,435 of NZ_JAHZAA010000006.1, read as the reverse complement.
AAGGAAGCATTGGCTCACCCGCGAGAGCTTGATGCCGACCTTTTCGACGCCCAGCAGGCCCGCCGTATTCTGGACAGGCTGGTGGGCTACAAGATTTCACCCCTGCTGTGGAAGACCATCAAGCGGGGCATATCCGCAGGCCGGGTACAGTCCGTTGCCCTGCGCCTGATTGTGGAGCGCGAGGAAGAGCGCGAGGTCTTCAAGCCAGAGGAATACTGGCTGTTCAAGGCACTGCTTTCGGGCGAAGTGCCGCCTCCATTTAAGGCCGATCTGGTCAAGGTCAACGGTAAAAAGGCCGTCATCGGCAATGCCGAAGAGGCACAGACCCTTGAGGCCGCCCTCAAGGGGCAGCCCTTTGTGGTGGAAAATGTGGAGCAGAAGGAGCGCGAGCGTGCGCCCCAGCCCCCTTTCATCACCTCCACCTTGCAGCAGGCGGCCAACCAGCGTCTTTCCTATTCGGCCAAGCGCACAATGAATATTGCCCAGCGCCTTTATGAAGGCGTGGAACTGGGCGACCGCGGCCTTACCGCCCTCATCACTTATATGCGTACGGACTCCACGCGCATTGCCGACGAGGCCCGGGACGCGGCCAAGAAATTTATTGGCGAGCACTTCGGCAAGGACTACCTGCCCAAGCGCGCCCGCGTGTACAAGACCAAGGGCAGCGCCCAGGACGCCCACGAAGCCATACGCCCCGTGGATGTGTCCATCACGCCCGATGAGGTCAAGCAGCACCTGCCCCCTGACCAGTATAATCTTTACCGGCTTGTCTGGTCGCGCTTTGTGGCTTCGCAGATGGCCGGAGCGCGCTTTCACGACACCACGGTCACCATTGCCTGTGCTCACAGCCAGTGGCGCGCCAAGGGCGAGCGCCTGCTTTTCCCCGGCTTTATGGCGGCCCTGCCCCGTGCCGGAGAAGACGCCGATTCCGATCTGCCGCCTGTGGAGGTCGGGCAGACTCTCAAGCTGGAAAAGATGGACAAGGAACAAAAGTTCACCCAGCCCCCGCCGCGATACAGCGAAGCCAGCCTGGTGCGCGAGCTTGAAGAACGCGGCATCGGGCGTCCGTCCACATATGCGGCCATTATTTCCACATTGCAGGACAGGGAATATGTAAGCCTGGCCGAAAGGCACTTTGTGCCTACAGATCTCGGCCGTGTGGTTTGCGGCCAACTGACCGAGCATTTTTCGCGGCTGATGGACGTGGGTTTTACCGCCCAGATGGAAGAGGGGCTGGACAAGGTGGCCGAGGGCAAGGAGCACTGGGTAGAGCTTTTGCGCGCCTTTGCCGATGATTTCAACCCCACCCTTACGGCCGCTGCCAAAAACATGCAGAGCGTCAAGGGCGGCATTCCCGCCGATCTGGCCTGCCCGGAATGCGGCAAGCCGCTCATGATCAAGTTCGGCAAGGCCGGTGCGTTTCTGGCCTGTTCCGGCTATCCTGACTGCAACTTCACCAGTAACTTCTCCCGTAACGAGGAGGGCAAGGTGGAGGCCGTGGCTGCCGAAAAGCCGCAGTATGAGAAGGTGGGGCAGTGCCCCAAGTGCGGGCGCGATCTTGTCATCAAAAAAGCCCGCACGGGCAGCAGCTTTATCGCCTGCACGGGCTATCCCGAATGCAGGCATGCGGCCCCTCTGTCCACGGGCGTACCCTGTCCGCGTTGCGAAAAAGGGCAGTTGGTGGAAAAAAGCACCAAGCGCGGCAAGATATTCTATTCCTGCGACCAGTATCCGCAGTGCGATTTCGCCTTGTGGGACAGGCCCGTACCCGGCCCCTGCCCGCGCTGCAACTCGCCCTACCTGGTGGAAAAGAAAAGCCGGGACGGCCTGAAGGTCATATGCCCGGTCAAGGGCTGCGGCTATGTGAAGGAGGAAGGTCATGAACAGGAGTGACGAATCTGGCGGCGGCCCCGCCAGCACCGGCCCGGCAGGGACCAGCCCCGCGAGCGCCGGTTCTGCTGATGCTGCCGGCTGCGGCGGCATGAGCGCCCCCTGGCCCGATACGCTGGAAGCCCGCGTGGCCCGCTTGCTGGGGGAAGGGGAAAGCGTGGTGCTGGTAACCGTTATCAGCCGCACAGGCTCGGCCCCCCGTGATGCCGGAACCCGCGCCCTGTATACGCAGGCCGGGCCGGAAGGCACGGTGGGCGGTGGTCTGCTTGAAGCCCGGGCCATGGAGGCCGCGGCCCAGAGCCTGTTCATGGGACGTTCGGCTCGGGTAAGCTGCGATCTCAGCGGTTTTACTCCTGACAGCGACATGATTTGCGGCGGCGGCATGGAAGTGCTGTGTGAAGTGCTGCTGCCGGAACAGGCAGACCTGTTCAGGCTGGCTGCCCTGGCCCTGAACGAAGGCGTGGGTGGCGTGTGGGTGGTGGACGTGAGCCATGAAGCGCCCTCGCGCAGCCTTTGCCTCGACAGTCTGCCCCAGGGCGGCGCGCTGGCCGCTGGCGCGAGCCTGAACACGGCATCAGCGCGTGAGCTGGCCGCCCGGCGCAAGGGCCGCGCCGGACTGGTGGAAAAAGGGGAGTTCAGCGTTTATGTGGAGCCTTTGGCCGCCCCCACAATACTGCTGCTTTGCGGGGGCGGGCATGTTTCGCTTGAGGTGGCACGCCTGGCGCATGCTTGCGGCTTTATTGTCGACGTTGCGGACGACAGGCCGGAATTTTCCAATCCACAGCGCTTTCCCATGGCGCGGCGTTGCTATGTGCTGCCGGAATATGAAAACCTGGTGAGCGCCTGCGGCATCGGCCGCCATCATTATGTCGCCATCATCACGCGCGGGCATGGCTTTGACCGCGAAACCCTGGCTCAGGCGCTGACAAGCCACGCCCAGTATATAGGCATGATCGGCAGCAGGACCAAGCGCGACCAGATTTATGCGCTGCTGCGCAGCCAGGGGGTTCCCGCCGCCGAGCTGGCCGCCGTATGCTGCCCCATCGGCCTGACCATCGAGGCCGAAACGCCGCAGCAGATAGCGGTATCCATTGTTGCCGAACTGCTGGCCGCACAGGCGGGAACGCTGAAACGGCTGCGCTTTGAGGAATAGATCTTCTTTGCCCCCTTGCCCGTAGCGCAAGCGGCTTTTTGCCGTATCCGGCGCGCCGCGTGTCAAGGCATGCGGGCGTCGTTTATGTCTTTTCCTGCTTGTCGCGCTGTCAGGCGGCCTGGCCGGACAGCAGTATTTTGCCTTTGCACGGGCCGTTCTTCGATTTTTTTCTGGTTTTTCTACATCAAGGGCCGCATTCTGCGCGCTTCCTTGACATTTCCTGACGCTCAAGACACTGTGAGTATGCGGAGGCGTGTTGCATGAATTTTACCATTGTCGCCGCGCTCATTGTGTTTTTGGTCTTCATCTATGTGGATGCCAGGCGCAGAACAGCGCAACATCTTCAATGCATTGCCGAAGAAAAGAGCAGTGTCGCCACTGCTTCGGGCATGACGGCCAGTGTGGGTGTTTTTTATCCGGATGTGCGCACGGCTGTGGTCATGGGGGCTTCGGAAGATACCGGAGCCTGCTATTACAGGGTGTTGCGCGAAGGAAAGGTCATCAACCGCAGCAAAATCAATCTTGCCAATATCGTGCGGGTTGACCTGCTGCTCAACGGTTCTCCCCGGGATTTGCCGCTGGAGTCCCAGCAGGCCACCAGCTTCCTCAAGGCCACAGAAATTGCCGGTAAAGGCATCAGCACATTTTCTACAGCAGAATTGCGGGCGCTGCAAAAAGCAGCGCTGCGTCTGGTCTTTCTGGATGGAAACGGTGCGGAAAAAATGTTGGAAATCACCGTATTGCGCATGGGCGATGAACGGCACAGATTCAAGCGGCTGGAATTGCTCAAAGACGGCATCTGGTGGTATGCCTTTCTGAACAGTGCTGCCTATAATGCCAGCCTGTGGCATGATGAGCACGAATTGGCGGAACATGCCGGCACAGGCGGGCAGGAATAGGGTATAAATTTTTATCCAATAAAATCAGCATGTTGCAAGAAAACAATACGGTATTGTAACATATTGATTTTATTATATATTTTTGCAGTCTTGCTTTGGCTCCCTTGCGGGGCGGCTCGATTGCTTTTTGCAATGAACTGTGTTTTTTACATTGATGCTTCGCCCGATTATGTATGCCGGGCGGTTTTTTCAGCGTGCCGAGTCACGCGTCTTATGGAGTAGTTCATGACAAGCAGACAGCTGTTCTCTCTTCCTCTTGCCCTGGCACTTTGCCTTGCGCTGGTCGCCTGCGATAGTGACAAAAAAGCCCAGCAGGGGGCCATGCGGTTGCCCGTGGCAATTTTTGACGTTGTAGCCCGCGATGAACCGTGGCCTGCCGAATATCAGGCTCAGGCATCCGGCTCGCGGGCTGTTGAAGTGCGCGCGCGAGTTGAAGCCATTATCGAAAAGCGGCTGTATGAAGAAGGCGATTATGTGGAGCAGGGCCAACTGCTTTTCCAGTTGGAACGCGACCATTACGAGGCGCTCATGCAGCAGGCTCAGGCCCAGTTTACCAATGCCGAGCGGGAATGGCGGCGGGTGCGCCCGCTGTATGAAAAAAATGCCGTGTCGCAGAAAGAGCGCGACAATGCTCTTGCCGCGTATGAAAGCGCCAAGGCATCCATGCGCCAGGCCAAGATCAATCTGGATTACTGCCAGGTGACGGCCCCGGTTTCCGGCTACAGCAGTAAGGAAAACTACACCCCGGGCAACCTCGTGGGCAACAATTCCCTGCTCACCTACGTGAACCAGACCGACCCGATGTACATCGACTTTTCCATTGCCGCTCCCGAGCGCATGACGCGCCAGAATCTGGCCGCTGATGGCCGCCTGGTGCTGCCTGCCGACGGCCGTTACAAGGCGCAGTTGCGGCTGCTTGACGGCAGCATGTACAAGGGCGAGGGCGAGGTGACCTTTATTGACAGCCAGGTGCAGCCAAGCACCGGTGTTATCAAGGCCCGTGCGGTTTTTGCCAATGCCGACCGCAGTATCATGCCCGGCCAGTACGTCCGGCTGTATATGAATGGCGATATCCTTAAAAACGCCGTGCTTGTTCCACAAAAGTGCGTTCTGCTGACCCAGAAGGGTTCGCTGGTTATGGGCGTGGACAAGGACGACAAGGTGTATCCCATTCCCGTGGTCGTTGGTGTGTCCGTTGGCGACAGATATCTTGTGCTTGAGGGCCTCAAGGGCGGCGAACGCATTATCAGCGAAGGCATCATCAAGGCCCGTCCCGGCACGCAAGTGAGCATAATGCCCTCCGGGGGCGAACAGCCCCGGGAAGGCGCGGCTAAGAAGTAGGTAAATATGGCTGTTTCCACAAAGCCGAATTTCTTTTTACGCAGACCAATTCTTTCGGCGGTCATATCCATTGTCATCACCCTGGTGGGGGCGCTGGCCATGCGGGCATTGCCCGTGGCCCAGTACCCCGACCTGGTGCCTCCCACGGTCAACGTCAGCGTGGTGTATCCCGGAGCCTCCGCGGAAACCATCGCGTCTACCGTGCTGGCCCCCCTGGAAGTCAATATCAACGGCGTGGAAAACATGCTCTACATGACTTCCACGGCGGCTTCCGGTTCCGGCTCGGGCAGCATCAACGTCTATTTTTCGTTGGGTACAGACCCGGATATGGCCCTTGTCAACGTCAACAACAAGGTCAACCTGGCCCAGACGGTGCTGCCCGAAGCGGTGCGCCGCCAGGGCGTAAGCGTACTCAAGCGTTCGCCGGCCATGCTGCTGGTGTTTTCGTATTTTTCGCCTGACGGCCGCTACGACCAGGTGTTCATCAACAACTGGGCGCAGATCAACGTGGTGGACGCGCTCAAGCGCGTGGAAGGCGTGGGCGACGTAACCATATTCGGCAGCATGGACTATGCCATGCGCATCTGGTTGCAGCCCGACAAGCTGGCGAAGTATGGCGTGTCCGTCAACGAGGTTGCCGCCGCCATCCAGGAGCAGAACTCACAGTATGCGCCCGGACGCCTGGGCGAAATGCCCTCGCCCGACGCCACCCAGCTTACCTGGCAGATTGACACCCAGGGCCGCCTGGTCACGCCGGAAGAGTTCGGCGAGATCATCGTGCGCAGCGGGCCGGACAGTGCCATGCTGCGCCTCAAGGATGTGGCCCGCGTGGAGCTGGGCGGCAAGGACTACAGCGTTACCTCGCGCTATAACGGCATGGTGGCGCGTATGGGCGCCGTCTACCTGCTGCCCGGGGCCAACGCCATTGCCACTGGCGACCGTGTGCTGGACAAGCTGGCCGAAATCGGCCTGACCATGCCCGACGGCCTTGACTATACCATCCTTGTGAACACCAACGACTTCGTGCTTGAATCCATCCACGAAGTGGTCTCCACCCTGGTGGAAGCCATGATACTGGTGTTCATCGTCGTGTACGTGTTTCTGCAAAGCTGGCGCGCCACCATCATTCCCTGCGTGGCTGTGCCGGTCTCCATTATCGGCACGTTCGCCGGGCTGTACGCCTTTGGCTATACCATCAATACTCTTACGCTTTTTGCCATGGTGCTTTCCATCGGCATCGTGGTGGACGACGCCATCGTGGTGCTGGAAAACGTGGAACGTATCATGACCACGGAGCACCTGCCGCCCAAGGAGGCCACGGCCAAGGCCATGAACGAGGTCACGGCCCCCATTGTGGCCATCGTGCTCGTGCTGTGCGCCGTGTTTATTCCCGTATCCTTTATGGGCGGCCTGGCAGGGCAGATGTACAAGCAGTTCGCCATCACCATTTCGGTGTCGGTGGTTCTGTCGGGCGTGGTGGCGCTGACGCTCACCCCCGCCCTCTGCGCCCTGCTGCTCAAGCCCCACGACCACAGCTACAAACCGCCCAAAACCTTTGTGTGGTTCAACAGGTTTTTTGACGGTGTGACTACAAACTATGTGAGCATCGTCAACTACCTCAAGGCTTCCAGCCTGCGGGCCTTGTCGCTGTTTGCCGTCATGATCCTCATTTGCGTATGGCTGTTCAGGGTGGTTCCCGGCGGGCTCGTGCCCAACGAAGACCAGGGCTATATCCTGGGTATGGCCATTCTGGACGACGGCGCCTCGCAGCACCGCACAACGGCCGTCAACAAGGTTCTCAACGACTTTTTGCTCAGCAATCCCGCTGTGCAGAGTATGGGGACCCTGTCCGGCCTGGACATCACGTCCATTTCGGTCAAGAGCAACTACGGCACCTTCTTTGCCCTGCTCAAGCCCTGGGGTGAACGCAAAAAGCCCGAAATGTCGTCAGACGCCGTGTTGCAGACTGTGGGCGCGGTTACGCTCATGCAGCCCGAAGCCGTGGTTATGGGCTTTGCGCCGCCGCCCATCAGCGGCATGAGCACCACGGGCGGCTTTGAAGGCTACATTCAGATGCGTGGCACCGGCAGCCTTCAGGACCTGGAAAATGAGACCAACCGTCTTGTACAGGAAATTATGTCTGTGGATGCCGACGGCAAGCGCAAATATCCGGCCATCGGCATGCTGCGCAACCTGTTCTCCACCGGCTCGCCCCAGTTGTACGCCAATCTTGACCGTGACCGCTGCAAGGATATGGGTGTTCAGATCAGCGACGTGTTCACGGCTATGGGCGGCACTTTCGGTGGCGCGTACGTGAACGACTTCAACTATATGGGCCGCACCTTCCAGGTTCGTCTGCAGTCCGAGGCCCAGTACAGGATCCTGCCCGAAGACCTTGGCAACGTATATGTGCCCAACAACAAGGGTGAAATGATTCCGCTCACTGCGGTCATGACCCTTGAGCGTCGCACCGCCCCCCAGGTGGTGGAACGCTACAACGTCTTCCCTGCGGCCCACGTCATGGGCGCACCCGCCCCGGGCTTTTCATCGGGGCAGGCGCTGGACCAGATGGAAGCCGCAGCCAAGGCCATTCTGCCCACAGACTACAGCCTGGGCTGGGTGGGTTCGGCCCTTCAGGAAAAACTCGCCAGCACAGACACCACGGTGATCTTTGTTCTGGCCCTGGTCATGGTCTTCCTGATTCTGGCGGCGCAGTACGAGTCGTGGTCCCTGCCCCTTTCGGTGCTCACGGCCGTGCCTTTTGGCGTGTTCGGCGCGTTGCTGGCAACCTGGGCGCGCGGCCTTTCCAACGACGTGTACTTTCAGGTGGCTCTGGTCACGCTGGTGGGCCTGGCAGCCAAAAACGCCATTCTTATCGTGGAATTCGCGGTAGAGGCATGGCGCGGTGGCCGCAGTCTTGACGCGGCGGCAACCTTTGCCTCGCGGCTGCGCTTCAGGCCCATTGTCATGACCTCTCTGGCCTTTATTCTTGGCTGCGTGCCTTTGGCCATCAGCACAGGCGCGGGTGCCAACAGCCGCCACGCCCTGGGTACGGCCGTTATTGGCGGCATGCTGGCGGCCACGTGCATCGCCACGCTTTTTGTGCCGTACTTCTTTAAGATAATCATGCAGATATCACTGAAAATACAGGGCAAGACAGATCCCAACGCCGGTAAGGACTTTACCGGGGATGGACAGGAGGATCTATGAGTTCCATCAGTAATGCCGGTCGCATGCGTCTGACGGGGGCAGTGTTTGCCCTGTCGGTATTCATGCTTTCGGCCTGCTCCCTTGCGCCGCGCTACGAACGGCCTGAAATGGATATGCCCGCCCAGTGGCGCACGGTGGATATGGGCGCGGCCCCGCTGAACACCGACTGGTGGAACCGCTTCAATGACCCGGTGCTTACCGCCCTGGTGGACGAGGCGCTGAAGAATAACCAGGATATTGCCGAATCCCTTGCCAAGATTGATTCAGCGGCCTCGCAGGTGGGCATAGCCACTGCGGACCTGCTGCCTTCGGTCAGCGGCTCGGCTTCGTCAATGGCTCAGGGCGCTTCGGAAAAAACGCCCAATACCATGCCCTTTGACAAAAGCGGTCTTTCCCGCACCACGGCCACCAACCAGGCCGCGCTTAGCGCCTCGTGGGAGCTGGATCTCTGGGGCAAGAACCGCAATAACTACACCATGCTCAGTGATGTGCTCATGAGCACGGTCATCGGGCATGAGGCCCTGCGCCTTTCGGTGGCAGGGCAGACGGCCCAGAACTACTTTGCCCTGCTGGCCCTGGACATGCAGCTGGACACGGCCCGCCGTACGCTTAAAACCCGTGAGGATGCCTTCAGCATCTACAGCAGCCGTTACAAGCAGGGCGACATTACCGAGCTTGACTGGCAGCGCGCCCGTGCCGAGGTTGAAATAGCCCGCGCCCAGGTGCACACCAGCACCGTGGCCGTGGACAGGGCCGAAGCCGGACTGGCCGTGCTGCTTGGGCGTTCGCCCCGCGATATTATGGAACGCGGCATGCCGCGCGGGCAGGCTATCGGCATGCTGCCGTCGCCCCCCGTGCTGCCTGAAGGCCTGCCCTCCGACCTGCTGCAACGCAGGCCGGACGTGCGTGCCGCCGAGTTCATGCTTATGGCCAATAACGCCAATATCGGCGTGGCCCGCGCCCAGTTCTTCCCCTCGGTGTCCCTTACGGGCATGCTTGGTACGGTCAGCGCGGCCGTGGGCAGCCTGTTTACCGGCCCTGCCGGAGCCTGGAGCTACGGCGTCACCGGCTCCATGCCCCTGCTGGATTTTGGCCGCACCTGGTACAACGTCAAGGATGCCGAAGCGCGTAAAAAGGCCTCTGTGGCCGTATACCGCAAAACCGTGCAGACGGCCTTTGAAGACATGCGCACATCGCTGACCGCGCAGCGCGAGGCTGACGCCATTGTACGCAGCATGCAGATCCAGGTGGAAAGCCTGCGCCGTGCTACCACCATTGCCCGGCTGCAGTACGACAACGGGTATACGGACTACCTGACCGTTCTGGATGCGGAGCGCCAGCTTTTTGCTGCCGAACTGCAACTGGCATCGGCCCTGCGCGACCGCCTGGACAACGTCGTGGGCGTTTGCATGGCCCTTGGCGGCGGTTGGAACGACCCCGGCGCCAGCCCGAGCTTTCCCGTGGTCAATACCGAAAAGCTGCTGAATCAGGAAACCAGCGCCGGGGCATCCGGCAAGTCTTCGGGCAAGGCTGCGGCCGAGTCCGCACCTGTCGCGCCTGAGGCCAAACCGCAGGGTGGGGTGAGCCTGTAAGGCTCCCGGCAGACTGCGCGTATGAACTGTACTGCCCCCCGGCCTCTTGGCCGGGGGGCTTCGTTTTTTGCGCGTTTGCACCTTTTTGTTTTGGGCCGGGCTGTCCGGCGGGCAGTCATATTTTCTGTAAGGTCGCCAAGGTCAGAGGATATACAAAAGTGTGTATGTGACGGTAATTTTTAACGAAAACAATGATCCGCATTTCGCGTTGTTCCTTTGGGTAAAAAAACTTTCACAGTGTTGCGGTCAGCTTTACAAGCCTGGGGGACTATCGTAAGAGCAGGTATGGTCAAGCCGGTAATCACCATCATTTTTTTGTGCAGTGTCTTGTTGGCCGCCCCGTTGACGGCCTCTCGCGCTGTTGCCGCCTCTGATCAGGGGGCAAAATCCCAGGTGGCCGACAAGGCGAAAAAAGGCGTCCCCTGTGTGGACAGAGCAAAGGCGCGCACAGATCAGAGCCGCACCGTTACCGTGAAAAAAAGAAAGGATGCCGTCCACGCCAGAGCCTGGACTTTTCGCGAGGGCAGCAGTCTTGATGCCTGGCAGGCCCAGGGTACGCCCACAGACAATCTGCACAGCCGCGCGGTTAATGCCCCTGCCGGGGGCAAGGCCGTAGATACGGCCAAGGGGATCGACAGCGCCCTGAATGCGGCCTCCGGATCGAACAAAAATAAATCCGCCCTGGCCCTGAGTGTGGAAGACGAAAGTTCCTCCTGGCGTGAGCCGGGGGCGGGCTGCATTACCCCTGACGAAAACCTGAGCATGGAAAGCAGGCACGTGGTGCGGGCCTATGCCGATACCACCGTGGGGGACGACTTGAGCATCAGCCTCGGGCCGGAGCTTATTCTCAGAAATGAACAGCGCGAACGGCCATCCAGCAACAAGCAGCCGGACTCCGCCCTGGGGTTGGGCATGCAGTTCAAGCTCGATTTTTAACGTCTTTTTCCTTCCCTCCCATATGTTCCCCACAGGGGGCGGCCCCTTGCTTGTCGCGTATGCAGGCGTGCGCTGCGTTTCTGCCCGTATTGCCGGGGCATATAAGGCTTGCAACACTTTCATTTCCATTGGGGCCGCCGTGTTGCCCGCGTGAAACCTGCTTTTACCCGTAGCGTGTCGGCATTCTGGCGCGTTGCCTGCCGTATTGCGTGGTTCTTTCGCCCACGTGGCGCAGCCGCGGCATTGCTGCGGATTCAACTCGTTGCAATGCCTTGGCTTTAGCGTCTTGGCACTGTACTTGCTGTCCTTCCTGCGCGGTATCAGATCAGCCGCTCAGGAGGAACACATGGCGCTTTCCAATTTTCTTATACGTCCCCCCAGCGAGGCCCAGCAAGGGCAGCCTGCCGGCCAGCGCCGCGCCGTGCCGGCGGCGGGCGGAGCCAGCTTTGCCGCTGTTATGCAGGGGCAGGCGCGTCAGGCTGAAGGGGCTGCCCCGCTGCCGCAGTCCGCGCAGGCCATGAGCGGCCAGGAACTTTCGGCTCAGGTGCGCCCAGCGGAACTTGCGGGCATGCAGGCCCCCGCGCGTAATCTCGTGCTTGCGGGGCGCAGCCCCAGCGACCTCATGCGCGCTCAGGTCTTTGGCAAGGCCCAGGCTGATCTGCGTCAGACACAGGCTATTGAAGGTCTTATGCAAAGTGTTTCCGGCAATGGCTCTACCCTTGATCTGGCCCGCAGCATGGGGGCGGCGCGCCAGTTGCACTCGCTCGCCAGCACTGTGGGCGAACGGCTTGGCGGTCTGAACGGCGGAGACTTCATTCATGGTCGTTCTGCGGCTCCGGGGCAGGACAAGGCACGGCAAAAGCGGCGGCAGCCGGATGCAGCCGAGATGGAGCTGGGCAAGCTTTCCGCCCGGTTTGAATCCGGCCGCGACGGCATAGCGGCCATAGGCTACGACCGTAACGGCGGAACCTCGTACGGCAAGTACCAGGTATCGTCACGCGCGGGCAGCCTTAATGATTTTCTTGCATTTCTGGACGGTGAAGCCCCGGACATTTCCAAAAGACTGCGCTCGGCGGGGCCAGGCAATACGGGCAGCCGCAAGGGAGCCATGCCCGACATGTGGCGCGCCATTGCCGATGAGCAGCCGGAGCGCTTTGAAGCGCTGCAGGAAGCCTATGTGCGCGAAAGCCATTACAAGCCTGCTGTGGAAGGCATAAGCCAGCGGACCTCTCTGGAGGCGGACAGCCTGTCGCCTGCCATGCGCGAGGTTATCTGGAGCACATCCGTGCAGCATGGCCCCACAGGCGCCACGCGCATTTTTGCCCGCGCTGAAGCCATGAGCGGCGACCCCGGCGACCCGGCCTATGAGCGCAGACTTATCACCAATGTATACAAGGTGCGGTCCGGCCAGTTCGGCTCGTCCACCAGCGAGGTGCAGGCCGCTGTGCAAAACCGTTTTCGTCAGGAACGCACCCTGGCCCTCAATCTTCTGGATGGCGGACACAAGGCCAACCTGGCCTGACGGCCCTGATCTCTCATGAAGACAGAACTTTCCCGCGCCCATATCCAGCAGCCACATGCTCCCACGCCCGGCGAACGCCCGGCAGGCGGGGGTGATGTTGTCATCATCAACCTGACACGTTTTGGCGACCTGCTGCAAAGCCAGGCGCTTGTGCACGACCTGCGCCGCGCCGGATTGCGTGTGGGGCTTGTCTGCCTGGAAAACTTCGCTTCGGCCTTGCCGTTGCTGCAACATGTGGACATGGCCTGGCCCCTGCCCGGCGCGCGCATCATGGCGGATGTGGAAGGCGACTGGCGGCGGGCCGCTCTGCGGCTGCTGGCCCTTGTGCATGAAATCCGGCGGAGCATGCCAGCCGCCCGGGTTATCAATCTTACAGCCACGCTGCCCGCGCGTCTGCTCGCTCGCCTTTTGGCCCCGCGCCCCGGCGAGATTACCGGATTCGGCATGGATGCCCAAGGCTTTGGTTTCAGCGGTGGCGCCTGGGCCTCCTTTCTTGCGGGAACGGTGCTGCGGCGTTTGAACACGCCCTTCAACCTTGTGGACACGTTCCGCATGGTGGGGGCAAACGCCATGACAGGTACGGAAAAGGCACGGCTTGCGGCAAGCAGCACAACACCCGGCAGCAGGCCCGGTTTGCAGCCACCACCCGAAGCGGCGCGGGAATTTGCCCGCGCCCTGCTGGAAGAAGGTACGCTGAGGGCAGGTATTGCTGCGTCCTGTAAGGGCTTTGTGGCTTTGCAACTGGGAGCCAGCGAAGCAAAAAGGCAGTGGCCCGCAGCCTCTTTTGCCGCCCTGGGTGACAGGTTGTGGCGCGAGGCAGGGCTTTGCCCTGTGTTGCTTGGCAGCCGGGCGGAACAGCCCCTTGCCGAAGAGTATCTGCGGGCAACCCGCGGCCCCTGCATCACTGCCGTGGGGCGCACCGATATCGCGCAACTGGCGGGCCTGCTTGCCCATTGCCGCCTTCTTGTCACCAATGACACCGGTACGATGCATCTGGCCGCAGGCCTGGCCGTACCTTGCCTTGCCATATTTCTGGCCACGGCCCAACCCTGGGATACCGGGCCGTATCTGCCGGGCTGCTGCTGCCTTGAGCCTGCCATGCCATGCCACCCCTGCCCTTACGGGCGCGCCTGCCCCCACGGCCATGCCTGCCTCGGGCGGATCAGCCCCGAGGGCGTGGGCGACCTTGTTTGTGGCTGGCTCGCAACCGGGCGGTGGGATGCGGCGCTTGAGGCAGGGGAGTCCTGCATTGGCCGTGAGGCCCGCGTGTGGCAGACGGAAACGGACAGTTGCGGCTTTGCCGCCTTGCGCTGTCTTTCGGACCACGGCGGTGAAGACCGCAGCCAATGGCTTGATGCGCAGCGTTTTTTGTGGCGTCAGATGTTTGACAAACTGGGAGAGAGCGTGCCTTCAGACGGGCAGGGCTGCGCCATGCCGGCAAAAGTGGTCCTCAGCCCGTCATTTGCGGCAGCCGTGGGGGACGCCCTGTCCCAGGCGCTGCAATTGCTGGCCTTGCTGGAAGAGCAGGCGGGCCTGGTGGGTAAAAGCTCCATGGCCGGACAGCTTTTTTTGCGTAATTGCGAGCGCTTGCAAAGCCTGCTGGACGCCAGCCCGGCGCTTACCGCCCTGGGCGGATTCTGGCGTGAGCTGCGGCAGCAGCGGGGCGGTGATATGGCAGACCTGACGCAATTGATACAATGTTTACGCTCTGCTCTAATGGAATGGAAAAACAGTATATAAATAAAATGGCATACAGTTTGCTTTAACTGGTGCAGCCTTATGGCGGCAAATTCTTCCCCGTGGGGACAGGAGGAACACTATGATAATCATTGATGGTAATGAAAGCGTCAAAAGCATATCCACCTTTGAAAACCTTGAGCAGGCGCTGACCAGCATCATGCGGGACGAAGAAATGGAAGGGCGCGTGATTACCGACGTTCTGGTAAATGACGAGGCCTTTTCGGAAATTTATCCGCACCAGGCAGAAGACATCACATGCGACGCCATTTCGCGCCTTGAGGTGCGCTCTGTACCCAACAGCGAACTGGCCGTGGATATTGCCGGAGAAATGGGCAAGGTCACCCTGATGATGGAACACGGCGCCCGCCAGGTTGCCCGCCTGTTTCGCGAAGCCTCGGATACGGACGCTCTTGAACTTTTGCAGGACCTGCTGGACGTCACCCGTGATTTCATGAATATGCTCGGTGACCTGCGCGGACGCTACGCCGAAGGCGATTCTGATGCCTTTGCTGAAAAGACCGAAAAGCTCTCGAACCTGATTTCTGAAATGAGCGACGGCCTTGAAAACGAAGACTGGATTCTGCTTTCCGACCTGCTGGAATACGAATTTTTGCCCATCTGCGCCGAATGGCGTGAAGTAAGCGAACAACTGCGCCAGCAGATCATCCAGCGTGTCGCCCAGTAGGGCGCAAGGAGTTGTTATGGCCCAGGGACTCAGTTTGCTGGATCAGGCCCTTGATCTCGCCCGGCAGGAAATGAACGCTCTTGAAGACGGGGCGTATGACCAAGCGGTGATTCTTGCGGAAAAACGCAACGAGGTCACCAGCATGGCCTGGCATATGCTGGAAGACGGCCGCGCCGAAGAGTACCGGGGGCATCTTGTGGAGCTTGCCCGTGTGCAGGAGCATCTGACAGGGCTTGCCACCAGAGCGCGGGATGCCCTGCGGCAGGATCTGCAACGCTCCCGCCTTGAGCGGCAGCGCATGAACGGTTACCAGCAGTCCATAGGGCAGGCCTTGCAATAATATCCTGTTTCTGCCGGGGATGCCCGCGCACCGTGTGCAGGGCAATCTGGGGCTGTGGGGCGGATATTCGCCATAAAGCTATCATGCGCTGTGCATCTGCGTGATGAAACACCGAATAAACGGCGCAACTGCCTGTTCACATGGCTGCAATATAATCAAAAAACGCGTACCGGAACTGCCGGTGCGCGTTTTTTGATTATGGGCCTGATCCGTCGGGCGCGGCAGCGCGCTAAACAAAAAACCACCTGCCATGCGGGTGGTGCTGATTATTGCTGTTGTAACAGGGGATGTGCGCAGGCAGGCGGCAATGCCGTTCCGGGGCAAGCCCGCTGCCCGCGCCGGAATGCCCTGTGCTTCAGGAAGAACTTGCGGAAAAATTTGTAATTGGGCAGCATCACTTTCGCGTATACGGCAGGAAATCGCGCCAGGGAGTGCATGCCTGCAAATTTTCAGCAAGGCCTGGGTTGCCGCGCAAACCGGCCCGCCAGAATTTTTGGTGGGGGGAGCGCCGCCTTTGTGCCTGCGCAGTTTACATAAAGAAACCACGCCATAAAAATGGAGAGTAGAGCATGAACCTGGTGTACCGTGGCAAAACCAAAGACGTGTATGACAACGGCGAAGACGGTTTGCGTTTGATTTTCTCAGACCGGGTGACAAAAAATGCTGCGGGAGAAATCGATCCCGGCGGAAATACGGTGGCGGAAAGCACCGCGCCCGGGCAGGGAGAGGCCTGTCTGCTCATGGCTTCGGCCATATTTGAAGAACTGGCTGAAAAAAACGGCGTCTTCACGCATATGATCGCATACGATCTGCCGTCACTGTCAATGGATGTGCGCAGGGGAACCATGTTCAATCCCGGCATTGAGTGGATTGCCCGCTGGGTTTGCACAGGAAGCTTTTTGCGCCGGTACGGCATGGTGCCGGGCGTGCATGACGGCATGCGTTTTGCCGATCCCGTGTTTGAAATAACCCTCAAGGATGATGCCGCCGGCGATCCGCTTATTGTCCCTTCCGCCCTTGTGGCTCTGGGGGTTGTGGATGCCCGGACCATGAATGCCCTTCTGGACAGCAACGCAAAAGCCATGCAGGCCATACACGCCATGTTTGCGGCGCGGGACCTGGATCTCTGGGATATCAAGATTGAATGGGCGCTTGATGCCAAGGGCGCGCCCATGCTGATTGACGAAGTTTCGCCCGGTTGCTGCAGGGCCTTTGACATGAAGACCAAAAAACGTGTTTCGGGCATAGAGCTGGCAGAGCGCTTTCGTCGTTAAGCTGGCTTGCGTAAGGTACGGGATGCCTTCCGGCAAGCCTGCCTGAGGCTTTTTTACTGCTCCAGCCGCCTGAACCCCGGTTTTCGTATCCCGGATTTCAGGCGGCTGGCTGTTCAGGCAACGCATACAGGCAGGCACCCACTGCCCGGCCGTACGCTTTTTACAGATATTTTTCAGGCTGTTCACTCTTTTCATTACCTGATCTGTTGGCGCCGCAGCGGCGTTATGGATCGGAAAAGAGTGAACAGCCTTTATAGGTATTTGCCTAGCAGGTTGTCATTTCTCTTGCGGCGCTGTCCGTGGCCTCCTGGCAGGAGTCCATTACGCTGGGAATAGCGCTGACTTCGCTGACTGCGGCGGCAACGCCCTCAGCAGCGGCGGCAGGGCCGTTGGCTGCCGCAGGCCCGGTGATGAGGCTCTGGTCAGGAGCCGCGTTCATGTCCGTCAGGCCCATGCCATGCAATTCACCCTCTGCAATATCCGCCCCGCTTTTTTCTGGGTCTTGCCCGCTCGTGGCCGCGAACAGGTTGTCGAGGCTTTCATCGCCGTAAGTCAGGGTGATGGGGGCATGGAGCACGGCAAAATCGCCGCTGTTTTCCCCTTCATTGCCGAGATAGCCGTTATGCAGGGCGTCATCACCTTCTTCAAAGGCTACGCCTGCGGGCATGTCCGCGGCATGATCATCCAGGAAGGCGAAAATCGGCTGAATCTGTTCCTCTTCATCGGCAAAGCCCGTTTGTGCTGTGGCGTCAGGCCCAGGAACATTCATATGCGCCCCGGTATTGTCCGCCTGCGTATTGAAGCCGGTATTCAGCCCGTCATCCGTCAGAAGGGCCGGGCCGTGGTGAGCGGCCAGCGTCGGGTCCTGCGCCGAATTTTGCGCGGCATCCTCCCCGTCAGCATGCTGCACGCCCTGTGTGTGGTGATCTGCGCCGGTTTCCACAAGCGCTGCGGCCAAAGGCGCGGCAAAGGGCGCGGCGGGGTCATGCAACTGGGTGACAAGCTCCGGCGGCTGAATGTCGACAAGCTTATCCTTCAGGTACCAGAGAACGTCATTAAACACATCCAGGAATTCCGCCAGGTTCGAGCCGCTCAGTCCTTCAAAATTGATGGCCTCCAGGCCACCGGAAAAAAGGAAGCTGGCGCGGACGGCATCGAGCCATCCACCATATTGCGCGATAAAGCCTTGTGTGTCAGCGGCTTGCAGTATCAAGGTGTAGGTTCCGCCAGTAGCAATGACATTCAGGCTGCCGGGCTGCACCATTCCGTTGATGGTGAGGACATTGCTGCCGCCGCCCAGGTTGATTTCATTGCCATCGCCGACAATGTTCCCGTTAATGAACACCCTGTCGTCGCCCGCACCGGTGGTGATGATGTTTCTACCGCCGTTTTCGGTCTGCATGGCGGTCCCCTGACCGTTATTGGCGGTCAGGGTGATGCTGTCGCCCGTGCCGCCTGCCTGGGAATGGCCGGTGATGTAGTTTACAGAGCCGCCCCCGCTGGCCCACATGGCAATGGCCTTTTCAGCGGTATCGGCCGATGCCGTGATGGTCACGGTCAGGGGCGATCCCTGAGCGGATTCAAGCGTATTCACGCCGCCGTCTGTGGCGGCAAGCCCCTTGCCGCACTGATTGTCGATGGAAATTTCACCTGCGGACAGGGTGTTGTGGCTGCCTGCGCCGTCAGCCCTGACGGAAGCCGTGTCGTTGATGCTGGTTGAATACGGGTCCCGCTCGCTGCCGGTTGCGGCTGCGGTCGTAATGGTGATGGCGCCGTCAGATGAGGCCGTCAGTGTGTTGTGGCCGCCAGTTTCGGCATTGACGGTGGCAACAGACCTGTCAGCGTACACCTTG
>NZ_JAHZAA010000059.1 GCF_019424165.1 Desulfovibrio sp. | reverse complement strand
TACCCAGAGCTACGAAGGCGTGTTGACAGGGAAAAATCCCCTGTTCGGCGGCTCCCTGGCCCGCACTGAGGCCACCGGTTATGGTGCTGTATACTTTGCCCAGAGCATGCTTGAAGGTAAGGGGCAAAGCCTGGAAGGTAAAAAATGCGCTGTATCCGGCGCGGGCAACGTAGCTATCTACTGCTGTGAAAAGCTTTATCAGGTAGGAGCTACCCCGCTTACCGTTTCTGACTCACGCGGCATGATTTACGACCCTGAAGGCATCAACATCGATGTGCTCAAGCAAGTCAAGGAAGTTGAGCGCGAATCCCTGACCCGCTACGCAGAGCTGGTTTCTTCCGCGGTGTATACTCCGACCAGTGAATACCCTGACGGCCGCAATGCCGTGTGGTCTGTTCCCTGCTATGCGGCATTTCCCAGCGCGACCCAGAATGAACTGAACCTTGAAGACGCCAAAGTTCTGCTTGCCAACGGCTGCCAGTGTGTTGCCGAGGGGGCCAATATGCCCTCTACCCTTGATGCGGTGCATGCTTTTCTTAAAGCCGGCATCTGCTATGGCCCCGCCAAGGCAGCCAATGCCGGCGGCGTTGCCACCAGCCAGCTTGAAATGGCCCAGAACGCCAGCATGCAAAGCTGGTCTTTTGAAGAGGTGGACAACAAGCTTCATGAAATCATGCGCAATATCTATATGAGCGCCGCTGAAACGGCCAAAGAATTCGGAGAGCCCGGCAACCTTGTGATGGGCGCCAATATCGCCGGCTTTCGCAAGGTCGCCAACGCCATGGTGGCTCAGGGAGTATAACGGCAGAGCTTTCTTGATCTGTCTTTTGCAAGCCGGAAGCCCTGCGGGGTTTCCGGCTTTTTGTGTGCATGCGCTCTCTTGCCGGCATGCTTGCCCGAAAAAGATCAACAAAAAGTGCTGTTCATAACCTTGCTGATTTTTCTATTATAAGAACCTGCGCCAGTCAGCCGGATTTTAACGCATTACAAGGCACAGTTGCCGTAACAGCATTGCAGCAAAAACATGTTTTCATAAAATGCGCTTAAAAAACAGGGCAGGACAACAATGCATAACCGTTGTCCCGCCCTGTTCAAAACAACAAGACCCGAGAGGCTTGCGCGGCGAACGCCAGACATTCCGCCGCCCTCAATCATTTTCTACGATCAAGCTAAAAATATCAGCACAAAGAGCGTAGCCTCTGTATGGCTTCTTCCGTATCCTCAGGTGAACCGAAAGCCGTCAGGCGCACATAGCCCTCGCCCGAAATGCCGAAACCTGCTCCCGGGGTGCAGACCAGCCCTGCCTGCTGCAGCAGCCTGTCAAAAAAGCCCCAGGAATTTGTGTCGTCAGGCACACGTACCCAGATATAGGGGGCATTCACGCCGCCGTATACGGCAAAGCCCATTTCACGTCCCGCCGTGCGCCGCATGGCGGCATTGCGCTGATAGCCTGCAATAATCCCCATGATTTCACTTTGCCCCCGTTCACTATACACGGCTTCGGCGGCACGTTGCACTATATAGGGGCAACCGTTGTACTTGGTGCACTGGCGACGATTCCAAAGCGCGTTAAGGCTTACGGAGCCGCTCTTGCCATCACTGATGCGCAGAGCCTTGGGTACTACGGTATAGGCGCAACGCAGGCCGGTAAATCCGGCTGTTTTTGAAAAACTGCGAAATTCTACCGCAACCTCTTCCGCACCATCAATCTCGTAGATGCTGTGAGGAATGTCAGCTTCGGTGATAAAAGCCTCATAGGCAGAATCATACAAAATGACGCAGCCCTCGCGTCTGGCGTAGTCCACCCATCCTTGTAGGGCCGCGCGTGAAAGCACTGTACCTGTAGGATTATTAGGGTAACAAAGATAGATTATATCCGGTCGGGTGGCAGGAAAGCCCGGTACGAAGTCATTTTCTTTTACGCATGGAAGATAGACAATTCTGCTCCATTGCTTGTCCTTCATTTCGCCCGAGCGCCCTGCCATAACATTGGAATCGACATATACCGGATACACAGGGTCGGTAACTGCCACAATGCTGTCCTGAGCAAAAAGCTCCTGAAAATTTCCCACATCGGGCTTCGCACCATCGCTGACGAATATTTCATCGGGGGCAAGGGTAACGCCACGCGCCTTATAGTCATACTGCATAATGACATCACGCAAAAAAGCATACCCCTGTTCCGGACCATACCCGCGAAAAAGCGCAGCATCACCCATTTCATCCACGGCCTTGTGCAAAGCCTGAATGACAGATGGCGGCAAGGGACGTGTAACATCGCCTATGCCCAGGCTGATAACGCGCCTGTCAGGGTTGGCATCCTTAAACGCCGCAACCTTGCGAGCGATATCCGCAAAAAGATAGTTACTCTGAAGCTTGAGAAAATTGCTGTTTACGATAGCCATGCCATCCTCTTCATTCGGGTTCAGATGTAGTATTCGCCGGAAAAAACGGTTACCGCGCCGCCGGTCATGTACACATGATTGCTGGCTTCATCCCAATGGATATGCAAGGAACCGCCTTTAAGCTCCACCTCCACATCACGCCCCGCGTACCCGTTCAGCACGCAGGCAACGGCAACGGCGCAGGCTCCGGTTCCGCAGGCAAGCGTTTCGCCTGCGCCGCGCTCCCAAACGCGCATGCGTACCTTGGTGGAAGAGATGACTTCCACAAATTCCGTATTGGTGCGTTTGGGAAACAAAGGATGATGTTCAAAGCGCGGCCCGATACGAGGAAGATCAAGGTCGTCGATACCCTTCATGAAAATAACGGCGTGAGGATTGCCCATCGATATGGCGGTTATTTCATACAACTGACCATTTACGTCCACGGGGCGGGCCACAAAATGCTGCTGGCTGCCGTCTCCGGAGGTCTCGGTGAGCACGGGAATTCTGGCGGGATTCAACTCAGGCTCACCCATATCGACCGTAGCGCCGCAAACTTTTCCCGCTTCAAACAGAAGGCGAACAATCTTGACGCCCGCGCGGGTTTCTACCGTAATAACATCTTTGACCTGTATGCCGTGATCATAAACGTATTTGCCTACGCAACGCACTGCATTGCCGCACATTTCCGATTCGGAACCGTCAGCGTTGAACATGCGCATGCGCACATCGGCCGTTGCAGATGGCAAAATAAGCACAAGTCCGTCAGATCCGATGCCGAAATGGCGATCGCTGATTTTTCTGGCGAGTTCTCCCGGGCTGTCAATACGCTCTTGAAAGCCATTGATATAAACATAGTCATTGCCGATGCCCTGCATCTTCGTAAAGCGCAATGCCACAGCCATAGTCACTCCTTTTTTTTCAAAGGCGCTCAAGCGCCCCTAAAAAACATCTTTGACAATAGGATGTATAAAGAAAGTATTCCCATTCAAATCAAAAGTAAACGCGGCGCACTCGCGCCGTAGTGAAAGGCGAAGAGCCGCCAGACTCTCCGCCTTGTGGCTCCGGTCAGTGTCGTTCGTTGCGGCAAACGACACTGGCCGGAGACCCCCTGCGGCATGCGCAAGGGCTGACGGCATGAAAGCCACGCTCCCCCCCGGGATGAGGCTTCTGCCCTCAACTTTTCAAAAGCTGTTGCTGTTCTAAGCCTCCGCAATGATTTTATTTGGAACAATACTGAGGTTCTTCGGCCTTAATGCGACCACAGCAACTCTGCATACTTGGGCAGCACCCACAGGGTGTCGTCAACAAGCCCTTCAAGGCTATCGGCATGTTCACGGCACCGGCTCATGGCAGTAAGAATGCCATCCCTGGCCGCTTTGGCTTCTTCCAGAACACCGCTAATTGCAACTGTGCTGGAAATGGCATGTTCCAGTTCGTCCATGCTATTTTGCAGCGCAGCTATATGTGTATGCAGTTTATTAAAATATATTTCTTCGGTTGCAGCGACATTGCCTCCCAATACAGCACGTGTCTTGATTACAGCATCGGCAGCGCGTGATTGAGCTTCAATACATTGAGGCAATACTGAAGTGCGTAGCATATCCAGCATCAAATTTCCTTCAATGCAAATCGTTTTGCAATAATTTTCAAGCAATATTTCCTGACGAGAAAGTATTTCACGCTCTGTAAGAATACCATGTCGCAAAAAAACATTCATGACATCCGGGTCACTATAATGCTCCAGAGCTGTTACCGTATTGCTGTGGTTGGGCAAACCGCGTCTGGATGCTTCGGCTTTCCACGATTCCGCATATCCGTTTCCATTAAAAACAACCGGCATGTGTGCTTTAAACATGCGCGGCAGCAGCTCCTGAAGCGCGGCATTAAGATCAGCCCCGGCGGATATGGAAGCCTCAAGCTCGGTAGCAATGTCATCCAGGGCGCAGGCAACAGCGGCGTTGAGCACAATATTGACCGGGGCAACCGACTGCGATGAGCCAACAGAACGGAATTCAAACTTGTTGCCCGTAAAGGCAAAAGGGCTTGTCCGGTTGCGGTCGGAGAGGTCCACCGGCAAGGGCGGCAGTGTTGAAACACCCACCTCCATAAAACCGCTTTTTTTACTTTTTGGTCCATGACCGCTGATGATGCCGTCCAGTACCCCTGTGAGCTGCTCGCCGAGATAGACGGAAAGAATAGCCGGAGGAGCCTCATTGGCACCAAGGCGATGATCATTGCCCGCACCGATGGTTCCGAGCCGCAAAGCTGTACCGTGCTTATGCACCGCACGCAGTACCGCAGCCAGAAAAACCAGAAACTGCGCATTGTCTTGCGGCGTTGTGCCGGGATTGAGCAGGTTCTGCCCGTCTGAGTCACTCATAGACCAGTTATTGTGCTTGCCGCTGCCGTTTACACCGGCAAAGGGTTTTTCATGCAGCAGACAAACAAAACCGTGCCTTGCGGCCATATGCCGCATCATGTTCATCGTGAGCATATTATGATCGCAGGCAATGTTGGCCTCTTCATAAACCGGAGCCAGCTCAAACTGGCCCGGGGCCACTTCATTATGCCTTGTTTTTGCAGGAATGCCCAAAGCGAGCAGCTCTTTTTCCACATCCTGCATAAAGCTCATTACGCGGGCCGGGATGGCGCCAAAGTAATGGTCTTCCATCTCCTGCCCCTTGGCGGACGGCGCTCCCAGCAAGGTGCGCCCTGCCAGCAGCAGATCGGGCCGCAAGGCCGCAAGGTTTTTATCAACAAGAAAGTATTCCTGTTCCGGCCCCACCATGGCGCGCACATACGCCGCCGACTCGTTGCCGAAAAGGCGAAGTATGCGCATGGCCTGCCGGGACAAGGCAGAGATGGAACGCAGCAACGGAATTTTGCGATCCAGCGCCTCACCGGAATACGAGTAAAAGTATGTAGGAATGTGCAGTGTCGCCCCATAAGGCGCAGGAATAATGAAAACCGGCACACTGGGGTCCCAGGCGGTATAACCGCGAGCCTCAAAGGTGGAGCGGATGCCGCCCGAAGGAAAGGACGAGGCGTCAGGCTCGCCGCTGATAAGCATTTTGCCTGAAAATTCGCTGATGACCTGCCCATCGGATGCCGGAGACAGAAAGGCATCATGCTTTTCGGCCGTAAGGCCCGTCATCGGGTGAAACCAGTGCGTGTAATGGGTTGCCCCATTTTCTATGGCCCAGTCCTTCATGGCATTGGCAACCACGTCGGCAATATCCGGATTCAAGCGCTCACCATCACGAATGGTTTTGGCAAGCTTGCTGTACACATCCTTGGGCAGACGCTTTCGCATGGTAGAAAGACCGAAAACATAACGGCCAAAGTTGTCTTCCGCGCGGCAGCCAGGCCCATCACTGTGCACAGGGACTACAGGGGCGGTATTAATGGCCATGAATAAAGCTTTTTTACGGATGGAACTCATTGCCTGTTCTCCTTATCTCATTTGAAAATGTGAAGCCTTGCCGTCACTTCCGGCCTACAGGGCCTCATCACCACGTTGGCCTGTGCGGATGCGCACGGCATCAGCCACGTCGCTGATAAAAATTTTTCCGTCTCCCACCTGCCCTGTGCGTGCGGTGAGCATAACTGCGTTCACTACCGGTTCAAGCATGGCGTCATGCAGCACCACTTCAATCTTTATCTTGGGCAGGCAGTCCACCTGCATGATGGAGCCACGGTATACTTCAGTGTGACCGCGTTGCCGCCCAAACCCCTTTATTTCCGTATAGTTCAATCCGTGAATTCCCAACTCTGAAAGCACATCCCTGACTTTTTCAAACATGCCGGGACGGATAATTATTTCGAGCTTTTTCATAGCGCTGCCTCTCCCGGATTACAGATTATAACCGCGTTCATTGTGTTCGCCGAGGTCAAGGCCGCTGTATTCCTCCTCGGGGGCAACCCGCAATCCAACCACGGCATCCACCAGACGGACGATAATGCGGGTGGCAACGTAAACAAAAGTCCAGGTACCCGCGATGGACACAAGCTGTATCCAGACCTGGCCGGGATTACCGTAAAAAAGGCCGTCCACACCGTTGATGGCCGCGCTGGCGAACAAGCCTGTAGCCAACGCACCCCAGGTCCCGCCAAGACCATGTATGCCCACTACGTCAAGGGCGTCGTCATAGCCGAATCGGTTCTTCAGCAACACACCGCCATAGCACACCATTCCGCCAATAAAACCTATAAGCATGGCCGGCAGCACCTCTACAAAGCCCGCACCAGGGGTGATGGCCACAAGCCCTGCCAAAGCGCCGGAAATTGCTCCTAAGCTGGTAGGCTTGCCCGTGTGCTTCCACTCAACGATTATCCAGCCAAGGATGCCGCATGCCGCCGCCATGTGCGTTGTCACCAGAGCCTGCCCCGCAAGGGTTCCTGCGGCCAGCGCACTGCCTGCGTTAAAGCCGAACCAGCCGAACCAGAGGATACCGCCGCCAAGAAGCGTCAATGGCAGATTGTGGGGAACGTGCCGCGATCCGGTTGAAATTCTGGGGCCCAAAGCCTGGGCGCAGGCAAGCGCGGCGGCTCCCGAAGACATGTGCACCACAGCGCCACCGGCAAAGTCCAGAGCGCCCATCCGGCCCATCCAGCCGCCGCCCCACACCCAGTGGGCCACAGGGGCGTAGACAAAGAGTAACCATAAGGCAGAGAAGAGCAGCATGGCGGAAAAGCGCATACGTTCTGCGTAAGCTCCTGAAATCAAGGCCACTGTGAGCACAGCAAACATACACTGAAAACCCATAAAAACAGTATGGGGCAACTGCGGCGCCATAGGGGCGGGATTGCTGTTCACCCCGTCAAGCAGGGCAAACTTGAAGTTGCCCACAAGGCCGCCGATATCGTCGCCAAAGGCCAGCGTGTAGCCCACAAGCGCCCAGAGCACGGAAACAAGCCCAAGGCAGGCATAACTATACATATGGGTGGAAAGAACATTGCGTGAACGGACCAGGCCGCCATAAAACAGCGCGAGGGCCGGAATCATAAGCATGACCATGGTGGCGCAGATAATGACAAAGGCAGTATCAGGGGCATTCATAGGGCATCCTTGATCATTACGCACAAGATATGCGTGTTGCTGAATCTCTTCAGCGGCCCGGCGCCGGATCCGCAGCAGCGACACAGTATCGCTGTCTGCCCCACTAAAAGCATTATCTGTGCCAAAACAAGTATGGATCTTAAAATTACAGATAATATATTTATATTAATGAATATTTATTTTTAAAAAAAGCGGCAATCTTCATTCGTTCGTTTGCTTGCTGGACTATTTTTTACATTTATGTAGAAAAAAATAGCCCCTGTGCCAGCAGGAAAGGTCTTTTCGAGCATAATCGAATAAAATAATATTATATAAGCATGTTATAGTTTTATACATTTTGGTAACTTTTTATGATCAATATGCTATCTCAACCTTAAAAATCATTAT
>NZ_JAHZAA010000058.1:2545-7847 GCF_019424165.1 Desulfovibrio sp. | reverse complement strand
ATTTTCAAGCACTGCGCGGCTGTGACGCAACTTAAGGAGCATAGGGGCAACGTCGCCATGCGGCATGGCCTTTTCTTTGGCGCACTGCCCGGTGGCATAGGCCATAAACCAGTTTTTGTGATCCCTGATATCGAAAAAATCGAGGGCATCGAGCGTACTGTTATGCTGTCGTTCCATGTCCTGTGTGTACTCCCGTGGAGCGGGCAAATCAATCTACCCTCCACAATACACCCTGCTCGCGCATTTCCGCCAGACCACCTTGGGCTGCCCGTGCGGCTTCTGCTTGAGGGGCCGCACGGCTTTTGTTATAAGAACGGCCGGGGCTGCCGCCCCTCCAGCGCTACGCGTTTACGGCCTTCAATCCCTTCTGTTTACAGTTTCCGGAGAATTCATGTCCGACTTTGTTCATCTGCACTGTCATACCGAATATAGCTTGCTTGACGGAGCCATTCGCATCAAAGACCTTTGCGCCCGCGCCAAGGATTTTGGCATGCCTGCCTGCGCCATCACCGACCACGGCAACCTTTTTGGCGCGGCCTATTTTTATCAGGGCTGCAAAAATTTTGGTATCAAGCCCATTTTCGGCTGTGAGGTTTACGTTTGCCACGACCACACAGACAAGAAAACAGACTCCCCCCTTGCCCGCAGGCGTCACCACCTTATACTGCTGGCGCAGAATAAAACCGGCTACCACAACCTGGTAAAACTTGTCAGCCACGGCTTTCTTGACGGTTTTTATTACAAGCCTCGTGTGGATAAAGGGCTTCTGCGCAAATATTCTGAAGGCTTAATCTGCCTTTCTGCTTGCATTGCCGGTGAAATTCCCCGGGCCATTCTGGCTGATGACATGGATCTGGCCCGCAAGCTCACGCACGAATACGCCGATATATATCCGGACCGTTTTTATCTTGAACTGCAATCAAACGGACTCAAAGAGCAGGAAAAAGCCAATGCCGGTCTCATTGATCTGGCTGAAACGTGCAGCCTGCCCCTGGTAGCCACCAATGACTGCCATTACCTTAACGCTGATGACGCCGAGGCACATGAAGTGCTGCTCTGCATACAAACGCAGACCACTATGGATGACCCCAAGCGCATGAAGTTCGGCACGCACGAGCTTTATTACAAATCTATAGAAGAAATGGAAAAATCTTTCGGCCATGTGCCGGAAGCTCTTGCCAATACCGCGCGCATTGCCGAAGCCTGCAATGTTGAGTTGGACTTTGGCAATCACTATTTTCCCGTTTATCAACTTCCTGAAGGCGCCAGCATGGAGTCCGAGTTTCGGCGTCTTGCTGAAGAAGGTCTGGAAAAACGGCTCGAAAATCACCCCGATCGCGACCAGCTGGATCCACAAGCCTATCGCGACCGCCTGCAATACGAATTGCGCGTTATTCTGGAAATGGGTTTTCCGAGCTACTTCCTTATCGTGCAGGAATTCATCAACTGGGCAAAAAATAACGATATTCCCGTGGGGCCGGGGCGAGGATCCGCAGCGGGGTCGCTGGTGGCCTGGGCCTTGCGCATTACCAACCTTGACCCCATACCTTACAATCTTTTGTTCGAGCGCTTTCTGAACAGCGAGCGTGTGTCCCTGCCCGACATCGACGTGGACTTCTGCGAACGCCGCCGGGGCGATGTCATCAAACATATGGTGGAGACCTATGGCGAAGGTTCGGTGGCGCAAATCACCACCTTCGGCACGATGAAAGCCAAAGGCGTTGTGCGTGACGTTGGGCGCGCCCTTGGCATGAGCTTTGCCGAGACTGACCGCATCGCCAAGCTGGTGCCGGCTGACCTCAAGATGACCATCAAAAAGGCTCTTGAAAGCGAGCCGGAACTGGAAAAACTGTATCTTGAAGACCAGCAGGTCAAGCACCTGCTTGATACGGCGCGCCGCCTTGAGGGGCTTGCCCGTCATGCCTCCACCCACGCCGCCGGGCTTGTGGTTTCAGACAAGCCCATGAAGGAATACCTCCCCCTTTACCTGGGCAAACGTGGCGAGCTTGTGACCCAGTTCGACGGCCCCATGACGGAAAAGGCGGGGCTGGTAAAATTCGACTTTCTGGGTCTCAAAACCATGACGCTTATTCAGGACACCCTGGATAACATAAACCTTCAGGGTCAGGTCCCGCCGAACCTCGACAATCTCCCCCTGACCGACGCCGAAACGTACGAGCTTTATGCACGGGGCGAAACCGATGGCGTGTTTCAGGTAGAAAGTTCTGGCATGCGGCAGTATCTGCGCATGCTGCGCCCCACCTGCTTTGAAGATGTCATCGCCATGCTGGCGCTTTACCGGCCCGGCCCTCTTGGTTCCGGCATGGTGGACGAGTTCATCAAGCGTAAGCATGGGCAGGTTCCTGTCATCTACCCGCACGATTCGCTTACCGACTGCCTGCGCGATACCTATGGCGTTATTGTGTATCAGGAACAGGTCATGCAGATTGCCCAGATCATCGCCAGCTATACGCTTGGCGGGGCCGACCTGTTGCGCCGCGCCATGGGCAAGAAAAAAGCCGAGGCCATGGCCAAGGAACGCGTCACCTTTGTGGCCGGAGCCCAAAAAAACAATATCAGCGAAGAAAAAGCCAACGAAATATTCGATTTGATGGAAAAATTTGCAGAATATGGCTTCAACAAGTCACATTCCGCCGCCTATGCCCTCATTTCCTATTATACGGCGTACCTGAAGGTTCACTACAAGGTTGAATTCATGGCTGCCCTGCTTACTTCTGAAATGGGAAATCAGGATAAGCTGCTCAAATATGTTTCCTGCTGCAAAGATATGGGCATCGATGTGGTGCAGCCTTCGGTCAACCGCAGCCAGCGCGAATTTACAGCCCATGATGGTAAGGTTGTTTTCGGCCTTGGCGGCATCAAGAATGTGGGCGACGAAGCCATCCGCGAAATCGTAGAAGCCCGCCAGCAGGAAGAAGAATTTTCTTCACTTTTTGATCTGTGCTGCCGGGTAAATCTGCGCAAAGTCACCAAACGTGTGCTGGAATCCCTGATAAAAGGCGGCGCCTGCGATTGCTTCGGCGTAGCGCGGGCCGCCATGCTGGCCTCGCTGGATCTGGTGGTTACCCGCGCACAAAAAAAAGCCAAAGACAAAAATTCCAACCAGGTATCCCTGCTTGCCATGGCCCCTGTGGCAGAAAGTGCTCCGCAGCCTGGCATAGGCATAGACTGCGCTGAAGCCGCCACGCCAGAAATGGCAGATGAAGACAAACTGCGCGCCGAAAAAGACGCCCTGGGCTTTTTTCTTACAAGCCACCCTTTGCAGCCATATATACGTGAAATACGCCGCCTTGGCCTTACAACGCTTGAAGATGCGCGTGACATGTTTCCTGGGGCGGAAGTGCGCTGCGCCGTGCTTGTGACCAGCGTGCGGGAGGTTATTACCAAAAGCAAGGGCGAGCGCATGGCGTTTGCTGCGGTTGAAGATCTTACCGGACACGCCGAAGTAACCTTTTTCCCTCGCAGCTACGCCGAAATACGCCAATTGCTGCACTCGGAACAGCCTCTGTGCCTGACTGCCCGCCTGGATAAAGAGCCGGGTGATAACCGCGATCTTGATGACGAGGGGGAAGAAGCCCCGCGTGAACTCAAGCTTTTGGGCCAGAGCCTGCTGTTGATGGCCGAATGCTGCGGTCTGAATGATACGCCGGTATGCGTGCAGATTCCTCCGCACCGCATGGGGCGTGAAGACATACTGGCCCTGCGCAATATTCTTGAGAGCTACCCCGGCTCTGTAGAAACCCACGCCCAGATATGCCTTGATGGTCATGTTTGCCACTTGCATCTGGACAATGCCCTCAAGGTCTCTCCCGGCCCCGACCTGGACAAAGCCCTTGCCGCCTGGGCTTCATGAGGTCTGCTTATTCATGGTGAGATTTTTTGTGATTACGGGTCTTGGCCTGGCTCTTATCAATGGCTGGATTATCTGGTGGCTATGGCGGGCGCTTCCCCATACGGGTTGGCTGCGCCCGCTTTTGTGTCTGACTGTCGCTACGCTCGGCGCGTCGTTTCCCCTGCTCTACAAGCTTGGCGATGATTCTCTGATGCAGGTCTGGCTGCTGCGGGCGGGCGCGTTCTGGCTCGGCATGGTGTTATATGTTTTTTTGTTGGTCCTGCTTATGGACGTCTGGAGCCTGGCAAGCCGCCTGTGGCTTGGCCCGCCCGCTGGAGACGTTCCACGGTGGGGCGCGGTGCTGCTGGTGGTGGGGCTGCCCCTTGCCATTGGCTGCGCAAGCTGGCTTAACGCCGCTTACCCTACTGTGCGCCACTACGATCTTACAATAGAAACGGCAAATACCGTCCCTCCTGCCTACAAAAACGCCCCCCTGACTTTGGGAGTGCTGGCCGACATGCACCTGGGGCGTATCATCACCGCCCCCCGCCTGGTTCGCGCCATGGACATGCTCGCTCCCTACAAGCCGGATGCCGTACTGTATCTGGGGGACATTCTCGATGACCACACCCTGCTGGATGTGGAAGCCATGGCCGCGGCACTGGCCCGCGTGCAGCCACGCCTCGGTCATTGGGCTGTGCTCGGAAATCACGAATATATATCAGGGCCGGTAGAAAACAGTCTCGATATCCTGCAGCGCAGCGGAATGCGCGTATTACGAGACCAGTGGCATGTTCTTGATGACGTGCTTGTCTTGGCAGGCAGGGATGACAGAAGCAAGCTGGCGTTTACCGGCAGCCCGCGCAAAAACCTGCCGGACGTTCTGGCCGACTTGCCGTCTGAGTACAGAGAATTGCCGCTGGCGGTGTTGGACCACCAACCTCATGTATTGGATGAAGCTCGTGCAGCAGGGGCCATACTGGAGATTTCAGGGCATACCCATTACGGCCAGCTCTGGCCCTTTCACTGGGTGGTGGAAAGCATGTATGAAAACCCTCATGGCCTGTTAAGCAAAAAGGGCCTGCACTCCCTGGTATCAGCCGGCACTGGTTCCTGGGGGCCGCCCATGCGCAGCACCGCACGTCCCGAGGTGCTTGTTATAAAAATTCATTTCGTTGAAGCCGGGAAATGAAGAAACCAGAGAGACCGCCTGGCTTACCACATCAAAGCGCTTACATCAGGGTGATTCCGTTTCATCCTGATGTAAGCGCTTTGATGTGGCGTGATGCTTTTCCGCGATTTTGAAAGATATTCGCGGCTGAAAAATAACAATGCTATCCCTCTACATGGATAGCAATCCTCTGCAATACGCATCAAAACACATTGCGTGCTTCTTCCCCGCCTTCCCCTTCAGATGTTCTGACTTTTATTCTTCCACCTCGGGGTTGC
>NZ_JAHZAA010000058.1:1213-2476 GCF_019424165.1 Desulfovibrio sp. | reverse complement strand
ATAAAGTGGTCCACCAGACCGAACACAGTCTCATTGCCGCAAAAATTTCCGGCGGCAATGGCCTGTTTGTATGCGGGCAGGTTGGCCTCGAACCGACGCAGCAGATCAGGCTCAAGCGTAAGCATGTCCGCTTGCATTCCATAGCCGAGCCGTTCAATGTAGAGCGCGTTGAAACGCTGCTCCACCATAGCTTTCAACGGCAGGGTCAAAATGGGTTTTCCAAGGTACAGGGCTTCTCCCATAAGCGTATGGCCGCCGCCCTGGATTACGTAAGAGCAGCCTTCAAGCAGGCGTAAAAATCCCTCTTCGCTCTTGCGCATGAAAATGACATTGCCCTCCTGCCCTTCCGCACGGTCATAACCGAAGACATAGCAGGTCTTTTGGGTAGACGCGCGCAAAAAATCCACCAGTTTGCGATGCGTGGAATTGCTTTGGTACACAAGTACATGCCCGTCATCGCGCGGGTTCAGGGCCAGCACGCTGTCACGCAAAATGGGGGGAGCTACGCGCGCCTTGTATTGGGACAACACCGGCGGCGCATAAAAGGAAATAATAAGGTTTTCCATCGTGGGACGAAAAAGATACCTCGGTGTGAGCCCCTGCACAAAGCTGTCCCACCACATGTCGGGAGGCAGGTTGTGACGGCAGCAGGTGATGACATGCTGATGATCCAGCGTCAGACAGGGCAATCCGGCCCGCTCCGCCGCACGTGGTACAAAGTATTCCAGATCGGTCATGCAGACATCTGGCTTGAACTCGTCAATGAGACGCAAGACCTGTTCAATATACCGCTGCCTGTGCCAAAGCAGCGGAATGGCTTTTTTAATGGTGGCAGCCATGTCCACCTTGTAATTTTTGAACACCGTACCCAGGTTGGGCAGACGATGCACTGGAAATTCCGGTTCAAGAATTTTGGGGGCGTCGTCGTCGGCCACAAAAAGAAACTCATGCTTGCCCAGGCGGCGGGCAATGGTCAGGCCGCGCATGGCATGGCCGTGCCCCGTGCCGTGAATGCCATAAAGAACGCGGGCCATATTTTTCCTTTTTTCTTGGAACAGGTTGTTGTTGAAATACCATGTTGCAGCATGAAAATGCCGCAACTGCCAGCCCTATTTTCTTGCTTCAAGGCTTGTGGCACATCCGTTCTGTCAACCCCCTGATATTAGCAAGCTGCAAGCCCTGCCGTCAATGTGATACCTAAAAGGCGATATCGCAACCTCTTGACGGTACTGTCTTTTATTCCCTACCATCAAAAAGGCATGT
>NZ_JAHZAA010000058.1:274-1203 GCF_019424165.1 Desulfovibrio sp. | reverse complement strand
CATGTACGGTTTGACCATATCTGTATCTGTGGCGGCAGTTTTTACCGCATTGCCGCCTTTAAGGCTTCGGACATTACTTTCGACCAAACGAGGCAGTCATGAACATACGCAAAATACGTGAAGATCTGGGCCGGGCAAAGGCCAGTTGCATGCGGCGCGACCTGTTACGAGCCCTTTATCTGACCATTGCGGCCTTAAAGGAATTGGGGGGGCAGACCGCTCCTTCCGACCTGCGAGGCGATATCCGCACTACAGTAAATGCTTTGGCCTCTGACCCCGGTCTTGTGGACCACCTCCCCCAAAACGTGACGTACCAGCCCGGCAATGAAAAAGAGCTGCTACAGATTTTTGCCAGGACGTACAAAGAATTCAAGGCCCATGATGAACAGGAAGACTATGATACCACCCTACAGCGCAAACTTAATCTTGATCGCTGGATCAAGGATGGAAGAAAATTCCTCGATGAAGGTCGGCCTTCAGACGCGGATGCCTGTTTTACCGAAGCCATGAAGTATTACAAAGACGAACAGGCTGTTTTTGCCATGATGGCCAAAGCCATGATGGACGCCGGAGAATACGTGCGCGCCATAGGACATGCGCGCAATGGACTCAAGGAAAATCCCCAGGATGAAGCATTGACGCGCTTGATTGACGAATGCATGCGCCTGAGGCCGCAGGCCTGATGACAGCCATAGTTGGCTCCCCTGCTGCCCCACCCGTATCCCCCAATCCAGCTTTGGCAAGCGCATTTTTCTGGTCAACGCCTGTTTGCGGCCGCGTTAAACTTAACACACGGCCGCGCCTGACTATATTGACCATATTGTAGAATGCCAACCTCTTCCAAGCGTTAGTCTGCCCACATATAGATGTACTGTGAAAAACATCACCACAAAAAACATGCAATGCCTGCTTCACAACATCTTTTAATG
>NZ_JAHZAA010000058.1:0-264 GCF_019424165.1 Desulfovibrio sp. | reverse complement strand
TACATTAAGACAATGCCTGTGTTTCACAGCAACCGGGCTGAATACTATCAGCCCGGTTGCGTTGTTAATGATCGCTATATCTGGGGGGGCTGCGTTGCAAAAACGTTATTTTGCAGTTGCCATTTTGACGGGCGTTCTGGCCGGAATAGCCGTGCTGGGATATTTGCTGCCGACAGACAAAGAGGCCGTGCCAAAGCGTATTCTGCTGCAGAATACCGGCGGCGCCGTGGTTTTTCAGCATGCTGACCATGCCTACGCATATAA
>NZ_JAHZAA010000057.1:7487-7878 GCF_019424165.1 Desulfovibrio sp. | reverse complement strand
CCACGCTCAAGCCTTTTATCTACGCCCTGGCTCTGGATCAGGGGCTTATCCATCCCTTAACCTTGTTGGCCGATACGCCACGCAGTTTTTCGGGGTACGATCCTGAAAACTATGACGGCAGTTTTCGCGGTCCTGTCAGCGCGAGCGAAGCGTTGAGGGCCAGCCGCAATGTGCCTGCCATTGCCTTGGCTGCC
This sequence comes from Desulfovibrio sp., assembly GCF_019424165.1. Taxonomy (GTDB): domain Bacteria; phylum Desulfobacterota; class Desulfovibrionia; order Desulfovibrionales; family Desulfovibrionaceae; genus Desulfovibrio. The sequence continues at coordinate 7,684 of NZ_JAHZAA010000057.1, read as the reverse complement.
CGTTTGAAACAGCCTGGTTTTTACGAATTCTTAAGCAGGGCCGGAGTGAAATTCGCATCCGGCGAAGAGCATTATGGCTTGAGTCTGGTGCTTGGCGGTGCAGAGGTAAGCATGCGTGAACTGGCCGAGCTTTACGCCATGCTGCCCAATAACGGGGTTTGGCGTCCCATGCGCATGCTGCAAGACAAGGGGCGCAC
>NZ_JAHZAA010000057.1:0-7477 GCF_019424165.1 Desulfovibrio sp. | reverse complement strand
ACAGTGCTGCCCTTGCGGCTTAAAACAGGCACGTCGAACGGCTTTCGAGATGCGTGGGCCGCAGGTATTGTTGGGCCGTATGTGCTTGTGGTTTGGCTAGGCAACTTTGACAACAAACCCAATCCGCTGTTTGTGGGCGGTATCAGCGCCGTACCACTGTTTACACAGATAGCGCGGGACCTTGCAATGGCCGAACCGTTGCGGGATTATCAGGCGGAACCTGCGCACGGGCTTAACCTGGAGCGTGTGGAAGTTTGCGCGGCAACCGGAGACCTGGACATATCCCTGTGTGAAGATACAGCAAAAACATGGTTTATACCGGGAGTATCGCCGCTGGCATCCTCCGGCGTATTCCGTCCCATACTCATAGACAGGCAAACGGGCCTACGGGCCTGCATGCCGCAGGCAGACCGCACAGAGGTGCGTATATGGGAATTCTGGCCCACGGATATGGCGCAGATGTTTGCGAGGGCCGGAATGCCCAAGCCCGAACCGCCGCCTTTTGCCCCTGAATGCGGGCGTGAAAACATGGTTACGGGAGAAACTCCCCGTATAGTCCTGCCCAAGGATGGCCTGATCTACAAACTGAGCCTGAGTAGTCCGGGACATGAGAACATGGTTTTTATGGCTCACGCCGATGCCGGTGTGAGAACACTGCACTGGTTTGTCAATGGCCGCTACCTGGGCAAGGGTGTGCCGGGTGAGCCCTTTTTATGGAGAGCCGTACCCGGTGATATTGAGATTCGCGTTGTGGATGAGTCCGGCCGGGCCGGGAAAAAGCGCGTGCGTGTAAACGCTGTCCATTAGCGGCTGTGGCGAGATCTTTTATTGCAGGACAGCTTCCAGAAGCTTTTTTAACACGCTTTTTCCACAGAATGCCCAAGACCCGCTCCAGTAGCAGTGCTCTTTTGTGCACGGCTGTCTGGGGCGGGTCTTTTGATGTCGGTCAGGCAGTGCTTGCCCTGCCTGCGCCGTACTGAAGTTTTTTGTCCACAGGGCCGCTCCTGTAGGGAATGAAAACCTGTGCGGCCAGATATGTTCGGGAGAATCTGCGGGCGCGGACCGGCAACCTCTGCCCACGCCTCACGGTGAAATCTTTTAATGGGTGGAAGGTTTTTGGGGGTGGCGGATAAAGTAGCCCATGATGCCAAAAACGCAGGCCGGCACTATCCAGCTCAGTCCTGAAGAATCAAAGGGGAGATGCCGCGTGACATCCAGGGGCAAACCCCATTCTTCCAGCACGGTCAACCCGCTGGCAAGCAGCGCTCCCACCGTGGCAAAACGGAATATGTTGTCATTGTCTATGTGGCGGTCAAAAAGGGAAAGCACAATGACCACAAGTGTTCCCGGATATAAAAAGGTCAGAATGGGCGCGGCAAAAGCAATGATATTGTCGAGGCCGAAGTTGGAAACAACCATGCTGAAAAGTCCGGTTCCCACCACAATACTTTTATAGCTGAGCCGCCCCTTGCTGAAGCGTGAGATGAAAGTCCCGGTGGTCCCGATGAGGGCCACAGAGGTAGCCATGCAGGCGACTGTTACAATAATCGCCAGCAGGATGGTGCTTGCGCTGCCGAAAAGCCTGCCCACCAGGTGGGTGGCCAGAGCGCCTTTTTGTGTTTCAACGGGGTCGTCGGAGGATTCAGATGCCCCAAGGTAGCAAAGCCCGCAATAGATGACGAAGAGCAGAGCGCCAGCCACGAGGCTTGCTATGCCCACAGACAGCACCTTTTGCCTGCCGCTTTCGTATCCTTTCGCCTTCAGGGCGTTCACAATAATCAGGCCAAAAACCAGAGCCGCCATAACATCCAGCGTCTGATAGCCTGAAAGTATGCTGTGCCACGCCACGTTGTCATCACGAACAACGTCGCTTATCGGCCCGATGGGCATAATAAAGGCCGCTGCCACGATAAGCAGAAAGCCCCCGATTTTTATGGGCGAAAGATAGCGGGCAATAATATCCACCATATTGGACTCCCGGAAGGCCAGCAGGGTGGATATGCCAAAGAAAACAACGGAATAGAGTATCTTTGCCGCGCTGACGCCTTTGGAAGAATAGCCAAGCGGCGCAAAGGAGATGGCGAATGCCGTGGCTCCCGTGCGGGGAATGGCAAGCAGGGGGCCGATGCAGAGAATTATGGCGCACATCATAAGCATGGCCGCTGTATGCCCGAGCCTGTGCATGATGCCTTCTTCATTGTCAATGCATGAAGATGTCAGCATGGCATAAATGGCAAGCAAGGCCAAACCGACATCTGCCATATAATAACATATAAATCCCAAAAACCATTCCGGACCTGCGGTAAGGCCGATGTAAGGTGGAAAGACGACGTTTCCAGCGCCAAACAGCATGGAAAATAACGCTGCACCGACAATAAAAGAATCGCGTACCAAGGAAGATTTCATTAAAAACGCTCGCAGGGTCGTGCTTTATTAAAAAATATCGCCGCCATGCAATAAAAATAGCATAAATGAAGCCGGACTGGCCGTAGACAGTTTCGGTGGCGGCCCGCCAGAGATAGCAGAAGTCGGGAGATCACGCCAGCCTTGATGCGCAGATAACGTACATTGCAATAAAACAGGCCGGGTTTCCCCGGCCTGTTTTTTGAGCGTTGACTGAACGGTGCGCTGGTTACGCATTGGGTGCCGGCCAGAACGTGGAGGCCTTGCGTCCTTCCCGGTCCAGCGCCCAGCCAAGAAACCAGCCCATAAGCGAAAAGGCTATGCCTACAAAGAAAGGGGGGATGAGGGCTGCCTGCATTCCCAGCACAGGCGTGGGGGATACGGCTTTATTGGCCAACAGATACCACAGCAGGCATGAAGTAAAGCCAAGGCCACAGCTCAGCCATGCGGCGATGGGGCTGCGTTTGCCGAAACGAACAAGGGCCACATAGCTTGTAAGAACCGTAGCGCCAACGATGCTCCAGCTGGTAGTGCACAGCAGGGCTATAAGCTGTCCCTTGATCTGGGCGCTGCCACCGGAGATCAGCACGCAGAATACAATGCCGACGAACCATGAAAATCGTGTGGCGGGGCGGCCGGGCAAGTCTTCGGCAATGGCAGATACGGCGATGTGAAAAAGCGCGGTTGCCGTGGACAGGGAAGCCGAAACAATAGCCAGCACGAAAATCTGAAGCCCCACATCGGGCATAAGCATTTTGACAAGCTGGGGTACCACATCATCTGCCGAAGCAGCATCTGGCAGGATAAGGCGTGACAATGCGGCTACAAAATACGTTCCGCCTACAAGAACGGTAAGCACCAGCATGGCCAGAGGGGTGATGCGGTTGATCTGGCGGGGCGAGTTAAGTGCAAAGTGCCGTTGCATCATCTGCGGCTGCGCCCATACCGCCACGGAGGTAATCATAACCAGCGATATGATGAACCAGCCCTGTTCACCGGAAGAAAAGGCAAGGAATCCTGCATTTGCCCTAGGGGTCGGCGGCAGTTGCGCCAGTTGTGCCATACCCTCAATGGGGCCGCCAACCTTGCTGAGCACGGCTCCTATAAGCAGCACAATCCCCACCAGCATGACAATGCCCTGCATGGCTTCAGTGTAGAGAACGCCGCGCAGTCCACCTATAAAGACCACCACGCCCACTACCACGGCTGCTATCCAGATCAGCGCCCAGACAGGCACTGGCAATATCTGGGCCAGCATAAGGGCTGCGCCCTTGATGACTGCAGAAGCATATACGCCAAGGAATATGGCAAAAATCAGGGCAAGCGCCTTGCCCAGCAGGGGGCTTTTGTGCCCTTTGGCGATAAGCTGTGTCGGCGTGCGGGCCTGAAGGTTGCGCTGGCAAACCCTGGTAGGCCACGCCAGATAGCGGTACACGAACCACGTGCCGAGCCATACGTTGCCTGCGGCCACCAGGAGCATCTGCATGCCGTACATATACGAAAGTCCGCCGAAGCCCACCAGGGCCACGGCGGAAATATATGTCGCCACGTAGGCAAGCGCCTGAATGACAAAACCTACGCGCCCTGTTGCCATGGCATCGTGCCCGCGCCCTTTTCGCGCCAGCCAGATGAAGACGGCTATGTAGCCAAGCCATATGAGAGCATCGCCAAACATGGCTTATCCCCTTTGAACCTGGCGTACCAGGGTAACAAGCGCCAGTACAAAAGAACCGGTGAGTAATGCCATGGCAATACGCACGGCGGCGTCCGTCAACAGTAGGGTCGAAACAAGATCCATTGGCCCTCCGGCAATAAAAGGCGCAGACAAAAAAAGCCGCCGACCCCTATGGTCGGCGGCTGTGGTACCTTGTAAGCAAATTTGCCAAATATCCGCGTATCCTGGGGTCAGTTGCTGACTCCGGTAAAATAATATCGAAAATAGCGGATGGCGGTTATTAGCTTCATGTGTTTTGCTTATCTGTTCTTTACGGTGCTGTCAACAGCGCATGGCCGTAGGGGTTGCGCAAAAAATGCCTCAGGCCTTTATGGACCGGGCTACAAAATCCAATACATCTTTGTACAGTGTGGGCGCGGCATACGGAGTGAGAACCCGGGTGCGGTTGGCGCCTACCATAAGTGAAATAATCACCTGGGCTGTTGACTTGCTGTCCACCGTAACCAGGCTGCCGTCTTCAATGCCGCGCGAGATGACTTTTTCCAGTTCCTGATGCACCTGTGAAAACATGGAATCCATGGTGTCACGGTCTGTTTTGGTCTTCATGTCGCTATACGGCGAACATCGTACAAGGACCAACCAGTTGGAATCTTTGTCAATGGAAAAATCAAGATATGCCTTGCAAAAACGCATAACGCCATCAAAGCCCGAATCAGCATCGGCAGTGGCCTGACGCAGCTTTTTCAGGAAATGCTCCAGCACGTCCAGACCGGATGCCAGAAAGAGCTTTTCCTTGTTGCCGTAATGGTGGGTCAGCAGGCCTAGAGCGACCCCTGCCCTGTCGGAAATCTTTTTGAAAGTGGTTTCTACATAGCCACACTCACCAAACAGATCCTTGGCCGCCTGGAGCAACGCTTCTTTTTTGCTTTTATTCATTACGATCTTCGCGACAGGTTGGATAGTCCTTTGATTACTTGCTTATAGTTAACTGTATTATCTGCAAAAACATGTAAAGTCAATACTGCAGTGCCTTGTGGTCCGGCATGTGTATGAAAAATCAGCTACGTTTGCTTCTCCTGAACGCGTTTTGTGCGTAATCGCCCAGTTGTTCAAGCCTTTTGTCTACGAGATCATACAGGCTGCCGCGTGAAAAGCCGCCATTTTTCAATCTGCGGCCTGCGGCAAGGCCGGTAAGCAACAGCAGGGCCTCTTCAATACGGCGTACTGCGTAAATGCTGAACTGTTTATTTTCCACTGCCCGGAGAACATCGGGTGAAAGCATGAGGTGGTCTGCGTTATCGTAGGGAATGATAACCCCTTGGGTGCCGGTAAGCCCGTGCCTGGCGCAAACTTTATAAAAGCCTTCCACCTTGCGCGTGACTCCGCCCACAGCCATGATCTGCCCCGCATGGCTGACGGCGCCCGTAAAAGCCAGATCGAGCCGCACCGGAACATCGGCCAGCGCAGAGAGCAGGGCCACCAGTTCCGCGCCCGAAGCGGAATCGCCCTCAATTCCCGCATAGCTCTGTTCAAAATACAGTGAACCGGAGAGAACAAGGGGTTTTTTGCGGGCAAAAAGGTCGGTGAGGTAGCTTTTTATGATCATCATGGCCTTGGTGTGAATGGGGCCACCAAGCTCCGCTTCACGTTCAAGGTCGATAATGCCCTCGTGTCCTACGCCCACAGTACATGAAATGCAGTGAGGCAGGCCGAACTCAAAGTTTCCATGCCAGGTTACTGAAAGGCCGTTGACCTGGCCCACGGCTGCGCCGGACGTGCGCACCTTGATCAGCTCACGGTCGTATTCTTCCATGAATACTTCTTCCACAAGATTGGCCCGATAGATACGCGCGGCATGGGTTTCTTCCATGATGGGTGCGCTGACAGCCGCGGCCCCCTTTAAGCGCGCCAGAGCAGAGGCCTCTATCATCAATTCGCGTAACAGGGGGAATTTGAGTGAAAGGCGGCGCTGATCTTCACAAAGGTGTGACCCCAGGTCCACGAGCCATGCCAGGGCCGTACGATCAAAGGGGGGGAGTTCGCAACCTCGTATGATGTGCGCGATATGACCGAGATAATGGCGGATATTTGCGGCATTACGCTCTGTTTCATCCGCCATGTGCGCCTTGATGCGAAAAAGCTTTGGGAAGCGGTCGTCATTGACGAGCAGTCCTTCATACAGCTCTTCTCCGCCCACGAGTACAACCTTGAGGTCAAGGGGCAGCGGATCAGGGCTGAGCCCTTTGGTCCGGATGGCGGTGTCCGGCGCTTCACCGGTATCTTCAATGCGGGCCTGATCAGAGCGCAGAGCACGCAAAAGCCCTTCCCAGGCTGTGGGGTGTTGCAAAAGGTCTTCGACGTGCAGCACCAGAAAGCCGCCGTTGGCCTTGTGCAGGCTTCCCGCGCGGATCAGGGTGAAGTCCGTGACAAGCGCGCCCATTTCTGATTCACGTTCAATGCAACCCAGAAGGTTCACGGCCGTGGGGTGGTCATCAACCACAATGGGGGCGCCTTCCTGTTTGCTGTTGTCCACCAGAACGTTTACGGCATAGCGGTAAAGGACCATATCCGCACCGGGGCCGCCGTGCGAATCACCGGCAAGGGAGGGCGGCACGCCGTCCCTGTGCAGAAAAGCCTCGGTGTTTTTCAGCATGTCTTCGCGCATGGCCGTAAAGTAGGCGGCCAGACTGTCGCCAGGGCATGCTTTGAGCAGGCGCTGCTCAAACGGCGTAAACAGGGTATCGAGCACGTGTCCCATGGCTTCGCGCTCAAGGCCGCGTTCGTCATCCTGAAAGCTTTCTTCCGCCTTGTTCAACTGGCGCATAAGACCGGCCATGGATTGCACCAGATTGTCGCCGCGGCTTTTCAGCTTGAGGCGGATGGTGCTGTCCAGGTTGTCGAACTCTTCTTCGTTGAGCCTTTTACCTTCGACAAGGGGGTAGAGCGTAAGCCCGCCGTTTTCATCCATGTCCAGGTTGAAGCCCTTGTCCACAGCGACCGAGTTCATCTTGCGCAGCAGGCCCATGCGGGCTGTCTGGAACTTGTCCACGAGCTTGGCCCGGCGCTTCAGATATGTGCTGGCCTCAAACTTGCGGGGCAGTTCCTTGACGACGGCATCCACCATCTCCACCATATGTTGCCTGAATTTTTTTCCCAGGCCCGCAGGCAGGGAAAAAAGCAGGGGGTGGTCCGGGTCCTGAAAGTTATGCACATAGACAAGGTCCGGCGGAGTGGGAGCCTTACGGGCCTGCGGGCGCAGGTAATCAAGAAGCATGCGGGTGCGGCCCAGATCCGCCTCTCCGGAAAGGTAGACATGGTAGCCTCGGGCCTTGATTTGCAGGGCAAGGTCCAGCGCCTGCATGGCACGGGGCTGGAAGGGGTTTTTGCGCCCGTTGCGCA
>NZ_JAHZAA010000056.1 GCF_019424165.1 Desulfovibrio sp. | reverse complement strand
AAGGATATGCCGTTGCAGTGCTCAATGACCCGAACATTGCAGCAAACAAATGCTGTGCCGGAGGCCCCGAGGGAAGCATTGCCGTGGGCGAACTCACCGGCAAAACCGTGGCCGAAGCCGAACCGCTGTACGCCCTGCGACGCTGCGACAAGCAGGCTGGTCAGGTCGGCGCGCGCTATGAATATCAAGGATTGCCCTCGTGCGCCGCGGCTTCGCTCATGCGGGGCGGCACCGACTGTTGCGCCTTTTCCTGTATCGGGTACGGCGACTGTGTGCAGGCCTGCCCGTTCAATGCCATGCGTATTGTCAACGGACTTGTGGAGGTCGACCAGGATAAATGTACTGGTTGCGGCACCTGTGTAGGCGTGTGTCCACGCGGGGTTCTGGAAATGACGCCGCTGCGGGCCAGAGTTTCAGTTTACTGCAACACCCGTGAAAAGCTGCGGGCAGTTTCTGATGTATGCAAAGTCGGCTGCATCAAGTGCCTCAAGTGCGTGAAGGCCTGCCCGGCCAAGGCGGTAAGCATGGTTGATGACCGTATAGAAATAGATCACATGCTTTGTCTCTCCTATGGCCCGGCCTGCCAGGAAGCGTGCGTAGCCTCCTGCCCCAGGCACATTTTTAGATATACCAGGCCGGTTCAGGCCGTGGAATGTGGCGAATCCGGCTGCAATGAACAGGCGCACACGCCCCTTGCGGCTCCTGTACCCGATCAGAATGTCTCCCAGGCGCAGCCTGGGGCCTGAGTGGAGGCTATATGTCCAGCTTTTTGAGCCGCCGTCATTTTCTTCGCTTCGCGCTTGTGGGCGCGGGCATGCTTGGGGCCGCGCCGCTGCTGAGCCTTGCGCCTTCCGCTGCGCTGGCGCGGGCATTCGGCAGTGAAGAAACCTATACCCGCACAGCGCTGTTTATGGGAACCATGGTTACAATTACCGTGGCAGGAGCTTCTGCGGAACAAGCCGGAGAGGCTGTGAACGCCGCTCTGGCCCTTGGCCGCAATATGGCCGACATCCTGACCAGGTTCAGCGCCAGTGGGCCTTTGGGCCAACTCAACGCAAGTACCTCCCTGAACGATACCCCGCCCGAACTAATGCACCTGATGCAGCGTTCACAGCAGATGTATGCTCGCACGGGCGGTGCTTTCGACCCGACCGTCCTTCCTCTTTTGCACCTTCTTGAAAGCCGCCGTGAACAGAAGGCGCAAAAACATCTTCAGCTTGATCAGGCGGAACTGCGCAATGCCCTTGAAATGGTGGGGATGGAACGGGTGCATGCAGACGGAAGCTCCTTGCGTCTTGAGCGGCAGGGCATGGGCATCACCCTGGACGGCATTGCCAAGGGATATATTGCAGACGCCATCTCACACAGCCTCAATTCTGGGGGGTATCCCAATCACTGTGTCAACGCTGGAGGAGATATTGCGGTCAACGGAGGCAAGGCCAAGGGACAACCCTGGCGTATAGCCATTGAAGATCCCTATGGCAAAAGTGCCTATCCGCAAGTGATAGAGGTCTATGATGGGGCGGTGGGCACTTCAGGTATATATGAGATTTTCTACAATGCCGATGCCAGCCGCAACCACCTAGTGAATCCGGTCACGGGAGCCAGTGCCGGTTTGGCCAGCGTGACGGTTACCGCTCCCGACTGCCTTACGGCAGATGCGCTTGCCACAGCCATGGCTGTCATGCCCCCGCGAGAAGCTCTTCATTTAGCTGACAGCCTGCCTGGCTGCGCCTGCTGCCTGTTGCGCCATGACGGACTGACGCAGTGTTCCCGTAATTGGCGAGGACGTCGCGCGTAAACACTATTGCAATTCGTTATTTATGCATCTTCAACATGTTTGTAGAAGATTTTTACACTCAAATTTACCATGAAAAAATCTTTTTTCAGACAAGGTGCGGAGCTTATGTATGTTCCGTACCTTGTCGTTTTTTACGTTTGCAGCGTGCTTTCGTAAAGACGTTCTCTCATCTGCGTGCCATTTATGTCTGCAATTTTTGCAATCAGTGTTACACAAGGTGCATGCTATTGCATCGTAACTTTAGCAACGTACAGGCTTGAATATTTCAAAGCCATCATGCCGTTTAACAGTGCGAATGGATTACGGCGCTGTTTCATTCATGAATCATTTTGGCAACGTCTAAAGCTGGTTTACGCTCTTGTGACAAGCGCCTGATCACGCAGCCGTCAGAACAGCTTCAAAACCAGTTTGTTCTATCTCCTGTGCTTGTCATGCTTCGTGAAAAAGTCTAGAGTTTGGAGCCGATACATTATCATAGCACTGAGGCAAATATGGACATTGTACGTTATATTCACGCGGCCGATCTGCATCTGGACACGCCCTTTCGCGGGCTTTCACGAGAAGCGGCCCAGGGGGGGCATCTGGCGCAACTGCTACATGATGCCACATTCAAGGCCCTGGAGCGGCTTTTTCGCTTGTGTGAAACAGAAAAACCCGATTTTCTTGTTTTGGCCGGAGATGTATATAACGAAGAAGATCATAGTGTTAAAGCACAATTACGTCTGCGCGATGGCTGCCTGCGGCTCCAGGCAGCCGGAGTTCGCGTCTTTATTGCCCACGGCAATCACGATCCCCTCAACTCCATGCTCGAGTCCATCCGTTGGCCCGATAATGTGACGGTTTTCGGCCCGGAGGTTGAGCGCCACATCGTGAAAAAAAATGGAGCGCCTCTGGCCGTGGTGCACGGAATAAGCCACGCAAAAGCCCGCGAGGGCCGCAACCTTGCCCGCCTTTTTCGGCGCGATGTTACACATAACTGCTTTCAGCTTGGCGTGCTGCACTGCACAGTCGAAGGTGAAAGCAAGGCCGACCGCTACGCGCCCTGCTCGCTTGAGGACCTTAAAAATACCGGCCTGGATGCCTGGGCGCTTGGCCATGTGCATGAAAGGCGTACTCTGAGCCATGATCCGTTTATTGCCTACTGCGGCAACAGCCAGGGCCTGCATATCAACGAAACAGGTCCACGGGGCTGTTTGTTGGTCACGGCCCGCGCTTCAGAAGTGTTGCCCGGCGCAGTAAGACCTCCGGAGGAACAAGAGGCCGCTTCGTATGCTTGTCATGCAGATTTTGTGCGCCTTGGGCCGGTTCAATGGGCTGGTCTGGACCTGGATATTGATGGCGTGGAGCATCTTGACCATGTGGAAAACCGTCTTGCCCAGTGCCTTGATCAGGCAGCTGAGGCAACCGAGCCAGGTTGCGAAGCCCTGCTTGCACGCGTTCGGCTACAGGGCCGCACCAGCCTGGATGCCGCGCTGCGCGAAACAGGCAATCAGGAAGACATCCTGGAACGCATGGGACACCTTGCTTCGGGTACGCCAGGCGTCTGGATCAAAGACCTGCGTGTGGACACAAACCCGCCCGTGGACAGCGCCCAGTACCTGCAACGCGAAGATTTGCTTGGCGAAACCCTGCGCCTGGCCCTGCGTATGAGTGAAAGCCATGAAGCCCTGCAGGAGGTGGGGGGACCAGCCCTGTCGCCGCTGTTCAGCCATACCCAGCTACGGAAAATACTGGCCCAGCCGGATGACAGCCAGATGCAGACCCTGCTGGAAGAAGCTCAACGACTTTGCATAGACCTTCTGGAGGTCCGCTGATGTATATCCAGTCCTTCCACATGGACGGATTCGGCATTTTCTCCGACATGACGGTTGAAGGTCTGGCCCCCGGACTTTCCATTTTTCTGGGAGAAAACGAGGCTGGAAAATCCACCTGCCTCGAATTTTTACGCACCACTCTGGCGGGCTATCCTGCGCCCAACAGCAGAGAAGGCAAACTGATCCCCGGACCTTTGCGTGGCGGTAATGCCGGCGGTAGCCTCACCATCAACGCGTACGAAGAAGGCATCCTTCGCCTCACCCGTCGGCCAGGCGGCTCGGGAGGTCACGTTTCCCTTACAGACGGCCAAGGCAAACCTCTGGATGAAGACGTGCTGCGCCGCCTGCTTTCCGGCGTCAGCCGTGACGTATACCGCAATGTCTTCGGGTTCAGCCTTACAGAGCTGGAAAATATGGCCAATCTCACTGGCGAAAGTGTGCGCCACGCCCTTTATGGTGCCAGCTTCGGCCCGGGCCTGCGTTCTCCGGGTGAAGCCCTGGCTATCCTGAAAAAACAGACGGACGAAATTTTCAAATCCGGCGGCAGCAAACCCCCTCTCAATCAGGCTCTCAAACAGCTCAACGATCTGCGCCAGCGCATGGCCGAGCTACGCCAGCAACAGGCGGGCTTTGATGCTCTTGCCGGTGAGCTTGGTGTAAAAAAAGAAGAGCTGGCCGCCATGCGCAGCCACAAATCACATCTGGAAGAAGAACGTCGCCTGCTTGAACGTCGCCTGGGCGTATGGCTGCAGTGGAATGAATGGCGCATGATCTGCGCTGCCCTTGAGCGGCTGGGCCACATCAACACCTCATTTCCCGAAGATGGGCAGGCCCGCCTGGCGCGTGCACAGGAAGCGCGCGAAAGTTGTGAACGACATCTGGCCGCGCTTGCAGAAAAACGTAACCTTTTACATGAACGCCGCAATGCCATTCAACTTGATCAACCCCTTCTGGAGGTGCTGCCCTCCCTGCGCCGCATGGCTGAACGCAAAAGCGGATTCCGTCATGCGCTGACAGCGTTGCCCGCTCAGGAAGAGCACTGCCGTCGCGCGGAAGAAGACCTTGAGCGCGAATTGGCACGTCTTGGCCCGGACTGGACATGCAGCCGCATCCGTCAGACAGATCGCTCTCTTTTTGCCCGCGAGGACCTGGAAAAACAAGCGCGAGAAATGACTGCTGCCACATCCGCCCGGCAAGCTGCCGTGGATAGCCTGAATCAGTGCAACCGTGAAATGGAAATTGCCGAACGCGAAGTTACCATTGCGCAAAATGAGCTTGCCCTTTTGCCCGTTCCTGTGGCCGCCCTAGATGATGAACAGCGCGATGACCTGCGTCAGACATTGGCCCGGCAGGAAGAAACGCGCCGTCAGTTGCCCTTGCGCCAGCGCGCTTTGCAAGATGCACATACAATGTTTGCCAGAGCGTACAACCCATTACGGCTGTCCGGCGGGGCGCAGCCTTCTCATGCCGCGGACGACGCAACCGTTGCGGCGACCCTGGATACCCTGTTGACCCAGCAGGAGGAGGCGCTGGAACTTGCCAGCCGTGTCCAGGAAAAGCTGGGACATGCTGACGAAGCAGCCCAGGCTGTGCAACAGGCAGAAGAACACCTTGCTGCCGGCAAGGCACGCATGGAAGCACTGCGGGAAGAACAGCGAAGCATTAATGGCCCCACACGCGAGGCGCTTGATACCCGCACAGCGGCCCTGCGCTCGCTGCGCGCTCTTTCTTCCGCCCTGGGTACGGAAAAACAACGACTTGAAGAACTTGATGCAAGACTGGAGAACGAGCCTCCGGTCAAGCGCATCAAAAGCCTGCCCCTCTTGCTTCTTGGCCTGCTCTTTTTCTCAGCCGGGGCAGCCATGCTGCTGACCTACTGGCGTATGGGCCTTACAAGCATTACCTTGGGCGAAGGTCTGGATGTGCCGGTCAACCTCTGGTCAGGTTATCTTGTACTGCTCTGTGGCGTGGGTTTTCTTGCAGGCGGCCTGCCCCACAATGGGCCGGAAGCCAGACGCCGTAAAAAAGAACTTGCACAACTGGTCAGCCGGCGCGAAACCTGCGCCGGCCATGTGGCAGAACTGGAAGAACAGGCTCGTCAGCTCTGCCGTACAGCTCAGGTGCAAAATATGGATATGGTCACTCTGGAAGCCACGGAAGTATTGTTGGAGCGAGAGCGGGAGCAATGCTTCCTTGAAGAACGTGCCCGCAAAGACATGGATGCTCTCAAACGTTCCATTGACCTTGCACGGACTGAAGTAAGCAGGCGTCAGGCCCAGTATCAGGAGACGGAAAGCGTGGTGCAGCAAACCCGCCGTCGTTGGCATGAGTTCATGCTCACTCTTAAGGTCGGCAATGTTCCCGCGCCTGAGGGGGCCACAGCTTTTTTCGCTAAAGTTGAATCTGCCCGTCTGGCATACAGTGCTGTGGCTGCGGCACAGGCCGAACTCCGCGCGCTTGAGGAAGGACTCACCCATGCCGAAGAGCATATGCAGCGCTTCCCCGCCGTAGCCGAGCGCCTGCCCGCCGGAGACAGTGCGTCCGGCACGCCACAGGAATTATCTTTAAAAACAGCTACTCCCCGCAATGAAGCACAGCTCGGAACTCGTTTTTCTGATATTCTTGCTGAAGTTGTGCGCCAGATACTGGAATCATGCCGGGAGGCTGATGCCGCACGGGAACGGCGCATTAAGGCCGAAGCTGCATTGCAGAATGCAGAAAGCGACAGGCAGCGCGTCCTCACTCGCCAGACCGAAGCCACCGCAGAACTGCGCAATGCCGAAGAACGGCTCGCGACCGCTCGCAGCCAGTGGTCGCACTGCCTTGAAGGCCTGGGACTTGGAGCGGAGCTTGATCCGGAAACCGTCCGCGAGGCATTCAAGTATATGGAGAACTGTCTGGCTGCGGAATCAGCTCTTGAACGTGTCAAAACGGAGCTGGCCCAAAGCCGCTCCGAACTGGCAGCGCTGCGAGACCCGTTGTCCCTTACGCTCGACAGCCTGAACCGTTCGCCCCAAGTTGATACTACTGATGGCGAACCGGACTGGCTGCTCAGCCTTGATTCTTTACTTGAAGAGGCGGAAAACGCCGTTACGGCACGCACACGCCGCCAGGGCATGGAACAGGAGCTTTCTGCACTTGATGATGACGTCCGTGCCGCGCAGGCTGCTCTGGACAAGGCTGTGCATGCCGAATGCGGCTTACTGGCTCTGGCCGGGGCGCAAGACGCCGAAGATTTTTTACGGCAGGCGGCGGTACACGAAGAGCAGCGCAAACTGGTGCAACGCAGGCTGGATCTTGAAGACGCCTTGCGTCTTGCGGCGGACAAATGCCCGCTTGAGGACTTTCTGCAACAGTTTGAGAATGAAAGTCGTGAAGTCCAGGAAAGTCGCTGCGCCGAGATCACGGAGCAACTTGCTCAACTTCAGGAAAAGGAACAGGAGCTGAGTGACCGGGTCAGCAGCTTGCGCGCCAGGGTGGAGGCCCTGTCACATGATGACGAACTGGCAAGGCTACAGCAACAGGCGGCCACGCTTGAAGAAAGCATGCAGCGCATGGCATATGAATGGAGCCGTAGAGCGCTTGCCCGGGGCATTCTTGAAGCCGCCAAAAGTACCTTTGAACGCGAACGCCAGCCCGAGGTCATTCGACTTGCATCGGAAATATTTGCACGCATCACCGGACGTCGATGGAAGGCGATCAATGCTTCTCTTGAAGACAAAACTCTAAGCATTCTGCCGGCTCAAGGCGAAGCGCTTGCCCCTGAAAATCTCAGCAGGGGCGCACGCGAGCAGGCGTATCTGGCCCTGCGGCTGGCCTATATAAAAAATCATGCGGCCCACGCCGCTCCACTGCCTGTCATCATGGATGATGTTCTGGTCAACTTCGACCCACAAAGGGCCGAACGCACAGCCCGCGCCTTTGTGGACCTGACTGCTGAAGGAAACGGCAAGGGACATCAGATACTTTATTTCACCTGCCAGCCTCATATGGTTGACCTGCTGCGCAAAGCAGACCCCGCTGCCGCTCTTTTTCATGTGGAGCACGGAGTCATCAGGGCGGCCTGACTTCGTCTTTTGCATTTATATTGAGCAAAATCAGAATGCCGCCGTCTTTTAGACGGCGGCATTCTGATTTACTGCACTATGAACGCGATTGGGGCGAGAAATGTTTTTGCATCATACCGTATCAACGCAAAACCGTATATCACTAACGGATAATGAATGTTTTGCTTTCATTCGACGTTTTGAAGCTTTGCCGCGAACCATTTGAAA
>NZ_JAHZAA010000055.1 GCF_019424165.1 Desulfovibrio sp. | reverse complement strand
CCTTATTGAGTTCTTGTACCGCAAATGCCCCGTCCGGCAGCTCCCAGACAAAGTCATGAGTTTTGCGGCGGCTTTCCGTCCAGTCGGTGGAAAAGGAGTACACGCCTGAGAATTTTGAGCGACGCATGCCCGAAATGTACATTATTTACGCCGAATGGCAAGAATGCCTTCCGGCCTTTACGTGGCTGGGCCTTTGAGCTAGTATACCGCCATGCACGAAATGGCCATCGCACAGAGCTTGCTGAAAATGGCGGAAGAGGAAATTACCCGTCAGGGCTGTACCCGTCTTGAGGTGGTGAACGTCAAATATGGCGCTCTCGCCGGACTGGTGCCGGAATCTCTTCAATTCTGTTTTGAAACCATGATTCAGGGTACGCCCCACGAGGGCGCGCGCCTTGAAATGGAAGAGTTGCCGTTGCAACTGCACTGTCCTTTCTGCGGCGCAGATTTTGGCGGTGAAGGGCAGGATGCTCTTGTGCAACCCTGTCCCGGCTGCGGCGAGCAGTTCGGCCATGTGGTCAAGCAGGGCAGGGAACTGTATTTGAACCGCCTTGAGGCCAGTTGACCAAAACCGGATCGGGGCATCAGGCCCGGTGGGGCGGGTGCTGCGAAAATGCGGCGGCTTTCTTGCCGACGGTGCTTTTTTAACTAGCCATACCATCCATCATCGCCTTCTCAACGTATTGATACTTCATATTAAAAGACCCCAGTGCCGGGGCCTGCAAGGAGACTGGCATGCAAATTCCCGTGGTTCGCAATGTGCTGGAAGCCAATGAAAAAATGGCGGCTCATGTGCGCAAGCGGCTGTCTGACAGCGGGATTCTGACCCTGAATCTTATCAGTTCGCCCGGCGCGGGCAAGACCACGTTGCTGGAACGCACGCTTACCGATCTGGCGGGAGAGTTTCGCATGGCTGTGGTGGAAGGCGACCTGCAGACAGACAACGATGCGCGCCGCGTGGCCGCTACCGGGGCGCAGGCCGTGCAGATCAATACCGACGGCGGCTGCCATCTTGACAGCAACATGATTCTGACCGCGCTGGACAGCCTTGATCTTGAAGGTGTGGATATCCTTTTTATTGAAAACGTGGGCAATCTTGTTTGCCCTGTGGAATTTGACTGTGGCGAAGATGCCAAGGTTGCCCTGCTGAGCGTTACCGAAGGCGACGACAAACCGGAAAAGTATCCGCTTCTTTTCAATCTGGCCCAGGCGCTTGTGCTGAACAAGGTAGACCTGCTGCCTTATGTGGACTTTGATATGGGACGAGCCCGTAATTTTGCCACAAAGCTCAACAAGGATCTGGATATTTTTGAAGTCTCCTGCCGTCATGGACAGGGCCTTCAAGAATGGTACGGCTGGCTGCGTGCCATGCGGGCTGCCAAAAAAGAAGGTCGCCCACTTTAGAGTCTTCTGAAAAGCGGTGCTAACAGAATTTGTATACCTGTCCCGGGCGAGGGCTGCACAGAGTCGTGCCGCTCTTTCCCGGGGCGGTTTTTTTGAGGGTAAACAGAAAATGTTTACAGATCAGCAGCAATGCCAGTCAGAAGTCATGATTTTGTGGTTAAAAATATAGCTCTGGATGCTGTTGCCGTGCCTGGGCATTGCGGTTGCCCGGCAAAGGCGACACGGCTGCCCCGATAATTGTGGCAGGCACAGCGCCTGACATAGAAAATCCCGGCTTTTGCCGGGATTTTCTATGTTCCAAAAGCGGGGAAGAAGCAGGGAGCGTCAGGCCTGGGACCTACTCAACGGCCGCCTTCGCCAGACTGATAGGCGGCCACATCCACAACAAGATTTTTTGATGCAGGGCGCAGGGTCAGGGTAAAAAGCTGTACGTCCTGCCGGGGGGTGTCGGCATCGGCCAGGTTCGGCAGCATGGCTGCCGGAGCAAGCATGATGGTGGCCTCGCCCTGGTCTGCCGCCAGAAAATAGTCCAGTACCTGCCGGAGCATTTGCCGGTGTTGCGCGGCGTCTGTTCTGGGCAGCTCCACAAAGTCCATATCCAGTCCCGGCAACTCGGC
Organism: Desulfovibrio sp.; assembly: GCF_019424165.1. GTDB lineage: Bacteria > Desulfobacterota > Desulfovibrionia > Desulfovibrionales > Desulfovibrionaceae > Desulfovibrio. The sequence continues at coordinate 6,631 of NZ_JAHZAA010000055.1, read as the reverse complement.
CTGCCAGGGGGCGTAGCCCTGCGCATAGAGCGTTTCAAGCAGCTTGTTCAGAGTGGCGGCGTCAAGCTTACGGCGCAGTTCCATATGTTCGAGGCGGTCGGGGTTGCCGGACCGCGCCGCACCAGCCGCGCCGTTTTCCGCCTGGCCGGGCAAAAGGCGCGCGGCCCAGACCATGCCGGCAAAGCCAAGGCTGGTGAGCACGGCGTCGTTGTCGTCATAGGGCGGGTTTTTGTCCAGCAGGGCGCACACATCCTTCATGCTCATGCCGGGGCGAAACTGGTCAAGCAGGCAGACCGGTCCGCTGTTTTCATCGGGCAAAAGGCTTTGCATCCGGGCGCTGAACTGGCGGCTGCCGCCTTTGAGTGTCGTCAGGCTCATTTGGTCGGGCCGGGGGCCGAAGGCAAGGCTGGCGGCCTGTCCTACGGGTACAGCGCTGAAAGTCCAGAGGGCCAGCCCTGTATCCAGGCGCAGGTCTGCCGTTCCGCCGGGATTTTCTATTTCATCGCTGCCGCCGGGGACCATGTCCAGTCGGGCAAACTGCGTAACGCCTTTGCGCTGCAAGCTGATGTTGAGCAGGTCTTCATCTGTTTTATTGACAATAGCAAGAAGTTGAGGGCCTGCTGCCATGCTGTGCCCCGCCCACAGAAGAAAAATAAAACAGGCGAGAAAACAGAGCAGGCTTCGCTGCGAATAATTACTGAAGGTCATGCATACACTCCCAATGTCTGTACCCGGCGTCATCTACGCTAGGCGTATTATAGCAGAGCGCGGGGGCGGCCCGCAAGTCGCCAGCAGAGGGCATGTAAAGCGTATTTTGGGGCATCCGGGGGCTGCTGGCCGGATTGTTGCCGTGTGCGACATGAAGCGCGTCAGCCGGCAGCTCCGGGCCAACGGCGATTACGGGTGCTCTTTACGCACAGGGGCGCGCCTGCTATGTTGCGGTATGTGCGCTTCTGTCTGGCATCTGCCTGAAGAACCCGCGCAACTCTCAATACAGAAAGGGAAAAACATGCCTTCAGTGTTTCGTAGCAAGTCACCGTCAGGCCAGGAAGAACCTTCAAAATGCCTGTGCCTGCGGCCGTCTTCTTTGCTGGCGGCGTGTTTTCTGGTGGTAGCGGCCATTGCACTTGCCTATGTGGGGGGCGTCATGAGTGGCCGGGCCTACTGGCGAAGCCACGGGGCGCAGCAGACGGCCATGAACCGTACACAGAGCGGGGCTGTTGAAAGCGAAGCGCAGGCAGAAGACGTGCCGCAACAACAGATTTTGGCTCCTGAAGAACTGAAATTTGCCAGGGTGCTGCGGGGCGAAAGCTTGCCTCCGGGCATGGCCGAAGGCCTTAAGCCCGGTGAAATGGCGGCTCCGGCGCAGGGGCAACAGACCGGCCCCAAAAACATGCAAAACGCCGTGCCTGCGCCTCCCCCATCCGCAGGACAGGCCGCACAGACGGCACAGACCGACCAGCCTGTGGTGCTGAACAGTCTGCAACCTGTAAGCAACACATTCGACTATGTATTTCAGGTCGGAGCTTTCAAGGACGAGGAAAGTGTGGACAGCCTGCGGCAGCGTCTTGAAGGCCGTGGCCTGAGAACGCGCATGCAAAGGTCGGGCAAGCTGCTTGTTGTTTTTGTGATGCTGCGGGGGAACGATGCCAGAGCTGAAGAAGTGGTGCAGGCCTGTGAAAGCCTGAACCTCGGTAAACCTCTCCTGCGTAGCAAGACAGCGGTAACTCACTAATATTAAATTGGAATAAAAACATAAAAAAGGAGATATCCGGTTGTTCGTAAATGGTAATAATTACTATTTACAAACTGGCCTATCCATGTCATCTTCCAGCAAGAGGCGGTCACTGAGTCCGGGGCCGCGATTCTGCCTGGACTGCACAGACAAACCAAGGAGACGACCACTATGTCGAACGACCAGAACAAACTCACCAATAATGCCGGTGCGCCGGTGGCTGACAACAACAGGGTACTTACTGCCGGCCCGCGTGGCCCCATGTTGTTGCAGGACGTATGGTTTCTTGAAAAACTGGCCCATTTCGACCGTGAAGTTATCCCGGAGCGGCGCATGCACGCCAAAGGGTCGGGCGCTTACGGCACCTTTACTGTCACGCATGACATCACCCGCTTTACCAAAGCTTCCCTTTTTTCTCAGATAGGCAAAAAAACAGATCTTTTTATGCGCTTTTCCACAGTGGCGGGTGAGCGCGGCGCAGCCGACGCCGAGCGTGACATCCGTGGTTTTGCTATCAAATTTTATACAGATGAAGGCAACTTTGACCTTGTGGGCAACAACACCCCCGTTTTTTTCTTGCGGGACCCTTTAAAATTTCCCGACCTCAACCATGTGGTCAAACGCAATCCGCGCACCAACATGCACAGCGCCCAGGACAACTGGGACTTCTGGTCGCTCTTGCCCGAAGCCTTGCATCAGGTCACCGTGGTCATGAGCGATCGCGGTATCCCGGCTTCGTATCGCCACATGCACGGCTTCGGCAGCCATACTTTCAGCTTTCTCAATGCGAACAATGAACGCTTCTGGGTCAAGTTTCATTTTAAAACCCAGCAGGGAATCAAAAATCTTACCGACGCCGAGGCTCAGGAGCTTGTGGGCCGCGACCGCGACAGCCATCAGCGTGATCTGTTTGAGCATATTGAAAAAGGCGATTTTCCCCGCTGGAAGCTTTTTGTGCAGGTCATGCCCGAAACTGACGCTGAAAAGCTGCCTTACCATCCCTTTGACCTCACCAAGGTCTGGTATCACAAAGACGTGCCCATGTACGAAGTGGGCGTGCTGGAACTGAACCGCAATCCTGAAAACTACTTTGCAGAGGTGGAGCAGGCTGCGTTCAACCCCGCCAATATCGTACCCGGTATCGGTTTTTCGCCGGACAAGATGCTTCAGGGCCGCCTGTTCTCCTACGGCGACGCACAGCGCTACCGCCTGGGCGTGAATCACCACCTTATCCCCGTGAATACGGCGCGCTGCCCCTTCCACAGCTATCACCGCGATGGCCAGATGCGCGTGGACGGCAACTATGGCGGCCATACCAACTATGAGCCCAACAGTTACGGAGCTTGGCAGGAACAGCCTGAAGCCGCGGAACCGCCCCTGAAAATCAACGGCGACGCCGATCACTGGTCCTATCCTTGCGATGATGCGGACTACTTCGAGCAGCCGGGCAAACTGTTCCGTCTGATGACGCCGGAACAGCAGGAGGCCCTGTTTGGCAATACGGCCCGCAACCTTGGCGATGCCCCCAAGGAGATAAAGCTGCGGCACATCCGCAACTGCGCCAAGGCCGATCCGGCCTACGGCGCTGGAGTGGCCAGGGCCTGCGGCATTGACCTCGCAGAAATATAGCGGATCTGGCTGCCAGGTTTTACTGACCTGCGGCCTGGCGGTCTGACCCAGGTTTTCTTCTGACGCTTTTCGTTCGGCAGTTCTCCTGTCGGCATGCGCCACCTATACCCCCCGGAAATTCCGGGGGGTTCCTTTTGGGGACCCGGCCCGGCTGGCACCGGCAGTCTGGCTGTTGCTGGGCGCGTGCCGGACAGCCCGGTTGGGGATGATACCCCGCGTCATGCCTGCGGCGTGCGCCACGCCGTCCACGGCAGCCTTGTGGACAAGGAGTACAGCTCTGGCTATGCTTTATGCGCGCCCGCCATCAAACTGCTGCGGCGCAAACGTAAAGCCCGACAGACGGCAAACCTTGTGCCACCTCTTGCCCGCACAGTTTGCTGATATCCGGTTCAGGTCAGGCGCTTGATGCATCAGGGGGACCCATGCAAATCTCTCGTAAGGTTGTGGGTACGGCCGCCGTGGCGGTCGTACTGCTGGCAACCTTTTTTATCTGGCTCTGGCTGAGCGGCCGGAATAACGCCACGCTCACACTCTATGGCAATGTGGATATCCGTCAGGTCGACCTGTCCTTCCGGGTTGGCGGGCGCATTGCAGAAGTGCTGGTGGACGAGGGAGCCGCTGTGGTTCACGGGCAGGCCCTTGCGCGTCTGGATGCCGACCTGCTCACGCAACAACGGGACGAGGCCGCCGCGTATCTGGAGGGCCAAAGGGCCGCTCTTATGCGTCTTGAGCGTGGTTATCGTGTGGAAGAAATAGCCCAGGCCCGGGCTTCGGTAAGCGCGGCCACGGCCCTGGCAGAAAATGCCGCCATCAATCTGCGCCGTGTTGTTGCCATGCGTTCTTCCAATGCCATTTCACAAAAAGAGCTGGACAATGCCCGGGCGCAATCCCGTGAAGCATCCGCAAAGCTGCGTTCCGCCCAGGATCAGCTTGATATGCTCCTTTCCGGCTACAGGGAAGAAGATGTTCTTGCGCAGCGCGCTTCTGTTGATGCGGCGGCGGCAGCACTCAAGCGTGCAGAAATACAGTTGCACGATGCCGTACTGGTTGCCCCGCAAAAGGGTGTGGTGCTCACCCGCGCCCGTGAGGCCGGGGCCATCGTCCAGTCCGGACAGACGGTCTATACCCTTACCCTTACGGATCCGGTCTGGCTGCGAGCCTATGTGGACGAGCCGGATCTTGGCCGCATCAAGCCGGGCATGCCTGTGCGCGTTCTTGTGGACGCCGCCCCGGGAAAGAGTTTTCCGGGAACCGTTGGTTTTATTTCGCCAACGGCGGAATTTACCCCGAAAACCGTTGAAACCAGGCAGGTGCGCACGTCTCTGGTTTACCGCTTGCGGGTACAGGCTGAGGACCCGGAAAATGTCATGCGTCAGGGCATGCCTGTAACTATTCTTGTGGACGGTGCTGAAGCGCCATGAGCAGCGCTGTAGACGCGAATTCCGGCGGAACAGCCGTACAGTTGAACGGGTTGGGCATGACCTTCGGCAAAGGGCGCAGGGCTGTTACGGCACTGGACGGTATTTCCACCACGGTTCCTGCCGGATGTATCACAGGGCTTGTGGGGCCGGATGCTGCCGGAAAGACCACGCTTATGCGTATTCTGGCCGGATTGATGCTCCCTTCACGGGGAGAAGTGCTGATTTTCGGCCGGTCACCGCAAAAGCTTGTCAGCGAGAGCGCCAACAGCATTGGTTATATGCCGCAACGTTTTGGGCTGTACGAAGATATCAGCGTGATGGGTAATCTGCGTCTGCATGCCAGCTTGCGCGGTCTTGAAGGCAAAGCTCGTGAAGAGCTTTTTGACCGGCTCTTGCGCTTTACCTCGCTTGCACCTTTTACAGAAAGGCTGGCCGGGCGTCTTTCCGGCGGCATGAAGCAAAAGCTTGGCATTGCCTGTGCTCTGCTCGGATCGCCCCGCCTGCTGCTTCTGGATGAGCCGGGAGTGGGGGTAGACCCGCAGTCCCGGCGCGAGCTGTGGCGCATGGTGCAGGAGTTGAGCCGTGACGGCATGAGCGTCATATGGGCAACGGCATATCTGGACGAGGCTGAACGGTGCGCACAGGTGGTGGTGCTGGACAAGGGGCGCGTTCTTTATTCCGGCGCACCGGATGCGTTTACCGGCAGGGCCGCCGGACGGGTTTTTCTGCTCAAGACTCCTGCCGGAACACACAAGCGCGAGCTGGCCCGCTGGACCATGCGGCCAGCCATTGAGGACGCCCTTGTGCAGGGCAGCCGCATTCGTCTGGTGCTGGCGGCTGATGCCCCGGAAGAGCTGAGGAGCGGCATTCTGGCGCAGGGGGGCGAAGCCGTACCGCCGCGCCTGGAGGACGCGTACATGAGCGCTGTGGGTGGTATCAACCAGGATCCTTCGCCGTATGCCGGGCTGTATGCGCAGTGCCATATTCCCGGTGAGGCAAGCAGCCGTGATGCAGAAAAAAACGGCCTTGAAAAGAGCGCGCAAACCCGGGCGACAGGCGCGCCGGGGGCGAGCGATGCTTTGCCGCCCGCAAAAACCCATGGCCTGCCGAGCATTGAAGCCGTCCACCTCACCAAAAAATTTGGTAATTTTACCGCTGCCGACAACATCAGCTTCAGTGTGCTGCCCGGTGAAATATTCGGTCTGCTCGGCCCCAATGGAGCAGGAAAATCAACAACATTCCGCATGCTTTGCGGTCTTTCGCGGCCTACATTGGGGCAGTGTTCCGTTGCCGGTATGGATCTGCTCACTGCGGGCAGCGAAGCGCGCGCGCGGTTGGGCTACATGGCGCAAAAGTTTTCACTGTATCCGGACATTCCGGTTGTGGAAAATATCAAGATCTTTGCCGAACTGTACGGGCTGAGCCGTCAGCGGCGCGATGAACTTTTGCCCGTACTGTCCGGCGCGCTGGAATTGCAGGATTTTTTGCACAGCCGCACGGGCGATCTCCCCTTGGGCCAAAAGCAGCGTCTGGCCCTTTTATGCGCCACCCTGCACGAACCCCCCGTGCTGTTTCTGGATGAGCCTACATCCGGTGTGGACGCGCGTACCCGGCGCGATTTCTGGAAGCATATTTCAGCCATGACCGCTGCCGGGGCCGCTGTACTTGTGACTACGCACTTTATGGAAGAGGCCGAATACTGCGACCGCATCGCCCTTATTTACCGGGGAGCCATGATACGCATGGGGACGCCTGACGAGCTCAAGGCGGCTTGCACGTCTGTGGAAGATCCTACCCTGGAGGAAGCCTTTATTGATAGTATTGAGGAATATGACAGGCAGAATCC
>NZ_JAHZAA010000054.1 GCF_019424165.1 Desulfovibrio sp. | reverse complement strand
GAGGCTTATGCTCCCTTTTCGCAACCCTGTCAACTTCTTTTTGCCGGTTCGGCGATTTTTCTTCGCCGCGCTCAGGCTCAATCCGTTCCCGTGTCGCGAAAAGAGAAGATAGTGAAACAAATCAAAACAGTCAAGCCTTATTTACATTTTTTTCAACAATTCTGAAAAAACGGCTTCAAATGCCGCCCTGAAGACCCTTACGCAGACGCAAGGAACGCAGCACGAGTACCAGCCCACAGCACGCAAGCACGCACGCCCACAGCGGCATGCCGCCGTAAAGCAGGGCCACAAGGGCGAGCATAACGCCCAGGGCCGCCGCAGTAGCGTAGCTATCTTCCTCCACCAGCCGGGCAGTGTCCCCCAGGGCCACATCCCGCACCAACCCCCCGGCCAGTGCCGTCAGTACCCCCAGAACAAGGCAGCCCACAACGCCCAGACCGAAAACCGCGCCACGCACGCCCCCTACCCCGGCAGCCAGTCCCAACCCCAGGCTGTCCAGCCAGTAAAACGCCCGCCATGCATGGCCCAGACGCGCAGCCAGGGTTCCGGCCACCGCGCCGGCCACGGCCGCAGCCAGGTAATCTCCCCTGTTCAGCGCCAGGACGGGATGCCCCAGCAGGGCATCACGCAAAAGCGGCGCGGCCAGCCCGGCCAGACAGGCCAGAACCGCCGCACCGCTGAAGTGCGCTCCGCCGTTGCGCGCCCGGCAAGATGCGGCGGCGGCCAGCATAAAGCTGGCCGCCAGATCAAATACATATAGAAGGGGGTCTTGCATCATAGCCGTATATCCGGCCCGGCCCCGTGCCGCCCTGCCTACTTGGCAAGGCCCACGGCGCGCCGCTCACGAATCACCGTTACGCGGATCTGCCCGGGATATGTCAGATTTTTTTCAATTTTTTCAGCTATATCCTTGCAAAGGATATAGGTCGTATCGTCATCAACCTGATCGGAGTTAACCATCACGCGGATTTCACGTCCGGCCTGAATGGCGTAAGCCTTGCTGACGCCATCAAAACTGGTGGCGATGCCCTCCAGGTCTTCCAGCCGCTTCACATAGTTTTCCAGCAGTTCCTTGCGCGCGCCGGGGCGTGCACCGGAAATGGAATCCGCAGCCTGTACCAGCACGGCCAGGGCCGTTGAGGGGCGCTGGTCTTCGTGGTGGGCGGCGATGGCATGGATGATTTCCTGGCTTTCGTTGTACTTCTTCGCCAGATCCGCGCCAATAAGGGCGTGCGGCCCTTCGACCTCGTGGTCCACGGCCTTGCCTATGTCATGCAGCAATCCGGCGCGCTTGGCTTTCTTCACGTCCATGCCAAGCTCTGCCGCCATCATGCCACACAGGGCCGACACCTCAAGCGAATGCTGCAGCACATTTTGCGTAAAGGAGGTCCGGTAGCGCAACTGGCCGAGAAGGCGAACGATTTCAGGATGTATGCCGTGCACACCTGCATCGAAAGTAGCCTGTTCACCCACTTCGCGTACCTGGGCATCCAGTTCCTGCTCGCACTTCTGAACAATATCTTCAATGCGCGCGGGGTGGATGCGTCCGTCCTGAATAAGGCGTTCCAGCGCCATTTTGGCGACCTGGCGACGCAACGGGCTGTAGGCGGAAAGAATGACTGTTTCAGGGGTATCGTCAATGATGAGATCCACACCGGTGGCAGACTCGAGAGCGCGGATATTGCGCCCTTCGCGGCCAATGATGCGGCCTTTCATATCTTCGCTGGGCAGGGTGACGGCAGTGACGGTTTGCTCGTTCACATAGTCGCCCGCATAGCGCTGAATGACGTTACAGAGAATTTCCTTGGCTTTGCGGTCTGCGGTTTCGCGGGCTTCCATTTCGATCTGCCGGATCATTTTGGCCGATTCGTGCCGCGTCTTCGCCTCCACTTCCATAAAAAGCTGCGCCTTGGCTTCTTCAGCAGTAAAGCCCGAAATCTGCGCCAGGCGCTGCTCCTGCTCCTCAATGCGGGTTTGCAGGAACATTTCTGTTTCTGAAAGCTGCCGTTCTTTACGGGCCAGGTCTTTTTCCGAAGCGAGCAGTTCGTGCTCCTTGGCGGTGGCTTTTTCAAGCTTTTCCTCAAGGCGCCCGCCCATTTCCTCAAGCTTGCGCTCGCGAGTCTTGACCTCGCGCTCGCGCTCCTTGAATTCATTTTCCAGCTCGCGCTTCTGGTTGAACAGGTCGTCCTGTCCCTGGAGCAAAATTTCTTTTTTCTGTGCCTGCGCTTCCTTGCGGGCCTCGGCCACAATGCGCTTGGCCAGGTCATCGGCGTCGCCGATACGCTTGGTTGTAGACCGTTTGCACACCACCGCTCCCAGTGCCGCCCCCAGCACCACAGACGCGAGCAGCGCCGCTATAACTAATGGGTCCATGAATCCAGCCTCTCTTTTATCAATACGGGACCGGCCCTGAAAGAGCCCGCCCGGCGAACACCGGCAGCCCGTTACGTGCCGCCGTAGCAATTTAGCCCAAAGGGCTGCTGAAACCCTGGCTGGGTGCCGCAGGCGCGGCAACATGGATGGTGTTGCAAAAAAGAAGTGAAGACCCCAACGCGGAAGCCGGAACCCAAACTGCTCTGTTTCTGAAAGCGGCTTTCCCCAGAGAGCCGTGTCATGCGTGCGGTACAGAACCTGGATAACCAGGTCGGGAGCCAGTATGTCCCCTTCAGGCGTCCCGGTCGTGGCCGGGCATGCACACTGAGGACAGAGACAACTCCCTTTAACATACTTGTCAGGTTAGCACCGAGGCATAAATCACGCGCCCCCCAGGGAAGCGCCCTCGGGATCTAAACAGATCCCTCTATCTTGGAAAGCATGGCAGCTATGCGATCTTGCACGCCTGCCAGCTCTTTTTGCGATTGCAACAAATCATCCGCCAGTCCAAGGGCCATAAAGGTCAGCAGAATATCCTTGGTCTGCCCTCCATGGAACCTCAGCTTCTGGTCAGTAAACCGTTCTTCTACGAGCCTCACAGCTTCCTGCACGCGGTCCATATCTGCGCCGGGCTTGAAGGCTATGCTCAGTCCAAGAACGGTAAGGTTGATAGCTTCCTGATTCACAAAAACCTACTCTACGCTGTCATGCTCCTGAATGTTGCGCAACACGGCGTCAATGCGTTTGAGCGCCTGGGCACGCAGCTGCTCTTCATTTTCAAGCGCTTCGCGCAGCCTGTGGTTTTCATCTTCCAGGGCGGCCTTTTCCTCCCCCAAAGCGGCAGACTCGGCGCTGACGCGCTCGTTTTCCGCCCGAAGGCGGTCAAGCCTGGCCAGAAGAGCCGCAACTTGCGTCTCAAGCTTTTCCAGAAGTTCCATGCCTGATAAATAGCACCGCACCAGACCCTTGGCAAGAATGGAAGCGGTAAAGTCGAAAAAAAACCGCGTCGCGCGACGCCTTGCGCGGGGGATTAAGGCGCGCAACCGGCGCGCATTCGACCGCGGCAGCCCCTGAAAAGGCGGAACTCACGCACCGGGCAAGCCCTCGCCTGCCCGGCTCCAGTTCCTTTGTCGCCGCCAAAACGCCCCCCCGAGACGACGTACCCCCGCTCGGCAAAAAAACAACGGACGCGCGTCAGGGCTTCCTGCGCGGCAGATTTTTCTGTTTTTCACGGGCAATGCCCAGTTCTCCGGCGGGCACGTCGTGGGTGATGACCGAACCGGCTCCCACGAGCGCCTCGTCACCCACGCTCACCGGAGCCACCAGGGCGGTATTGCTGCCGATAAAGGCGCGCTGGCCTATCCGTGTGAGATGTTTGTTTTTCCCGTCATAATTGCAGGTAATGGTTCCCGCTCCGATATTGCTGCCCGCGCCGATTTCCGCATCGCCAAGGTAGCTCAGATGGTTGGCCTTGGCCCCCTGGCCCAGGCGCGTCTTTTTCAGCTCCACAAAGTTGCCCACATGAGACTGCGCCTCAAGGACGGCCCCGGGGCGCAACCGCGCGTACGGCCCGACCAGCGCGCCTTCACCCACTTCCGCCCCTTCAAGGTGCGAGAATGAATGTATTCGCGCTCCACCGCTGACGACACTGTCGCGCAGCACGCAGTGCGAGGCTATGGAGGCGCCGCGCAGAACCCGCGAACGGCCGTAGATTTCGCAAGGGCCGGTAATTTCAGCCCCGGCTTCCACATGGGCCAGAGGCCCCACGCGCACGCTTGCCGCCGCATGGATGATAACGCCTGAAGCGAGCAGGTCATGAACGCGGCGCTCGCGCAGGGCTTCTTCCATCCGTTCCAGTTCCAGGGGAGAGTTCACGCCCATGAGGCCATCGTCGCGCCCGCAGCGCACGCCCTGCACGTCATATTTTTCCGCCACAGCCAGACCTATCAGGTCGGTAATGTAATACTCGCCGCTCTTGTTGGCATTATCCAGGCGGGGCAGCAGGCTCTCCACGGCGTCCAGAGCGCAATAGTACATGCCTGCATTGACCTCGCCGGTAGGCGGGCCGTACAGAGCCGGGTCGTAATCCTTGGCCTCGACAATGGCGCGCACGTCATCTCCTTCGCGCACCACACGGCCATAAGCTCCGGGGCTGTCAAGATCAATGGTGGCAAAGGCAAGGTCCGCACCCACGGCTTCGGCCAGAAACTGCCGCACAAGGCCCTCTGAAAGCAGGGGCGCATCGCCATTGACGACCAGCAGGTGAGTGTACCCGGCCTTGGTAAGTGCCGGCAGAGCCTGCATGAGCGCATGCCCTGTGCCAAGCTGCTGCTCCTGAAGAACACAGGGAACCTCCGGAAAAGCGGCCTTGACCATCTCTGCCCGGTGGCCGGCAACGAGCCACACATCTTCAGCAAAAACAGGGCGCAAAGCCTCAAGCACACAGGCCAGCATCGGCTCGCCCAACAGCGTTTGCAAAACCTTGGGTCTATCGGAATGCATGCGGGTACCCTTGCCCGCCGCCAGAATGAGAGCCGCGTTCTTCGGCATCAGAATCTCCTTCATCTCCGCGCAAAAGCGGAAGAATTTCACACAATGCAATAGCCTCTTGCCTGAAAAACGGCAAGGCAAATGCGATGCCGGGTCCCTTCAGGATGTTCCATTCCATGAGGAACTCCGCCCTCGGCCAAGGCGCAACAGGCTGCCTTCAGTGGGTAACCAGCCGCGCGGTCTCCAGCCTGTTTTACCGCCGGCGCAGGCCACGGCAGTCCCTTATCGGAACGATCTTTAATCACCACGCCCGAGGCCCAGAGAATTTGAAAGACACAGCCGGGCGTAATTTTTTGCCGTCCGGGCTTCCAGCGCATGCGGCGCGAGTTGCCCGACTTCGGGGAAAAGATGCTTCAATATCATGACCGCCTTGACGGCCTCGGGCGCAAGCCGTTCTTTCTGGGGTTGGGCCAGAAGCAGGCACTTCGCGACATAGTATGTGCGAAGACGCAGCACCTGCGCATCCGTCTCGCCGCGTTCTCCCTTGACCAGTGATGCGGCATGGCGCACGGCCTGCGCAAAAAGACCCTGCATCTTGTCTGACATGCTTTTATTGAAGGCCATGACTTCGGTAGAAAACAGGCAGGCCGCAGCGTGGGCCAGCCAGCCGCCGAGCTTGTCCGAGGGATAGGCGGGCAGATCGGCGAGCATGCCGTGCACCTTGATATGCATGAGGGCGTCATGAAAAAACATGCGTTCGGCATTATGTGTCATGTTGTCGCCGTGCTTTCTGTAGATGACAAGTCCCAGGGGATTCACCCCCACCCTGGCCCCCAGGCCGTGGCAGCGCAGCCAGAAGTCATGATCCTCGCAAGATTTGAGCGCCGTATCAAAAAAACCCGCCCGGCGCACAAGTTCCATGCGTGTAAGATGGCAATGCACCGGGGCCAGATTGGCATGACAGGAGTGCACATCCCAATGACTGTTGACCAGAGGCCACAGATGCAGAGCGCCAGACGCTGCCCCTTCCTGCTTTTCCACGCAGCGGCAGATAACCATGTCCAGATCGGGATTTTCCGCGAAAATCCGCAACTGGCCTGCCAGAAGATGCTCCGCATACAGGTCGTCCGCATCGAGAAAAGCCGCGTAATCTCCTCGCGCTGCCCGCAAGCCGGTATTGCGCGCGGCGGCGTGGCCCTGGTTTTTCTGACGGATATCAACACCGCCCGTTCCCAGGGCTTCGGCACTTTCTCCCGTCTTTTCCGTGGAGCCGTCATCGACCACAATTACTTCCACACCAAGGCCGTCAGTGCGCTGCGAGAGAGCGCTAGTCACGGCTTCCGGCAGTAATGCACCGTAATTGTAGGAAGGGATGATGACTGAGACCAGCGGCGTTGCGGACATGTTTTTCTCTGAGGAAGAAGGTGCGTGAAAAACTGCGGACGGCCCCTCCCATCACAAGAGAAGCCGCCGCAGCGAATCTCAAAAGAATGCCTGAACGGACTGCGGAAAGGCCATCATGAAAAGTTTTGGGACATTGCGGCATGGCCGCAAAAAACGCTTTCCGAGCCGCAGGCCCGGCCTGGTGCAGAACAGACTGCTGCGGCGCGGCAAAAGAATTGCCGCACCACGCTCTTAGTCCTGCCAGATAAATGTAAAGACCTGCTCCACTTCGGGGTGCAGCGTCAGATGCACCGGGCAGGAAGAGGTGCAGCGCTCTATACTGGCTTTTTCTCTGGCGGAATATGCGCGCGGCGGCATCTTGAAGGTAACCTCAATTCTGCCGATACGGCGCGGGTCGGCGCTCATGGTCTTGGTGATTTCCACTTCTGTGCCGGTCACATCCACACCGTGATTTTTGCCATAAATGCCGATAATAGTCATGGCGCAGGCCCCAAGGGCCGTAGCGCAAAGGTCTGTTGGTGAAAATGCTTCGCCTTTGCCCTGGTTGTCGCTGGGGGCATCGGTGATAATCCTGGTGCCGCTCTGGTTATGCACGCATTCCACGCGCAGGTCACCGAGATATTTGGCGCTGACAGTAGACATATGGCCTCCTTGTTCTTCCGCCGTGCAATCTGGCCTGCTGGTCCGGCAGGACGGGCGGCGCGCGCAGGCGGGCGTGATTTCAGAAAACCTGATGCTCTCGCAGAATGTTGCAGGCAATGGCAAGCAGCGTCAAGCCTCCCACCAGTTCCGCCCATCCGTTGAGGGCGCAAAGGTTTGCCAGCGTCTTGCCGAGATACACGCCGCAAGCCGTAATTACCGCGCAAACAATGCCGATGATGGCCGCATCCGCCCAGATGGGCGTACCAAGAATAGCCAGAGACAGGCCCACGGCCAGAGCGTCTATGCTGGTGGCCACCCCAAGTACCATAAGGTTGCGGCCAGCGGTGGGATCGACCGAAGGGCAGGCGCAGGACTCACGGTTCCTGAGCGCCCGCAGGCCCGAAAGGGCCATCTTGCCTCCAATCCAGCCCAGCAGCACAAAGGCAATCCAATGGTCCCAGGCTTCCATGTATTCCCGCACGGACACGCCCAGCCACCATCCGATAACCGGCATGGCAAACTGAAAAAAACCAAAGGCGGCAGAAAGGCGCACATAATGGCGAATTTTGGGTTTTTGCAGAGCGCAACCAGAGACCACGGCCACAGCAAAAGCATCCATCGACAGGGCTATGGCCAGCAAAAAGACGGCGAAAATCGTCATAAAGGTACATCTCGTGCGCGGGCAGGCACCCGGCTGGTTATGGTTTACGGCTCGAACCACTATAGAGCATGCCTTTGCGCTGTACAAGCAACCAGCCCGACAGTGAAAAATACTCACTGCTGCCGGAATGTCCGGCAATGCTGAACAGCCCGGAACCCGCAAAACACGTGCCGGAAATGCCACACGTGCTGCCCGGTAAACCGCAGAAAGGCCACGCGCGCATCTTGCTAGCGCGCCTCTCACAGGCTACAAGACGGCATGCAAAATATACCTGAATGGCTTTTTTACTGGCAATGGGCTTCCGGCATTTTGAGCATAGGCATGAATGCCGCAGCCGCCCTGCCCGCCATCCTGGCCCTGACCCTGCTTGCCGGAAGGCGCGGCAATGCGCGGTTGTGCGTTGCCGGGGCACGCCGCCTCACACGCCTGGCCCTGGGGCTGGGCCTGCTCGGCCCCCTGCTCACCGCCGCCAATCTGGTGGGAACAATCCTCAGCTTTGGTGGTTCCGGCAGCCACATCAGCGGTCTGGCCCTGTGGGACGCTGCCGTACTGCCCTATACCACCACGGTACTGGCCTGGATTGCCGGCTTGTGCTGCCTTTGGTTTGTCACCAGGATGGACAGAAGCAGCCCCCTCGCCATCGGCCTGCCCACCGACAATCCCGAAACGAACCCCGGCGTCCGGGGCAGCAAGGGACGCTCGGCGCGCAAAGGGCGGAAATCGCCGCTTGCCGCAGAGAATGAAGCGTCGAGCAACCAGCTTGATACCGATGCCATGCGCAGCAGGCTTTTTTTGTACCTTCTGGCCGTTGTCTGCTTTTTTGCGGCCCACGCCCTGCCCAACTGGTCTTTTTCCGGCCCGCCGCAGGGGCTGGACTGGGGCCGCATGGCTTCAGCCGTGCTTGGTACTGCCACCCATGACTATTTTACAAATTTTGCCCCGGCGGGAGCCATGGCCCTGCTGGCGCTTTCACTGGCCCGGCGCGAGTTTTCCGGTTCTTCCGCCGCCATGCCGGGAAACCGCGCTTTTTCTGCGGCCGATCTTGAAAAGGCCGCCCGCTGGGCCGCCTTGTGGGCCATGATCGGCTACGTACCTCGCTGCATTGACCGCTGGGGGCTGTTTATCGGACTTTCATTCAGCGGCCAGACGCTGCCCGACTGGCTCATGCCCCAGATCACGGGCCTTGTGCCTCTGACCCTGGCAGTGGCCTGTTGGACCATATTGTTCACCCTGCGGTCCCGGATGCAGTTTTTGTGGCTCAACTGGCTGGCACTGGCCCTGCTGGTCATACGGCAGAGCCTGCCGTTCATCACTGCCCTGTTGCACAGCGCGGCCTGAACCGCGCAAAAACACGCCGTCTCCGGCTGCACGGATCATAACGCCAAGACAAAGCGAGGCCCATATGCGTTTTACCCATTTTTTTCTGCTGCTTCTACTCTGTGGCCTGAGCATGGGCAGTGTCGCCCATGCCGGGCAGCCTGCCCCTGACGTACGCGGAGCGGAAATCAGAGATTTCACCCGCTTCAGCGCGGCCCTGCCCGCCGGGTGGGACGGCGAAGAGCGTACGGGCTTTCATTCCGGTAAAGATGAAGAGTGCATGCTGATTTTGGGAGTCAAAGATCAGGCCGGAGAAAACTACCAGGGGCTTGTCAGCATTTTTGTACTGCCCAACGACAAGCAGGCCACAAGCGAAAGCTTGGCCCATGAACTGACGCGTTTTCAGGTCGATGCCACCGAGCCGACGCAGGAAGGACATTTCTGGGTATTTACGGGCGAGCCGCGCAGCCAGGCGTTTAAAGCTCCGGCCCTGACAAAAGTTCATGCCACGCCCGAAA
>NZ_JAHZAA010000053.1 GCF_019424165.1 Desulfovibrio sp. | reverse complement strand
GGCCAACGCCGGCACGGTGACCATTGCGGGCGGTGAGGAACGTCTTGACCCGGCGGCGAAGAAGGACGCAAAGCGCATCGGTAATCTGGTCGGCAGAGGAAAAACCGGGGGCAAAGATCAGTTCCACGGCCTCGCGATCATCCAGCTGTGCGGCCTCTTCGGCAGTGATCACGCCTTTGCGGATGGCTGTTTCGCGCATTTTTGCCGGGTCAATGCCCTTGCCGTCGTCTTCGATCTCAATGGCAACGGAATTGCCCTTGTGAAAAGCCCGCAGCGTCACTTTGCCCTTGGCGGGTTTGCCCGCGGCGAGGCGCACATCTTCCGATTCTATGCCGTGATCAACGGAGTTGCGGATAAGGTGGACAAGGGGGTCACCTATGACCTCTACCACGCTCTTGTCCAGTTCCGTTTCTTCTCCTTCCATGACCAGGTCTACCTCTTTGCCGCTTTTGCGCGAAAGGTCGCGCACCAAACGGGGAAAGCGGGAGAATACAGATGACACAGGAACCATGCGCACCTTCATGATGGTGTCTTGCAGGTCGTCAGAGATGCGCGCCATGGCGTAGGTCGTTTCAGAAAGGCTTTGCGCCACATGCGAAATGTCTATGTTGTCGCCGCTGTCTTCGAGCGAGCGGGCGATAAGTGTGTAGCGGTTACGGTTGATGATCAGCTCGCCGATGAGGTTCATGAGATGATCAAGGCGTTCGTGGTCAACCCGGATGGTGGAAGAGCTTTTGTGCCCTTCAGCGGCGGGAGCCGCGCCCTTTGTCTGCGGGGCCGCGGCGCGCGCTGGGGCGGCTTGCGCCATCGGGGTCGCAGGCTTGGCCTGAGCGGGGCGCGAGGCTGCTTCGGCGCTTTGCCCGCCGGATACCGGAACTGCCGTAGTCGCCGGAGTTGTCGCTTTTGCATCTGCTGGCGCGGCGTTCTGAACTTCAGCCTGTGCCGGAGCGGATGCAATGGGGGTGCTGGTTGTGGTGGGCGTACCTTCAGGTTTATCTGAGGTGACCGCGGTACCGTCCCCATCTTCTTCATCAGAAGCAGGCTTCGTGGTGGCGGAACTGACGTCTGTGGGAACCTTGCCATCGTTCAGGGCCTGACGCACCATGTCCTGGATGATGCTTACTTCCTGATCCAGCAGATCCACCATGAGGTCGAAGTCTATCCCGCTGCTGCGCCCTTGATCCACAATACCGGCCGTGCGTTCGGCATAGGTCTTGATGTCCGCCAGCCCCATAAAGCCGCAGGCATTTTTTATGGCCAGCAGGCAACGGTACAGGGCATCAATGGAATCCTTGTGGCTGCCGTCTTTTTTCAGGGTTTCCAGGGCCGCATGGATAATTTCGATCTGTTGCTGCACGGTGACGCGAAAAGCTTCGGCATCATCGCCTTCAGAGCCCACGGGAATAATGGTAGGAGTCACCACCTCCACGGGCGCGCCCGTGACATCATCACCAGCATGCGCATGTTCCGGCTCGCCGGAGTCTGCCTGCTCACGCCCTTGGGCGGTCAGTAATTCCGCTGGCAAGGCAATGGGGCCGCCGGCAAGGGCATTTTGCAATTGCTTGACAACGGAACCTGTTTCAAAGGGCGACGCCTGGCCGGAAGCAACGTCAATATTGTGTACGAGGGCTTCCATAACATCCACAACAAGCAGCAAAAGATCAATAAGCTCGTGCGTAGGGATGATTTTGCCCTGGCGCACGTTATTGAGCAGTGTTTCCGCTTCGTGGGTGAGGGCATTGAGGTCATTATAGCCGATAATGCCGCTGTTGCCTTTCATGTTGTGGAAAAAACGGAAAAGGTCGTTGACGAGCTCGCCCTGGCCTGTGGGGTTTTCTTCAAGCTCAAGCAGGCCATTGGTGAGATTTTCAATTATTTCAATTGATTCATCAATGAAATCTTTGAGATGACTTTCCCCAAAAGCTGTAAGGGCGTAGGGCGGCAAGGCAGGCAGGGTTGCGACCCATTCCTTGCCGCTCATGCCGTCGGCACCGTCCACGCCGGCAATCGCGCCATCCTGGGGCTGCGCTTCGGCTGTCGGATCAGACAGCGGGACATCGGACATTTCATGCACTGCCGCGAAATTCTCTGTTTCGGGCAGGGGAGCGGCGGAAGCCGGTGCGGTTTCTGCCGCCGGAAAAGACGGAGATGCCGGGGCTTGTCCGGGCTGTTCCTGCACCGGAATTTCTCCGGCCATGATGGCGTCAATCTGGGCCATGATATGCCCGATTTCCACTTCACCTTCGCTATTGCTGCTCTCAAGGTTATCAATCATCTGGCGCAGGGCGTCTGTGGAAGCCAGAATAACGTCCATAATTTCCGGCGTGACGACCATGCTGCCTTTGCGCAGCTCATCCAGAATGTTTTCAGACTTGTGGGCGAGCTGATTGATGCGGTTCAGGCCAAGAAAGCCCGAAGCGCCCTTGAGCGAGTGCATGGGGCGGAAGATGTCATTGAGCAGTGCCAAGTTCCCCGGAGCTTTTTCAAGCTCAAGAAGATTGGGCTCGATAGTTTCGAGGTGCTCTTTGGCTTCTGCAATGAAGTCAGCAAATAATTCCGGGTCAAAAAGATCCTGGCTCATACCCCATACCCTTGCTTGGCTGAAAGCGCTGTACCCATTTGGGTAATACTGTCTTTCTTATCGGCTAGCCCAGGAGCATCTTTATATTGCGAACCATTTTTTCCGGCTGCGCTGGTTTGACCATATAAAGGTTGGCCCCAAGGCTCATACCGGTTTGTATGTCTTTTTCCTGCCCTTCGGTGGAAAGCACGATAATCGGGATGTCTTTGTAGGCATCCTGGGCGCGGATGGTCTTGATAAAGGTGAAACCGTCCATGCGCGGCATGTTGACATCAGAGACGATCAAGTCCACCGGGTCAAGGCTGTACAGCTTTTCGATGGCGTCAAGGCCATCCTCGGCGGTGCTGACCTTGAAGCCTTCCCCTTTCAGCACAAAGGCCACCAGGTTACGGATGGTTTTGGAGTCATCGACGACCATGATATGTTTTTTCATAATATCTGTCCCTGTCCGTCAAATGTTGACTGCCGCCTTGCGGGGCAGTGCAGCATGGATTTTTCTGTCGGTTTTCGGCAGTGCTGCAGGCAACCACCCAAAAACCAGGGTGCGGTGCGGCTGCTCGTGCGGCCGATGTGGGCCGGCATTTGAAGCATTGATCCGCGTTGGCACAAAAGTGTAATTTAGAAAAAATTTCAAAATATCGTAGATGTTATTTACATTATTTGCAAGGGCAAGCGTTTGCCTGTGATCGTGGGCGCCTAGATGTCCAGCAGTTTTTCCACAATTACTTCCGGGTCTATGATGCCGTGCAGGTGATCGCCCACCTCGGCCAGCCCATAAAGAAAATCAGCGCTGGCCCCAAGCTGGTTTTCAGCATTCCAGTTTATTTTCCGCTGATCAATCATGTACATGGTATGGATCTTGTCGACAATAAAGCCAAGCTGCATGTCTTTTCCGTTGCATACCACAATGAAGTTCCCCGGCGCGTAGTGGTATTGCTGTTCCAGCGTCAGCAGGGCGTCCAGATGCAGCAGCGGGGTGACCCGTCCCCGCAGGTTGACTACCCCGGCCACAAAGGGAGGAGCCATGGGCAGGCGGGTGAGGGGCATATACCGCAAGACCTCAACAATAACACAAACCGGCAAAAGAAAAATCTGCTCGCGCACATAAAACGATACCATCTGCACCTTGTCTTGCGCTGCCAAATGCGACTTCAGCGGCACGGCTGCTTTCGGAGCTGCGGCTGCGTCATGCCGGTATTGTCCGGCTGTGGCGGCCGCGGGGGCGGAAGGCATTTCTGCGGGTGCGCGAATCTGCTCCGTACCCGTGCAGGGCATGGCCGCCAGAGGGGATTGCACCGGCAGGGCGGCAACCGTCTCGCCGCCAAGATATTTCTGCACAAAAGCCCGTTCCGCATCACTGAGGGATGCTGCCGTTCCCTGCTCGGGCGGCGCAAAAGACAGATCAGCAAAGTACTCTTCAGGCGTTTTTACCATAGGTGCAACACTTCCTCGGCCAGAGATTCATAACAACGCGCGCCCCTGGAGTTTTTGTCTATATCGTAGATGGTGCATCCCTGTGCACTTGCTTCTCTGAAGCGCGTATCCACCCCGACTACGGAAGAAAACATGGCGTGCCCCATTTTGTGCTGCAAAAGTTCAAGCACTCTGGTGCAGGCTTTGGCCCGCCTGTCATACATGGTGGGCAGCGCCCTGTAGAGCACCGGCCTGCCAAGGGCTTTGTTCAGCGTATGCAATGTGTCAAACAGCAGCTTCAGTCCGTGCAGAGCCAAAAAATCTGTTTGAATGGGAATTATGAGCAGGTCTGCCGCAACCAGGGCGTTGACCAGTAAAATACCCACATGCGGCGGGCAGTCCAGCACCACAAAATCGTAGCTGTCCCTTACGTGGACAAGACTTTTTGTCAGCACGCCGCCCTTGGCACTGCGCTCCTTGAAGTCCACTTCAAGCTCTGAAAGGCGTATGCTGCCCGGGGCCACATCCATGCCGTGCAAGGCCTGCGCGCGCACCAGATGCGGCCACAGGGCGGGCCACTGGGTTTCGTCAGCCAGAAAGAGGTCATGCAGGCTGTATTGCACATCCTCCGGATAAATCCTGGCATGCAGGGTTGCGCAGGCGTGCGGATCAAGATCCAGCAGCAGAACCTTTTTGCCCGCGCGCGCCAGCGCGCTGCCCAGGGTTACCGCAGTGGTGGTTTTTCCCACGCCGCCTTTTTGATTGGCTATGGCAAGAACCTTGGCGCGCATGTCGCTTACGCCAGCTTGCGGTAGACGATGGTCCCCTTGAAATGCTCAAGCTGGAATGCGCGGCTGATATTATGCAGCGATTCTGAATGACCGATGAGCAGCGCGCCGTTGGTTTCAAGGTTGTCATAGAAGGCGTTGATTACCTTGCGCTTCATTTCGTCGTCAAAATAGATGATGACGTTGCGGCAGAATACAATCTGCGACCTTTCGACCCGCTTTAACTGCTCTCTGTCGCTAAGGTTTATCTGCCCGAAGGAAATAATGTTCTTCAGTTCCGGCTTGATCTTGTAAAGGCTACCGTCTTTGATGAAGTAGGCATCAACTATTTCCTTTGGGGTGGTGCGCAGGGCGTATTCGCTGTAGATTCCCTGCCTCGCTGCGGAGAGCACAGCCTCTGAAAGGTCGTTGGCCGTTATTTTGATATCCCAGCTATGGATCTCGCTTTTGAGCACTTCATGCAGAATGATGGCAAGGGTGTACGGCTCTTCGCCCGTGGAACAGCCTGCCGACCAGATACGCAGCTTTTTTGAGCCTTTCTGGCGGCACATATCAAGTATTCCCGGCAGCACCTGTTTTTGAAAAACTTCCAGCTGGGGAGGATTACGGAAAAAACTGGTTTCGTTGGTGGTCATCACCTCAAAAAGCTTGTTCAGTTCCGTTCTGCGGCTGGCATCGAAGCGAAGATAATTGTAATACTCGCTGTAACTTTTGAGATTCAGATCCTTGATACGGTTGGAGAGACGGTTCTCAACGAGGTATTTGCGGTTTTCTGCAATAAAGATGCCGCATTGCTGATAGATAAAGTCACGCAGTTGCAAAAATTCTTCATCTGTTATCTGCAGGTCCTTGCGAAAAGGCGAAGTCGCCCTGGCGCTTGCAGGAGCTGTTGCAGGTGCGCGAAATGCCGCAGTGGGCGACAGGGGCTGGCGTAGAGCCTCGCCCGGCTGTGTGCTGCGAAAAAGAGAAGGTCGGGAAGGCAGGTTTCCCTGCGCGGCCGCTCCCACTCCAGACCGGAATGCGTCGCCTGCACCTGGGGTCAGGCCGTTTGGGCGCAGCGCGCCTGCTCCGCTTGCGGGGGGTGTTGTGCCGGGCAGTATGCCGCTGCCGGGGCGTGCTGCCCTGTTACTGAACAGGCCGGATGCCGGAGGCGTGGTGGAGGGCAGGCCAGCAGTGCCGGACGTTGCCGCTGCGCTTTGGCGCAACGGCGAGTTCCAGGTGGACTGCCCCAGGTTGGGTTGCCCCTGGCCGGTTTGCCCGAGGTAGGGACGCCCCGCGCCTGTCTGCCCCAGTGTACTTTGGCTCGCTGCGCCGTATCCGGTCCCGGTGCTTGCCGTTTGCGCGGCAAAAGGGCTGGAGGCGGGTGCGGTTTGCAACGGTCGCGCGCCCGGAGCGGTCTGGCCGAATGACGCAGGTGCGGCAGGCGTGGGAGGCCGTTGGTTGAGAGCCTCGGACCTGAACGGTGACGTGGGCTGTGTGCCGGGTATCGTGGCGGAAGCCGGGCGCCGTTCCTGGTGAGCCGCCGGGCGTGAAAAAGGGGAGGGCTGGGTGGTGTCCCTGATGCCTGCCGCTGATGTGGCGGAACCCGTGGATCCCTTTTTCTCCGTTTCATCGGCGCTGTTGTTCGGCGCGCTATAAGGAAACATGGTAGGAGGCTGTGACATGGCTACTCCTGTTCGGCCTGTATGGCTGCCACTGCTTCTGCCGCAGCATGCTGAATTTCTTGATCTTCATTGTCCATCATGCCCAGAAGCACAGTGAAAGCCACATTGCCGCCGATCATGCCCAGAGCCTCTATAATCTTGAATGTCACCATGGGGTTGGCGTTTTCCAGCATCTGGGCCAGGGTGGGTACTGCTTCGGCAATCTTGTGCATGCCCAAAGCCTCGATAGCCCGGATTCTTACCCAGTCGTTGTCGTCAGCCAGTGCAGATATGATGTGCGGCATCACGGATGGAGTGCCGATCTGCCCGAGCAGGTCCACCAGGGCCACGCGCACGTCTTTATCCTCGTCAATCAGGCGGGTCATCAGGCTTGGCAGGTAGGCTTCGGCCTGCGGGCCGATATTTTGAAAAGCCTCAACCGCCACCTGTCTGACGCGTGGCGACGGATCTTCAAGCGCTCTGGTTATTTCTTCCAGATTTTCCGTCACGCTGTACCGCCCAAGAGCGTAAACGGCCATCATGCGCTGCATGGGATCGTCGCTGAGCACCCTTTCTTTGAAGCGGGCGTTAAGTTTGGGACTGTGAAGGTTGATGCACGCTTCAAGCGCCATTTCCTTCACGTCCACATAGCGGTGGTCGATCTGGGAAAAAACCACATCTTCCACTTCAGGGCAGGTGTGTTGATTGCCAAAGAAAACCAGAGCACTTTTAAGAACTTCTGCATCATCGGACTCTTCAACCACAGAGAAAAAAAACGGAGCATCGGTACAGTCGCCCAGCAGGGCCGCTTCGGCGGCTGCGGCGCGGCGCAGATCCGGGCTGACCCGCCAGTAGATGTTTTTCAGCTCTTCTACCGGGCTGTGGTCGTCGAGCAGGCGGCAGGCTTCCATGGCGATGGCAACGCGGTGCTCGTCATCACTGCGCAGGGCATCGCGCAGCACATGGTTGTAGCCAACGGAGGCAAGCGACTGGATTGCAGCCTCGTAAAGTTCGGGCTGCCGCTCCACGTCCAGCGTCAGGGCCATATCAATAATGGCCGTTGTGGCATCTTCGCGGCCTATGGCGCTCAGACCTTGCAGGGCCGCCAGCAGGATGTCGTCATCATTGTCCGTAAGGGCTTCAAGCAGATACGTGCGCAGACGTTCCTGCGATTTGGCGGACAAAAGCGACAGGGACCGGCCGCTCAAAATCTGCACAATGGCTTTGACGATCTTGTGGCGCAGAGGCACGCTGACATTTTCAAGAGAGCTGAAAAGCAGGGGAATGGCCTTCACATCACCCATGCCGCCCAGGGCGTCGATGATCGCGGAACTTACAAGGGGAGAGGCCTGGGGCAACAGCTTTACAAGGCCGTTGGCGGCGGAGGGATCCTTGATTTTTGCCAGGGCTTCCACCACGGCAAACTGCACCCATTCCTCATCGTGCATGGCCTGACACAGGGGGGCCACTGCTTCGGGAAAGGCCTGATTGCCCAGGCTGACAGCCGCCTGGTAGCGCACGTTGACCTCAGGATCTTTCAGCAGCGCCCTGCCGAGCAGGATGGCCGCCTGGTGCGTGAGGCAGTACCCGAGAATGTCGGCTATAAAGATGCGCAGGTCGGGATCATCGTCCTGCAGGTAGGGCTGCATGCTCTCGATGCTGTCGCTGCCGATTTCGCGCAGGATATCCATGGCTACGTTGCGTACCGGGGCTTCGTCGCTGCGCAGCAGGGGCAGCAGGGCTGCGACAACGTGCGGGCCACGAATCTTGCGCAGGGCATATTCCGCCGCTTCCTGCACGCCGATGTTGCTGCTTTTGATATGCTCGCAAAGCAGGGGGACGGCGTCTTGCAAAGCCATGTCGCCGGCACTGAAGGCGGCATTGCGGATAGTCGTGCTGTCGTCGGACTGCAATGCTTCCAGAATGGGCGAAGACGTATTGAGCGTATGTTCCATAGTGTCGTTTCCTGCTGCGCTGCTGGTCAGCCTCTGATTATCGTCATGATGGCCTGGGCTATGTCGTCGGCGTCGAGAATCTGGTTTGCAAGCTTGGCGTCCACTACTGCCTTGGGCATGCCGTACACTACACATGAGGCTTCATTCTGGGCAATGAGGCAGCCGCCTTTTTCTCTCAAAACCCTTGCGCCCTCACATCCGTCCGAACCCATGCCCGTGAGCATGACGCCCAGGGTGCGGCGTCCCATAAGTTTGCCCGCGCTTTCCATAAGCAGGTTGACCGTGGGCTTGTAAAGGGCATCGCGTGGTTCTTCGGTTACAGCTACTTCGGGCAGGGGGCCGCGCATGCGAACGCTTATGTGTCTGCCGCCGGGGCAGACGTAGGCATGCCCATTCTTCAAGCGGTCGCCGTCCTGCGCTTCAGTGACGCCTATACGGCATACGCTGTCGAGCCTTTTGGCAAAGGGGCCGGTGAAGGCTGCGGGCATATGCTGTGCAATCAGAAAGCAGGCCGGAATGTCCGGCGGCAGGGCAGAAAGTATTTTTTGCACCACCGGCGGCCCCCCGGTAGACACGCCGATAACTACCAGATCGCGCGGCCCGAGGCAGGGGGTCTGCACGTAATCGGCGGGCTGCTGTGGCTGTGTGCGCGGCATGGCGGCCGGCATGGGGATATTGTTGATGCGGCGGTATTTGAGCCGGATAATCGTTTTGCGGCGTGCCAGAGCCGTAACCTTGCGCCGCAGTTCCGCACCAAAGGCATCACGATCATTGCTCATGTTTTTGGGAATAAAATCCAGTGCGCCGTACTCCATGGCCTTTAAGGTGCTTTCCGCGCCGCTTTCGGTCAGAGAGCTGATCATGAGCACCGGCATGGGGGTGACCTTCATAAGCCGCTGGAGGGTTCCCAAACCGTCAAGACGCGGCATTTCCACATCCAGGGTCATGACGTCCGCATCCAGTTCTTCGGCTTTTTTCAGGGCTTCCAATCCATCTTTGGCAGTACCGGCAACCTTGATTTCCGGATCCTGTTCCAGCAGGGCGGTAATGGCATTTCGCATAAAAGTGGAATCGTCGACTACAAGAACACGGATCATACAGGCTGCTCGCTCCGCAAAGATTTTATGCCTCCAAGGGCCAGCGTCATGCTACGTCAGGCCTTATTTTTTTACAAATAAAAAATGGCTTGCAAAAATTACGTGTCTCGCATATCTTGCCTTTCTCGACGGGATGTGGCTCAGCTTGGCTAGAGCGCAGCGTTCGGGACGCTGAGGCCGCGCGTTCAAATCGCGCCATCCCGACCAAAAAATCAAGGAGTTACAGGTAAAACCTGTGGCTCCTTTTTTTGTTGAATGCAGCGTTTTTAAAAAATCATCTTTCATATTGCCGATTCAACCTGGCTGGCGTTTTGATGGTTCCTGCTCAGGATGGCCGCAAGCGCCATTGATGTTTTGTGTATACCTTATCGCGTATAGGGGAGCTTAGTGTAACGGTTTTAAAACAAGAGAACAACTGGTGTACTATGTTGACAGCGATGCCGTGTTAAGGCATAGTCTCTTGACAACTGCTTACACATCCCTGATTGCCCCGGCGCCACCGGGGCTTTCCCTTTTTTATGCCGGGAACAGACTTTCATTTTCTTCGGCAGATGGCTGCCTGGGCAGTCACGGCAGCAAACGTCTATCTGCTTTTAAGTTTGCCGTAGAGAATCAAAACAACCATGGCCCCGAGCACGGCAACAAAAAAGCTGGGCAAGTTGAAGCCTGTAACTTTTCCAAAGCCCAGTGATGTGCCTATAAAGCCGCCGACACAAGCCCCAACAATGCCGAGCAGGGATGTCATGACAAATCCTTTTTCCATTCGCCCAGGCATGATGAACTTGGCTATGGCACCTGCGACGACTCCAAAAATGATCCACGAGATTATACCCATGCTGTCCTCTTTTTTATGGTATTTTGTTACAGCAAGCTGCGAAACGATCTGGCGTTCCGACTGGCCTGAAGAAACGCATGAATACATGGTCCTTGTGTCCATGATATAAAGGTCGTGCGTTTCAGGCAGGTTGCTCGCCTTGTTGGGGCGGAATGGGCGCACTGCTGTTTTTGCTCTCTTTTTTGCTGTCCAGCTCGACAACATACAGGTTTCCGGCAAGTTTTCCGGCGTCGTCCCGGTATTCATTCCATTCCGCAAAAAAGATGTTTTCGTATGAATCGTACCCCTGTTTTTGCAGTTCGGCTTTCAGCCAGGTTTCATCCTTGTCGATCACCTCAAGAGCGGCCTCAACCACTGCACCATTGTTGAGCACCACATTGGAGATATGAGGATCTTCTTTTTTCTGCACGGTAAGCTGACCGTTGGGCTCTAT
>NZ_JAHZAA010000052.1:10020-11415 GCF_019424165.1 Desulfovibrio sp. | reverse complement strand
CCGAGGCTGCTGTAGCGGCTTTTGCCATCGACTTCCCTGCATACGGGCAAACACGGGCCAGCAATGAGCTGCGTAAACAAGGCGTTTTTGTTTCTCCATCTGGAGTGCGCTCTATCTGGATGCGCCATGACCTGGCATCCATGAAGCAACGCCTGCGCGCCTTGGAAAAGCTGTCTGCCGAGCAGGGACTTGTACTCACGGAAGCTCAAGTCCAAGCCCTTGAGCGCAAAAAGCATGATGACGAAGCCTGTGGCGAGATTGAAACGCATCATCCCGGCTACTTGGGCAGTCAGGACACGTTCTACGTAGGCACCATTAAGGGGGTTGGGCGTATTTACCAGCAGACATTCGTGGATACCTACTCAAAGTGGGCCGCAGCCAAGCTGTACACGACCAAGACGCCCATCACCGGAGCAGACCTGCTCAACGACCGGGTATTACCCTTCTTTTATTCACAAGAAATGGGTCTCATCCGTATACTCACAGACAGAGGCACTGAGTACTGCGGGAAAGTGGAAGCCCATGATTATGAACTCTACCTTGGTGTGAACGGCATTGAGCACACTAAAACCAAGGCACGACACCCCCAAACAAACGGCATTTGTGAGCGCTTTCATAAAACTATACTGAACGAGTTTTATCAGGTTGCTTTCCGGCGCAAGCTGTACCACTCTTTGGATGAGTTGCAAGCCGATCTGGATGCGTGGATGGACAGCTACAACATGGACAGAACCCATCAGGGTAAAATGTGCTGTGGCAGGACTCCCATGCAGACTCTCCTTGATGGAAAATCCCTCTGGAAGGAGAAGGTCGGACAGCTCAACTAATCGGACAGGCAGAGCCGTCAAAACGGAGTGACTGTCAGATCAAGTCTGAACCACTACACATAACACCCAGGCTAAGTTTCACGCTTAATGAAAACGCTCATGTCTTATAAGGCTTGAGCGTTTTCTTGTTCGCTATGCGTAAAAAATACACACTTGCTCAAGTCGATGGGTGAAAAATACTCACTATAACTGTGCAAAAAAATGCACAATACTTATTGATAATATACGTCTTACCCTTCGCGCACAGTCATGTTGTTCTCAAAACAAGCCGCTTTTGTCTTCGTTAATCTGTAGTGGCATGATGCTTGCTTACGTCAATAATCGAACTAGTTTTGAATAATCAAAATATCTACTCGGAGGTTTTGTGGACGCCCTTTTCTTTTTCGGCATTTTCGCCTCAATGGGTCTTGCGTTGCGGGGCTTCAAAAGAGCAGCAACCATTTTACTCGTGGCAATTTTGCCTTTTGTGGCTGCGTGGTACATCTCAAATATCAATTTTACCCTCAACCTTTCATTTTAGGGAGGCGCTGTGAAATTATCCCGGTTAGTGCCTCTCGGCAACGCCCTC
>NZ_JAHZAA010000052.1:6812-10010 GCF_019424165.1 Desulfovibrio sp. | reverse complement strand
GTTCTGGTGCTGCTTGGCGTACTTTTAGGTTCACTGTACATCCAGTTTTTTGTTGGAGAGGAGCCATGCCGACTATGCACTTGGCAACGCATGACCATGTTTTTCATTATGGCTGTGCTGCTGATAAACCTGCGTTTCGGCCAAAGCACACTTAATTATGGCCTGATTATTCTATTTTCCCTATTTGGCTCAACAGTCTCCATTCGCCAGATTCTATCATATATCATGCCCGGTAGCCTCGGTTTCGGGCCTGCTGTTTTCGGCTTGCACACATACACTTGGGCACTACTGGTCTTCGCGTGTTCCATTCTGGCATCAGCCGTAATTCTCATTATAGGAATTGGTGAAGAGGACTATGAAATAAAAATTAAACCAATTTTCATCAAAGGGCTTTTCGGTCTCGCTATGGCGGCAACTTTGACATTCTCCGTTGCTACCCTAAACCAATGCGGTCTTGATGCCTGCCCGGCGGCAACGGAATATCTCGGAGCCACGCCGGATGCCATCAAATCTCTTGAAGAAGAATGCTGCCCTAATCCCAAGAAGCAATGATTCAGCAACCTCGTAACCTTTAAAGGAAGATAAAACATGCGGTATTTCAAAAGGCTTTTGGCTGTAGGCGTCTTTTTGTCGATGGCCTTGAACGGTGCGGCTTTTGCGGCAGTCCAAAATGTGGACACAAAACAAATGCAGGCAGTGATCGAAAAAAACGCCGACAACCCCGATTTCATTATTTTGGACGTGAGCCCTGCGGCTGCGTTCGCCAGCAGCCATTTGGAGGGGGCGCTTTCACTTCCCGCCAATGACCCCAGTTTTGAAGTAAACTTGCAAAAATTGGATAAGAGCAAAACCTATCTTGTATACTGCCACCGGATGAACTGGACGCCCAAAGCCGTGGAGGTAATGAGCAAGAACAATTTCACCGACCTGTATGCTTCCAGCGAAGGCAAGGCGGGCTGGATGCAGGCTGGTGGCCGTGTTGTCGCGGCAGGGCCATATCAGGTTGATACCCAACAAGTGATGAAACTTGTTGCCGAAAATAAAAATAATCCCCAATTTGTTATTCTAGATGTAAGCCCGGAGCCTGCCTTTGCCAGAGCGCATATTGAAGGGGCTGTCTCCATGGCGGCAAACAGTCCGAACTTTGAGTCCAAAGTACAAGAACTTGATAGAGAGAAAACGTACCTTGTCTACTGTATGGGTGGCCGCTGGACTCCAGAAGCCATCAACATCATGCAAAAATATAAATTTTCTCATGTGATAGCAGCAAGTGAAGGGCTTTCCGGCTGGATGCGTGCGGGTAGCAAGGTCGTTTCCGGGCAATAATAACTGCGACAATCCAAAAGGACTTACAATGAAAAAGTATATCTGGCGCTTATCTGTGGCATTAGCCGTGATGGCACTTTGCTTTCCACTACAAGCACAAGCTATGGATGCCTTGGGAAAGTATTTGTCCTCATTTGACTACGAAGAACGGATGGACATGAAAGCAACGAGCCGGGAGGTGATCCAATGGCTGATTGAAGACAAGGCCGTGCTTGTGGATATTCGCTTCAAAGAAGAACAGGCATTGTGGGGAGTTGACTTCGCCAAGAAAATTCCCTTGGCTGAATTGCCTTCCCGGTTAAAAGAATTACCCAAGGATAAAATTATTGTAACAGCCTGCCCTTACAATGACAGAGCCAATCTCGCCAGAGTGTATTTAGTCTCCCAAGGGTACAATGCAAAATACCTCACGGATGGATTGCGTGGCCTAGCGGAACTGTTGCGCGGCGACAATGCCAAGACCGTATATGAAGCCCTAAACCGGAAATAATTTTGCGGAGGTATGAAAATCGCCCCTTGACTTAGTTCAATTTGTGTTGAATTATTAACCAATGAAAACGAAAGAGGCCAGCAAAATATTTGAAGCTCTGTCTTCGGATGTGCGTCTTGACCTGTTCAGGCTGTTAGTGAAAAACGCGCCTGAAGGTCTTGTGGCTGGTGACATTGCCAAACAACTAGATATCCCTTCAACCAATCTGTCATTTCACCTGAAAACTATTATGCAAAGCGGTTTGGTGGATGTGGAGAGGGAAGGCAGGTTCATGCGCTATAAGGCGAGTATCCCGTTGATGCTGGATATTGTGGCGTATCTGACAGAAGAATGCTGCGCCAATAATCCAGAACAGTGCCGGAAGTATCGTAACGCCAGCCATGTTGAGCCGAACGTATTGCCGGATAAACCCTGTGGTGACGGCTAAAGGGGTTGGCGATTTTTTTTGGTTTGATATGTCAATAATTCAACTAGTGTTGTTTAGTTGGGCGAAATAAAGGAAAAGGTCATGGGCGCAGAGAAACAAGATCCCCACGGCGCGAATTGTTGCTGTGCTTCTCCGGTCAAACCTCTTGAACCGGCAGGCAACAACTCCTGTGGTGTATGGAATACTCGCTATTTTGTGATTATCGCTGTGCTGGCGATGGGCTGGTGGTTAGTCTACTCATACATATTGGACGCATCCCATTGGATAGTCTTTAACGCTTTCGGTTTTGTTGCGGATTCCCATTCCGGTGCTTCCCTGGAATTTTTCATCTACGACACGATAAAAATTCTCATGCTTCTGGTGGCGCTTATTTACGGCATTGCCTGGATACGCGCCTCCATGAACGTGGAGCGGGTGCGTGACTACCTCGCGGGAAAACGGCGCGGCCTCGGCTACTTTCTGGGTGCGTTGTTCGGGGCGGTGACGCCGTTCTGCTCCTGCTCAAGTATTCCGTTGTTTCTTGGGTTCACAACTGCCCGCATCCCCATCGGCATTACCATGTCGTTTCTGATAACCTCGCCGCTTATCAATGAGATAGCGGTGGTTCTGCTGTGGGGTTTGCTCGGCTGGAAATTCACGGTGATTTATGTGGTGGTCGGTATGTCCGCTGGCATTATCGGCGGCTTTGTCATGGACGGCCTCAAGGCTGGCCGCTGGTTGCAGCCGTTCATCCTGGAAGCGACGGAGAAAGCTCCGGCGCACCAGTATGTCAACGAAGCGGGAGAAGTGCAAAAGCTGACAGTGCGGCAACGGCATATGTTTGCCTACAGCGAAACAAGCTCCATTTTCAAGCGCGTGTGGAAGTGGGTCATTGTTGGCGTCGGCATTGGTGCGGCCCTGCACGGCTTTGTGCCTGACAACTGGTTTGCGGAAAATCTTGGCGCCGGAGAATGGG
>NZ_JAHZAA010000052.1:0-6799 GCF_019424165.1 Desulfovibrio sp. | reverse complement strand
CTTTGTACTCTAACGTCACCGGCATTATCCCTATTATGGAAAGCCTGCTGGTCAAGGGGCTGCCCATTGGTACGACTCTGGCGTTCTGCATGAGCGCGGTAGCGGCAAGCATACCGGAAGTGATGATGCTGCGGCAGATTATGACCATCAAGCTGCAAGCGGCGTTCATCGGCTACCTGTGGGTAATTTTCACCCTTGTCGGCTGGCTGTTCAACATTGTCGGCCCCTACATCGTCTAACTAACATACAACGGAGAAAATCATGGAAGTCAAAGTATTCGGCCCCGGCTGCGCAAAGTGCACGGAAACGGAGAACTTGGTGAAAGAAGTAGCCGCTGCCAAGGGCGGGAACATTACCGTTCAGAAAGTGTCCGACCTCAAGGAAATGATGGCCGCTGGCGTTATGTCCACCCCGGCTGTCGCCATCGACGGTGTAGTCAAGTCCACCGGCAAAGTTCCGACCAAAGAAGAAATAGCGGCCTGGATTGACGGCGCTGCCGGTTCACCCGCTCCGGCTGCATCTGGCGGTTGCTGTTGCGGTGGCAAGTGCTAACCAACTAGAAAGGCTAATAAAATGAAAAAAATATCTGAAAATAATCAGGCTCAAGCGGTGAAAGAGACCGTGCGCGCTGGATATGCGGCCATTGCCACAGGGCAACAGCGTTCTTGTTGTGGCCCCGGTCAGCGTTGCGGTCAGGTTGATCCTGCCAAACTGGCGAAAGCCATAGGCTACGACGCGGAAAGCCTTTCCAACCTGCCGGACGGCGCGAACATGGGGCTTTCCTGTGGCAACCCGGTAGCCATTGCAGCCTTGCAGGAAGGCCAGACCGTGCTTGACCTCGGCAGCGGCGGCGGTTTTGACGTGTTCCAGGCGGGCGAGAAGGTCAAAGCCTCCGGGCGGGTTATCGGCGTGGACATGACCCCGGAAATGCTTGCCAAGGCCCGCAAGAACATTGAGTACTACCGCCAGCGCACCGGCCTGGATAACGTGGAGTTCCGCCTTGGCGAAATTGAATATCTGCCCGTGCCGGATTCCAGCGTTGACGTGGTGCTTTCCAACTGCGTGATCAACCTTTCCCCGGACAAGCCCCAGGTCTGGCGTGAAGTATTCCGCGCCCTGAAACCGGGCGGCAAAATATCCGTTTCTGACTTGGCTTTGTTGAAGCCCCTTCCGGACAACATTCGGGAAATGGCGGCGGCGCTTGTCGGCTGTGTGGCCGGGGCGATGCTGGTGGAAGAAACCAGAGTCTTGCTGGAAAAGACCGGCTTTACGTCCATCGTTCTGACGCCCAAGCCTGACTATGTGCGGAACATGCAGGACTGGAACGACCCTTTGTGCAAGCAGATTGCCGAGACTTTGCCCAAAGGCGAGGAAATGGCGGATTACGTTGTCAGCCTGTCCATTGAAGCCCGCAAATAGAGGCGCGTATGAACATACTTTTCTTGTGTACGGGTAATTCCTGCCGCTCCATCATTGCGGAGGCGCTTTTCAAGTCTATGGCCCCGGCTGGTGTGACAGCGCAAAGCGCGGGCAGTCAGCCTGCCGGGTTTGTGCATCCCCGCGCCCTGGCCGTACTCAAGGAAGCCGGGCTTTCCACGGAAGGCTTAACAAGCAAATCCTGGGACAATCTGCCGGAAAAGCCGAATACGGTCATAACCCTGTGCGCCGACGCGGCGGGCGAAGCCTGCCCATTATACTTCGGCAAGGTTGTCCGTAGTCATTGGGGAATGCCCGACCCGGCAAAAGTTCAAGGCGACGAGGCGACGGTGAACGCCGCCTTCACTGAAACCCTTGCCGTTCTCCGCAAGCGGATAACTGCCCTGGTGAAACAGCTTGAAGCGGAGCCGAGCATGGATGCGGCCCAACTGCAAACCATCCTTGATGACATTGCCGCGCTATAAGAGGGCGGAAGACCATGACTAAATCGACACTACAGCGGCTTTCCTTTCTTGACCGCTATCTTACCTTGTGGATTTTCCTGGCTATGTTCATAGGTGTGGGCCTTGGATGGGCCGCGCCGGGCGTGAAGAACGTCATCAACTTTTTTCAGGTGGGTACGACCAATATTCCTATCGCCATCGGGCTTATCCTGATGATGTACCCGCCCTTGGCAAAAGTGAAATATGAACAGCTTGGCAAGGTGTTTCGGAACAAAAAAGTCCTGCTCCTCTCGCTGGTGCAGAACTGGATTATCGGCCCGGTTCTTATGTTCCTGCTGGCGATTACCTTTCTTTCCGGCAACAACAGTTACATGGTGGGCCTTATTCTTATCGGGCTTGCCCGCTGTATTGCTATGGTCATTGTCTGGAACGACCTTGCCGGTGGCGACAGGGAGTATTGCGCCGGTCTGGTAGCCTTTAACTCCATATTCCAGGTGCTTTTCTTCTCGGTCTACGCCTATGTGTTTATCACAGTGCTTCCCGGCTGGCTTGGCTTCTCCGGGGCTGTGGTGGATATAAGCATGGGCCAGATTGCCGAAAGCGTGCTCATCTACCTTGGTATTCCCTTTATTGCTGGTGTTGCCTCGCGTATCTACGGCCTCAAGGTAAAAGGGTTGGATTGGTACGAGAACGTCTTTATCCCGAAAGTAAGCCCCTGGACATTGCGGGCGTTGCTGTTCACTATTTTAGTGATGTTCTCCCTCAAGGGCGAATATATTGTGCAACTTCCCTTTGACGTGGTGAAAGTCGCAATTCCATTGCTGATTTACTTTATTGTCATGTTCCTGGTGTCTTTCTATTTATCCAAGCGGGCAGGCGCGAACTATGAGCAGACGGCCACGCTTTCATTTACCGCCGCCTCCAACAATTTTGAACTCGCCATAGCGGTGGCAATCGCCGTTTTCGGTCTGAACTCCGGCGAGGCGTTTGTGGCCGTCATCGGCCCGCTGGTGGAAGTGCCGGTACTTATCGGGCTGGTGAATGTGGCCTTGTGGCTGAAAAAGCGCTGGTTTGCATCAGCGGCATAACATAAAGGCGGCTCCGGTTTTGGCCGGTGTCGCTTTTTTATCTCCCATAATCGGAGTCTTTATGAAATATAGCGCCGCTGGCCTAGTTCTGCTTTTACTGCTTTTTTCCGGTTCTGCCCTGGCTGAAACCCTGCCGAGGGTCGGAACGGTTACGATGATAGATTTGGGGGCAAAGTCTTGCATCCCCTGCAAAATGATGGCTCCCATTCTTGAAAAGTTGGAAGCGGAGTACCGTGGCAAGGCCGATGTGGTGTTTATCGATGTCTGGCAAAACCCGGATGAAGGCAAAAATTATGGTATCCGGGCTATTCCCACGCAAATCTTTTACAACAAAAAGAGTGAAGAAGTGGGGAGGCACGAAGGCTTTTTAGATGAAAAGTCCATACGGGACACGCTGGAAAAGCTGCTGGCGGAATAAGCATGTTCGACCAGTTTCTTTTGATCATTAATATTTGGATGATGGGCAGTTTCGGGCTGGCCGTGGCCGGTTGTTTCCTGTGGGGGCTGGTGAGTGTTTTGTTCAGCCCCTGCCATCTGGCGTCAATCCCGTTGATGGTCGGCTATGTGGCCGGTCAAGGTACGTTGGTGCAGGGCAGACAGGCGGTAGGCTATTCGCTGCTGTTCAGCGCGGGGCTGTTCGCTTCAATCGCCCTGGTGGGCGTAATCTGTTCGCTGCTCGGCAGGATGTTGGGCGACATTTCGCCTTTGTGGGGTGTTCCCATTGGCGGGTTGTTTCTCTGGCTCGGCTTGAATCTTATGGGCGTTTCCGCCTGCAAGCTCCCCGTTGGGTATATCGGGAATTTCAAAATGCGCGGCCACCTTGGGGCGCTGCTCCTGGGCCTTTCATACGGTATTCTGTCTGGTGCGTGTACCTTTGGATTCATAGCCCCCATTCTGGCGGTTATCACCGTACATGCTGAATTTGCCAAAGGAATATCCCTGGTACTCACTTTTGCCCTTGGACACTGCTTGCCGATAGTCCTTGCCGGAAGTTCCGTAGCTCTGGCGCAAAGGATGTTGGCGGCCAAAGGAATGCAAACGGCGACTATTTGGGGAAGAAAGCTGGCTGGAGGGGTGGTAGCCCTGGTGGGTGTGTACTTCATTTACACAGGATTAACCACATAGCATAGGAGGGTATGAATACCATCTTCATAATATAAAAAAAATAAACTCATACAACCGTCCAAGCTGCTGCGCACAGTAAGGCTTCTACTTCTGCATACCGCATCATGAATGCGTTTGATGCCCTTATGTGTCGGCTCTTTTGAGAAACAGACAGGCTGTGCTCACTTGCGGCGTTTAAGCAACCGCTTTGTAATATTGCAAGCGGTTTTTTATATGGAACAGCATTGCTGTGGTGTGCGGAAAACTCCCAAAGGAGTTTTGGCATGGATAAAGACAAGGTTGAGTTTGAAGAGTTGGAAAAAATTTGCCGTGAAGTCATTAGCAGAATTTTACTCACAAGCGAGGCGGAACTTCTCAAGCATAATGGCGACATAAAAGCTCTGCCATCCGCTGCAATGGCTGTAAAAGAATCTATCCTGACGTTTTTGGCCCTGATCAATCCGAAATAACATCAAATAGATTATCAACCGTGCCCGCAACGTGGGCACGTTAACCCGCGTGTTTGATAGCAATTGCTATCAAACAAAATATTGTCTCTTAGCTATACTGTCAGGCTATGACAGTAAGGCGGCAACATTACAAATTATTTGGGGAAGTCTTAAGAGCGTACAGGCTTGAAAAGCAGCTTACCCAAGAGCAGCTTAGCGAAAGGGTAGACGTGATCAGGCCGTTTATCAGCGCCCTTGAAAATGGGACACGGCAGCCAAGCCTCGACATGGTTCTACGGCTTGCCAAGGCTCTGGACATAACCCCCGGAAAACTGCTTGATCCCGTTGCGGAGAAGATGGAGCAGCAAAAATAGCTACCGTTCCATATTCTGCTGCTGTTTTTGGACTTGCTCTTTCTCCAGCTTTTTTTCCAACCGCACAATTTTGTTCCCCTCCACATGCAGGCTTTTTCCCCATTTTTTCTGCGCGTAGCGGACAGCTACATGCCGGGCGGCGTCATTATTGCCCGAAAAGAAAAGCTCCCTCCCGCTATCCAGAATCCTGCCGCCGCCGGGCAGGGCAAAAATGACGGTTCCCTTGCGATCTACTGTTGCCGAGAAACCGCGTATGTGTGCCGCTTCCTCTGCGGCAAGCTGTTCCATCCGTAAAACGGCCAAAAGCTGTTTTTTCCCCTGGGCGCTCACATTTTTATTCTCCAGGGCGGCAAGTTCCTTGGCCGCATATTCAGCCCGGATTTCCGCACGGTTCGCTGCAAACTGCTCTTTCCCATGCTGTGACCAGTCCTTCGCCACGGCTGCTTGCGGCTCCCGATCCGGCTCCGCTGCCTCCCGTTTGGATCGTAAAATGGCTAAAGCCGTTTCATTG
The DNA here is from genome assembly GCF_019424165.1 of Desulfovibrio sp. GTDB lineage: Bacteria > Desulfobacterota > Desulfovibrionia > Desulfovibrionales > Desulfovibrionaceae > Desulfovibrio. Next base: position 1,393 of record NZ_JAHZAA010000052.1, on the reverse strand, counting down.
CCCTGGTCAGCCTTTTGTTGCAGAAAGCTATTCCATGAAGTGAAAGGGATTTCCCCGCGTATGGCCTCACGCGGAGACTGAAACGGCAGTTTCGCCCTGGCGGTTTCGTCGGCTTCATGCTTCCGGGCCAGTTGCAGCAGATTGCGGCGGTTCTTTTTTGCTATGTTCAGCCTTTCCAGTTCCCGGCGCTTGTCCGCCCATTTTCCCTTGATCGCTGAAAGCGCCGCGTCTTCCCGCTCCTTGACCGTAGCCAAGCCGGTTTTGCGCTTTTCAATGCCGTGCTGATATTCCGCAAACAAAGCTCCCCGCTCCGGTGAGCGGTGTAAAGGGGTATGCTGGTAGCGGCTTTGTTCCGTCATTTTTTCCAAGGCCCGCGCCGGAAGGTACGGCCCCAATTTTTCTTCCAGTCTTTTCAGTGACAAATCCCTGCTTACCGAACTGGCCTTTACGGTATGCCGCTGGTTATGGCGATCAGCTATGACCAGACCGCTGCCGTGGGGTTTTATGTCCATGCCATAGCGGGCAAGTTCCTCATGGAGCGGTTGCCAATCCGGTGCCGCTGGCAGAACGTGCAAAATGGCGTCCCTGTGGGTCTTGGCATATGATTCAAAGGATTGCTGGCCCGTATGGGCTTCAATGAGCGCGGCCTTTTCGCCCAATGACCGCTGTTTACCTTTGTCCCGGCCATTATCGACCACAAGCCCGTATTCCTGCTCCAGCTCCCGGCATACTCTGTCCCGCGTCCTGTAATCGCGGAACGGCTCATGCCGGGTATGCTTTTCCGGGTGAATCGTATTATAGGCAACGTGCATATGGAGATTGGCGGTGTTTTGGTGGACGCCGCAATGCCGCTGATGGTCGGTGTAACCCAAGGCGGCGGCAAAGCGTTCTTCAATGGCCTTGAACACCTCCGGCGTCAATTTAGCCTCGTCCTCCGGGCGGAAGCTGATAACAATGTGGTAGGTTTTGCTTTTCGCGGTGCGGGTGTTCATGGCCTGAACGTCCACGGCCTCGGCAATGCCATTCCGGTAGTCTTCATCCCCAAGGCATCCGGCGCACCAGTGCATGAGACTTTTTTCGCCTTCATGCCCGGCATCGGCTATGTAGTCGGCAAGACGGGCGTAGTTGTCATTTTTCGGGCTGATACCCACCTTCTTGCTGATCATCGTATGACCGCTATGGCCTGTTGAAGTTCCCGTTGCCGGGCGTCCAGTTCATGCAAAAGGCGGTGAACGGTCTGCCTGTCCGCTCCGTTTGCCAAAGTCTGTTTCACCAGCCCGCCAAGTCTGCCCAAGTCGCCTTTGAGTCGGCGTAATTCAATTCGTGCCTCCTGGTGCTCCCGACTTGGGACGGAAAACCCCAGGCACACCGTTTTGCGGAACGTGCAGAGGGA
>NZ_JAHZAA010000051.1:4842-12147 GCF_019424165.1 Desulfovibrio sp. | reverse complement strand
CGGGGCCTTTGCAAAACGTGAAGGCTGCTGTATCATATACATATATCGAAAAGACATACGGTTTTTCGCATCATGCTACACAATGGACTCCCTATGGAAATGCCCGCAGCCAGGACGGCTTTTTATCCACTTTTTCTTTCCCTTGCAGGAATGCGCTGCCTTGTGGCGGGTCTTGGTCAGGTGGGCCGCCGCAAGCTGGAGGGAGTGCTGGCGTGCAGCCCGGCTTTTGTGCTTGTGCTGGATATTGACGAACCTTCGCCCGGCGATACAGCCCTGCAAGACATGCTGCGCCAGGGCAATGTGCATTTTGAACGCCGCGCCTGCGTGGAAAACGACATGCAGGGCATGGCCCTTGTGTTTGCCGCAACAGGCAATGATGCGGAAAACAGGCGCATCGCCGCCATCTGCCGCCGCAGCGGCGTATTGTGCAACTGCGCAAGCGCCCCGGAAGAAGGCAGTTTTCAGGTTCCCGCAGTGGCCCGCAAAACACCCCTGGCGGCGGCTCTTTCCACAGGTGGCGCAAGCCCGGCCCTGGCCCGGCGCTGGAAAGACGAGCTTGCCTGCTGGTTGGCCCCGCGGGCGCGCATGGCCTGTTTGATGGGTCGCCTGCGGCCGCTTGTCCTTGCTTTGGGCGGCGAGACAGGGCAGAATACCGAGCTGTTCCGGAAACTGGCGGCCTCCCCCCTGCAGCAATGGCTGGAGGAAAAGGAAATGGAAAACTGCCGCCAGTGGCTGTTGGCGGAGTTGCCAACGGAACTGCACGCTCATATAGCGGAGTTACTTTATGATCTCCCCTGAATTTTCCACCGGCGTCACGCTGCTGCTCTATGGCCTTGCCAGCGTGTCCGGCATAGTCGGCATGGTCGCGCGCAGCCCTTTCTGGCGAAAACTTGGTTGCTGGCTGGCGGGCGCGGGCTTTATTTTTCAGACCATTTCTCTGGCCACGGGTTTTCACAAGGCCCTGCCCGGCGGGCTGAGCCTTGGGGCATACCTCCAGCTTATGGCCTGGTTTGTGGTTTTATGCGGGCTTGTGGCCTGGGGTAAGCTCCGGCAGGAGGCCCCGCTTATTTTTGCCTCTCCTCTGGGTCTCATGCTTTTTGCCATGTCGGCTCCGTACCTTGAGGCAGTGGTGCAGGTTCCGCCTTCGCTCAAGGCCCCTTTTTACGCCCTGCACATCGGCACGCTTTTTCTGAGCCTGGCCCTGCTGGCCCTGGCTTTTGCGGCCGGAGCGCTTTTTCTTTTTCTGGAGGCGCGCATCAAGAGCAAGCAATACATGAAGGGTTTCTGGCAGGACATGCCCGCCCTCACCATGCTTGACAAAATCAATGCCTTCACTACGGTTGTGGCCTACCCTCTTTATACACTGGGCATAATTTCAGGCCTTGTATGGGCCAAACCCGTATTTGGCGCTACAGTTACGGGCGACCCCAAGGAAGTGATCAGCATCGTCATCTGGATGCTGTTTTCTGTACTGTTCAACAACAGGATCACCAAGGGGTGGAGAGGCCGAAAACCGGCACGACTGGCTGTTTTTATTTTTATTTTGTGTCTTTTTTCAATCATTGTGGTGAATACCTTTATGGAGACGCACCACGCATTCATCCGGCGCTGACTTGGGCATGAACTATGGACTGTGATATCTTTCTTGTGGGCCTGAATCACCGCACCGCCGGAGTGGATGTGCGCGAACGCTTCGCCCTGGCCAATCACTGCGATGAGGAACACTGGGCTTTGCCATGTACCGGCGCGGTGAGCGAGAGTATTATACTCTCTACCTGTAACCGCGTGGAAATTCTGGCCGCCGGAACCGGCGAAGTGGCGGAACAAGTGCTGCGCAACTGGGCCGGAGCGCGCGAAAGCGATGTTGAGGAACTCAGGCCCTACGTCTATGTGCATAAAAACCTTGAGGCGGTACGGCATCTGTTTTCCGTGGCATCAAGCCTGGATTCGATGGTGCTGGGCGAACCCCAGATTCTCGGCCAGCTAAAAACCGCCTACCGCAAGGCCGTTAAAAGCCGCGCCACGGGAGTCATCCTCAACCGACTGCTGCACAAAGCTTTTTCGGTGGCAAAAAGGGTGCGCACTGAAACCGCCGTGGCTTCCAGCGCGGTTTCCATCAGCTATGCCGCAGTGGAACTGGCAAAACGCATTTTCGGCGACATGCGCGAACACAAGGCCATGCTTGTAGGCGCGGGCGAAATGGCCGAACTGGCCGCCATGCACCTGCTCCAGGCCGGGATTGCCGACATACTTGTAGCCAACCGCACCCTTGTGCGCGGGCAAGAACTGGCAAAACAGTTCAACGGGCATGCCATCCCTTTTGAAGATATGCCCCGCCACCTGCTGGATGTGGACATCATCATCACCTCCACCGGCTCACAGGAACCCATTATCCGCGCCCGCGACATTCGCGCCGCACTCAAGGCCCGTAAAAACAGGCCCATGTTTTTTATTGATATTGCTGTTCCCCGTGACATTGACCCCGACGTTAACGGTCTGGACAACGTGTATCTTTATGACATTGACGACCTCAAGGAAGTTGTTGAGGAAAACCTTGCCACCCGCCGCGATGAGGCGGCCAAGGCGGCACAGATCGTCAATGAGGAAGTGGTGCAGTTTTCGCGTTGGCTTGCCAGCCTGGACATGCAGCCCACCATTGTGGACCTCATCAAAAAAGGCCAGCGCGCCGCAGAAGAAGAACTGGCAAAAACCCTCAAGCGTCTCGGCCCTGTGGACGACAATACGCGTGAGGCCCTTGAAGCCATGGCGGGCGCATTGGTGCGCAAGCTCAACCACGACCCCATCATGTTTCTGAAACACGGCGGCATGTCGCAAGAAGGCAACGGGCCGCGCATAAGCATAATGCGCCGTATTTTCAATCTGGATAAAACAGGCTGTATTTACTCGGAGGAAAACTGATGCGCTGGTACGGCATCGACGACCTCACGCCCGAAGACACGGCAAAAATAGCCGCCAGACTCAAAGAAATGGAGCTTGAAGCCGGTCTTGAGGGTTTGTACTGGCTGCCCGCGCCCGCAGACCTGCTTTCCGGCCTGCAAAAAGAGCATGCCGAAAGTTGTGGCCCGCACGTTTTTGGCCTGGAGCTTGAAGAAGAATCTCTGCGGCTGGAACTGCTGGTCCGGGCCAGAGGACGCATGCGGTGCGAATGTGTGCATTACGCCGGGCCGGAACTGCGCGCCCGCATGATTGCCTGGCTTGAGCAGATGCTTGCTGATCTTGGCATCAGCGTCTGATAGAACAGATATTTTTTTGCCTGCACGATGGGATGCGCTTGCGCTGTGGGTGGTGTGCGCCTGCCCGGCGGGGTGAGAGAGAAAAGGGCTTTGGGCCTTCGGGAAAGAATTTTTGCCGCCCGGCGGGCGCGAGGTTTTTTTTGTTACCTGTTTAGGCCCCCTGCGCGGCGGACAGCAGATAGAGGCCTGGTCAGGGGCTGCCCTCCTCAGCGACTCCTCCGCACTTCCCCTGGAACACCCCACCAGGCTTTCCCGCTTCCGTCACTTTGCGAGGGTTGAACGTCTTTTGCTGCGGGAGCTTCCCTCCCTTTGGCTGGGTGTCCCCCTGCGTGCCGCACAATACCATCCGCAATTTTTGTTTTGCCCGGTTGCTGCCCATACCGGTGCTTATCAGCCCGACGGAGCAATGTCATCGGCTGCTTGCTGTTCGGACCGGCGATTACCAGGCCATTCAGCGTAATGCCATAATAAAAACGCTTAAATTTGAGACAGTGTTATGCCGGAAGGCATTGCTTCTGGCCCTCCCCCACAAAGCATTTCAAACGCTGACTACCCTACAGAGGCCAGCTCCCGCAGCTCGTTGACGCCCACAGGCACAGCCCGCAAACAAGGCTCGAGTACAAGTATGAATCAGCCCCCACGCCTGCAGGACCTCCCCCGTGCCTCCGCCCTGCTCTGCCTTGAAGTGGAGCGCTTCTGCCTGCATCATCTGGCCCTGCCGCGCGGCTCAAGCCTTGTGTTGGCCCTCTCCGGTGGTGCGGATTCCACAGCGCTGGCCCTCATCCTTTCCCTGCTTGCCCCCCGGCTGAACCTGAGGCTCCAGGGCTTGACCATCAATCATGGCTTACGGCCCGAAGCCGGGGCTGATGCAGCACATGCGCGAAAAACATGCCGCACCCTGGGCATGCCCTGTGCCGTGCGTGAGGCTGATGTGCAAGGCATGACCACCCGCTGCCGCATGGGTGAAGAAGAGGCAGGGCGCGCCTTGCGCTATGCCCTGCTTGAAAAAGAGCGCCAGACCAGCGGCGCGCACTTTATCGCCCTCGGCCACCATCGCGAAGACCTCAGCGAAGATATCCTGCTGCGGCTTGTGCGCGGCACGGGCTGGCCTGCCCTTGGCGGCATGCCGGCGCGGGACGACAAACGCCGCCTGCTGCGCCCCCTGCTGCACTGCGATCCCTCGGCCCTCAAAGACCTCTTGCGGCACTGCGGCCTTGACTGGTGCGAAGATGCCAGCAACCAAAGTACCGAATATCGTCGCAACCGGTTGCGGCTTCAGGTACTGCCGCTGCTGCGGGCGGAAAACCCCGCTCTGGACCGCAGCCTGGGCAACCTGTGGCAACTTGCCGACCTGGACAAAGCCTATTGGCAGGAAACACTGGATGCCGCCCTGCGCAACAATCCCTGGCATATGGAAGAAACGCCACAGCCTGAACAGAACGGCCTGAACGGGCAACGGTCCCATACAGCGCTCACCCTGCCCCGCGCCCTTTTACGCTCGCTGCCTGCTGCGGCCCGCCTGCGCCTTTACATGCGGGCAGTGCAGTGCCTGTGTTCCGCAGCAAGCGCGGAAGATGAGCCTCTGCCAGACAACGGAGCACGGCAAACAACAGCCGCAGGGCAGGCCAGGGCAGCAACATTGCTGGCGTTGGATCAAGCCCTGGAGCAAGGGCGCGGCAATACGCTTTTTCAGTTGCCGGGGGGTATTGAAGCTCACCTCAAGGGCGGGAGCATCCGCTTTGGCCGCCCCGGCCCGGTATGAAGCTGTTCTGCCAGAACATTTTGCCTTTGAGATATATAAATTTTATAATTACTTCGGCCTCGTCTGTGCGGCAAGCATTGGTGGACGGTGCTATGTGCCGGGCGGGAAACGCCTGTGCGGCAAGCTATGGCGCTTATGTTCGCGCGGCAAAATGAGGAAAAGATTTGCCCTTCGAGAAGGGATTTTTCCGCCTAACGGGCGCGGGGATTTTTTCTTTGTTCCTTGTTTGTACCGCCTGCCCGCCGGGCGGCCATATGAAGAATAAAGCAAAGGTTCTCCTGCCTGAAAGGTCGGTATTTTTCTCTTGAGGGACAAACAGTTCCCATCTTTACTGTCCGCCCACAAAAGCACCATTGCCCCCCCGCGCAATACCCCAATGAAGGCAACTGATGCTTTTCAGATACTACCCGCTCCCGAACTGCCCAAACATACAGCCCAAAAACATATAAAAGCAGGCAGCCTTGGGAATACACACTCCCGGCGGCTGCCTGCTTTATGAATAAACCTGGCTTGCGAACAAGCCTATTGCGTAACACAACGTGCCGGCAAAATACTCTTACCAATCACTGCCGCACGAAAACACTTTTGTACATGTAATTCAGCCGCTTTTCTATGCGCTCTTCTGCTTCTGCCCTGCCAGTTCCACAATGGCCGCAGCAATATTCTTTGTGCGCAGGCCCACCAGTTCACGCAAACGCAACTGGCTGCCGTGTTCCACAAAGCTGTCAGGCAGACCAAGGCGTTTGATGCGCTGGCCGCGCAAGAGGCCTTTGTCCGCATAAAATTCCAGCACTGCCGAAGAAAAACCGCCAGCCAGAATACCCTCTTCCACAAAAAGTATGCGGTCAAAACGGCGCGCGATGGAAGCGAGCTGTTCTTCAGGCAAAGGCTTGAGCCACACGGGATCAAAAACCAGCGGACGGAAGCCCAGCGCCTGTTCCACCTGCGCCGCCGCCTCCAGTGCGGGGTGAGCGCGGTTGCCCACGGCAATAATGGCGATATTTTCCCCGTCCTGCAGCAGTTCCCCCCTGCCGGGAGTGAGCAGGCGCGGCAGGCCGTCAAAAGGCACGCCAAAGCCCGCGCCCCTGGGATAGCGCAGCGCGCAGGGGCCGTCATGATTCAGGGAGGTGAACAGACAATGGCGCAGCATGTCCTCATTGCGCGGAGCCAGCAGGCTCATTTGCGGGATATGCCGCAGATAGGCGATATCAAAGGCTCCGTGATGGGTAGCCCCGTCCTCGCCCACAAGCCCTGCGCGGTCCACGCAAAGAGTGACCGGCAGATTCTGGATGCAGACGTCGTGCACCACCTGATCGTAAGCACGCTGCAAGAATGTGGAATAAATAGCAAGCGCCGGCCTGTACCCCTGGCTGGCAAGCCCGGCGGCAAAGGTTACGGCATGCTGCTCGCAAATACCCACGTCCACAAAGCGGTCCGGAAAACGCTGACGAAAGCTGTCAGTACCGGTTCCTTCGGGCATGGCAGCCGTAATCGCTATAATTCTTTCATCATTTTCAGCAAGCTCCACCAGGGTTTTACTGAAAATTCCGGTAAATGACGGCACCTTGGCTGTGGAAGGAACAGGTTGCCCGGTTTCAGGCGTAAACAGGCCTACCCCGTGATAAAGGGTCGGATTTTTTTCTGCCGGGGCATAGCCCTTGCCTTTTTGCGTGCGCACATGCAGCAGCACGGGGCCGTCCTCGACAGCAGCGGCCATTTGCAGATGGCGGCGCAGGCTCGGCAGGTCATGCCCGTCCACGGGGCCGATATAGTTGAAACGAAACGCCTCAAACAGCATGCCTGGCGTAAAGAAAGACTTGAAGCTCCACTCACCACGCATGGCGTATATAGCCAGCTTCTGGCCGATACGGGGTATGGAGCGCAAAAAATTGAGAACCTCTTTACGGGTCTGCCGCACCCAGCGCCGCGAAAGTGTGCGGCTCAGGAAAAGCGAAAGCGCCCCCACATTGGGCGAAATGGACATTTCATTGTCATTGAGCACCACAATAAGCCGGCGCCCCATATGGCCGGCAAGGTTAAGCCCTTCAAAGGCTTCTCCGGCAGTCAGGGAACCGTCGCCGATCACGGCAAGCACGTGATGCTTGAGCCCGGAAAGGTCGCGGGCCAAGGCCATGCCCAAAGCGGCAGAAATGGATGTGGAGGAATGCCCCACGCCAAAATGGTCATGAGGGCTTTCAGCCATGCGCGGAAAACCGGAAATACCGCCAAAAGAGCGCAAGGTATGGAACTGCTGCGCCCTGCCGGTAAGCAGTTTGTGGGCGTAGGCCT
>NZ_JAHZAA010000051.1:0-4832 GCF_019424165.1 Desulfovibrio sp. | reverse complement strand
CCATCCCACACCAGTTTGTCTCCTTCAATATTGAAGGTGGAAAGAAGCGCCAGCGTCAGTTCCACCACGCCAAGAGACGGTGCCAGATGGCCGCCGTTGCGCGAAACCACGTCAATAATGCGCTGACGCACCTCGCCCGCCAACTGCGCGAGCGCCACATCATCCATGCCTACAAGCTGCGAGGGACGTTCAATGCCGTCAAGAAGGGAAAGCGGCGGATTATCAGCCCGCGCGGCAGGTTCCGGCATGTTGGCAGCCTGTGCCGCGCCGGTCCCCACAGAAACGTCCTGCACCGTCATTGTATGTGTGTCAGGCATGTCAGGCCGCCCTGGTGACCGTATAGTTGGCCAATGCACGCAAAAAGTCCGCCTCGTCCCCACTGAAGCCCGCAAGCGCGGCCTTGGCCCTCTCGGCCTGCTCCAGCGCCAGGGCGCGGCTCTGGTCAAGCCCCAGCAAGGCGGGATAAGTCTTCTTGCCCTGGGCCGCATCGCTGCCCACGGGCTTGCCCAGAGTAGCGGTATCGGCCACTACATCAAGAATGTCGTCGGCTATCTGAAACGCCACACCAAGGGCTGCGCCATAAGAGCCGATGGCGGCCAGATCTTCATCCGAAGCCCCGGCCAGCATGGCCCCGCATACACAGGAAGCCCGCAGTAGCGCGCCTGTTTTCATAGCGTGAATGCCGCGCAGTTCTTCAATGGTTACCGAGTCTTTGCCGGTAAATATCATGTCCCATTCCTGCCCGCCCACCATGCCGGAAGAACCGGCGGCCAAGGCCAGTTCGCTGATGGCCCGCAACACGCGCGGTGGGGCCAGGGGGCTGCGGCACATCATCAGAAATGCGTCGGTCAGCAGACCATCGCCCGCAAGAATGGCTGTAGCCTCGTCAAACGCCTTGTGGTTTGAAGGCTTGCCGCGGCGCAGGTCGTCATCATCCATAGCTGGCAGATCGTCATGCACCAGCGAATAGGTATGAATCATCTCGATGGCCGAGGCAAAAGGCAAAGCATCGCGCAGCGGCAGACCGCACATGGCGGCAGCGCTCAGGCAGAGCACGGGGCGCAGGCGCTTGCCTCCGGCCTGAAGGCTGTACTGCATAGAGTCCTTGAGGCGCTGCGGCACAGCACGGCCATCAAGGCAGACGGCAAGATCTTCTTCCACCATTTGCCCGCGTTCGCGCAAAAGTTCCTTCATCCGGGATACTGGCATCATCACCTGTTGAGCCTCCTACGCTTCCTCGGCTTCTTCAGCTTCATCATCAGGATATTCCCTGGCCGTATCACCATGGGAATTTATGGGGCTTGCCTGACCATCCTGCCATATCTCCAGTTCATGACGGGCCTTGTCAAGCTGCTGGCGGCAGTAGCGCGCGCACGTGGCGCCTTCTTTATACAGGGCCATGCCCTTTTCGAGCGGCAGATCGCCGGACTCCAGCGCGCCGACGATTTCCTGAAGTCGGGCCAATTTTTTTTCAAAAAGATTGTCGTTCTTGGCGCTCATGCAGTCTACCTTCCCGTGTTGGCGTCTTGCGCAGCCACGCCCGAGGCAGCCGGGGGTGCTGCTTCAGCGGCGGAATTTACGGCCAGAAAAGGCTGTGGGTCAACAGAAACACCCTGCACCAGCAAAGAAAGGTGCAAATGTGGCCCGGTAACGCGGCCAGTGGCCCCTACCAGGCCGATGACTTCGCCCTTGCGCACAGGCTGGCCCTGCGTGACCAGAATTTTTGACATATGCAGATAGGCAGTGAAAACCCCTTCGCCGTGATTGATGTACACCACATTGCCCGAGAAGTACAAATCCCCGGTCAAGGCTACCCTGCCGTCGGCGCAGGCAACTATGGGCGTGCCTTCAGCGGCCCGCAGGTCCAGCCCCCGGTGCAGGCCGCGCGGCTGGCCGTTAAACACGCGCTTCAGGCCAAAAAGGCTCGAAACGCCGCCGGGTACGGGCCTGGTGAAGGGCAGCGCCCAGAGGCGCTCGGGCGAATACTGCGCAAGGGTCTTGCGTACAAGCTCCCTGTCGGCCTTGATGCGCTCCATCTGCGCCGCAGGAGGATTAACATATTTTTTGTCCACCGTAAGTTTCTGGACCGGGCGGTCTTTGTCATAAAGCCGGATACCCTGTGTGGCAACCTGCGCGGCAGCGTCGGATTTTTTACCGCCGCCCTGCCCCGTTGCAAGGCTTACACCAAGGGTGAGGTCACTTTCCTTGGCGTCCAGCGGCACGGGCAGGAGAATAACGGCCTGCCAGCTCTGCGCCGCACCGGAGGCAGACGCCACAGGCAGGGCCGTGGCCGTGTATTTTTTTCCCATCCAGCTAAAGCTGAAAGCCGGAACAGCCGCGTTACTGACGGCCAGAGCCAGAAAAGCGTCGCCTCTGGCGACTGTGGCGGGGGCCTCAAGCTGTACCTGCGGAGCGGCCAGGGCCGGGCCGCCGGAAAAGATCACCAATACAAGCAGCACGGGCAGCAGTGTGGTAAAAACCCTGCGCACAAGCTGTATATGTAGAATGTTTTTCATACTTTTTTCCTTTTCCCGCGTCTGGCGCGGCGTACACTGCCGACCACGGCTGCCAGGCTGCCGTCAGACAGGCGCACTTCGATTTCTGTACCGGGCGGGGCTGTTTCCACAGAGCGCACAAGACCGCCGCCGACACTTACCAAAGCGTAGCCGCGAGAAAGCGGCATAAGGGGATCGCCCGCCTCAAGGGCCGCCCCAAGAACATCCAGACTGCGTTCGTGTTGCGCCACATGGTTTCTGGCTGCGCTTTGCAGGCGCTGGGCGGCATAGTTCAGGGCGCGCTGCCGCTCGTCCGTCAGACGTGGCAACGCCGCATGCAGACGCGCGCGCAGGTGCTCCAGCCGGGCATCAAAAATATCGAGTTTTTCCAGGCCGAAAGAGCCACGCAAAGCACGCTCAAACCGGGCTGTCTGCGCCTCCCTGCTTTCCAGCCAGTGCCGCGCGGCTCTGGCAAGCGCGGCGTCAAGGACGGCAAGGCGCTCATACAGGCGCTCATGGTGCCGCTGTGGCGAAAACCAGGCCAGTGCTTTTTCGTGTTCACGCAGCCGCTGCCCGACAGATTCGAGGCGTCGCTCCATGGCGCGGCGCAGGGCCGCCCGGACCTCGTCCACACGCTGGTGCAGCTCAAGGCGTGGCGGCCAGAGCAGTTGGGCCGCATGGCTTGGGGTGGCCGCGCGCATATCGGCGGTCATGTCCGCCAGTGTCACGTCTACTTCGTGGCCGATGCCCGCAAGAACAGGCAACCGGGATTCAAATACGGCTTTTGCCACGCTTTCTTCGTTAAAAGCCCACAAATCTTCCAGCGAACCGCCGCCGCGCACAAGAACGATAACCTGCGGCCCGTCACTCTGCCCGGCCTGGGCATTGGCCTCGGCCAGGGCGCGCACTATGGCAGGGGCCGCCTCAGCCCCCTGCACCAGTGACGGAAAAAGACGGATGCGCGAACCGCTGCCGCGGTCGCGCGCCAATTCAAGAAAATCATGAATGGCCGCCCCGGTGGGCGAAGTAACAAGAGCCACCCGCTGCGGGTCCCTGGGCAGAGGACGCTTGCGCCCACGGGCAAAATATCCCAGGGCGGCCAGCTTGCGCTTGCTTTCTTCAAATGCCTGCGCAAGCAGCCCCTCACCCGCGGGCTGCACCAGTTCCACTGCAAGCTGATACTGCCCGCGTGGCGCGTATACGCTGATACGCCCGGCGCAAAGCACATCCAGCCCATTGCGCAAGAGCTCAAGGGGAGAAGGCCGGGGTTCGTCAAAAACTTCCCCCGTAAGCGGATCGAAGCCCTGATCGGCCTGCCGCTGCATGTGTCGAAACCAGACGCACTGCAACTGCGCATCCTGATCTTTGAGACTGAAATAGACATGCCCCGAGCCGGGCCGTGAGAAATTGGTCACCTCACCCCGTACCCAGACAAAGGGAAAACGCCCTTCAAGGCTTTTGCGCAGTTGTTCCGTGAGTTCACGGACGGTCAGTATGGCTTCCTGCATGATGTTTCGCCAGCATATCTTTTTGACGCCACAGAGGGAAGACGGCGGATCGAAGAAATACCCGGGGAAATGCCCGGCCAAGCGCCCGTGGGTGATGGCCATTCCCGCAAAGCGCCGCGACACAAGAGGATAAAGACATGCGCCCTGTAACCGGCAGAAACGCTTTGACCGCAGGCAAACAGTCTGGCCTCGTCCGGCTGCAATACAGCTCGGGCCTATACGTTTTTACCCTGTGCCGCGCCCTTAAACGGGCATTGGACCGTCATGGCAAGATCGGGCTGGCCATGTAGCAAAGACCGCGCCCAACGGCAACCGGAAATGTGTACCAATGAAGCGCCGCCCGCAGAAATGTAATTTTTGCGGGCGGCGCTTATTTCAAAAGCAGGCTCTAGCGATTAGCCCAGCCCTGCCGTACCTTTTCAGCCCATGCGACAAAATCCTGCTCCAGGCTGGCGGCGGAAAGCTCGCTTTTTTCGCCGGTGCGGCGGTCTTTGCATTCCACGATGCCGCGACCAAGCCCCTTGCCGCCCACCACGAGCTGCATGGGAATACCCAGCAGGTCGGCATCCTTGAACTTGACGCCGGGCCGCTCTTCGCGGTCGTCCAGCAGCACCTCGATCCCCATGCCCTGCAGCAGGGCGTAGATTTCTTCAACCTTGGCGTTGACCTCTTCACTGCGGGGGTCAAGGTTAAGCAGCACACATTCGAAAGGAGCCACCGGCGGCGGAAAAACAATGCCGTGCTCATCATGGTTCTGCTCTATGGCGGCGGCAGCCACGCGGGAAACGCCGATGCCGTAGCAGCCCATGATCATGGTCTGCTCCTTGCC
>NZ_JAHZAA010000050.1:12440-12740 GCF_019424165.1 Desulfovibrio sp. | reverse complement strand
CTACCCAGGTCCTGGGGGTTCCATCACCGGAGATATGCTTGGCCGACCAGGTCACATTGAACTTGAGGGCCTCAAGGATCTTCTGCTTGTTCTTTTCGCTGTAGTTGGTGGGTTCGTCACCCCAGCGGATGTCGTGGTACATGAAGTACTTCATGATCAGGTGGCCCATGTTGGTCATGGGGATCCAGATGAGCAGGAAGAAGCCCAGCAGCAGGTGCAGGCTGAAGAGCGTGCTGGTTTGCGGGGCAAAATTGAAGGTGAGCAGGTTGTAGATGAAGGTGCGGGCCAGCTCGAAATACG
>NZ_JAHZAA010000050.1:0-12430 GCF_019424165.1 Desulfovibrio sp. | reverse complement strand
GGGTGGGGGCGAGGTGGGAGTGCGGGGGGGGCGCGGGCGAGGGGGCCGGGCGCGGCAGGCCGGGGGGGAGGAAGACGGCCAGGTTGAAGTAGTGTTCGGGCGTGCTGTAGCGGCGCAGGCCTTCATCGTTGCGACGACGTTCAATCAGACCGATGCCGCCGATGACAATGCACAGCCCACCGACCAGAACCACGGCGTTGATGACGTTGCCCACAAAAATCATGACGCCGCCCTGCGGGTTCAGACCAAATATCTGGGCGATCACGGCGCAAAGTACGATAATGGTTCCGCCCATGAGCATGTACATGCCCACGTGGAAGGGATAGGTGCGCACCCACAGTTTCAGGTTGTGTTCAAAGGTGGCATGCAGAAAGAGCACCTCAGTCAGAATGCCCTTGATGTCGCCCCAGTGCGAAATGTGGCGCGGCTTGGTCCACCAGTCTTTTTCTTCCATAAAGCTGCCGCCGTAGGCCGCTTTTTGCGCACCCTCATGGGGGACAGGATAAAGTTCCCAGCGCACATGCAGCGGACTGGCCGCCATGTAGGACCGGATTTTCAAGTACGCCATGCAAAAGAAGCCGGCTACCGCCAAATAGCCCAAGATGTAAAACAAAATGGTCATGCGTTTTCTCCCGTAGGGTCAATATGCCGCTGAAACATGGGTTCGGCGGGCCCGGCCCGGCCGGTGCGCCGCTAACAGCCCGGCATGCGTCTGCTTGCCTGCAACCTCTCCTGAAAAATTACCGGACCAATGACTGTGGCGGACCGTCCTTGGCAGGAATTGGTCACGTTAAACCATAAAGTCAAGATGGCCGGTGGCACTCCTGATACCTAAAATATAAAAAAATGCAAAGATGTCAGACAGATTCATTACGATAAAATTAATCAAGATTAACTTAATTTTATTTAAGAAAATCAGATAGATTTAAAGCCCAAGAATGTTTTTTTGGCAAGAAAAAAATATTTTTCCGCTAACGCAGAAACGCTAAAAAAAGTGTTCCCGCATGGATTTTTGTCGTCTGATGCTTAAACATATTTGTTTAGTATGAGTTCTATGCAGCGTAACAACATCGAATACTACATGAAAATGGCTGTGAAAGAGGAAGCAGAAGGTGCAGACAGCATGGGAGCAGCAGCGCAACGCAGAATATGCGAAAGGGCGTGTATGGGAGTGTGGTGACGTGCTTCCTGCCCGTTGCCTGGCAACTGCTTTCGGCGGTCTTGAGCCTTTTGCGGGAAAATGCTCAGGCAGTGCGACAACCGTGCAGTTTCAGGCACACCAGGGCAACGGGACTGAACGAAGCTCGGTCAGGAATGATGGTTGCGCAGATCAAGGCAGGCTGCTGCATTGCTGTGCGTGGGGTGGGGGCGTGGGAGATGGTTGGGGAGCGCAGAGACTTTTTGTAGCAGGCGGCCCGGCGGGCCTTGCCTTGTCATGCCGCCGGGAGGCGGGAGCGGAAAACTTCAGGCAGGAAGGACAGAATCCAGATAAGGCGGACGCCGCACCATTTGGCTCTGTTCCTGAAAGAACAGGCTGCAGTGGGGCCGTCCGCCGCTGCTGGACGTACTGTTTCAAAGCAAAATATGGTCGTCGTGCATGAGGTCACGCAGCGTGATGGATTCAAACACTCCATCCAGTGTCGACTGCAGGCTTTCCCATGCCTTGCGCACTTCGCAGGCGTCAAAGCGTGAGCAGTGGCCGGGTTTTTCCAGGCAGCCGCTCAGCTCGATGCCCCCTTCCATCAGGTTTACGATGCAGCCAAAAGTCAGCTCTTCGGGTTTGCGTAACAGCACATGCCCGCCTTTGGCCCCGCGCACACTGCCCGTAATGCCCGCCAGCCGCAACTGACGCAAAATTTGTTCAATAAATTGAGAACTGATGCCGGTCTGACTTGCCAGCATGCTTGAGGAAACAGGTTTTTCAAGTCCGTTCTTTGCCAGATAGAGCAAAATACGGGCGGCGTATCGTGTTTTGGCTGAAAGCTTCATTGCGAACCCCCCACGGCGCAGTAATAAAAAGGGGATATAAAATCGGCCAATGGCCGTATCACACTGTTTTGGAAGTTCGAGCTTCCGAAGCATAATTTGAACAAGGCACAGTATAGCATCATAGCGGGACTTTTTGCATCTCTTTTTTTTATCTTACCTCAATCCTTGCGAAAGACTTCACACAGTCGGAAAGGCGGAATTTTATTCCAGCTACGGGTTTGAGCGCATCGCGCCAAAGCCGCTTGACGCGCAAAGTGGCTTGAGCTAAGAATCATGAGTAAAGCAGTCTAAATTAGACGTATCAAGTATTGTCAGTTTTATCGCCTCCAGCAAAATAAGGAATAAATATGCGTATTTCCACCATGGCTTGTCATGCGCTACACCTGCTATTGTGCCTTTCTGAACAAGATCGGGCTATTCCTGCTTCTGCTTCTGAGTTGGCGGCCTGTACGGGCATTTCTGAAAAGTTTGTGCAAAAAATCATGCGCTTGCTACAGGCTGAGGGAATTATCAAAAGCGTACGGGGCATCGCCGGGGGCCACATGCTTGCCCGCAACCCCGAAGCCATAACTCTGGCGGACATCATCTGCGCGGTGGAGGGGGGCATTACCCTGCCCGGCGTCAACAGCGAAGCTCCGGCGGGCAAAGCCGCTCTGGATGTTTGGGACAAAGCCGCCACGGCTCTGCGCAACTCCCTTGATGCGGTAACCCTTTGCTCCGTCCGCCAGAGCGCGGGGCTTTCGCAACGGCATGGCACGCGCCGTAAGGCTGAACATCCTGTTCACAGAAGATCAGAATCCGAACTCGGAGGCCTCAATGCAAAAGCATATTCTCTTGGTAGACAGCGATGCCGAAAGTCTAAGCAGGATGTCGCAAGTTCTACGTCAATCTGACTATCAGGTGAGCGTAGCCTGTAATTGCGATGAAAGTCTGAACATGGTCCGCAGTCTCAAGCCTGACTGCATCATTTTTGATGTGGAACTGGAAGGCACGTCGGGAACCATCATGTACAGCCGTTTGCGCAGGAACCCGCAGACGCGCCATATTCCGGCCATTGTCTGCACCAGCGTGGGGCCAAGGCCGGTGTGTTTCGGAACGGGTATTTCCGTTTTGAACAAGTCCTGTACCGGTGAGGCGCTGCTGGGGGCTGTTTCTGCCGCCACCGCCTGAGGTGTGGCGCTGTAAAAAGCCCCTGGCCCTGAACAGGTTTTCTGCTGTTGCCGGCTGCAAAGGTTTCATTGTTGTCCGGGCAAGCGGGATGTCTTGCCCGGCCAACGGGCGTTCATGATGCGCCCTTGGGCAGAACCGCGACTAGCAAAAGGACAAATAAATCGCGGTACTGTCACTTTAGTCTATTCAGGTTCGATATGGCGGATGTGCGGAGGTATGATCAGCATATCCACCAGCATCGGCTTGAGGAAAGACCACTTGATGTTGTGTTCTTCGTACACTTCCATCATGTCGCGGATGGCGTCCCAGCAGTTGTGGCAGGGCGTGATGACCATTTCGGCACCGGTGGCCTTGATCTGCGCCAGCTTGTTGGTGAGCGCCACGTTGCGCTCCTGCCGGTAAATGCCAATGCCGTTGAGGCCGCCGCCCCCGCCACAACAGAAGTTATGGTCGCTCTTGGGGCTCATTTCGCGAAAATCCTCAGCAATATAGCTCATGATTTCACGGGTAGCCATGCCAAGGCCGTGGTTGCGCACGTAGTTGCATGAGTCCTGAAGCGTACAGGGAACCTTGATCTTCTTGGCCGGATCTATCTTGATCTTGCCCGTGCGCAGCATTTCCGCCACCCATTCCACATAGTGCATGAAGCGCACCGGCGGGTCGCCGCTCTCGCGTCCGGCCCAGTAAGGCCCCTCAATGACTGTGGCGCGGTGGGCATGCCCGCATTCGGTACCCACAACCACTTTGGGCTTGATGCGCTCAACGGCGGCGTAAATACGCTTGACGTTTTGTGCGCAGCCTTCCCAGTCGCCAGCGAACATGGTCAGCGAGGTGTTTTCCCAGCCTTCGCGCGGCACGGTCCAGTTGGTGTCGGTCACGTGGAAGAGTATGGCTGCCAGGGCAATATCTTCAGGGTAGTGCTTGACCTCGCGGGCGTTGAGAACATACATGACGTCGGCATGTTCTTTTTCCACGGGTATTTCAAGGTCAGGCCATTCTTCCTGCTGCTCTTCCACCATCCATTCACAGGTTTCAATCCAGTCTTCTTCGGTCACGTCCATCTGCGCGCCGTACACGCGGTGCATGCCGGAGCCGATCTTCATTTCCCACGGAATAAAGCCGTGCTTGAAAAGGATGCCGCGCAGGTAGCTGAACATGACGCCGGTATCGATGCCGTGCGGGCAATAGACGGCGCAACGGTTGCAGCAGGTGCATTTGCCCCAGGCAGCGTCCATGCATTTGATCATGAAAGCGGCGTCGACCTTGCCCTTGCGGCGCAAGAGCTCACCCAGGGTCGCCTGTATCTTGTACGAGGGGATCTGGGTGGGGTCGTTATTGTTTGTTCTGTAAAAGAAGCAGCTGTCGGCGCACATGGCGCAGTGGGCACAGATATCGAGCCACGTGCGGGTGCGCGATTTGCAGGTCTGCTCCAGGTCGCGGGCCAGGGCTGCCTGGTCGACCTTCATTTCCTTCATTTGGCTGTAATACTGCGCCCCGCCCTTATCCTTCAGCAGATCGAGGATGCCTTCCTTGGTGGTGATGGGAGTGGGGGTGCAAAGCAGTTCGGACATGGTTCGCTCCTTTCAGGCGAAAATAATAATACTGTTGCCCGTCTTACCAGGGGAAAGCGCCGCCGCGGGTAGCTCCGCCTCTTTTGATGGCGAAGTCCATGCCGATCTGGGCACGCGACAGGAAAAAGAGCACGATGTGCGAAAGCTTGGTAAAGGGGGCCAGAATAAGAAAAAGCTCGCCGCTCAGCACATGCAGAACAATCCAGCTCTGATAGGCCGAGGTATCCAGACGGGCCATAAGCCCGGTGGCGAAGGGCAAAAAGGTCAAAAGCAGAATGAACCAGTCCGCGCGGCTGTTCAGTTGCCGCAGGGCGGGCGATGTCATGCGCCGCGCTGCCAGCAACAGAATGGCCACCAGGCTGAGCACTGAAAGAATGTCGGCCAGGGTTCCGGGCAGCGAGGGCAGGCTTATGCCCAGGTAGCGCTCAAGCAGTACGGTATGACCCAGCAGAAAAAGCGGCACCAGCACAGCGCCGAAGTGCAGCAGGAAAAACAGCGTAGTGGCTACGGGCTGCGTGCGCCAACCGTCAGTACCGCCGGGAATGAGCCATTTAAAAATGGACGCCAGCGCACCGGGAATGGAACGGTCTGTGTGATAGCGGTAGGCTACGCGCTCAAGGCGTGAGTCCAGGCCGCGCACGTAAAGAAACACGCGGGCCAGCATGCCTACTGCAAAAATGACAAGTGAAATGACAAAAAGGGGTCCGGTAATAAAGTCAAGCATCTGATTCTGCCTCCTAACGTTCTTTCTTCCTTAATGCAGTGAGCCACCGGCTATTTTTTGGCGGCGTACTCAGATGCGATGCGCTCGCTGTGGCAGACCCGGCAGTCTACAAGGCGGGGGCCTTTGGCAAGCTTGACATGACACTCGGTACAGGTGGCATGCAGATAATCCATCTGCTTGCCGGGAGCGACGTTTCTTACGTTCAAAAACGTCTCTGACAGCCCGTCGTCCGTCATCTGGTGGCAGGCGGTGCAGTCTTGCCCCTTGTCTTCCAGATAGGCGATATGCTGGTCATGGGTGAAGAAAACCGGCGGCATCTTTTTGGCGCTGAAGGCCGGGTAGGTGAAGGGAATACGTTCCTCACCGAAGGCCACGCCTGAAGACAGTGCCATGCCGAGAGCCAAAAACAAAAGGCTGGTGAGAATGGTTCTGAATCCGATGTGTTTTTCCCGCATGGTGGATCCTTGCTTCCTGACATAATCCTGGTGATGTTACCCCGGTAAACAACCAGCGCCGGGCACAATATATAAGGAAATCCCGAGCACGCGCTTCGGGATTTCCCCTGGTTCCGCGTTTAGCTAGGCTTTGGCCTGTTGAGGGCTTCAGCCGCGTTGCGCATAAAAACAGCACACTTATAGGGTTCATTTTTCATACACCGCATGGCGTAGGCCGCGCTAAGATAAAGAAACAGGCGAGATTCGTAGTCCAGCCTGTTGGTTTGCAGCCAGTGGTCATGGGGTGCTTCTGCCTGCGCCAGATCTCTGGCACGGGCAAGGTCTTCCGCATACGCATCACCGGCAAGCTTTGAATACAGTTCGCAAATTTCTTCAGCCAGGTATTCACGTTCTGATAATGCCGACATGACAACCCCCTTGCGTCACGCGCGGTTACGCCCCACTGTACATGAGGCATTGGTAAAGGGCAATTAAATTATGTAATTTCTGACTCAATTAATCCATACAAAAAGATTATTATATTAAAACAACTGCGTCAATGAGGTTTGTATTTTTTGTGACAAAAAATATCTAACTATCATTGCTTGTTAACCTTAAATGTTGACCAATAAGATATAGTATTTCTGTCACAAGCTGTTCTTGTAAGAATGCATCTGTTTTGATGTAACAGTTGAAAAATATAGTTTTCAGCTACATTTTGATGTTTGAATGCCCAATTATATTCATAGTGCATTTATAAGTTTTGTATATCTATGTATTTAATGAATATTATTCAGTATATGTTTTGTATGGTTTTTTGCTATGTTTTCTCTTCCGGGCAGGTGCGCTGAGGCTGAATCCTTTTTTTGCGCTGGTATTACAGCTTGTTTTTCCGTAGGGGAAAAGCGGGATGTTTTGTGTGGTTTTTTATTAAAAATCAAATATTACTTCATGTTGTATTGATAGTGATTTGAATCACAATTGCCTGTGCTTTATGCGTGCAGGGTTGAAAGCGCAGGGCGGAGCAGGCTGACCGTGCGGGTCGGTGAGGTTGGCCGATTGCCGGTTAATGGAGTGGTTGATGCAACGAGTTGACGTCGCGAACTGATGGGGCAGGGAATAAGGCGGACACAGGCTGATTACGGAGCCGGTTGTGTTTCTGGTGTGTTTGCGCGGCTGTCGGTATAGGGGCTTACCGCAGGTGTGCCGTGTGGCCGCATTCTGGGTATGTGGCAATGGTTTGGCGGCGCGTGCGCACGGCAAGCGCTGATCCGGGCCGCAAGGCTGCGTTTGCGGCGGGCGTTCGGCCTGCCGCAAATGGCATCAGGCTTTTGTGAATTTATGAAGCCAAAGGCACAACAGGCCCTTGTGCGCTCTTGCCGCCCGGACAGGCATGCGTTAATATTTATGGGTTATACGCCCCCTGAGGGCTTTAAAAACAAGGTGGATTTCATGCAACAGCAATGCCCTTGCGGCAGCGGCCATTCTCTTGATCAGTGCTGTCGTCCTTATATGGACGGCGCGGCATGGCCCGGCGATGCCGAAACTCTCATGCGTTCGCGCTATTCGGCCTACGTGCTCGGCCGTTACCAGTGGCTTGTAGACAGTACCCACCCGGACTACCGGGAGGGCATTTCTGTGGAAAAGCTTACGGAACAGGCCAAGGATGTGCAGTGGCTGCGTCTGGATGTGGACCGGGCTGAAAATGACGTGCCGGCCGGAAAAAACGGTGAACTGTTTGATGTGGTGGAGTTTCACGCCTACTATGAAATGGAGGGCATCCCTCGCCAGTTGGGCGAACGCAGCTTTTTTGCCCGCCATGATGAAAAAATCTTTTATGTGGACGGTGTTGCTCTGAGGCCCGAGGCGTATCGCAGGCAAAATCCCAAGGTCGGGCGCAATGATGCCTGTCCTTGCGGCAGCGGTAAAAAGTACAAAAAATGCTGTGGAGCCGAAACCGCTTGAGCACCCGCACCATAGATCACGCTGTACGGGGAGCCGGAAAAACCGGCCCCCTTACGGCTATCCGCCAGTTTTGCCTTGAATGTCAGGGGGCTTCCGGAAAGGCTGTGCGCGCATGCGCTGACAGGCATTGCCCTTTGTGGGACTGGCGCCTGGCCTTGCTGGCTGACGGCACATGCCCGGCACCGGAGGCTGAAGCGGGCCGTCAGGCCCTGCGTGCCATCCGGCGGCAGTGCATGCTCTGTGCGGGCGACTGTAAAGAAGTGCGGGCCTGTGCCGCGCGCGAGGCCTGCGTGCTGTGGCGCTATCGCTTCGGTGTGCGCCCGCAGACTTACAAGGCCGTACGCCGTCGCTTTTTTGCCCCCAAGCCTCTGAGCCTGTTGTGACGGACGCGCGCTGCGTCTGCCCGCGGGCGGTGTATGTCTTCCGCGCGTTTTAAAGCCGCGCCTTTGCCCTTGGGCGGCAGCGGCATAAGGGAGAAGCCTATGTCCCATTATCTTGAATGGTCGAGAGCCTACAGTCACAGGTTGAATATGGCGGACGCCGCTCCCCTTCAGGCCAGGGCTTCTGAAATGGGCCAACGGCTGGAGCGCGAACTCACGCAGGGCCTTTTGCCTTTTCTGTCCATGCCGTACCGTGCCTCGCTTGAAAGCGGCCTGCCGCCAGTGCTTGAGCGTACGCGCCCCTGCCGGCACATGCTGGTGCTGGGTATCGGGGGGTCGGCCCTTGGCGCGCGCGCCGTGCAGAAAGCCTTTGCTCCGGGTCAGGACAGGCCGGGACACACCGGACCCAGCCTGTGGATTGCCGACAATGTATGCGCCGAAGAGTTTGAGTCCCTGCTTGCCGCGCTGAATCCGGCGGAAACAGCCGTGGTGTGCATCAGCAAATCCGGAGGAACCATTGAAACGCTGGCACAGTATTTTCTTGTGCGGCAATGGCTTCAGGATGCCCTTGGTGAAGGCTGGCGCGAGCATATGACCGTGATTACAGACGCCGTGTCCGGCTATCTGCGGCAAGAGGCCTTGAGCCACGGCCTGGCCTCGCTGGAAGTGCCGGACCATCTGGGGGGCCGTTATTCCGTTCTTTCCGCGGTGGGGCTGCTGCCCGCCGCCTTTCTGGGCATTGACTGGCGGGCGCTGCTGGACGGCGCGACCCATGTGGCGCAGCCGCTGGTGGAAAATCCGCGCCGTGTGGGCGAGCATCCTTCCTATGCCCTTGCGTGCTGGGCCAGGGCGCTGGAAATGCAGGACTACAGCGAGCTGATCCTTTTCTGCTACGTTCCCCGGTGGGCCGCCTTCGGGCCGTGGTTTGCGCAGCTATGGGCCGAAAGCTTGGGCAAGGACGGGCAGGGCATTTTGCCTGTGTCGGCCACGGGCGTCACGGACCAGCATTCTGTGAACCAGATGTTTCTGGACGGCCGCCGCAACAAGGGCTGCATTTTTCTTACCGGCCGGGGCCAGCAGCCGGGCCGGAGTTTTGGTCAGGACCTGCCGGAAGAATGGGCCTGGCTGCGCGGCAAGCCTTTGGGCGCGCTGCTTGAGGCCGAAGCGCTGGGTACGCGCATGGCGCTCTGCATGAGCGGCGTGCCGCTGGTGCATCTGGATGTGGAAGATACCGGCCCTCGGTCTGCCGGGGCTTTCATGATGCTGCTTGAGGCAGCCACCCTGTTCACCGGCTGGCTCATGGAGGTGAATCCTCTGGATCAGCCCGCCGTGGAGCTGGGCAAACGTCTTGCCAACGCCCGCCTGGGCGCTCCTGACTATGAGCGTGAACAGGCTGATCTGGACAGTTTTATGGCCGTACCGCTACAGGAGCAGGTGTTTTAGGGCATGTGGACGTTCTTTAAGAAAAAACAGGCTCCGCCTTCTGATGCCACTGCCGCGGCTAACGGGCAGGAGGGCGCGGCGCAGGCCGGAAGCGGCCGCGGCGTACCGCCGGGCAACAGCCATGATTGCGGGCAGGCCAGCTCTCCGACCGGCTCTCCGGCCAGCGCTCGGGGCGATGCCGGCGAGGGGCTGCCCCTGAGTTACGCCCGGCCCCTGTCCTGGCTTTCTCTGGTGATTATTCTGCTCACCAGCCTGGTGCTTTCGTTCTTTATTTCCAATTCGGCCCGCGAAACGCTGCTGACCCGGCAAGAAGGCTTTGCCCGCCTGCTGGTGGAAAACCTCAACAGCCAGATTTTCCGGCGTTTTGCCTTGCCCACGCTTTTCGGCTACGGGCGCATTTCTCTGCGGCAACCCGCCCAGTACGACCGGCTGGATCAGGTGGTGCAGTCCGTCATTCACGGCCTGCCTGTGGAGCGTCTGCGCATTTATGATTTTTCACGCATTGTGGCGTACTCCACCCGTAAGGAAGAAATCGGCCGTGCCGGGCTTTCTCCGGCCAATCTGGATGAGGTGCTGCACGGCGCGGCCCCCAAGTCTGAAATAATTTCGACAATCCCGGCATGGCAGGCTCCATTCAGGCTGCCGAAGAAGGAACCTTTGTTCTCCGCGTGTTGTACGCCTTGCGGGGGGAATCGCTCAAGCCCGGTGAGGAAGCTCCCATCATGGGCGCACTGGAGCTTACGCAGGACATTACGGGCGACTATGAGCAGGTGGTGACGTTTCAGGGCATTATCGTGATCATGTGCCTCATGTCTTCGGTGGTGCTTTTTGGTCTTTTGATCATGCTTATCCACAGATCGGAGCGTGTGCTGGCCGAGCGTATGAATAAAAACCGCCAGCTCGAGAAGCAGCTTCACAGCAACGAACGCTTTGTGAGCATGGGCCGCGTGATCGCCAGTATTGCTCATGAAATCAGAAATCCTCTCGGCATCATCCGTTCCAGTGCCGAGCTGCTGCAACGTCGCAGTGATGCCGATGCAGGAACAAGACGTATACTGGGAGCCATTTTTGACGAGTCCGTGCGCCTTTCACAAACCGTAAACGACTTTCTTGACTATGCCCGCCCCAGGCAGCCCAAGCAGGACCTGGTTGATGTAAGCCTTGTGCTGGACCAGGTGCTGGCTTTTCTGGAGGGCGATATGGGGCGGCGCAATGTGGCGCTGGAGCGTAATACTGAAGAAGGCCTTTTCGTTCATGGCGACAAGGATTTGCTGTACCGCGCTTTTTACAATATTCTGGTGAACGGACAACAGGCAATGGACGGCCCGGGCGTGCTGCACATCAGTGGAGTTCATGACGGCGAGGGGCATGTGCGGCTGGAGTTTCTCGACTCCGGCCCCGGTTTTGACGCCTCCGTTCTGGCCAACCTGCTGGATCCCTTCTTTACGACCAAAGACGGGGGGACAGGCCTTGGCCTGCCCATTGTGCAGTCCATTATCACAAGCCACGGCGGCGTGATCCAACTGGAAAACGGCCCGGAAGGCGGCGCTCTTGTACGTGTGCTGCTGCCCGAAGCCCATGCCGGGGTACAGGAATAGTCTCATGAGTGAAAAAGCGCATATTCTGATTATCGACGACGAAAAAAACTACCTTCTTGTTCTGCAGACCCTGCTGGAAGACGAAGGGTACACCGTTACCGCCATCAGCGACCCCGAAACGGCGCTGGCCTTTCTGGATGAAAGCGAAGTTGACGTAGTGGTCACGGACATGAAGATGCCCAAGGTAACGGGGCGTCAGGTGCTGGAGCGGGTCAAGAAAAGCTGGCCGTATATTCCCGTGCTTATCATGACGGCATTCGGCTCCATTGAAAGTGCTGTGGAACTTATGAAGTATGGCGCTTTCGACTATATTACCAAGCCGTTTTCCAACGATGAACTGCTGCTTTCCATTCACAATGCGGTGGAACTTGCCCGCGCGCACCGGCAGTATCGCCTGTTGCAGGAAGTGATGGAAGACCGCTACGGCGTCCACAAGATTGTGGGGCGCAGCCGCGCCATACGTGATGTGCTCATTATGGTCGAACGCGCCGCCCCCAGCCGGTCAACCGTGCTGATCACAGGTGAATCGGGTACGGGTAAAGAGCTGATTGCCCGCGCCATCCACTATACAAGCCCGCGCAAAGACAATCCTTTTGTTTCCGTTAACTGTATGGCGCTCAATCCCGGCGTGCTTGAAAGCGAGCTTTTCGGGCATGAAAAGGGA
The DNA here is from genome assembly GCF_019424165.1 of Desulfovibrio sp. Taxonomy (GTDB): domain Bacteria; phylum Desulfobacterota; class Desulfovibrionia; order Desulfovibrionales; family Desulfovibrionaceae; genus Desulfovibrio. The sequence goes on along the minus strand of NZ_JAHZAA010000050.1, from coordinate 492 downwards.
TCTTTTACCGGGGCAGTCGCCATGCGGCGGGGGCGTTTTGAACAGGCCGATGGCGGTACGCTTTTTCTTGATGAAATTGCCGAACTGACGCCGGATCTTCAGGTCAAGCTGTTGCGCGTACTTCAGGAACGGCGCTTTGAGCGCGTTGGCGGAGGAGAGGAAATTGAGGTGGACATCCGCGTGGTGGCCGCCACCAATAAAGACCTTGCCGCCATGGTGGAAAAGGGTACGTTTCGCGATGACCTCTACTATCGGCTCAATGTGGTGCAGATTCCTCTGCCGCCCCTGCGCGAACGCAGGGAAGACATCCCGCTGCTTGTGGCCCATTTTGTGGAGAAGGTCTGCACAGACAATACCATGCCCGCAAAAACGTTCAGCACCGAGGCGCTCAACTATCTTACGGGCTATGAATGGCCGGGCAATATCCGCCAGCTTGAAAACGTGGTTGAAAGCTGTCTGGTGCTGGTTCCCGGTGCTGTCATCAATGTTGAT
>NZ_JAHZAA010000005.1:106799-137608 GCF_019424165.1 Desulfovibrio sp. | reverse complement strand
CAATGCCGAGCTTTCCATGGCATTGCGGGTTCCCGGCATGCTCAAGCTGGCCCTGTGCACGGCATACGGCGCGCTTGTGCGTACAGAGAGCCGCGGCGCTCACGCTCGTGAAGATTACCCGGAACGCAATGACCAGGACTGGCTCAACCGCACCCTCGCCTACTGGAAGGAAGGCGACAGCCTGCCCACGCTTAAATATGAACCGGCTACGCCGTTCTATATTCTGCCCCCCGGCGACCGGGGGTACGGCGGCGGCAAGATCATTCCCGGCGACATCAAGGAAGACCAGATCGTTCCTTACGATCAGAAAGGCTAAGGGGGGTACCATGGGACGTAATCTTACATTTGAAATCTTTCGTTATAATCCGCTGGACCCTCGCTCATACCCGCATATGCAGACATTCCAGCTTGAAGAGCACCCCAGCATGACGCTCTTTATCGCACTGAACCTCATACGCGAAAAACTTGATGCTTCCCTGCAGTTTGACTTCTGCTGCCGGGCGGGCATCTGCGGTTCCTGCGGCATGGTCATCAACGGGCGTCCGGGGCTGGCCTGCCACACGCAAACCAGCGATCTACCGGACCATATCACCCTGCACCCCCTGCCGGTTTTCAAGCTGCTCGGCGACCTGTCTGTGGACACGGGTACATGGTTTCGCCAGGTGGGCAAAAAAATCGAATCGTGGATTCATACCAATCAAGAGTTTAATCCGGATGCCCAGGAAGAGCGCATGAGCAACAGCCAGGCTACGGAAATCTTTGAACTGGACAGATGCATTGAATGCGGCTGCTGCGTCGCCGCCTGCGGCACAGCCCGCATGCGGGAAGACTTTATTGGAGCCACAGCCATCAACCGCATGGCGCGCTTCTATATCGACCCGCGTGACAACCGTACCCCTGCGGATTATTATGAACTTATCGGCGATGATAACGGCGTGTTCGGCTGCATGGGCCTGCTGGCCTGTGACAGCGTATGCCCCAAACAACTGCCCCTGCAAGACCAGCTCGGCATCATGCGCCGGATGGTCAGTATGGAGTCGGTAAGGGGCATCCTGCCTGAAGCCCTGCGCAAAAAAATGCAGGGCTGTGGCTGCGGCTGCGCCAAAGGCTGAGCCACCGGCATATAGAGAACAGGCCCGGAGCCTGCTGTTCCGGGCCTGTTCCGCATACGTCCTGAATGCTCTGCCCGGCGGAGTAAAGCCTTATCCGCCAAAAGGAAGGATGCCATGCTTATACTAGACTGGATGAAGCCCCATGTAATCACTGTCGTGCCTGACACCTCCCTGCTGCAATGCAGAAAACTTCTTAAGGACAACCGGATCAACTACCTGCCCGTGGTGGACCGGGATAACATAGTGGTGGGGCTTGTAGCCTCTGCGGACCTCAAGGCTTTTGCCCCGCAGCACACTACCGGCTTTGAAATTCTTGAAGCCCTGGACATTCTGGCCGAAACAAAGGTCAAGGATGTCATGGTGGTCGCGCCTGTTACCATTCATTACAACAATACCGTGGAGCAGGCGGCAAAAACCATGTTTGACAGGCACGTGGCCTGTCTGCCAGTCGTTGACGACGAAGACAAGCTGGTCGGCATCATCACGGGCTGGGATATTTTCCACGCGCTGCTCAATATGAGCGGGGCTGAGCAGGGCGGCGAAGAAGCGGGCTTTATTCTGCCCAACCAGCCAGGCACCATCCGCGAAATTCTGGATACACTCAAAACGCACGGCATGAGCGTCATTTCCGTGCTCTCGGCCGCCGCTGACAACGGCACGCGCCAGGTGAAAATACGCTTTCGCGCGCAGGATGCCGCCGCCCTGGATGACACGTTTGAAATACTCAAACAACACAGCGGCTTGCGCTATTGGGCAAGAGACGGCAAAGTTCATATGAAAGACTGAGTTTCCGGCGCGTCCCATATGGTTTGTCACGTGGGTGCGCCGGGGCCACAACCCTGCGCCTGTGCCGGAACCGGCATATGCTGCGGAAAATACAATTTACCCAACAGCCCGACAGGCTGTTCGCTTCCGCCTGCCCATGCCTGTCATGGGTGCAGCCCCCCGCGCCGTGCGGAACGCGCCGCCCGGAAGCGCACCACACCAGTCAAGGAGTGTACAATGTCTCGTATCAAGAATCTGCGGGATGAAGCCCTGGCCATGCATAAAGAGTATCAGGGCAAAATCGAGGTGCGCGTGAAGGCGCCCGTGCGCGATACCGATGACCTCACCCTGGCCTACTCGCCCGGCGTGGCCGAACCTTGCATGGAAATTTACCGCCAGCCCGAAACACTCGACGTTTATACCAACCACTCCAACTTTGTCTGTGTGGTATCCAACGGCACTGCAGTTCTGGGCCTGGGCAACATCGGCCCCGCAGCCGCCATGCCGGTTATGGAAGGCAAATCCCTGCTGTTCAAGACCTTCGGCGATGTGGATGCTTTTCCCATTTGCGTTGACACCAAAGACACAGCCAAAATCGTCGAACTGGTGGAGCTTATGGCCCCCACCTTCGGCGGCGTCAACCTTGAGGACATCAAGGCGCCGGAGTGCTTTGTCATTGAAGACACCCTGAAGAAAAACGGCATTTTCAAAGGCCCCATTTTTCATGACGACCAGCACGGAACCGCCGTGGTTACCCTGTCCGGGCTTATCAACGCACTCAAGCTGGTGAACAAAAAACTTGATGACATCACCGTGGTTACCAGCGGTGCAGGGGCTGCCGGTATTGCCATCATCAAGCTGCTCATGGCCCTTGGCCTGAAAAACGTTATCATGTGCGACTCGCGCGGGGCCATATGGGATGGCCGCAGCGAAGGCATGAATGCCTATAAGGAAGAAATCGCCCGCCGCACCAACCCGCAGAAAATCAAGGGCGGCCTGGCCGAAGCCATCAAGGGGGCAGATGTCTTTATCGGTGTTTCCGCTCCGGATACGCTTGATGAAGATATGATCCGCAGCATGGCCAAAGACCCCATCGTCTTTGCCCAGGCCAATCCCATTCCCGAAATATGGCCCATCCAGCGCGCCCTGGACGCCGGAGCCAAGGTTGTGGCCACAGGCCGCTCCGACTGCCCCAACCAGATCAACAACGTTCTGGCCTTTCCCGGTATTTTCCGTGGCGCTCTTGATGTTGCCGCCACGGATATCAACGATGCCATGAAAATTGCGGCGGCCTACGCCATCGCCGGTCTGGTCAAGCCCGAAGAACTCAGCCCCGGCTACATTATTCCCTCCACGCTCAACAGCGACGTGGCTCCCCGGGTGGCGGCGGCCACAGCCAAAGCCGCCATGGAAAGCGGCATTGCCCGCAAACCGACAGACCCGGAAGTCGTGGCAGAAAATCTGAAAAAAAGACTGGCTGACCGCCAGATTGCGTGCACGAAAAAATAACGTAACGGCCAATACCACTTCCTGAACCGGCAGCAAAACGGCCGAACCCGAACGAACAGGGTTCTCTCCCGAAGGCAGGCATTCCTGTTTTCGAGAGAGAACCCTTTTTTGTCACCGGCTGCAATCCGCAACATTGAACATCCATCTTCTGCGTCTTCGCCACACACCTGCCGGTACGAACATTCCTGCACCCCCGGCGTTAACCTTTCGCATGGCGCTGTCACGCCCGGCGTATGCCTGGATTATGCTTCTGAGGCCCCGTGCAGATGGTCAGACAAGTGACAACATGAACTCAATGAGAACATTGCAGATCATGACTGCTTACGCTGAGTTTCTGAAAATTGCGCACTACAAATGCGCGCAGGCGAACGTGCTTTGCCCGTTGCGACGGAGGAAGTTACGGACGGCGGCAACAGGGGCGCTTCGCCGCCGGGCAAGCGCTTCAAAGTGAAAAAATCCTGTCGTGCGCGACACACACCCGTGATAAAGTATAGCAAAATAATATCATTATAATACAATGAGATATTTTTATATTTTAAAAAATTTCATTTATTTTCAAAAAGGGAATTGACTTTGGATTTCATTTTTGTAAACTCAGCTAAACAAATTAGACAAGACTAACTATGGCCGACCATGTGGGCCAGCAAAGGAAGAACCATGCAGTCCGACACTCAAGCATTGTCCCCTGATCAGGCGGTTTGCCATAGCCCGTCCGGCCCGGATTCGCTCATCCGGCCCAAGCCGGACAAATATTTCGCCCGCGAAGGGGTGTCTCCCCTGTCGCACGCTTTTGATGGAAAAATCGCCATACATCCTGGCCTGGGTAATCAACCCCTTTCCGAAGAAGAGATGCATTCGACGCTTGAAGCGCTGCTCCAAACGCCTATGCAGGGCAAAACCGTAGCATATATCCATGTGCCTTTTTGTCAGACCCATTGCCTTTACTGCGGCTTTTACAACAAACACTACGGCGAAGACGACAGCCGCGTATACACGGACGCCCTGCTGGCCGAACTGGCCCAATGGCGTGACAGCACTGCCGCGCAAAGCACCCCCGTGCACGCCCTGTATCTGGGCGGCGGCACTCCCACCGCGCTTGAAGCCGCGGACCTGGAACGCATCCTCAAGGCTGCCCGTGAAAACCTGCCCCTGGCCAATGACTGCGAAGTCACCGTTGAAGGACGTCTCACCAACTTTGACGCCCGGAAAATGGAAGCCTGCTTTGCCGGCGGGGCCAATCGTTTTTCTTTGGGCGTGCAAAGCTTCAATACGGAAATACGGCGCTCCATGGGCCGCCTTGGCACACGCGAAGACATGGTGCGCGGCCTCGAACTTCTTATGAGCTACAATCAGGCTGCCGTCATTGTTGACCTTATTTACGGCTTCCCCCGGCAGACCATGGATTGCTGGCTTGAAGACATTGCCGTGGCCCAGTCTGTCAACCTTGACGGGGCCGACTGCTACCAGCTCAACGTGTACGGCCAGACGCCGCTGGGCAAGGCCATCGAGAAAGGCAGCATTCCTCCAGCAGCCGATGCCCCCGCCCAGTCAGCCATGTTTGCCGCATCGGTAGAAGCCATGACGCAGGCCCGCTACCGCCGCCTTTCCATCAGCCATTGGGCGCGCACCTCCAGAGAACGCAACCTCTACAACCTCTACGTCAAGGGTTCCGCCAACTGCCTGGCTTTCGGCCCCGGTGCGGGCGGCAATTTTGCCGGAAACTTCTATATCAACACGCCGGACTATGAGTCGTGGATGCAGCAGGTGGCCGACGGGCGCAAACCTTTGGGCATGCTGCAACCAGCGCCGCAGCGTTACTTCCTCTTCCGGGCCGTGGCCGAAGGCATGGAGCAGGGCTGTCTGAACCTGCCCGCGCTGGAAGAACGCTTTGCCCTGCCTCTTGCCAAAATCTGGTCCCCCCTGCTTGCCCAGTGGCAGAGAGCGGGTCTGGTAACGCAGGATCAGGGGTGGGTAACGCTTACGCTGGCAGGGCAGTTTTGGCAGGTGAACCTTTCGCAATTGCTGCTCAATTACCTTAAAACCATGCTGGAGGAAAACAATGATCTTGCTGCGTAACTTACGCAGGCATGCCTTGCCCCTGGGTCTGGCCGGGGCATTGCTCTGGAGCGCGCCCGCCCATGCCGAACCCCTGCAGACCGAAACGGTCAAGGTATCCGCGTCGCGAGTTGAAAAAGAGCTGCTGGATGTGCCCATGGCCGTGAGCGTCATGACGGAGGAAGAAATCAAGACATCGCCCGCAGCCACTGTGGGCGGCCTGCTGCAGGACATCCCCGGGGTACAGGTTGTCAACTCCGGCGCGCAGGGCCTGAAGCGTATTTCCATCCGTGGGGAAAGCCCCAACCGTGTGCTCATTCTCATTGACGGGCAAAAAATCGCTGAAAACAAGTCCATGGACGGAACAGCCCTGCTCATCGACCCCGCCATGATCGAGCGCGTTGAGGTCATCAAAGGTCCCGCCTCGGTGCTGTACGGCTCTGAAGCGCTAGGTGGCGTTGTCAACATCATCACCAAAAAGGGCGGGCAAAAACCCATACAGGGACAGATAACCACAAGCTACAACGGCTCCACCAGAGGTTTTGCCGAGAGCCTCTCCCTGTTTGGCGGCTATGAAGGCTTCAAATATCGCGCAACAGGGGCCAACACCTATCAGCACAACCTGTCCACCCCCGATGGCGAAGCCAAACATTCCAAGTTCAAGCAGCAGTCCGGTTCGGCCTTTCTGAGCTATGACTTTAGCCCCAATTTTACCGCGGGCGGCATGTATGAACAGTTTTACAGCGAAATAATGTCCGGCGACACCAGCTCGCCCAATTTCTTTGTGGACATTTCGCCCTGGGAACGCAAAAAGGCCGCGGTATTTGCCGAAGCAAAAGATGTGGCTTTCTTCCTGCCGCGCCTGCGTCTTGACGCCTTCTGGCAGCACAGCAAGAAAAAAATGCTCAACCATGTGGAAGTGGCGGAAGCCCCCATGTCCATGCTTATGGACAACCACGCGGACAACAAGAACGAGCAGTGGGGCGCAAGCCTTCAGTCCGACTGGTCCATCGGCGAGAATCACTACCTCATCGCCGGCTATGAATTCAACAGGGACAGTCTTGATGCCACCACGGACACAGATACAACGACGGTTATCAAGCCTAATCCCATGATAACCGTGAAAACCCTGACCGACAAGCACTACAAGTACAAGGGTTATATGGACACCCACGCCCTGTACGCCCTTATGGAAAGCAAGCTGCCCTGGGACTTCACACTGTCCTACGGCGTTCGGCAGACCTGGGTGCAGTCGCATATGGGAACCGCCGAAGGCTGGCAGCGTAAAAGAACCTCTATGGCGCCCAACCCCGTATTCAGCGATATTGACGCAGGCTCCACCGGCGACACATGGGAATCACACCCCGTATTCAACGTGTCCCTCATGTGGCAGGGCATTGACGACCTGACCTTGCGCGCGGGCTTCAGCCAGGGTTTCCGTGTTCCCAACCTTCAGGAAAAGTACGTCACTTCCGCCATGGGCGGCGGCACCGTGTACCCCAACCCCGACCTGAACCCTGAAAAATCCAACACCTGGGAACTGGGCGCGCGCTACTCCGCTCACGGTCTCAACCTTGACCTTACCGGATTTTACACTGTGGCCGAAGACTATATTTCGTCACAGCAGGCCGGTAACAACCTGTTCTATTACAAGAACGTCAGCCAGGCCAAAACACACGGTGTGGAATTCAGCGGCAGCTACGACCTGCCCTACGGCTTCACGCCCTACATCGACCTGACCTGGATGAAACGCCAGTTTGACAACGGCAACTACAAGACCTGGAAAACCGGCACCCCCGAATGGACCGGACGCACCGGCGTGCGGGCGCTCTACCCGGTCACTGAAAGCCTGGACGTCATCGGTGATGCCTACATTCGCTTTGCCACCAAGAACGAACAGGAAAGCGGCTCTACCCGCACCATCTATTCCAACAGTTCCTGGACAACGGCCAACGCCATGATGGGCGTAAAATTCGGCGAAAACAAACAGTACGCCATCGTTGGCGAAGTACTCAACATCTTTAACCAGAAGTATGCGCTCGGCACGGGCGAATCCATTTACGAGCCCGGCGTACACGCCAATGTCAAGGTAAGTATAGAATTCTAAGTACGGTGGCCCGTCTCTTTTGATATTGAAATTCAAATTCAATTTAGGTAAGAGACGGGCCAGGAGACATATATGAAATCCACGGTCAAGCGCTATTGGAGCGCGCACGAACTGGTGGTCATCGGGGTGTTTTCGGCTGCTGCCAAAATATCCACTCTGCTGATAGCCCTGGCTGGCGGGGGGATGAATCCGGTTTCTCTTCTTCTGAAGAATCTCGTGTTCACAACCCTTCTGGTAGTTATGCTGTTCAAGGTGCGCAAACCAGGCACACTGGTACTTTTTGTGCTTATCAACATGCTTGTAAGCGCGCTGCTGCTCGGTGCGAGCCTCACCCTGCTGCCCGCCATGCTTGCGGCAGCCCTGACGGCAGAGGCCGCGGCCCTGCTGGTAGGCGGTTATGCAAGGCCCTGGGGACCACTGGTGGCCGTGGCCGTGTTCGACATCATGTTCCGCGTCTGCTCGTTGGGTGTCTCGTGGCTGTTCATGCGGGAAAACCCCGCCATGCTCATGGCTGCCATACCTGTGGTGGCTCTTGGCTACCTTGGCGCTGTTATGGGTCTTTTTACCGGTGTCGGAGCCGTAAGGGAGCTGCGTCATGCAGGCATTGTACGCCAGTAATACCCCGTTGCCGCAAGGCTGGCTTTATGAGGCGGATGTGCGGGCAAAACTTGCGGTGAGCCTTCTTGCTTCTGTGGGTACGCTGGCCGTTTCCAACCTTGCGGGGCAGCTTGTCCTCGTGACGGCATCGCTGTGCTACGCGCTTTTCATGCGCCGCCCCAAGGCCCTGCTTGTGGCCTATGCCGTTATGACCGTCATGTGCCTCATGGCCCTGGGCTGTGTGTGGGTTATGGGCCGCATCTCGCCCCGGCTCATGGGCAGCATGGATTATGCCTCACTGACCATTCCTTTCCTGCGCATGCTTACCATGATGCATGTGGTACTGCCCCTTGCGCTTTCAAGCCGGGTACAGAACCTGCTGGATGCCCTGCGCGGCCTGCGCCTGCCTTTTTGCATCTATCTGCCTTCGGCAGTCATTATCCGGTTTATTCCCACGTTTATAAACGACGTCAAACAGGTAACGGAATCCCTCAAGCTGCGCGGGTACCGCCTGAATCCCTGGACCCTGACCCGTCACCCCGTGCTCAGCTTGCGCCTTTTGTTTACCCCCCTGCTTTTCCGCTCGCTGCGCACCTCTGAAGACCTGGGCATTGCGGCGGAACTCAAGGGACTCGGCATGGGCGAGAGCCTTACCCCCTACCGTAAAAAAGCCTGGACGCGCCGTGACAGCCTGCTCATAGCGGCTGCCGTGCTTGTCGTCGTGGGCGCGGGTGTATGCCAGTTCACCATGGGCGGCCCGACTGGAGGTATGCGCTGATGCTGCGTTTTGACAATGTCACCTACACCTATCCATTCCAGCAGCGGCCCGCAGTGCGCGATATCTCCTTGCAGGTCAAACCGGGCGAGCTGGTGCTTTGCACCGGAGCCAGCGGCTGTGGAAAATCCACCCTCATCCGTCTGGCAAACGGCCTGTGCCCTCTGCATTTTGAAGGCAAGCTCGAAGGCCGCGTTCTGGTCAACGGCGTACCTACGACAGAACAGGGACTGCCCCGGCTGGCGCGTCAGGCCGGCACCCTTTTTCAGGATCCGGAACAGCAGTTTTTTGCTCTCAACGTGGAGGACGAACTGTCCTTTGCCCTCGAATGGCAAGGTATTGCCGTGCCGCAGATGCACGAAGCCGTCAACGGCGCAGTGCGCCACTTCGGGCTGGAGCCCCTGCTGGGGTCTTCCATCCACGAGCTTTCCGAAGGCCAGAAGCAGAAGGTGGGGCTTGCCGTTTTATGGACACAGCATCCGCAGGCGCTCATCCTGGATGAGCCGACAGCCAACCTTGATCCGGAATCCACGGCGGAGCTGGCCCTGCGCCTCAATGAGCTCAAGCAGAAAGGCATGGCCATCCTGGTGGTGGACCACCGTCTGTACTGGCTGGCCGACGTGGCCGACAGGGTCGTGATCATGCAGGATGGCCGCATCCAGGAAGAAGGCGACTTTTCCATCCTTCAGGATGCCGAACTGCGCGCCCGCTACGGTTTACGCCAGGCCTGCGTGCCTGATGCCCGTCCCTTGCTGCCTTCTTCTTCCGAAGCAGGCGAAAAGCTTGTGGACGTACATGGCCTGACCTACGCCCACAAGGACCAGCAACCGTTGTATGAAAACGCCCGCATGAGCCTGCCCGCCGGCTTCACTGCCCTGATCGGCCCCAACGGCACGGGTAAAACCACCCTGGCGCGGGTGCTGGCCGGGCTGAACCGGCCCCAGGCAGGGGAAATACGCCTGTCGGGCCAGCTCCTGACCAATGCCGAGCGTCTGTCCCGCACAGGCATTGTCCTGCAGAATGCCGACCACCAGTTGCATATGCGCACCGCCCTGGCTGAAGTGCGCACCTGCCTGGAACTGGCCGGTTGCCGCGACAAGGGCGAGGCCATGGCCCTTTTGACCGCATTCGGTCTGGAAGATCTGGCCCTGCGCCACCCCCAGTCATTGTCGGGCGGCGAAAAACAGCGGCTTGTCATTGCCTGCGCCCTGGCGAAAAAGCCCGGTCTGCTCATCCTGGACGAGCCTACAAGCGGCCTGGACGGCCTGAACATGACCCGCCTTGCCCAGGCCCTTGAGGAGCAGACCAAAGAGGGCCGCTGCATACTTCTTATTACTCACGACCTGGAGCTTCTTGCCCTTATGGGCCGCCATGCTCTTCGTCTGCCCCTGACCAAGGCCGATGAAGACACGCTGCCGGAAGAAGCCGACACCCGCAACGCCGCCACGTCCGCGGCATAAAGGAGAATTGCCATGACCACCTGCCCCGCTACCCCCTGTCAGACTGAAAGCCTGTGCCAGCAAGTGGAAAAAATGCTTGCTGAAAAAAAGATGGTAATGCTCGACACCATCGCCCGCCAATGCTCGGTAAGCGAACTGCGCGCGGCCGAGGCTCTGCCGCCGACCATGCGAGCCTTTACCCGTGAAACGGATTTTGACGCCGTATGGGACGGGCTTACCCGCTGGCCCGGCGCAACCTTTATTATGCGTCATGGGCGCAGCGTTATTGAAATCAAGGGCTGCATCCCCTCCGGCAAGCACGGCGGCGGCTATTTCAACCTCGTGTCCGGACAGCCGCTGGGCGGGCATATCTGCAGCGAAGAAGTGGCGCATATCTGTTTTCTCTCCCTGCCCTTTATGGGTCTGGAGAGCCACAGTGTGCAGTTCTTTGACGCGGCGGGCGCGGTTCTGTTTTCCGTCTATGTGGGCCGTGAAAACAAAAAACTTATTCCTGAAGCTCGCGATGGCTTTTTCGCCCTGCGTGAAGCCTTCGGCAAGGAGAATATTTAATGAAAAGCCTCGTCGTTTACTCCTCCCGTACCGGAAATACCCGCAAAGTGGCCGAAGCTGTGGCCGAAGCCCTGCCCGGGTGCAGCCTGCATCCGGTGGAAGAGGCTCCCGATCCCAAGGGTTTTGACCTCGTTGCCGTGGGTTACTGGGTAGACAAGGGCATGCCCGATGCCGGAGCCCAAAAATACATGGAGCGCATATCGGGCTGCAATGTGGCCCTGTTCGGCACGCTGGGCGCCTGGCCCCATTCCGATCACGCCGCCCAGTGCAAAGTTCAGGGCGAGGCTCTGCTTGATGATCCCGAGCGGGGCAATCGGGTGCTGGGAACATTTCTCTGCCAGGGGCGTGTGGACCCCGCCATTGTGGCCATGATGCAGAAAATGGCCGGAGACGCGCACCCCATGACCGAGGAACGGCGCGCGCGGCTTGAAGAAGCCGCCAAGCATCCTGATGCCGAGGACTGCCGCATGGCTCGTGAAGCATTCACAGCCTTTGTCCGCACCCTCTGCGACAAGCAGTGCGCAGCACCTGTTCAGGAAAACATATAAGGTAAGGAAACATACCGTGGCCCTGGCCTCAATCTATTCAGCCATCGGCCCTTCGGGCTGCGCGCTTGTAGTTGTGGGTTGCGCGGGGCTGTACATTGCCCTGCGCACCTTCTTCTACCTTTCCCTTGTCTGGAAAAACTTCCAGCACGGTTTTCTTGATCTGGAAAACACGGGCGAAAGCCGCTGCCTGCGCAATAACAGCAGCGACAATCCCCTGATCGCCATCATCCGTGACGTGGTCAAGACCCATAGCGGCCATTCACAGGATATCCGCGCGGAGGTGGCCTATCTGTTTCACCGCAACTTCGAGCAGGTCACCAAAAGCCTCTGCTGGCTGCGCCTTATTGCCATGATTGCTCCGCTTCTGGGCCTGCTTGGCACTGTTCTGGGGATGGTGGGCGTATTCCGGACCATTGCGGCCAAAGCCGCGCCCGATCCCACCCAACTGGCAGGCGGCATATGGGAAGCACTCATAACCACAGTCATGGGGCTGTGCGTGGCCATTCCCATGTTGATTTTCTATTATTTTCTGCTGCTCAAGTTCAAAGGCTTTCATATAGAAGCTGTTGAACACAGTTACCGGGCGCTTGAACTTTGCCAGGGCGCGGCCCGGCCTGCCTTTGGAGCCGCAGCGGCCTCGAATCACGCCAGGCCGGACCAGGCCGGAACATGCCCGGCCAAAGCGGAAAAAGAACCCGCGTAAGGAGGAGCCATGTTTGATCTGGACGAAGAGGCCACCATTGACCTCACGCCACTCATCGATGTGGTTTTCATGCTGCTGGTTTTTTTCATTCTTACCGCCTCATTCAGCAAACCTGTGCTGGACATCGTCCTGCCCAAAGCCGAAGAAGGCGTGCCGGACGCAGAGCATGGCCGGGAGCTTGTTATTTCCATCAAGAAAGACGGCACCATGCACCATGAAGGCAAGGAAATCAGCAAAGATGACCTGCCCGCGGTGCTGGACACCATGCCCGGCGCACTGCTGAATCTGCACGTGGACGAAAAGGCCCCGTTTGACGCCTTTGTCAACGTGGTGGATCAGGCCAAGACCAAGAGGGGGGGACGCTTTGTTATCAGCACCCAGTCATCTGCGTCGGGCGAGGCATTGTGACACGGCCGCGCAAAGGCGCAGCCGTAACTATGCCGTAAGCCTCATGTCCTGCATGTTTGTGACCGTGGCGCTGCTGCTGGCATCTGTCCGGCCGCCGAGCATGGCGCTCCCGGCGGCCGCTGCCGGTCCCATTGCCATGTCCATGCGCTTTGCCGACATGCAGATACGTCATGAACGGCCCGTACCCAAAAAGGAAAAACTCCTTCTGGCCGAGGAATCCACATTTACCGTGCCGGTTCCTCCTGTGGCCGAAACGCGCCCGGAACCGCCGAAACCCGTGCTGGAAAATCCCGTGGTCAAACCCCAGCCTCCTGTTGCGGAAAAACCCGCTCCACGTAAACCGCCCGTGCAAAAACGCGAAAGCAGGCAGGCTCAACCCGCGCCTGATGCCAAGCCGGGGCCGCGCAATCAGGCGGGGCATCCCGATGGCAGCCGTGACGGCGGCATAGAAGGCGGCGTGCTGGGCGGCGTACCCGGTGGTGTTGCAGGAGGAGTACCCGGAGGCGTTGTGGGCGGTGTTGTCGGCGGCAGTACGGATGTTCCCGCTACTGCGCGTAACATGGCCCTGAGCAAGATTGTCAATGCCGTGGAAAGGTACAAGAACTATCCCAAGCAGGCGCGACGCATCGGAGCCGAAGGCCTGGCCATACTACAGGTCAGTGTGGACGCTCAGGGACGCGTCACTGTCAGCAGCCTGCATAAAAGCAGTGGTCAGGCATCTCTTGACAGCGCCACCAGAGAACTGGGAGAAAAACTGGCAGGGCTGGATACAGGCGTACGCGGAGCCGCTTTCAGCGTGCGCGTGCCTGTCGAATACAAGTTGCGATAAGCCTTGACTGTTATAAAAAATGCCCGGAGCCGACGCGCACGGTCGTCGGTTCCGGGTTGAACAACGGAAGGCCCAGGGTTGTTTTTCAAAAGCCGCCCTGTCGCCGGGCTGCGGCAAAACGGACTTTACGCAACCCTGGCAAAAACCGGCATCGGGGCAAATGCTCTGGATGTAGAGCAATCAATGCTTCAAATACCTGCTTAACGGTTGGCAAAGCTGCCCTACAGTGATTGGCGCCAAGGATTCGGCTTCAAAAATGGCGCGAGGGTGAACAACCTGTGGAAACACTACATCCAGGGGCTGTTTCTAAATAGATGATTTTGCGCCAAGGGCAAGGAAAAAGGCTTTTTTTACGAAAGGAGTGTACTCTTACAGTACATGACTGGAGTAAAGAGTGGCCTTTTGACGCAGCCAGTTGGACAAAAGAATCATTTAGAAACAGTCCCTAGCCTTCTTCCACAAAATCACGGCGATGCACAATAGCCGGAGGCGCTTCTCCGCCTTCCGGCAAACGGTGTTTTTGCGCCGAATGTTCCTCGCGCAGGGCAATGCTCCTTTCCTGCCAGTCAGCCCACTGCGGCATGGTGTGGCGCATGTACAGCATAAAAAGACGCCAACGCAGCATCACATCATCAGGAATGACGTGCTCCAGCATACAGGCCACATTGGCGGCGGTTTCTTCGGGCAATTGCAGCACTGTCAGAAAAAAATCCTGTAAAACCATATTTCTGTGGGCCAGGCGCTGCCCCGCGGCAAGGCCTTTTTCTGTCAGGTTCACGAGGCTGTATGGCGCGTAGCTGATGTAACCCCGCTTGGCAAGTGTACGCAGCGCGTTGGTCACTGAAGGCCGGGCGACTTTGGCCGCTTCGGCGATGTCGCTCGGGCGGCACGCCCCGGTGGCGAACTCTTGTTTGAAAATTATAGCCAGATAATTTTCCAAAGCAGGAGAAAGATCGTTTTCTGCCTGAGCCATGTAATCAAACTCCTCTGTACCTGATGCGTCCCGACCTGCAATTCCCTGAAATGCAAGATCCTTAAAACGGCAAAGACGGTTTACAGGTTACCAGACAGCCTTTGTGGAACCAAGCCATTTTTTTCGCATGTAAACACGCAGCGTCCACAACGCGGCGGCCGCGCTGCCGCAGGCCATACCGGCAAAAATACCGGCAGCGCCAAGCCTGGTCCAGTGTCCGAGTGCATAAGCCACAGGCACGGATATACCCCAGGTGGAAATACAGCTTATGCGGCAGGTAAAACGTGTGGCTCCGGCCCCGGCCAGGATGGAGTTGAGCATCTGCCCCATGCCCTGCAACGGCAGCACAAGGCAGGAAAAAACAAGGTATAGCTCTGCCATGTTCACCGCGCCGGAATCGGCGGTAAAGGCAAGGGTCACCGGCTGCCGCAGCAGGCACAGCAGGCCACCCGCCACTGCAAGGGCCAAAGCCACCCGCAGGCCATAACGCAGACCAAGGGCATAGCCTGCCCGCCCAAGGCCCGCGCCGATCAGATGCCCGCCAAGAATGGTTATGGTCATGCCAAGCCCGGCCACAGGAAAAAGCACAAAACCCATAACGCGCATGCCCAGCGTCATGCCCGCCACAGCGTCCACTGCGCCGTGCGGCAGGCTTGATACACAGGCCAGAAGAGCCAGGCTGCCCATATGCGCGGCCACGTTGCCCACCATGGCCGGAGCCCCCACCCGCCACAGGCGGGGCATGGCCAGACGGTTCCACCGCCACGCCGCAAAGGATGAAGAGCGTAATATACCGGTACGCACCCCCAGGGCCGCATTGCAGAGAAAGCCCGCAACAGACGCGCCAAACGTCGTCCAGGCCACGGCTTCATACCCCAAACGCGGCAATCCCCACCAGCCGAGGCCCAATCCCGCACTGCCGATAAAGTTGATGCCGGCTACAAAACAGAGTGTTGTTGTGGGCAGCCAGACCAGTTTGTGTGCGCGGAACACGGAGTTGAGCATGATCAGACTGTAAAAGAACGGCACCTGTGCAGCGTACGCCAGACCGAACGTGCGCGCCACAGGAACAAGATGCGCAGGCACCATCTGCTCCAGCGGCAAGACGGCAAGAATGCCCGCAGCCAGAAGCGCAACCAGCGAGCCTGCTGAAAAAGAAAGGCAGACTATCAGGCCGGAATAGCGGCGCGCGCGCAAAAATTTTCCTGCACCGAGCGACTGGCTGACCATGGCCATGCAGCCGCTGCCCACAATGGCTGTCAGCAGCATGAGCAAGGAGTATATCTGCGCGATAAAACCAAGTGCGGCCAGAACTCCCTCATCCAGCTGCCCTGCCACCCACAGATCGGTCATGGACATGACCATATGGCAGAACATCAGCCCCAACTGGGGAATAGTCAGGCGGGCCACTTCACGGGCGGAGACGGGATTTGCATCGGGCATGCGGCATAATGACGCATGCCATTTCACAAGTCAAATAAAGTTAGTCTTAAATAACAATTGAGAGCTGATATTTTTCAACGCACTGCAAACGCCTTTTGCCAACACCGGCCCAACAGGCCATGCGCCCAAAAAATCAGCAGGTTGGCCGTTTACATATAAATAAAAACCCGTATCCCAAAAATGCTACTGCGCGTCTTCCGTATCGCGCACCACCTCAAGAATGGGCGACAGAGAACGGATGGCTTCGATAAGCTGATAGAGCTGCGTGGCATCGCGCACTTCCACGGTAAAGCGCAGCTTGGCACGGCCGTCCACAAGGTTGTCCATATTCAGCCCGGTGATGTTCACGTTGTTTTTGGCGAGCACCTGGGCCACCAAGGCCAGTACACCGTGCTCGTTTTTGGCAATGATAAAAATACCGGCTTCGTAAGGCTTTTCTTCCGCGCCGTCCCAATGCACGGATATGAGCCGTTCCGGCTCCATATTCGCCACATTGGGGCAGTCCGCGCGATGCACGCTGATGCCAAGGCCACGGCTGATCTACCCGCTGATGGGATCACCGGGAACCGGATTGCAGCACTTGGCAAAACGCATGAGCACGCCGTCCACACCGGAAATACCCACGCCTTCCGTTTTACGGCTGGCGGCCTCTTTGCTTTCTTTGACTGTGGGCGTTTCAGGCGCAGAAGAAACCGCATCCGGATGCAGCACGGCGTACAAACGGTTGAGCACCTTGCGCGGCGTTGTGTGGGCGTAGCCCACCGATGCCACAAGGTCGTCCACACTCTCGAAGTTCATTTCCTGGGCCACCAGGGCCATATGCCCTTCTTTGATGGCCTTGTTGACGTTGAGGCTGACCTTTCGCCCTTCTTTTTCCAGCATGTCGCGCCCAAGGCTTACCGCGTGAGTGCGCTCCTCGGTGCGCAGGTAACGCTGAATACGGCTGCGCGCCCTGGCTGTTTTGACGATCTTGAGCCAGTCCCGGTTGGGTTTTCTGCTGGGATCGGTAAGAATCTCAACAATGTCGCCGTTTTTAAGCTCTGTGCTCAAAGGCATGAGCCGACCGTTGATCTTGGCTCCGGTGCAGTGCTGCCCCACCTTGGTATGGATGATAAACGCGAAATCCAGAGGGGTAGCCCCTTCAGGCAGTTCTTTGACATCGCCCGCCGGGGTATAGACGTAGACCTCGTCCTTGAAGAGATCCAGCTTGAGCGAATGCATGAATTCGCGCGAGTCCGTCTCTTCGCTCTGACGCTCAAAAATTTCGCGCAGCCAGCCAAACTGCTCGAGGTCCTTGCTGTTGACCCGGCCTTTTTCCTTGTACAGCCAGTGGGCGGCCACGCCGTGCTCGGCCTGCCGGTGCATGTCTTCAGTGCGTATCTGGATTTCTATGCGTTCGCCTTCAGGCCCGATGACCGTGGTATGCAGGCTCTGGTAGCCGTTGGTCTTGGGCATGGAGATATAGTCTTTAAAACGCCCGTGTACGGGCCTCCATTGCGAATGCACAAGGCCAAGCGCCGCGTAGCAGTCTCTGATATCCTTGACCAGAACACGAAACGCCATGATGTCGTGCATTTCATCCAGCGTCAGGGACTGGGACTGCATCTTTTTATAGATGCTGTATTTGTGCTTGATGCGGCCGTAAACCTGCCCTTCGATGCCGTTGGAGGCAAGAAG
Source organism: Desulfovibrio sp. (assembly GCF_019424165.1). Classification (GTDB taxonomy): domain Bacteria; phylum Desulfobacterota; class Desulfovibrionia; order Desulfovibrionales; family Desulfovibrionaceae; genus Desulfovibrio. The sequence continues at coordinate 120,098 of NZ_JAHZAA010000005.1, read as the reverse complement.
GTCTTTTATCAGGTCCACCACCTTGGCGATAATCTGCTTCTCCACTACCTGATGCTTGTCCAGCCAGTGGTCTATCTGATTGAAAATGTCGGGGCGCAGATACTTGAAACTCAGGTCTTCCAGATTGCGCTTCATGATATAAAGGCCCAGGCGGTTTGCCAGTGGCGCATATATATCCATTGTTTCCTGGGCAATGCCTTTCTGCTTGTGGGCTTTCTGAAAATCCAGGGTGCGCATGTTGTGCAGGCGGTCGGCCAGCTTGACCATAAGCACACGCATGTCATGGCTCATGGCCAGGATCATCTTGCGGATGTTCTCTGCCTGGGCTTCCTCTTTGTTTTCAAAGGGGATCATGCTGATCTTGGTCACGCCGTCAACAATATCGGCCACGTCCTCGCCGAAGTTTTCATCCAGCTCTTCAAGCGTGGCCTTGGTATCTTCTACCGTGTCGTGCAAAAGCCCGGCGACTATCGTTGACTCGTCAAAACCCATTTCGGCCAGGGTGTCGGCCACGGCCAACGGATGGGAAAGATACGGTTCGCCCGACAGGCGGGTTTGCCCTGCATGGGCAGTGGCGGCGTAAACATAAGCCTTCTGGATAAGCTCCAGATCTGCGTCGGGATTGTGCGCCGACACCTTGTCGAGAATTTCCTGTATACGAATCATGCGTAAATCCCGTCCGGGCGTAAAATCTTTGTGATGTCCTGACTATGTTATCAGTTGCGCGGCCTTGTCAATGCTATTGACTCCGCAGCAAGCCCTGCGGCAGCCCGCAAAAAAACCGGCAAAGTTTGCAGATACTCCGGGCATTGCGTACCCACCGTGCATCCGCACTTTTCGCCTGTGACAAGCCGTATTTTTTAATGGAAATGGATGAAAGGTCGTTGTCGGCCCTTATCTGGACGCGCCAGGGATTTTTGCCGCGGTGAATTCCTGCGCCCCTGCCCGCCGGGCGCAGCGCTTTGTCACCCGGGCGTGCCGCAGGCCGGCGGCACGGTGAAAAGCTTCATGCGCGGCATTGAAAGCCGGGCATACCCCCAAACGCATGCCCCATGTGGAAGCAAGGCGGTCTGCCCGCCAAGGGTACCACGCGGCCATCCTAAAATGTCTGGGCGAAGAGCCGCAACACGCTGCACGCCTTGCGCGATTGGCTCAATTGGCGCGACTGGCTCGATTGGCACAGCCAGCCAGCCGCTTCAAAGCCGGTTCAAAACAGAAAAAAAGCGAACGGCACACGGCAGTTAGCGCATTTTACCTTTGAAAAAGCTTAAAAGCTCTAGTCCGCCGCCAGGCTGTGCCGCTGAAGCTCTTTCGGAACCCACCATTTTTCAAAATTGTACATCAGGCCCGCCAGGGCTGGCTTGACGCCCTGAAAACGCTTTTGCACCACGGGCAGCGCATAGGGAACATACAAAAAGCAATAGGGCTGTTCCGCATCCAGTACTTCCTGAATGCGATAGTACAGGCGGGCGCGCGTGCTCTGGTCGGGGATGGAACGCGCCTCTTCCAGCAGCCTGTCCACTTCGGGATTTTTATAGTAGGTAAAGTTAAGGCCGCCTTCAACAGCCTGCGATGAATGCCACACCTGATAGATATCCGGGTCCTGGGGAATGGTCCAGCCAAGAATAATGGCGTCAAAACGGCCCTTGTTGACAAACTCGCGAATAAAGGCCGCCCATTCCACCGTGCGGATATGCACGTCAATGCCGATGGCCCTGAGCTGCGCCTGTATGACCGTGGCCGTAAGAATACGCTGATCGTTGCCCTGATTGGTCAGTATGGTAAAAGAAAAAGGCTTGCCGTTTCTGTCCAGCAGGCCGTCGCCATCGCTGTCGGTAAAACCGGCCTCGGCCAGCAGGGCGCGTGCGGCGGCCACATTTTGCGGCATGGGTTTAAGGGTCGGATGATAGGCCCATACCCCGGGCTTGAAAGGCCCGAAGGCCGGTATACCCTGCCCGAGCAGCACCCCCTGGATGATACTGTCCCGGTCAATGGCCTGAGAGATAGCCCTGCGCACCCGCACATCCCCAAAAAACGGATGCTGCAGGTTAAAGCCCAGAAACACGTAGGACGAGGCAAGGTAACGAAACCTGTTGAACTCGCGCTCCCACATGGGGCCGGAGGTCTGCCGCAGGTATTGCAGGGGGGAAAGATCCATAATATCCAGCCGCCCGGCGCGCGCCTCCATAAACATGGTCGCGCCATCGGGGATAATGCGGTACACGACTTCGGTGATGTGGGGCTTGCCGTCAAAGTAGGTGGGCGAAGCCTCAAGAATAATACGGCTGCCCGGCTCCCAGGCCTTGAGCCGGTACGGCCCGGCCCCCATCGGCTTGCGTGTGAGCGGGCTGCTGCGGATATCCTGCCCCTCAAGAAGATGCCGGGGCAGTATGGGCTGCATCCACGAAGACACTGAGCGCGCGAAAAAATGCTCGTAACGGACTTCAAACGTATAACGGTCAATAACCCGGAATTCCTTGATACGCGAAAAATCTTCGGCATAGGGGCTTCCCGTGGCCGGATCCGCCACTACCTTGCAGGTATAGGCCACGTCCTCGGCAGTCAGCTCAACGCCGTCTTCCCACAGTATGCCCTTGCGCAGGGTAAAGCGCATAAGCCGCCCGTCGTCTTCCATATTCCAGCTTTCTGCGGCCCAGGGCTCTACCTGAAGATCCTTGTCGTAGCGCAAGGGCGCCACATAAATAAGCCCCGCTACCTCATGCGAAGCGGAATCCGCCGAAAGGTAGGGAATAAGATTGGAGGCTTCACCAATGCTGCCGAAAAGAATGCGGCCTCCGTCCACGGGTGTTCCAAAATTTTCTTTTCTTGCCGCGTCAGACCCGATCTCGGCGGCCACGACGGCATGGGGACCAAAAAATCCCATAAAAACAGTCAGTAAGAGCAGGACACGAATTGGAAGAAATACATCCAACATACTGTTTACCCACTCAAAATTTATTTTTTTCATAATTTTGATGCTTCATATTGCTTTCGCCCCCCAACCTGTGCTATTTATCGCAAACATCATAACATCGCCCTGTCATTGAAACTTTCGATACACCTGACAGGGGCTTTTTGAGGAACGCATGAGTCGATCAGAACAGAGTGTCGTACGCGAAATGTGCCAGACCTTTCTGCATGACAGCGTACCGGAGTACATACGTGACGCCGCGTACTATATCCTGTCCGAAGGTGAGGTGCAAAAAATAAATATCCAGGAAGGCGAGACCTGGGACGTGCAGGGAGTCATACAGGGTGACGACCTGCAAGTCTATACGCCCAGCCTGAGCATGACCATTACTGACCACAGCACGCGGCACCAGTGCAACTGCTCTGACGCCTTCACCGGCATCTGTCGCCATGTGGCGGCTCTTGCCCTGCGTCTTGTTGAAGAACTGCGAAAGGAACAGGGCGACGCTGAAGAAAGCCCGCCGCCCAGCACCGACTGGAAGCAGAGCTTCCGCAATTTCTTCTCTACCGATATGGAGCCGGAACCGGGCCGCCACTACCTCATATTTCGCTTTGAGCCTGAACAGGGGCGGCTTCTGGTGTCCTTTTTCCGGGCGCGGCAGAACAAGTCCGGCCTGTCCACCGTGCACAATGAGGTGACGCTGGAACAGATCATCAATAATCCGGACTGGTGCGAGTTCTCGCCGCAACTGCCGTATGTGGCGCGCCAGATAGGCCAGCACCTGGACTATTACGGACACAGGGTAGAAATCCCGCAGGGTCTTACCTCATGGTTTTTCTGGTCTGTGCGCAAGGAATACTACCTGCTCTGGAAAGACACGGACATGCCCTGCCGGGTCGAAAGCACGCCTTTTGCCCTCAAGCTCAAGCCCATTCTGGACGATTCGGGCTTCAGTTTTGAAGTGCTGCTCAAGCGCGAAGGCCGCCCGCCCCTGCCCATACGCGCCGGTGCCGCCAGCCGGGCCGCGGCTGAAAGCCGCAACCCCCAGAATGAAAGCACCGCGCCGGAAGACGCGCCCATCACCTTTCACGGGCAAATGCCGCTCTGGGTCTGCTACCAGCACAATTTCTACCCGGTGCAGACGGGCCTTTACCCTTCGCTTGTGCGCAACCTTATTTATGAGCGCCCTGTGGTTCCTCACGAGGAAATATCCGAATTTCTCGACCGTGTGTGGACTCGCCTGCCCGCCTCTGAACTTTACGAACCGCAGCAGTTCCTCAAGCAGATGGAGCCCGTGTTCCAGCCTGCCACTTACAATCCCAAGCTCTTTCTGGATGAAGAAGGCAGCCTGCTCACGCTTGAGATCGACAACATCTATGAAACCCGCCACGGGGAGTTCACGCTCAACGGCCCCAACCCCGACTTTCAGACCGGCAGCTATACCTATGACGGGCAGACCTTTCTTGTGCGCCGGCATCAGGACGAAGAAGCCCAGCTCATGACCGACCTCGCGGGTATGGACTTTCAATCCCGTTCAAGCAAGCTGTGGTTTCTTGAACCGGAAGAAGCCATTGCCTTTTTGCTGGACTATTACCCCAAGCTTGTCGAAAACTACCGTGTTTACGGCGAAAAAGCCCTTTCACGCTACAAGGTGCGCACGGCCACATCCAATATCACGGCCGAAGTGGTCAGCAACGAAAAGGAAAAATGGTTTTCGCTGGATATCACCGTTGACTACGAAGGCCAGTCCCTGCCTCTGGAAAAAATCTGGAAGGCCTGGACACGCGGCAAGCGCTATGTGCAGTTGAAGGACGGCTCCTACACAAGCCTGCCCGAGGCATGGCTTGAAAAGCTCGCCCACAAGCTCACAGCCCTTGGCCTTGACCCTTCAAAGCCGCCGCAGCAGAAATTCAAGCAGTTTGAAGCCCCGGTGCTGGACAGTCTGCTGGAAGACCTGCCCGGAGCGGCCACCGACTCTTTCTGGAACAACCTGCGCGAAAAGATCCGCTCTTTCCGCGAGGTTCGCCCCATTGAGCCGCCCAAGGGGCTCAACGCCAACCTGCGCGCCTACCAGGCACAGGGCCTTTCGTACCTTAACTTTTTGTCGGAATACGGCTTCGGCGGCATTCTGGCGGACGAAATGGGCCTGGGCAAAACGGTGCAGACCCTGGCCTTCATCCAGTACATGGTGCAAACCAACTATGTGGGTCCCAACCTGATTGTGGTTCCCACCTCGGTACTGCCCAACTGGGAGCGCGAAGCGGAAAAATTTGTTCCCGGCCTCAAGCGGCTGACCATCTACGGCACGCGCCGTGAAGGCATGTTCAAGCATATCGCCAATTCGGACCTTATCATCACCACCTACGCCCTGTTACGGCGAGACCTGGAGGAGATGGAAAAATACGAATTCAATACCGTTATTCTGGCCGAAGCCCAGAACATCAAGAACCCCAATACCATAACGGCCAGGGCCGTGCGGCGCATCAATGCCCGCATGCGCCTGTGCCTGTCGGGTACGCCCATCGAGAACAACCTCTTTGAGCTCTGGTCGCTCTTCGAGTTTCTCATGCCCGGCTTTCTCGGCTCACAGCACGCCTTCCAGCGCGGCATCGTCAAACCCATCAAGGACGGCGACGCCGAAACTCTGGATTACCTGCGCACCCGCGTGCGGCCCTTCATATTGCGGCGCACCAAGGCCGAAGTGGCAAAAGACCTGCCCCCCAAGGTGGAAAGCGTCACCTGCTGCGCCCTCGAAGAGGCGCAGGCAGAACTGTACGCGGCCCTGGCCCGCAAGCTGCGCGCCCAGGTACTGGCCGACGTGGACCAGAAAGGCCTTGCCAAAAGCCAGATGTCCATTCTGGACGCCCTGCTCAAGCTGCGCCAGATCTGCTGCCACCCGCGCCTGCTCAAAATAGATATACCAGGCTTTACCACCAACCTGCCCTCCGGAAAGTTCGACGCTTTCAAGGACATGATTATGGAAATCGTGGAAGGCGGGCACAAGGTGCTGGTGTTCTCGCAATTTGTGCAGATGTTGCAGATCATCAAACAGTGGCTTGAGTTTTCTCAGGTTCCCTTCTGTTATCTTGACGGCGCCAGCAAAGACCGCTTTGACCAGGTGGACCGCTTTAATAACAGCCCGGACATTCCCATCTTTCTCATTTCGCTCAAGGCAGGCGGCACTGGCCTCAACCTTACCTCGGCGGACTACGTCATCCACTACGACCCGTGGTGGAACCCCGCCGTGGAAAGCCAGGCCACAGACCGTACCCACCGCATCGGGCAGACAAGACAGGTATTTTCCTACAAGCTTATCTGCCAGAACACGGTGGAAGAAAAAATACTCAAGCTGCAGGAAGCCAAGCGCGGCGTGGCCGAGGCCATCATTCCCGGCCAGGACACCTGGAAGTCCCTCACCCGCGAAGATCTGGAAATGCTGTTTGACGTTTAGGCATTTTACCATTGCGAAAACTCCGGCGGGCGTGTGCAAACACGCCCGCCGTGTTGTATGGGCGGCCACTTCAAACCATAACCGCCCAACAAACGGCCTTCGACGACATATGTTTTCATACGGCTGCGCCTGACCACATTCAACGCTTCGTGTCTTTCAGCCGGAGCGTTCTTTACTTTTTGCGGCAAATAACGCATCCTTCCCGGATTATATTAACAGACTCAGGTACCAAGCGCATGATTCAGGTAAACCAGCTTCGCAAAAGTTTCGGCAGCCATGTTGTATTGCAGGACATCAACATGCATGTGCGCCGGGGCGAAATTTTCGGTATTGTCGGGCATTCCGGGGCAGGAAAGTCCACGCTTCTGCGTTGCCTCAACGGCCTTGAGCCTTACGATAGCGGCAATGTCAGGGTTACGGATGTTGAGGTCGCCTCGCTCGACCCCCACCATCTGCGCCAACTGCAAAGCAAGATGGGCATGATCTTTCAGAATTTTAACCTGATGGCCCGCAAAAACGTTTTTGACAACGTGGCTTTTCCGCTGCAACTCTGGCACAGGCCCGAACGCGAAAAGCGCGTTATGGAGCTGCTTGAGCTTGTGGGCCTTACGGACAAGGCCCGCCAGAGGGTGCAAAGCCTGAGCGGCGGCCAGAAACAGCGTGTGGGCATTGCCCGCGCCCTGGCCCTGAACCCCAGCATCCTGCTTTGCGACGAGGCCACGTCCGCCCTTGATCCCAAAACCACATCTTCCATCCTTGACCTGCTGGAAGACATCAACAAGCGGCTGAACCTGACCATTATTATGGTCACGCATCAGATGGAGGTGGTCAAACGCCTCTGCCACAGCCTGCTTTTGCTTGATGGCGGCAAAACCGTGGCACTGGGCAAGACAGAAGACCTGTTTCTTGCGCCCACCAAGGATATGCAGGCCATTGTGGAAAACGAGTATACGCTTATCCCCGGTGGAACCAATATACGCCTCATGTTCCCGCGCGAAATTTCGCAGCAGAGCGTCATCACGCAGATGGCCAGAACGCTGGGCATAGATTTTTCCATTGTGGGCGGCAAGCTGGAACGCTATCTCGACGATGTTTTCGGCTTTCTTATCATCAACGTGCAGGACCAGAATATTGACGCCGTGCTGCGCTACCTGAAGGAGCAGCGCCTGTACTGGGAGATACTGGAATATCCTTCGCAACAAGCTACGGATGCCGCCAATGAGTGATCAACTGAGCACCTTCGCCCAACTGGCCCAGGACATGCACCCCTTGTGGGAACGCCTGCAGGACAAAATGCCGGAAATTCTCATGGCGACCTGGGAAACCGTGCAGATGGTGCTGATCTCGACCTTTTTTTCTCTGGTTATCGGCTTCATGCTGGCAATCCTGATGATCGTGACCAACCCCATCGGCCTGAACCCCTGCCGTTCTGTCTACAGGGTTGTGGACTTTGTGGTGAACCTTCTGCGTTCATTCCCGTTCATCATTCTGCTGATCGCCATCATACCCTTTACGCGCATGGTGGTGGGAACCTCCATAGGCAGCGGGGCGGCCATTGTGCCTCTTACCATTGCGGCGGCCCCCTTTGTGGCGCGACTTATCGAAACCTGCTTTCTTGAGGTGGACAGGGGCGTTATCGAGGCAGCCCGGTCATTCGGGGCCAGCAATGCCCAGATCATTTTCCGGGTACTTTTTCCCGAAGCCCTGCCGTCCATCGTGCTCAACATCGCTGTCATCGCCATCACCCTGCTCGGCTATTCAGCCATGGCGGGAACCGTGGGCGCCGGCGGCCTGGGCGACCTGGCCGTCAAATACGGCTATAATCGCTTTCAGGTTGATATCATGGTCTACTCCGTTATCATCCTGTGTGTGCTGGTGTTGCTTATTCAGGGCATCTGCAACTTTTTGTACAAAATTCTGCGATAAGGCCCGCTGCGCGCGCAATGGGCTTTTATCCCTCTTCTACGGCACAGTCTTACCCACACAAGGAGCCATCATGAAACGCCTGCTTCTGTCCCTGGTCATGATTCTGGCTATGGCCGCTCCCTCTTTTGCCGCCGAGGACATCGTCGTCGGCGTCACCCCCTTCCCGCACAAGGACATCATGCTTGTGGCCAAGCCCCTGCTCGCCAAGGACGGCTACAATCTGGTCATCAAGGAATTCACCGACTACGTGCAGCCCAACATGGCCCTGTCCAACGGGCAGCTCTATGCCAACTTTTTCCAGCATGCACCCTACCTTGACAATATGAACAAAGAAAAAAAGCTGGGCCTCGCCTCCGTCGGCAAAGTGCACATCGAGCCGCTGGGTGTGTACTCCAAAAAAATAAAAAAACTGTCGGACCTCAAAAAGGGCAGCGCCATTGCCGTGCCCAATGACCCCACCAACGAAGCCCGCGCCCTGCGTCTGCTCGAAGCCAACGGCGTCATCAAGGTCAAGCCCGGCGCACTCATCACTGTGGCCGATGTCATCGAAAATCCGCTGAATCTCAAGATTCATGAACTGGACGCCGCCCAGTTGCCCCGCACCCTGGAAGATGTGGCCGCCGCCGTCATCAACACCAACTTTGCCGGCGAGGCCGGCCTTGTGCCTGCCCGCGATGCCCTTGTGCTGGAAGACAGCGAATCCCCGTATGCCAACATTGTTGTGGTTCGCGAAGCCGACAAGGACAGCCCCAAAACCAAGGCTCTCATGAAGGCCGTTCAGTCGCCCGAGGTCAAGGCCTACATCGAGAAAGAACTGGTGGGCAAAGGCATCATGCCTTCGTTCTAAAAGCTGCTGAAAGCGCCCTTTGTTCGCGCAACAGCGTTGAAGGCCCGTTTCGTTCCAGGTCCGCACCCAAAGTGTCTGCCTGTTCCGGAACGGGTCTTTTCTCATAAAAAACACCTGCCAGGGCAGCTTTGCACTGGCGGGCCGCGTAACGGTTGTGAAAACAACGTCCAGCCCCGGACGCAGACGGTATAAACACGGTCTGTTTGCGCTGTTGCGCGCCGGAACCGGCGTCTTGAAGCATCTTTTTTTCGAAGCAGGCCCCCGCTTTATGTCTGGGCCTCTTGCAACACATTGAATTGACAAAATATTTCTTCCGTCCATTGCCCAGGCCCGCGCAGACAGCCTCGTTGACACGTTGCGCGACGCGGAAATAAAGACCGCCGGGCAATACGGGAACGCCCGCGACAGAAGACAAGCGGCAGAAGGCACGCAGATCGCGCAGGCATAATGTATTGAAATATTGCGCCGGTTCGGCGGGCGGCCCGGATGAAAACAGTCAGGGCATTTCAAATGCTCACGGTTCTGAACCCATTGAAAACATATAATCGCAAAGCTAAAATGTCCTGGCAGACATTTTTGGGGCAAACCGCCCGCCTTTGCATATGCCCGCCAATGCGCTACCATATGGCAGCCATATAACGAGCGGAAAGAACGCGGGAGGCATGCCATGCCTGCAATGGATACGTGGAGAGGACAAAAAAACAGCGAAGGCCTGCGGGCTTTTATGGGCTGGGGCGGCCTTGTCGTCAGCGACGAGACTGTCGATGTGCTCGACATGCTGCGCGCCTATTACGAGGCCGCGGCAGCCGAGTCCTGCGGGCAGTGCTTCCCTTGCCGCAGCGGCCTGAAACGCATTGCCGAACGCCTTGACGCACTTTGCCGGGGCAAAGCCCGGCCAGACGACCGCGAATACTTGCAGGAACTGGCAGCCCTGGTATACGACAGCGCCCGCTGCGACATCGGCCAGACCTCGCCACAGCCCCTGCTGGACGTGCTGGCCCACGCTCCGCATCTGCTGGAAGCCAGAAAGACGGCACGCGGCGCCTACACCAGCCTTGTCACCGCGCCCTGCATCAATGCCTGTCCCGGGCATGTGGACGTGCCGGATTATATTGAAGAAATCCGCTTTCGTCGCTTTGGCAAGGGCCTTGACCGGGTTATGCGCAACTGCCCCATGCCCGGCATCATTGGCCGGGTGTGTGAACGCCCCTGCGAAACAGCCTGCAAGCGGGGCCTCAAGGGCGCCCCGGTGGCCATACGCAATCTCAAGCGCTTTCTGCATGACCACAACGCAAAGCGCAATCCGCTGCCAGAGCAGCAAAACCCGCCGGAAAATGCCCAAAAGGTCGCCATCATCGGCGGCGGCCCCGCCGGTTTGTCCTGCGCCTATTACCTTGCGCAGCTTGGCCTTGCGCCCACCATTTTTGACCGGCATGAAGTTTGCGGCGGCATGGCAAAGTTCGGCATCCCCGATTTTCGCCTGCCCCCCTCCGTGCTGGCGCGTGAAGTCAGCGTAGCCGTCTCCGGCGGGGGCGAAATCCGCAACGGCATTGAAATCGGCCGCGACATCACCCTGGACGAACTGCACGATGAAGGCTTTGAAGCCGTCTTTATTGCTACGGGCGCGCCGCACGCGCCGGGCATGCGCTGTGAAGGCGAAGAGAACTGCCCCTTGGGCTATCTCAGCGGCATTCATTACCTGTATGAAGCCACGCTGGGCAGACGGCCCGTAAGCGGCACCCGCCTTGTGGTTGTAGGCGGCGGCAACGTGGCAATGGATTGCGCGCGCACGGCGTTGCGGCATGGCTTCAAGGAGGTGCGCGTGGTCTACCGCCGCACCGAAGAAGAAATGCCCGCCGACCCGGTAGAAGTGGCTGAAGCCAGAGAGGAAGGCACGCTCTTTACTTTTCTGGCTGCGCCGGTTCGCATTGAGAGCAAAGACGGGCGCGTCAGCGGTCTTGTCTGCCAAAAAATGGAACTGGGCGCGGCCGACGCTTCCGGCAGACGACGGCCTGTTCCGGTGGAAGGGGCGATGCTTGAAATGCCGTGCGATGCAATTGTTTACGCCATCGGCCAGAAGGTCGCCCTTGAAGTTGTTCTCAAGGGCAAAGACGGCGCCCTGAACAAATACAATACGCTGGATGCTCACGAAATTACCGGCGAGGTCAGCGCCCTGCCCCGTATTTTCGGCGGTGGAGACTGCGTAACCGGGCCAAGCTCGCTTATCGCCGCCCTGGCGGCGGGCAAGCGCGCTGCCGCCCACATAGCCGCCCACCTGAACGGCACGGCACAAGGGCCTTCACCCAAAGAAAAACTTGAACACATGCTCATGCAGATGAACATGCTGGATGCAGAAAAAATGCCTCTGGAAGATCCCACGCCGCTCATGCCCATTCATGCCATCCCGGTTCGGGAGCGCCTGCAAGGCTTTACAGAGGTGGAAACAGATCCGCTGGAATGGGAGGCAGTGCGCGAATCATCCCGCTGCCTGCGTTGCCTGCGGCTTGTTATGGCGGCCACCTGACCGGCTGACTGTCCGGACATACAAACCTGAACAAGTGTCATGCGTGACGGCCATTGACCGCACACGTCATGGGCGCGCATGATTTTATTGCCGCAGTTGTTACAACCGGCACGATTGGCGCAACTGCCACAGCAGACGAAACAACGGCAGAGGCCGCCGCCCTTTGACTCAAAACCCCATATGGGGTCAAGCTGCACGACAATCCGCTGCGGAGCGGAACGGGAGATTTTATGCCGTTTGTCACCATCAACGGAAAGCAGGCTGCTTTTCAGCCCGGACAGACCATCCTTGAGGTTGCCGAAACCCTCGGCATCTTCATTCCCACGCTGTGCTGGCTGCCCCAAACGGGACACAGCAAGGTCTGCCGCATCTGTTCGGTAGAAGTGCGCGGGCATGACCGGCTGCTCACGGCCTGTTCTTCGCCCGCTGAAGACGGCATGATAATTGAAACCGAATCCCCCCGCGTGCTGGCCGCGCGTAAAAACATCCTCTCAATGCTGGTGGCCGAGGGCCGCCATGACTGCTTCCTGCGCAAGCTGCCCGCAGACCTCTGGCCGCCCTATCAAAAGGCCGCGGGGGCCATGCCCCATCGCGAGCATCCCTGCCCCGCCGAAGGCACATGCCGCCTTCAGGCTCTGGTCATGAAGTGCAACGTTCCTGTCAAAGACCTGCTCCCCGAGCCGGGCAACTTTCCTCTGGATAACGATCATCCGATGATCACGCGCGATTTCAGCCGCTGTGTGCAATGCGGGCGCTGCGCCTCGGTCTGTTCAGCCATACAGGTGAATGACGCCATCCCCCCCCAGTTCGGCCGCCGTGCCGAAAAAGAAGCATGGTGGCCGGTGGTGGATTACCAGCGCTGTACCCACTGCGGCGAATGCGTGCAGGTATGCCCCACCGGCGCGCTGACAGCCAAAAAATCCTACGGCCTCGCCACCCGCGAGGACAAGGTGGACAGCGTGCGCACAACCTGCCCTTACTGCGGCGTGGGCTGTCAGTTGAACCTGTCTGTCAGGAACGGCCGCATCATTGAGGTCAATGGCGCTGAAAACGCGCTGCCCAACAAGGGCAGCCTGTGCGTCAAGGGCCGCTTCGGTTATGATTTCATCTACAGTGAAGACCGGCTCACCGAGCCGCTTATCCGCCAGCAGGACGGATCGTTCAGGTCTGCCTCCTGGGACGAGGCTCTGAGCCTCATCGCGGCCAAATTTTCCGCCGCCATTGAAAGGCACGGCCCCGATTCCGTGGCAGGCGTGGCATGTGCCCGCAGCATCAATGAAGACAACTACCAGATGCAAAAACTCTTTCGCGCGGTGTTCAAGACCAATAATATTGATCACTGCGCGCGTACCTGACACGCTCCCACTGTGGCCGGTCTGGCCACATCGTTTGGTTCAGGAGCTATGACCAACAGCTTTGCCCACATGGGCGAGGCTAAAATGATCTTTCTCATCGGTTCCAATATCACGGAGGCCCATCCCGTTGCCGGAACCCTTGTAAAACAGGCCGTGCGCAAGGGCTGCCGCCTTATTGTCGCCGACCCGCGCCGCACCGGCATCGCCAAAGAGGCGGAAAGCCACCTGCAATTGCGGGTGGGGTCTGACATTGCGCTGCTCAACGCCATCATGCACGTGCTTATC
>NZ_JAHZAA010000005.1:103321-106789 GCF_019424165.1 Desulfovibrio sp. | reverse complement strand
TATCAAAGAAGACCTGTATGACAGGCACTATGTGGCGCGACACACGCTGGGCTTTGAAGAACTGCGCGACAATGTGGCAAACTGCACGCCAGAAAAGGCGGCCCCCATATGCGGCATAGATGCGGAAACCATCAGGCAGACCGCGCGCACCCTCGCTTCCGTCAAGCCCGCCATGCTGGCGTACACCCTTGGCATCACGGAACACACCAGCGGCGTCAACAACGTGCTGGCCTGCGCCGCGCTGCAGATGCTTTTGGGCAATGTGGGCAAAACGCTGGGTGGGGTAAATCCCCTGCGCGGGCAAAATAACGTGCAGGGCTCATGTGACATGGGCGCTCTGCCGGACACCTACCCCGGCTACGGCAAAGTTACAGACCCGGCAGCCAGGGAACGCCTTGAACGCTTCTGGGGAGTTTCCCTGCCAGCGGAACCAGGCATCATGATGCCTGACATGCTGGACGGACTGAAATCAAAAAAAATCAAGGCGATGTATATTTTTGGCGAAAACCTCGCCAATACCGAGCCTGACATCAGCCATGTGGAAAGCTGCCTTGCCGCTGCGGAATTTCTGGTGGTTCAGGATATTTTTCCCAACGAAACAAGCAGATTCGCTCACGTGGTTCTGCCCGCCGCCGCCTGGGGAGAAAAAGACGGCACATTCACCAACAGTGAACGCCGCGTCAGCCGTGTGCGTGCCGCCAGCCCGGCCCCGGGCAACGCCCGGGACGACTGGCGTATTTTCAAAGACCTGGCAGCCCGCTTCGGGCACCACTGGCAGGCGGACTCCGCCAGAGAGCTGTGGGACAACGAAATAGCGCCCCTGGCTGAGCTGTTTCGCGGCATCCGATACGACCGCATCGAAGGCGATGGCTTGCAATGGCCCTGCACACACGCAGAGCATCCCGGCAGCCCCGTGCTGCACAAGGATGGAGCCTTTGCGCGCGGCAAGGGACTTTTTGTGCCTGTAAACTGGACACCGGCCGCCGAAGTGGCTGATGCGGAGTATCCTTTTGTGCTCAGTTCCGGCAGACGCCTCTACCACTACCACACGCGCACGCAGACAGGACGCAGTAAAGGGCTTAACAGCCTTATGGGGCATGACACGGCAGACATTTCCACCGCCGATGCAGCCCGGCTGGGCATAGCCAATGGGGATAACATCCGCGTGTCCTCACGTCGTGGCTCGGTGACAGTGCAGGCCAAGGTTACCGATGATATGCCGCGCGGCATGGTATGGATGGCCTTTCATTTTCGCGAAAGCAACGCCAACTGGCTTACCAATACCGCGATGGACCCCACGACCAAAACAGCGGAATACAAAGCCTGCGCCGTAAAAATAGAAAAAATCTGATGCCTTGACGCAAGCCCCGGCGCGGCGGCCCAAGGCCGCGCCGGGCAGCCGCGCCTTTTGCAAAAATTTTTCTGTTCCAGCACTTTCATCCAAACGGATATCCGTTTACGCTGATCCACAGAACTGTCGGAACACGGCAGGCTCCTGACACAACGTCGGGTCAAATACCCATAAACTTCAGGTCTTTTTAAACCTTTTTTTCACACGACATTTTTCGCTGGTGATTTCTATTAACAATAGATAGCCTGTATGGCGAATCTCTGAAACTCATCGCAGGCATGTCCTGCCCTGGAGGATCCCTAATGCTGACAGCATCCTATAAAGAATTCTATGACGCCATTCAGGAATTCATTCCCAAAAATCGTATATACACCGACCCGCTGCGCCTTCTTGCCTACGGTACGGACGCGAGCGTTTACCGCCTGACACCCCAGCTAGTGGTGGACGTTCTGGATGAAGCAGAGGTCATACAGCTTATGGGCGTGGCCGACCGCCTCAATGTGGCTGTGACTTTTCGCGCCGCGGGAACCAGCCTTTCCGGCCAGGCCGTGACCGACGCTGTGCTGGTGCGCATCGGCCAGGGCTGGAAAAACTGGCGTGTAAGCGACGGGGCGGAAAAAATCACTCTCCAGCCCGGCATTATCGGCTCCGGAGCCAACAAGATTCTTGCGGAATTCGGCAAAAAAATCGGCCCGGACCCTGCCTCCATCGACAGTTGCCTTATCGGCGGCATCTTTGCCAACAACGCCAGCGGCATGTGCTGTGGTACTGCCGACAACTCTTACAAAACCGTGCTCTCCACCCGCATGGTCATGTCGGACGGCACCCTGCTGGACACTGCCGACGCCAAAAGCCGCGCGTCTTTCGCCAGAACCCACGGATACATCCTTGAAGGCCTGAGTGAACTGCGCAACCACATTATGGCCGACCAAACCCTGGCTGACCGCATACGCCGCAAATTCAAGATCAAAAACACCACGGGCTACAGCATCAACGCCCTGGTGGACTACGAAGATCCCTACGAAATTCTCCAGCACCTCATGGTCGGCTCCGAAGGCACACTGGGCTTTATCGCTGAAGTGACCTACCGCACAGTGGAAGAAGCCCCCTTCAAGGCGTCGGCCCTCATGCTGCTGCCCACGGTCAAGGACGCCTGTGACCTGGCTTCGGCCGTAGCCACCCTGCCCGTATCTTCGGCCGAACTTATGGACAGGGCATCCCTGCGCTCGGTAGAAGGCACGCCCGGCCTGCCTGAAGGTCTGGATACGCTGGATGACAAGGTCTGTTCCCTGCTTGTGGAAACGCGCGCGTCCACCCAGGAAGAACTGGATAAAAATATTGCCGCCATCAACAAGGCCTTCAAGGACGTCACGTTTGTACGGCCCCACGAATTTACCGACAAGCCCGAGGAGTACAGCAAGCTCTGGCTGGTGCGCAAGGGCATTCTTGCTTCGGTGGGCGGCATGCGCCCTGTGGGCACGTCCATTGTTATCGAAGACGTGGCCTTTCCCCTTGAACGCCTGGGCGAGGCCGCTACAGACCTGCAGGCCCTCTTTATACGGCATGGCTATACCGTGGCCCCCCTCTTCGGTCACGCCCGTGACGGCAACCTGCACTTCGTGTTCTGGCAGGACTTTGGCGCTCCCGCCGAAGTGGCGCGCTACGCGGCCTTTATGGACGACTTCTGCAAGCTCATCACCGAAAAATATGATGGCTCCCTCAAGGCCGAGCACGGCACCGGCCGCAACGTGGCCCCCTTTGTTGAAATGGAATGGGGCGCGGCCGCGTATTCCATCATGAAGTCCATCAAGGAACTGCTGGACCCCAAGGGCATCCTCAACCCCGGCGTGCTCATGAACGACGACCCGCAGGGGCATATCAAGCATCTCAAGCCCCTGCACCCGGCTGATGAGCTGGTGGACAAGTGTATGGAATGCGGCTTCTGCGAATCCGTATGCCCCTCCCGCGACCTTACGCTCACGCCGCGTCAGCGCATCACGGCCTACCGCGAAATATGCCGTCTGCGTGAAACGGCCCCGAACGGCAAAGAGCTTAAAAAACTCGAAAAACAGTACGAATATATGGGCAAGGCCACCTGCGCCACCGACAGCCTGTGC
>NZ_JAHZAA010000005.1:60398-103310 GCF_019424165.1 Desulfovibrio sp. | reverse complement strand
TTCATCAAAAGCCTGCGCCAGAAGGATGCGGGTACGTTGAGCCACAAGGTGGCGGGCAGCATTGCCGACCATTTTGCCGGAACCTGCCGGGCCATGTCTCTTGCCCTCAACGGCGTTGACAGGTTGCACCGCGCCCTTGGTACAACCTTTATGGAAAACGGCTCCAAACTGCTGCGCTGCATTACCTTCAACAAGGCCCCCATGTGGAACAAGGATATGCCCAAGGGCGGCAGCAAGGTGCGCATACCCGAAACCCACAACGCCAATCCCAGGCGGGTGGTCTACTTCCCCAGTTGCATCGCGCGCAACATGGGTCCC
Organism: Desulfovibrio sp.; assembly: GCF_019424165.1. GTDB lineage: Bacteria > Desulfobacterota > Desulfovibrionia > Desulfovibrionales > Desulfovibrionaceae > Desulfovibrio. The sequence goes on along the minus strand of NZ_JAHZAA010000005.1, from coordinate 102,992 downwards.
GGCCAGGAACACACCGACCGCCGCACGGAGCCTGAAGCCGTTATCAGCGTGCTGCTCAAGGGCGGCTATGATGTCATCCTGCCCAAGGATCTCGACAAGCTCTGCTGCGGCATGGCCTTTGCCAGCAAAGGACTCAGCGACGCCGCGCATAAAAAGGAAAAGGAACTGGAAGCGGCCCTCAAAGAGGCCAGCAATAACGGGCAGTATCCCGTTCTTTGCGAAACCAGCCCCTGCCTGCTGCACATGAAGCAGACTCTTGATCCGGCCCTTACGCTTATGGAGCCGATTGAGTTTATTCTTGAAAAGATGGATGGCTGCCTTACGTTTACCAAGCTGCCCAAAACAGTGGCCCTGCACGCCACCTGCTCGGTACGCAAGATGGGGCTTGAGGGCAAACTGGAAAAGCTGGCAAAGATGTGCGTCGAGCACGTCATTGTGCCCGAGGGCGTCAATTGCTGCGGCTGGGCGGGTGACAGGGGCTTTACACACCCCGAGCTTAATGAAGCCGCCCTTAAGAGTCTGCGTATGCAGGTGAGCACCTGCGATGTGGGCTATTCCTCCAGCCGCACCTGCCAGATCGGGCTGTCGCTGCATAGTGGCATCCCCTACTATTCAATAGTGTTTCTGGTAGACGAAGCCAGCGCCTAACCTTTTGATCAAACAGAGCGGCCCCCGCCAGGGCCGCTCTGTTTTGCCGCCGCCCTGCGTGCCTCTCGGATGAGGCGCACGCAGGGCGGCTCAGCATACTGCCACAGCTTTTATACAGCGGCATTTACATGCAAAAAGGATTTCCCGCACGCACCATCTGGATTTTCGCCGGATATTTCAAACGGCCCCGGGCATCTTCTTCTGCAATACAGAAGCCTGAAACTGCACTTCCCGCCGCCTATCAGGCGGCCTTTGTCAACAATCTGCAAACCGCCACAAACTGCTCGTTTTTCCAGCAGATAAACCTGTCTGCCCATTGCAACAGCCAATGAACGGCAAACGCCTGTGCGACAGTGGGCATGCCTTTGCGCAGGCTTTACTTTCACCGGCAATAACGTATCATCCCAGGTTCATAACAGCTGTGAAAAGCTTGAGTCGCAAGGAGAGCCCGTGCTCCAGCGCAGGGATGATGAGGAAAGCGCCGCGGTACGGCCTTTTTCTATCTGTTTAAAATAACTGTTATTTTAAATGGTTAGGAAAAAAAATTAAAAAAATCCACATTACCCCCTTTTCAACCCGCCAGCATGTCTTATCTCTATGCCGGTGCGGGGCCGGCTGAACCGAGCGTTCGCTACGGCCTGTACGCGCAATATTTTCGGCGCAGACGCCGTACCGCGTCCGTTGCCGTGTCCCACGGGACAATAATAACATTTCCGGGAGGATCTGACGTCATGAAGCTGAAACCCCTCAACGACCGTGTCCTGGTCAAACGCCTTGAAACCGAAGAAAAGACCGCTGGCGGCCTGTATATCCCTGATACGGCTAAAGAAAAGCCTTCCAAGGGTCAGGTTGTGGCTGTGGGTCCCGGCAAGGTAGGGGATAATGGCGAGCGCACCGTTCTGGCTGTGAAAGCCGGCGACGAAGTGCTGTTCAACAAGTACGCCGGAACCGAGGTAAAGCTCGACGGCGTTGACCATCTGGTCATGCGCGAAGAAGATATCCTCGCCATCATCGACTAACTCCCACCTTTGCCGAATTACCACTAGGAGGAAATGTCCCAATGTCTGCTAAAGAAATCTTTTTTGACGTTAAAGCCCGCGAAAAACTTTCCCGCGGTGTTGACAAGCTTGCCAATGCCGTCAAGGTCACCCTTGGCCCCAAAGGCCGCAACGTGGCCATTGAAAAATCCTTCGGCGCTCCCGTCATTACCAAAGACGGTGTGACTGTCGCCAAGGAAATCGAACTGTCCGACAAGTTCGAAAACATGGGTGCCCAGCTCGTCAAAGAAGTGGCTTCCAAAACTTCCGACGCCGCCGGTGACGGTACCACCACCGCCACCATCCTGGCGCAGGCCATCTATCGCGAAGGCGTCAAGCTTGTGGCTGCTGGCCGCAATCCCATGGCCATCAAGCGCGGCATCGACAAGGCTGTTGAAGGCCTGATCGCCGAGCTTGCCAACCTTGCCAAGCCCACCCGCGACCAGAAGGAAATTGCCCAGATCGGCACCATTTCCGCCAACTCCGACACCACCATCGGCAACATCATTGCTGAGGCCATGGCCAAGGTGGGCAAGGAAGGCGTCATCACCGTTGAAGAAGCCAAGGGCCTCGAAACCACCATGGATGTGGTGGAAGGCATGCGCTTTGACCGCGGCTACCTGTCGCCCTACTTCGTGACCAATCCTGAAAAGATGGTCTGCGAAATGGACAACCCCTACATCCTGTGCACGGAAAAGAAAATCTCCAGCATGAAAGACATGCTGCCCGTGCTCGAGCAGGTTGCCAAGGTGAACCGCCCGCTCATGATCATCGCTGAAGACGTGGAAGGCGAAGCCCTGGCCACTCTGGTGGTCAACAAGCTGCGCGGTGCCCTGCAGGTCGTGGCCGTCAAGGCTCCCGGCTTTGGCGACCGCCGCAAGGCCATGCTGCAGGACATCGCTGTGCTCACCGGCGGCCAGGTTGCCTCCGACGACACCGGCTCCAAGCTTGAAAACATGACCCTGGCCGAACTCGGTACCGCCAAGCGTATCGTGATCGACAAGGAAAACACCACTGTTGTGGACGGCGCTGGCAAGAGTGAAGACATCAAGGCCCGCGTGAAGCAGATCCGCGCCCAGATCGAAGACAGCACCTCTGACTATGACCGCGAAAAGCTGCAGGAACGCCTTGCCAAGCTGGTGGGCGGCGTGGCCGTGGTGCATGTGGGCGCTGCCACCGAAGTGGAAATGAAAGAAAAGAAAGACCGCGTTGAAGACGCCCTCAATGCCACCCGCGCTGCCGTGGAAGAAGGCATTGTGCCTGGCGGCGGTACCGCTCTTATCCGCGTTGCCAAAGTGCTTTGCGACATCAAGCCTGCTGACGACGACGAACTGGCCGGTGTGAACATCATCCGCCGCGCCATTGAAGAGCCCCTGCGCCAGATTGCCCTCAATGCGGGCTTTGAAGGCTCCATCGTGGTCGAAAAAGTGCGCGAAGGCAAAGACGGCTTCGGCTTCAACGCCGCCACCGGCGACTACGAAGACCTGATCAAGGCTGGCGTGATCGACCCCAAAAAGGTGACCCGCACTGCCCTGCAGAACGCCGCTTCCGTGGCTTCCCTGCTGCTGACCACCGAATGCGCCATTGCCGACAAGCCCGAACCCAAGAAGGACGCCGCCATGCCTGACATGGGCGGTATGGGTGGCATGGGCGGCATGGGCGGCATGTACTAAGGCCAGCCCCTGCAGTTTAATTGTCTCTTATCAGCAAAGCCCCCGCGCAAGCGGGGGCTTTTTTCGCAACAGGAGTATGCCGTGATACGCTATGGCTTTGCCTGCAAAACCGTTGGTCTGCCGGGGGCGGCACAAAGCAGCCTTACCCTGTCGCGTGCAAACCGGGGCAATCTCCTGTCCGTCAGCCGGAACAATCTTGGCGCGCTGGAAACCATGCTGCGCTACTGCCACAGACAGTCTGTCGCGCTCATGCGCATCAGCTCCGATATCATTCCGCTTGCTTCGCATGAGGCGGTGCATTTTGACTGGCAGGCCGAGCTGCAGCCGGAATTTGAAAGCCTGGCCGCCCTTGCCCGCAGGAGCGGCGTACGCCTTTCTATGCATCCCGGTCAGTACACTGTGCTCAACTCTCCCCGCCCGGATGTGGTGCGCAAGGCTGTAGCCGATCTGGCGTACCATGCGGCGTTTCTTGATGCCCTGCAGGCCGGGCCGGAATGCCGTATAATCCTGCATCTTGGCGGCGGCTATGGCGACAGGGAGTCCGCACTGCAACGACTGCGCAGCAACCTGGCAGCCTTGCCCGCCTTCATCCTGCAACGGCTGGCCCTGGAAAACGACGAGCGCATCTATACCATCGAGGATGTTCTCGCTGTCTGCCGTGATTTTGATCTGCCTGCTATCTTTGATGTTTTTCATCACGAGCTGAACCCGCCCCCGCAGGGTAGCATACAGCACTGGCTTGACCATGCCGGGGAGACCTGGAACGCACGCAGCGGGCGCCAGAAAATTCATTACTCACAACAACTGTCAGGCGGCAAGCCGGGCATGCACTCTCTTGCCATTGCCATGCAGCCTTTTATGCAGATGCACAACCTGCTTGAAGAGCGCGAGCTTGATGTCATGCTGGAGGTCAAAGACAAAAATCTTTCGGCCATCAAATGTGCAAACCTGACCCGGGCGAATCTGCCGCGCAAAAACCTCACGGAAGAATGGGCGCGCTATAAATATCTCGTGCTTGAGCGCAGCCCCACCGTATACTCGGCCATACGACAGTTGCTCAAAAGCGAAAAACCGACAGCGGAGGCATTTTACAGCCTGATTGAAGACGCGCTTGCCTGTCGTCTGGAACCAGGCAAGGCCAGAAATGCCGCAGAACACGTATGGGGATATGTAAGCAGAAATGCCCCGGCCAAAGAATCCGCCCGCATACTCAAAGACCTTGAACTTCTGGGCAATGACCTTGCGCCACTGCCCCGCATCAAGCGTAAACTACTGACCTTGGCGGCGGATAACAACGAAGACTATTTGCTGCACAGCCTCTATTTCTATGTAAACTAGCTCTTGTGGCGCACAGGTGCGGCACAGCCTCCATCAAAACCGCTGACTGCCTGCGGCTGCATGCACTGGCTCACCGGGCGCGGCGCAACCACTCGTTGCCCGAGCATGTCTAACGTTTTTTTCTCATAACGTCGCACCATTGCCTGCCGAAGAGAACAGCATTCTTCGTCACGCTTGGAGCAACAGCCGCAACGAGGCGTGCAGACGTTCCGCCAGATGGTCCATCTCGTCAGCGCCACCGGCAATAATTTCGTCAACAACCCCGTGAATGGCTGAATAGATAATTGTAGCTGTAAACGCCGCGGACGAAAGCCGCCAGACCTCACTGTCCATCCCTTGCTGCAAAAGTCTTTCCAGGCTCATTGTGACAGCCAGCCGGTCAGCATCGGCCCGGCTGGCATGAACTGAGTGGTATACCAGATCATGCACCGCATGGCTTGAAAAATACGCATCCACATAAGCCGCAATCCAGGTCTGGAACCTTTCCTCCAATGCCGTGTCCGGCAGCAAAGCCACACGCCTTTCCACAGTTTCAAGAAACTGCTGTGTATAGCGAACCCGCAGCGCGTTCAGCACGTCGTCCTTGGATTTGAAATGATGGTAAAATCCCCCTTTGGACAGGGCGGCCGCTGCAAGTATGTCGTTTATTGTCGCCGTTTCAAAACCCTTTTCAAGAAAAATCTTCTGTGCAATGTCAAGCAGGTCGGCCCGACGCTTTTCACCAGCGCTCATGCCGGCTTCGTCCTCAGGTAATATCGTGATTTTTTTCGGCATGCGCGACAACCTCATAGTTCGTACTTCCCGTTCAATATGTTCCATTGCAGCACCAGGGCGCAATCTTTATTTGCCTATTGACAGACCGACGGTCGGTCTTTATCTTCTTTGTGTGCTGCCTGACCTTTTTCCTTCAGGCAAAACCATAAGGATTTGTACATGAACAAAAAACTCGTAGCTCTGACAGCGGCAGCCTATCTTGGAACATTTATTGCCGACATTGACATTACCATCGTCAACGTAGCCCTGCCAGCCATTCAGGCTGATGTTGACGCTTCTCTTGCCGAACTGCAATGGATAGTCAATTCATACGCGGTCTGCCTTGCCGCGTTTATGCTGTCCGCCAGCGGCCTCAGCAACAAGTTCGGCCTTAAAAGAATCTGGATGCTGGCCATGGCCCTGTTTACAGCCTCTTCACTTCTTTGCGCCTTTGCAGGCAATATCAGCCTGCTTCTTGTCGGCCGGAGCATCCAGGGCGCTGCCGGGGCCGTCATCATCCCTGGGGCCATGTCAATCATTTTTCACGCATTTGATGATGCCAAGCTGCGGGCAAAGGTCGTAGGTGGCTGGTCCACATTCAGCGCCATCGGCCTGATCGTTGGCCCTGTGCTGGGCGGTTTTCTGGTGGACCATACAGGCTGGCCGAGTATTTTTCTGATCAACATCCCCTTGGGCATCATCGCCCTTGCGCTTGGCGGCTGGGGCATGAAAGAAATAGCCGTTGAAAAAGACCTGCGCCTTGACGTGTCAGGACAGGTGCTGAGCATTCTCTGGCTGGGCGGCATGACGTACGCGCTTATCGCGGCAGGGCATGCGGGCCTGCTTGCGCCTGAGGTAACGGTACCACTCGCAGGATCATGCGTTTTGTTTGGCGTATTCCTGTTCTGTCAGTCCAGAACAGCCAACCCCTTGCTACCTCTGCCCCTGTTCAGGCAAGCCGGATTCGGCATACCCAACCTTGCCTCTTTTATATTGGGTTTTTCTACCTATAGCAGCCTGTTTTTCTTTTCTCTTTTTTTTCAGGAAGCACAGGGCGTCAGCGCCTCTGAGGCCGGGGTGCGTCTGATGCCGCAGTTTTTGCTCACTGCGGTGGTATCCCTCTTTTTTGGCAGGCTGCACAGTCGCGTCGGCACAAAATGGCTGATGGTTACAAGCTATGCGCTTATCGGCGTGGCCATGGTCTTGCTGTGCTTTGCCGAGGTGCAAACAAGCTATGTATATACAGGTTCACTACTGGCCCTGATGGGTGTCGGCATGGGCGTGGCTGTGCCTGTTACGGGCGTGTGCGTTTTGGGCGCAGTGGAAAAAACACGCTTTGCCACGGCCTCCGCCGTCATGAACGCCCTGCGCCAGGGCGGGATGGCGTTCGGCATAGCCATACTGGGCGCTCTGCTTGGTGCGGAAGCGGTAAAGCATGCAACGCGGCAGCTCACGGCAGACGGCATTCCACAGGCCGCGCTTCGAGCACAGACCCTTATTTTCAACAATGCCGCTGATGCAGAAGCGGCCATGTCCGCACATTATTACCGCGAGGCCATTGCTTACGGTTTTCAAAATGCCATGCTGGTAGCTGGAACAGCCTGCCTTGTCATGGCAGTCATTATGGCCGTCCAGGGCAAAAACACACCACCGGCTGCAAGCAGATAACAGGCCGTACTCTTTCCCCCCTTGCCGGAAACAGCAGACGATCAAATACACAGGTCTGCTTACGCCACAACAACGCAGAAACGCCAAGGCAGCCCGAAACCATTGCGGTTCCGGGCTGCCTTGCTGTCAGGCCTCTGGGCCTTTGTCGGTCTGTTGTCTGCTAGTCTTTTATCAGGCGGGCGGCTTCGAGCGCCTTGGCCTGTTCCTCAAAGTTCTGGAAGCCAGCATGGTGCAGGGCGTCCAGCACAGTGTCGTCCCAGTTCCAGGTGGCATAGATCACAGGCTTGTGGAAGGCAGCCCGGAAGCTCTGTAGCTCGGAGCGGTAGAAGTCTTCCTTCGGCGTATCGAGGTGTTCGCGGAACTGCTCATGGCGGCGCTGCAACTCACCTTCATACCATTCCTGAATATCCTGCGGATTTTTGTACTTTTTGAGGATATGACCATAGCCGGTTTTTTCCATAAGCTCGGCCAGACGCTTGTGGTGCTGCTGTCCAAGCCATTTGCCCAGATTGGAGGTGGGGATGTTCTCGGCCTCCACAGCGGCAATGTCAAATACGGTCTGATAATAGGTGTCAGGCACCACCGAAGCGGACGTAATGCCCGCAATGGCAACCAGACCGCGCAGAATAAGGCTGTTGGACACGCCCTGCCCGCAGAAGCCCACCTTTTTGCCGTACTTCAGGCCGGTGAATATGCTCACCAGAATGGCCCAGACCACGGCGGGATCTTCTTCGTCATAGATATGCGCAAGGCGCGAGTTATCGCGGTCAGTGGCAAGCACCATCTGCGTCATGTCGTTGGAACCGATGGAGAAACCATCGAATTCCGTAATGAACTGCTTTGCCAGGATGGCGTTTGAGGGCAGCTCGGACATGAGGATGATCTTCAGGCCGTCCTGGCCGCTCTTGAGCTTGTGCACCTGCTCAAGATAGCTGCGCATGGAGCGGGCTTCTTCCAGGGTGCGTACAAAGGGCAGCATCATGCGCAGATTGGAGCCGCCGTATACGCCGCGGGCCAGCTTGAAGGCCTCGACTTCCCAGTCATGGATGTTACGCGACACGCCGCGATAACCAAGCATGGGGTTGTCTTCAAAGTGTTCGAAGAGGTTGCCGCCAAGCAGGTTGCGGTATTCGTTGCTCTTGAAGTCCGTGGTGCGGTAGGTAATGGGCTTGCCGTAGAAAGCCATGGCAAACAGGGCAAGGTTCTGGGCAAGGGTTTGCACATAGTGCTCCTTGCCGGTGCGGAAGCCGCGCGCCTTGATCATGCCGCGGATTTTTTCCGGCAGATTGCGCACGTCGTCCATTTCTTTCTTAAGCCCCGAACGCAGCCCCACTTCTTCACGCAGATGGGCAATATTTTCCATCAGGCGGGTGACTGCGGGCAGATTTTCAATGCGCTGCACATGCGCTTCAACGCTGGCCTCAATTTCGGCAATGCGCTTGCCGGATTCGGGGTCATTGCTGTTCTGCAGGGCAAGCTCGTCATCATAGCCCATAATGATGCGCACGTGATCGGCCAGATCGGGCGAGGTCTTGAGCACCTCTATGCGACGCGAGGCCATTTCCATATGCTGGTCAATCTTGTGATCCAGCTCGCGCATCTTGCGGTGCTGCAAAAGCACATCTTCGGCGTTAAGGCTTTTGCCCGTGTCGGCCAGAGAGGTAAGTTCAGCAGAAAGCCCCGTGACTTCGCCCACATATTCGCGCAGGTTGATATTGAATACGATAAGGCCCGCAGCCATTTGCTCGCGCAGCACCTTGGAAAGGCGATCTTCAAGCTCTTTCAGCTTGGTATGCACCACGCCTTCAAGCTCGCCCTTGTCAAAGGCTTCCAGCGCCTGCGGGTGAATGCTGATATTGCCCAGCATGAATTCGGCACGCAAAAGGCCCACTTCAAACTGGTCAAAATCGCGCAGGCGGGAGAGAAAGAGCGCCTGGCCCACGTCGGCCAGCACAAGGCCCACCTTGGTTTTGGTGGCGGGCAGTTTAGCCACGTCCATTTCGCCGCCGACCTCATGCAGGGGCAGCAGGCCGCGGTATACACGCCCGCGCGTGCCGTCAACCGTCACTTCCGCGCCGTCCAGCGCACGCAGCACATCCAGACGCTGAATGCCGATGACCGCAGCAATACCCAGCTCACGCGACGTAATGGCCGCATGGCTTGTATCGCCGCCCACATCGGCCATAATGGCCGATGCCACGCGCATGCCGGGGACCATATCAGGGTCGGTGCGCTCGGCGGCGAGCACGTCGCCCTTGGATATCTTGTTCAGCTCCAGCGCCGAACGCAAAAAGCGTACAGTGCCTTGTCCGGCTCCGCGCGAAGCGCCATTGCCTTCAACCAGCACCTCGGCCTCAGCAGCGGCCTTGGCGTCCACCTCGCGGCGGCGCATGAAGATGGTGGTGGGATGCTGCTCAAGGTCTTCGTTCCAGCGGGTTTCGGGCCGGGCCTGCACGAACCAGAGCTTGTCGTTGGCGTCAATGCAGAATTCCGTATCCATAATCATGCCGCCGTAAGACTTGCTTACAGCGCGCACGCCCTGGGCCACGCGTTCGGCCTGGCTCAGAGAAAGCGCCCAGCGCAGGGCCTCAAGCTCGGGCACGTCCACTTCTCTGGTTCCGCCCCGTTCGTCATAAACGATCTTCATGTCCTTGCAGCCCATCTGGCGGATGACCACTTCACCGCCGTCATCGCGCTGGAAGACATAAAGTTTGTCAGGCGTGACCTTGCCGCCCACCACGGCCTCGCCGAGGCCATAACTGGCGTCAATGCTCACAAGCTCCCTGCGGTCGGTCCCCCGGCAGCCAGTGGCAGTGTCCGCGGAAAAGGCCGTGCCGGAAATCACCGGATTGATCATCTGCATCATGCAGACGGAAAGGGAGGTGTGCTCGATGGCCCATTCTTCCTTGGCATTTTCGGCAATGGACTCGTCGCCCGTTTCTTCGGCCTTGGCCAGCGCATCCAGAATGGCCTCACGGCGGTAGGTCATGGAGCGCAGGTTGTAGGCCGAGGCACAGTCCCAATGATAGGCTTCCACAACCCTGTCTTCACCCACCATGTTGAGGTAGGTATCCTGAAGGCCGGCAAAAGCTTTTTTGCGCGAGTCTTCACCGGCGGCGGAAGACCGCACGGCCACGGGGGTCATGTCATCGGCATTGTCCCGGCAGATTTCACGGTAGGCTCCGCGCACGGCTTCGCAGACCTCGGCGGGAAGTTCCACCGAAAGTATGGCGGCCTGCACTATGACAGAGCGTTTGCGCAGCTGGTCAATACCTTCGGGAGAGGTGGCGAACCCTTCCACGATATTATTGATAAAGGTACGCAGCTTGGTATGTGACTGTTCCCCTTCGGCCTTGGCGGCCTGGTGGATCTGGCGGCCAAGCTGACGCACGAACTTTTGCAGAAAATCCGGGTCCTGGTTGATTTCCGGGTCGTTCCAGTCGATGCGACCGTATTCGCGGTCTACAACGCTGCGCACAACGCGCCCGTTGACCTTGGTTTCATCCAGAAGCTGGTGAAAAGCCAAAGAAGATATGGCACGAAAATACGGTGCCTGGATACCTTCTATCTGGCTGATTAAAGCCGTGTTATAGTTCTTACCACCAACAAGCAATTCCGCTTCGGGTCCAATCTGCACAATGTCAGCGCCGTTAAGCACCAGATTCTTCTGGACAGCTTCGGGCGCATGCCCTTTGGCTTTTTTTTGCGCAGGTTTGGCGGCGGTACTCTTACCCATGTCTTCCTCCGGTTTGGGAAACAGAAGCATTGCAACCTTGAAAATTGTATATCGGCATCAAAAAACTGTCCACAAATTCCCGCATCTCCCGGAGGGATCCGGTTATGAGGGTACAAGCCGGACAACCCGGCCCGCTCCTCGCCCGCATCCGGCCCGCCAGCCCTGTTGCGGGACTGGCGGGTTTTGCGGATGCGCCAGCTTTCGCCCGGCCACCCGTGACAGGGGCGGCACAGACAAAGCTGCAAGATGCGGTATCAATACGGCTAACTCATCCGTGAGCCGCAGTGAGGACAGAATGAGATGTTCTCCAGCGGAATGGGCTGGCCGCAAGCCTCGTTGGCGCATATGCGCGGCACAGGCCCCAGTTCCACAATAAGCTCGCCTTCGCGTACTGAGACCATCTGCTTGCTTTCCTTGAAATCAGCAGTTTTCAGCACGCGCTTGACCATGCCGTCCACAGGGGCGAGCACGGCCTTTTCCTGCTTCATGATGGATACGTTGAACAGTTCTTCACCGGCTTTCACCACATCGCCTGGATGCACATACATGACCCACAGGTCGCCGTTGCTGGGCGCGGCCACATGATACTGATTGGCGGGATCGGCCATGAGGGTACCCTTGGTTGCCGTACCCACAGGCTGGCGCACCTGCACCTCGCAGCTCATGAATTCAGAGTCCAGCACATAGCGGCAGATGGATATCCCCGCCTCGTTGGGCGACGATATGCTCAGCAGAAGCAGGTGATGGGGTTTGCCGCTGCTGTCGTTGAAGTACAGGTCCTGCCCGGCCTTGAGGCCTTCAAACCATACATGCAGGGGCAGGTTGTTGGGGTCGCCGAACTTTGCCTTGAACTGTATGGTCTTGAGGGCGTCCGCCGGGTGGTTGAGGTAGAGCACGAATTCTTCCGCATTGGGATCGCGCTTGAGAATATCTGTGCAGGCCTTTTCTTCCGCCGCCAGGTTCAGGTCCGGCAGGGCTTCAAGGGGCGACACCTCGGTACGGCTGGCTATGGCGCTCTTCCATTCGGCCCCGAAGGCGCTTCTGTATACCCAGTCGGCGGGGAAGCCCAGGGGCAGCTTGCCGAACTTGCCCAGCAAAAGATTGCGGAAGGCATCGTTGCAGTCGCGGTAGATATGCAGACGGGCCTTGCGCATTTCCTCCGTAAGTTCCCCTTCGGGGGTGCGGGTCACTTCAGCAAGCACCTGGAGCAGATAGCGCACTTCGTCTTCGCCGCCGCGCTTCCACGCCCCGGTCACAGCCAGAAATGCCGTGTTCCAGGTGATCTGCGAACCGGGTGTCACATCGTGATAGCGCACGATCTGGCGTGAACCTTCAAGGAATTTGAGCATATAGGGCAAAAGATGAATATAGCCCTGCTTCATGGCCCCTTCCTGTGAGGAAGAGGTGGCCCCGCCGGGCATGCCGTGCAGGGTTACATCATAGTCGATACCCTGGAAGTACGGCGCACAGTAGCGGTCGTAATAGGGCATGATCTGCTTGCACACAAAGTTTGCGGCCCGGATGGCGTTTTTGTCCAGATTGCACTGGAGGCCCAGTTCATCCTCAATATAGGCCATGGTCGCCAGCACGTCGCCCTGGCCGTAAGAACGCACGGCAGACCCCAGACCGGCATCAATGATATGCGTTCCGGCCTTGGCAGCCGCACCGCAGGCGGGTACAAAAAGCCCGTCCGTGTAATGGCGGTGGTAGTGAAGCACGAGCTCGGGCCAGGCTTTGCGGATGGCTGTGACAAGCTCGGTCATGAAGCGCGGCGGGCATACGCCGGCCATGTCCTTGAGGCCCAGAATGATGTGCCGCGATGCCGCCTTGGGGTCGACCCCCATAATATCGGCCACCATGCGCAGCATGGCTTCGGTCACGCCCAGGTAGTGCGGCACGTCAAAACCCTTGGCCCAGGAAAGAGAAATGGCGGGCTGGAAGATGACGTCCTTGCGGTCCATGACCACTTCAGCGATGGGCCGCATGTTTTCCACATGGTTCAGAAAGTCGAAGCAGCGGATGATCTGGTAATAATCGCAAATCATCTCGCCTGTTTTACGCATCAGGTTACGCGGCTGCGGCGTGTAGCCCAGCACGTTGGTGGAGCGCACCAGCAGTTGCTTCATGGTTTTGGGTGCAAAGCGGTTCCACTCCTTCGCCTCGGTGAAGGGGTAGGTCATGTTGGCCAGCATGGCCACATGAAAATGCGCTCCACCGCCGTTTTCAATGGAGAAGTAGCCCACGTTGTCCAGATACGGACCTATGAGCCGGTCCTCCGCCAGGCGAAAGCGGTTGCCCGAGTTGGACTGTGTGAAGTCGCGCGGTGTGGTATCGGTAAAATGCACCAGCCCCGAATCACGGATATAATCCAGTGTCGCCAGACGGTCGCCCTGCGGATAGGGCGAAGGCTGCCGCCGCTGGGCGGACGTGATGGCAGGCAGCACCGGCTCGAAGGGACCAAGGCAGGGTGTGGTGTCGGAGCGGTATTCGCCAAGCTGGATGTACGGGTTGTAGCCCTTGGCGGATATTTCGGCCACCAGCTTGGAAAGACGCTCGCCCTCCGGGGCCAGGTCTGTGTAGACCATAAGCTCCGGATGATCCGCAATAAAGTTGGTATTGATGTTGCCCTGACGGAACAGGGGATTTTTTATGACCTGGCGGTAGAACGGAATGGTCGTCTTGATGCCGCCGATGACATATTCGCTGAGCGCGCGCTCCATAATGCCCAGGGTTTTCTCCCAGTCGTGGGCGTAGGAGATGAGCAAGGCCCCTGCCGAGTCGTAGTTGGCAGGAAACTCGTACCCGGCGCTGATGTTCGAGTCCAGGCGCACGCCGGGGCCGCCGGGCGACACGTAGCGCGAGATCAGGCCCGAGTTGGGCGCAAAGTTGTTCTGCGGATTTTCGCAGTTGATGCGTACCTGCATGGCGCAGTAGGAAGGCCGCAGGTTTTCTTCGCGGTAGCGCAGTTCCGCGCCAAACGCCACGGCGATCTGCTCTTCCACAAGGTCAATGCCGTAACGGCATTCGGTGATGCCGTGTTCCACCTGAAGGCGGGTATTGACTTCAATAAGATACGGCGTGCCGTCGGGGGTAACCAGAAATTCCACCGTGGCAAGGCTGTGATAGCCCACAGCACGTACCAGACGGCGGGAGTAATCCTTGAGGCGCTCACGCAGGTTACGGGTCATACCCGGCCAGGGCGAAGGCGTGATTTCAATAAGTTTCTGGTGGTTACGCTGTACGGTACAGTCGCGCTCGTCAAAGGCGAAGACATAGCCGTACATGTCGGCAATGACCTGAATTTCAATATGCCGCACATCGGCAAGAAATTTTTCCACAAAAAGACGCGGATTGCCGAAAGAGGCCTGGGCCATGGTAGAAGCCTTGAAAAAGGCGTCTTCAAGCTCGGCCTCATTATGAATGGCAAAAATGCCGCGTCCGCCGCCGCCGCCCTCGGCCTTGAGCATAATGGGCAGGCCCATCTCATTGATAAGCTGCCTGGCCGTGGGGATGTCCACCGCGCCGTCCGAACCGGGCACAACGGGAATGCCGAGCTTGCGCGCCACTTCACGCGCCTGCACCTTGTTGCCGAGCAGATTCATGGCCTCGGCCGTAGCCCCGATAAAGGTGATGCCCGCCTCTTTGCACCGCGCGGGAAAGCGCGTGTCTTCAGAAGCAAATCCCCAGCCGGGATGGATGCCCACCACGCCCCGCTGTTTGGCCTTGGCGATGATGTTGTCGATATCAAGATAGGCACGGGGATCCGCACCAAGCAAAACCAGTTCCTGGGCAGTAGAGGCCGCAGGGGCGGTTTTATCCACATCAGTCGCTGTCATGGCCGCTACGGCGTCAAATCGCTCGCGAATGGAACGGCAAATCCGCCGGGCCGGAATGCCCCGGTTGGCAACCAGTATTACCTTGCCCTTCAGAAAATCCTGCACTTCCGAGAATGTCTTGTTGGCCATGCCCTTTAACCCTTTACTGCTGCTCTGCCGGTAAGCAGAAGGCTCCCGCTGAAAAATTCCTCAAGCCGCCCGTTATGGTTAAGACAAAGGCCGCCTGCCGGACCAAGACCCGCCAGCCAGCCGCGCACACTACGCCCATCGTCGCGCAGCTCCACATTTTTCCCACGCCAGAGCAAAATACCATCAGCGTGGTTTTTCCACTGCCCGGAAAAAGAGTGGCAGTGAATATATGCCGAATACATGCGCTTTACAAGCTGTTGCCATATGGCTTCAGCTGTAGAAATATACCCCCCCCCTGCTCCGCCGGGGGGCCGGTCCAGACAGGTGGCCTCCATGGCGGCTCCGGCCCGCAGGGCCGCCGCGGGCGGCGCAAAAGTCACATTGATGCCCATGCCCGCCAGCAGCACACCCCCGCGCTCTTCAAGCAGAATGCCCGCCAGCTTGCGGGGCTGACCGTCCCTGCCCACCAGCACAATGTCGTTGGGCCACTTGAGCAGTACGGGCCAGCCAAGAAGCCGCAGGCTGGCCGCCAGCAGAAAGGCCGCGGCCGGTGCCGCCGCCGATCCGTCAAAGGGCGCTTCCAGGGGCAGGCGCAACGCCGCGTAAACATTGCCCGGCGGCGAGTGCCAGGTACGGCGCAACTGCCCACGCCCGGCGGTCTGTGCGGCGCACTGCACGCTGTCCCAGGGGGCCAGATGCCCGGCGGCAGCCATGTGCATGGCCGTATCAAGGCAGGAACCCAAACAGCCGAACCGCCAGATCGACGGCTCGCGAAAAAGCAGTGTCGAAGCAGGGTTGGCGCTTCCCTCACATGTCTGGCTATGGCATACTTCAGCCATGGAACTTTACCTCGTTGGCGGCGCTGTGCGCGACATGCTGCTCGGGCGTACGCCCGTGGAACTGGATTTTGCCTTTACCGGCAGCATGAAAAACTTTCTGGCCCACCATTCTGATGCCAGACTCGTGGGCAAAAGCGTGCATGTCTGTCTGTGGCGCGGCAGGGAATGCATGCCCCTGCGCGGCGGCGACATCAAAGAAGATCTTGCCGCCCGCGATCTTACCATCAATGCCCTGGCGCTTGACAGCGTGGGCAGGCTGCACATGCACCCTCAGGCCCTGGAGGACCTGCGGCAGCAAATACTGCGCCCCGCCTCGCCCGTGGCCTTTGCGGCGGACCCTACGCGCATATTCCGGCTGGCGCGTTTTGCCGCGGCATGGCCCGGCTGGCGCATTGACCGGAGCGCTTTTGAGCAGATGCGCGCCCTTTCTGCCCAAGAACTTGCCGCGCTGCCTGCGGAACGCGTGGGGCGCGAAACCCTCAAGGCCCTTGCAGCGCCGGCTCCGGCGCGTTTTTTCCGGGTACTGGCCCAGGGCCATGCCCTGAACCCCTGGTTCACAGAGCTGGCAACCGCTGCAAACATACCTGCCGGACCAAGACGCTGGCACAGCAACTCTGTTCTGGGACACAGCCTGCGCATTATGGACCTTGTGGCTGGGGATCCCGTGGCAGCCTGGATGGCCCTGTGCCACGATCTCGGCAAAATCCTGACAGATCCCGCCCTGCTGCCGCACCATTACGGCCATGAGCAACGCGGCGTTGCCCTGGCTGCCGGGCTGGCCCGCCGCCTGCGCATGCCCGCACGTTTTGCCAAAGCCGGAACACTGGCCGCCGCCGAACACATGAAAGGCGGCATGTATGTGGAACTGCGACCCGGCACGAGGCGCGATCTGCTCTGGCGCGTTCATGCCGCAGACCTTGATTCCTCTTTCTGGCGGCTGGTGGATGCGGACCGGGGCAGCCCTGTCAGCGCCGCTGCCCTGGCGCATCTGGCCGTTCTGCTTGCTGTGAAGCTGCCCGAAGACTGGCGCGACAAGGGAAATCTTTCCGCCAGAAAACTGCGCGACCTGCACTGCCAGGCCCTGGCAGTGCAGCGTTAAAACACGCTGCCTTGCGGACATAGGCTCTCAAAATATTACGGCGTTCACTGCGGGTACGACCATAAATCAAACAGCGGAACTGCGTGTTTCATCCCCAAAACCGTTGACGGGGCTTCGCATTATGCCTTGGTGACGAGCGCCTTGCCCGCAGCCGTCAAAGCAGTGCACAATAAGCCGTTCCGCCCTGTTTCGATGCCAGACTGCCTGCTTTGTATTGACGTTTTGCGGCAGGCAAAAGCCGTTTGAAGCAAATTCGCGGCCATGCCTGTCTGCGCATCCCGGAGTCTGCACCCGCATGCGGGGCAACACGGTCTTTAAGCGCCCAGGCACACCTCTTCGTCACACAAGGCCGCCCAGGCAGCCTCCATATGGCGCTCACAAAGATCGTCCATAACCGGGCCGTGGTCCAGACCGTACAAATGGCCCATACCGTGAGCCAGAAGCCGCACGACGTGCTCGGCCGGGTCCTGCCCGTACAGCAGGCATTCCCGCCGCAACGTATCCAGAGAAAGCAGCAGAGCGCCGGGAAAACCGGATCCGCCGGGAAAAGAAAGAATATTGGTGGGTCCCGTGCAGCCCAGATGCCCGGCATTGGCCCTTGCCACTGCCGCATCATCCAGCAGATATAACTCCACCCCCTCAGGGGCCTGCCCTCCACACGGCGCAGCAGATACAGCCAGCATGGCCCGCAGGGCGGTACGCATCTGACGCCAGTGCAGCGGCGCAAGCGCGCATCCTGACGGATAGCGGCGAAAAACACGCACGCTCATGGCTTCCGGGGGCGGCTTCACCGCACACCGTTGCCCGAAGGCCCGTTGCGGGGGGTTCCGGCCACCGGGGCGCCTCCTGCCGTTGCGCCTGCCTCGGCGGGCTTTTCCGCAGCAGGCATGCCAGCCGCATCAGGCTCTTCACGCGCTCCCGGCACTTCCGCCGCCCTGTCCGCGCCAGTTCGGGGCTGCTGCCGCGTCTGACCCGTGGGGGCCGCTGTCGGCGCAGCGGATTGAACGCCCTTGCCCTCTGCCCTGCCTTCGGGCCTGCCCGCAGCCTTGGCCACGTCACGTATCTTGGCGTCGGGATAGGCTATGCGCTGGTGAAAGATGCCCGTAAGAATGCGCTGGAAATTCTCGCTGAGATAATGCAGATCCTTGAAGGTCAGCTCGGATTCATCCAGCTGCCCTTCCGAGAAGATGCCCTTGATGATGGTGTCAATATGGCTCTTGATGCGGGCCGGAGTGGGGTCGCTAAGTGTGCGGCTGGAGGCCTCCACCGAGTCGGCCAGCATGAGGATGGCGGCTTCCTTGGTTTGCGGGCGCGGTCCCACGTAGCTGTAATCAGACTCTCTGGGCTTTTCGCCCATATTTATGGCTTTCTGGTAAAAGAAGCGGATAAGTCGTGTACCGTGATGCTGACTGATAATATCCGCAATGTCCTGGCCGAGCTTGTAGCGTTCGGCCAGTTCCGTACCTTTTTTGACGTGCGACAGCAAAATAAGCGCGCTCATGGAAGGCGCGAGCTTGTCGTGCTTGTTGGGGCCACCGAACTGGTTTTCAATGAAATATTCGGGATAAGACAACTTGCCCACGTCATGGTACAGGGCCGCCACCTTGCACAACAAGCTGTTGGCCCCGATGGCCTTTGCACCCGCCTCCACCATATTGGAAACCACCAGCGAATGGTGATAGGTGCCGGGAACCGTGACCATAAGCTCCTGCATGAGAGGCTGCTCAAGGCTCATAAGCTCCATAAGGCGGAAGCGCGTACTGTAGCCGAAACTGAGTTCCAGTACCGGGCTGACAGCAAAAAGCAGAATAAGCGACAAAAGGCTGTTGATGGCCACGGCCGCAAGCTGCATGGGCAGATCCGCCGGAACGGTTTGCGAAAGCAGGGCCGTACCCAGCCAGATAAGGGATTGCCCGATGGTGAGGGGAATGACGCTCCACACCACGTCCTGCCGGCTTTGGGCATTGGTCACAAGCCATGTAGCCAGCATGCCGCCCAGGAACTGGTACAGGAAGTAATAAAATCCTTCCTGAAACATGAGCATGGTAAAGAAAGACAGCAAAAGGCCCATGGTGCAGTAGCGCCTGGCAGCAAAAACCATGGCTACCAGCCCCACTGCCCCGGCCACAGGAAAGCCCAGGCTCAGCGTTTTAAGAAACGTCACACTGTCCATGCGCAAGCCAAGCACATAAACAATCTTGGCCCCTGCGCTGAACAGCAGCAGCACCAGTGAAATGAGCAGCATGTCCTTGCAGCGCAGCGGCGTGCCGGGCTTGCCGCTGGGAGCCACAAAAAAGCCCACAGCCAGCAGCAAAGCACAAATAAATGTTCCCGCAGCCGCGCACCAGTGCATGGGATCTGAAGCGGATTTGTACAGGGTCTGTAGCTTTATCTGCTGTTCGCGGCTTACGCGCTCGCCCTTGCGCAGCAACAGTTCACCCTTGAGAATCTGATAGTAAACGGGTTCCACCATTCCCATAACGGCGTTGCCGCGCTTTTGCGTGGATTCGCGGTTAAGCGTGAGCGAGGCGGGCATGGTGGCGGACAGCAGAATATTGATGGCCCGGCGGGATTGCGGGTTCAGGGTAGGAACCTGACGGATGACGGAAGAAATTTCCGCAAGAAAAGACTGTACATCCGGCAGATTGGAAACTTCCGGGCGCAGCATTTCCGTATTGTTGTCAAGATTGCGTATGATAACGCCGCTACGGCCCACCCGAGCGGAACGGATGTCGCCCACAAGCCCTTCGGCCATATGCTCGCGAATACTGGGCAGCAGGATTTTCAGCAGATATTCCTGCACCTGCGGCTGCGCCAGCTCGGGCAAAACCTCGTCGGCCACGGGCGGCGTCAGTTCATCGGCCAGCCTTTGCAGGGGGCCTGCCTGGGTCCTGTAGTCCACACCGTTATTGATGCTGCGCAGAACCTCCACAATACGACTCTGAAAGGCCACATACGGCTCAAGGCTCAGGTCGTAAACCGGCGGCTGAAGAAACAGCACCTGCTTGCGGCGGGCCTTGGTGGCCTGCGTGTCTTCCACCAGCAGGTCGCGGTCGGCAATGACGTCCGAATCCGCCACCTGACCAGCCACATAAATTCTGGGGACAACTTCAAAATTGGCTCCCGCCAGAAGCGAAAGAGCCAGAAGAGTAAGAATGAGGGCCGCAAGCCCCCATCCGCAATGATGCCGCGTCCTCAGCGCCTGAACAAGCGCCAGAAAGCTAGCTGGTCTGGCCGTCTTTTTCTGCGTTATCATAAGCGTTTACTATGGCTCCGACCAGGGGATGGCGCACAACGTCCGCTTTGCTGAAGCGGTGTACGGCAAGGCCCGGCACATGGGGAAGAATGTTCAGCGCATGAATGAGGCCCGACCGCGGGCGCTGGCCGCCGGGCTGAACCGGCAGGTCAATCTGGGTGGTGTCACCCGTGACCACCATGCGCGAACCGAAGCCCATGCGGGTGAGAAACATCTTCATCTGTTCCCGAGTGGTATTCTGGGCTTCATCCAGAATAATGAATGCATCGTTCAGTGTACGCCCGCGCATGAAGGCAAGAGGGGCCACCTCTATGGAGCCGACCTCCAGCATGGAGGCCACCTTGGGCTGCGGCATCATATCATGAAGGGCGTCATACAGGGGCCGAAGGTACGGGTTTACCTTGTCCGCCAGGTCGCCCGGCAAAAAACCGAGTCGCTCCCCGGCCTCTACTGCCGGGCGCGTAAGCACGATGCGCTTGACCTTGTGCTGCTGAAACATGGAAAGGGCCATGGCCACGGCCAGATACGTCTTGCCCGTGCCTGCCGGCCCTACGGCAAATACCAGTTCGTGACGCCGCAGGAGATCAAGATATGTGCGCTGCGATACATTGCGGGCAGTCACTGTTTTGCGGGGGGTGTTTACAAAAACCGCATCGCGAAAAATCTGGGCCAGGTTCAGTCCGGGATCAGCCCGAAGCATCTCATATGCCCGCGTGATGTCCTGCTGGCTCAGGACGGTGCCGCCGCCCAGCAGTCCATAGAGCTGTACAAAAACGTTGCACAAAACCTGTCGCACATGCGCATCAGGGCTTTCAATGAGAACGCTGGCCCCCCGGCTGGACACATGTGCGCCGCTGGCCACAGCCAGCAAATCCAGGTGCGCATTGTGCGGCCCAAAAAGCTGATTTGCCAGGGCGGGATCGTCGAATTCAACGGTTTCGAGCGTGGAAGAATGTACTGCCATGCTCGCTCTCTAGCCTATTTTATGTGGCCTGTCCATCTTGGGAACGACTTGTTTTATGAGTATTTTTTCAGCAAACGAGCACAATAACATACTGATGAACAAGGTAAAAAATACATATCACAATCTATGGACCACATTTTGCATAAAACTATGAGCAGATATTTTCAAAGCAATTTTTGCCGGGGGGACTCATGAGCATATCCAGCGTCAACAGCTACAGTACAGCCATGCTGCAATGGCAGGGGCAGCAGCTGAAAAGCACAGGCAACTCCTCCGGCAGCGCGTCCAACTCCCTGAACAAGCTGTTCAGCCCCGAAGTATCCATGACCAATCAGGTTTCCAGCATGGTCGAACTGACCAAGTATGCGATGGAATCCATGGGCCTTCCGGCTGACAGCCGGGTTACATTCAGCCAGATAACCAAATATCGTGAACAGTTGCTGGCGACATTCAATGAAAATGTCAAAAACGGTTTCGCGGGCCTGGCCGTCAGCAACCCCGAAGATATCACCTTTACCCTCAATACGGACGGCAGCCTGAGCGCGGCAAGCCCCAATGCCTCGGATCAAAAAAACGCCCAGGCCTGGCTGGACGTCAATCCCTCGCTCGGCATGGAATTACGCTCAAGCCTGGCCGCTTCAGGACTTGCCGCAAACACCACGGTAAGCATGAAGCTGAGCGACACCGGGAAACTCAAAATCGTCAACACCGCCCAGACCGCCACGCAAACCGCCCTTGATGCCAATAGCGAACAGAGCGCCAAACTGCGCTCGGCTCTTGTCGGCATGGGGGTGGATCTCACTTCACCTGTAACGTTTGTTCTCGACAGCGAAGGCAAACTCGTGGTCAGCGGCGAGCACGCGCAGGCTGACGAAATCAACACGTGGCTGGCAGAAAATACCGGCATGGCAGAAAACCTGGCCAGCCAGTTGAAAAAACAGGGCATAGACGCTTCCGCTGCCAGTCTCAAGCTGGGCCAGGCCGGCAACGTTCAGGTTGTCATCAACAATGGCGAGCTTGCCGACATACAGGCCCTTCTTGACAAAAGCGACCTGGGGAGCACCCTCTCCAAGGGGTTGAACAACCTTGGCATATCACCGGACGTGCAGTTCACGCTTCAGGTCAACGCCAATGGCAGCGTCACCGTTATCAGCGACAGCCCGGACAAGGCCAAGATACAGAAATTTTTTGACGACAATCCCGCACTGGTCAAGCAGTATCAGCAGATAGAGGCCCTTTCCGGCCTTGACGATGCCCGCAAGGCCATGCAGGCATCGCCTTCAGAAATGCGCAAACGCATACAGATAGAATCCATGGCCGCATGGTGGGCCGGATCCGGCAACGCCAGTTCTTATTTTGGGAATTACTCCAACGGCAATATGAGTGTTCTGGCGGGACTCAATCTCAACATCTGACCTGCCCGCAGAGGCAGCGCATATGGATATTCCACGCCAGGTTTTCAACCTGGCGTTTTTTATTCATCACCATCTGCCGCCAGGCTTGCCGACACCCGTACAGCCGTGTGCCAGGCGGCAAACATGCTGCGCGCAGCATGCGTAATCCGGAATAAATACACGTAGTTTAAACAATATTTTCATAATTTGTTGACAAGGCGTTCATTATTTATAAAACTAATCAGGTTATACGGGGTGGTAACTTCTGTTTTTTTTCATCATAATGCCTTGCCTGTCCTGATGTTATGCGACTGGCTGCATACCCCGTACAAACACCAGGCCACAAGGCCATGCCACGCAACACGCTGCTCCGGCGGCGCGATGAAGGGGGCGTATTCTCATTTTTTGCAGGGTACGCAGCCGCACAAACAAGAAACTTCTGCGGCAAACCCCGCCAGTACCCCGCGCATCCCGCCGGACTGGCGGTTAAAAACTTTAAGGTACACAACTTTTCCCGCAAGGGATTTTTGGGGACGTTTATCGAAACAAATCCAAAATGTTGCTCCCAAGCAATGCCACTTTTTAGGAGGAAACCATGACCCTGAAGAAAACCCT
This sequence comes from Desulfovibrio sp., assembly GCF_019424165.1. Taxonomy (GTDB): domain Bacteria; phylum Desulfobacterota; class Desulfovibrionia; order Desulfovibrionales; family Desulfovibrionaceae; genus Desulfovibrio. The sequence goes on along the minus strand of NZ_JAHZAA010000005.1, from coordinate 80,007 downwards.
TTTATCCGCCCTGGCGGCCCTGCTTCTTCTTGCCACGGCCCACACTGCTTCGCAGGCTGAAGAACTGACCGGAACGCTGAAAAAAATCAAGGAAACCGGCGTTATCACTATGGGGCATCGGGAATCCTCCGTGCCATTTTCTTACTATGACCTGCAACAAAACGTCATAGGCTACTCGCAAGACTACTCCAACAAGATTGTTGAAGCCGTAAAAAAACAGCTCAACATGCCCAACCTGAAAGTGCGTTTTGTGCCCATTACATCGCAAAACCGCATCCCCCTGCTCCAGAACGGCACCTACGACTTCGAATGTGGCTCTACCACCAACAATGCCGACCGCCAGCAGCAGGTTGATTTTTCCAATACCCTCTTCATTGTGGGGACCCGCCTGCTGACTCACAAAGATTCGGGCATCAAGGACTTTGACGACCTCAAGGGCAAAAATGTTGCCGTTACCGCCGGAACCACCTCGGAAATGCTGCTGAACAAGATGAATGACGAGAAAAAACTCGGCATCAGCATCATCAGCACCAAGGATCACGGCGATTCCTTCCGTACCGTGGAATCTGGCCGTGCCGTGGCCTTTTTCATTGACGACGCCCTTCTTGCCGGCGAACGGGCCAAAGCCAAAAAGCCCGCCGAATGGGTTATCGTGGGAACACCGCAAAGTTTTGAAGCTTACGGCTGCATGGTGCGCAAGGGTGATACCGCTTTCAAGAAGCTGGTTGACGACGCCATTGCCGAACTGCAGCTCAACGGTGAGGCTGAAACGGCCTACACCCGCTGGTTCAAGCAGCCCATCCCTCCCAAGGGCATGAACATGGACTTTGACATGTCCGATGAAATGAAGAATCTCTTCAAGGCCCCCAACGACAAGGCCCTGAACTAATTATTTTTGCTTTGGAATGCGAAGCGCCAGCAGGACACTCGCTGGCGCTTCGCCGTCAGACCAGCCCGCGCTACGAGGCACCATGAAATACGCTTTATCTCTATGGATGGATTTTTCTGATGCAGGCTAACTGGAACTGGGGCATATTTTTTGAGCAAGCACCGTTCGGAAACGTCACCTACCTTAACTGGTTGATAGACGGCTTTCTGACCACCACGGCTCTTTTTGTCTGTGCCTGGATTGTAGCCTTCATTATAGGCTCGTTTTTTGGAATTCTGCGCACTTTGCCCAGCAAGGCCCTGCGGACTGTAGGCGCTACCTATGTCGCCATTTTTCGTAACATTCCGCTTATCGTCCAGTTTTTCATCTGGTATCTGGCCGCTCCCGACCTTTTACCCCGTGACATCAGCGTGTGGTTCAAGTCTGAACTGAACCCCAACGCCCAGTTTTTCATTCTTTCAACCTGCGCGCTGGGCCTGTTCACGGGGGCACGCGTATGCGAACAGGTACGTTCGGGCATTCTGGCCCTGTCACAGGGGCAGCGCTATGCCGGACTGGCACTGGGCCTTACCCTGCCGCAAACCTACGTTCACGTGCTGCTTCCCAATGCTTACCGCATCATCACACCGCCGTTGACCTCTGAAATGCTCAATATGGTCAAAAACACGGCCGTGGCCTCTACCATAGGCCTTGTGGAACTGACCTCGCAGGCTAACCGTCTGCTCGAGTTTTCCGGGTTTGCCTATGAATCCTTTATTGCGGTCACGCTGTCGTATGTGTTTTTGAACTTTATCGTCATGCGGGCCATGAAGATGCTGGAAAAGAAAATGCGGCTGCCCTCCACCGGCATGGGAGGCAAAAATGCTTGATTTTGACTGGAGCATCATTGAACAAAGCCTGCCGCTACTGCAAAAAGGCATTCTGGTAACGCTCAAGATAACGATCACGTCCATCATTCTGGGCATGGTACTCGGCACGCTTCTGGCTGTGGCCCGCATCTCTATCTATGCGCCCTTGCGCTGGCTTGCGGCGGCCTACGTCAACTGCTTCCGCTCCATCCCGCTGGTTATGGTATTGCTGTGGTTTTATCTTATCGTGCCGCAATTTTTAACAAAATTTCTCAATCTGTCGCCATTGACCGATATCCGCCTTGTCTCCGCCATGGTGGCCTTTACCGCTTTTGAGGCCGCCTATTATTCCGAAATAATACGGGCGGGCATGAACAGCGTCTCCAGAGGGCAGAACTACGCGGCCCTTGCCCTCGGCATGACCAAGTCGCAAACGCTTATCTATGTCATTCTGCCGCAGGCTTTCCGCGTCATGACGCCCCTGCTGCTCACACAGGGCGTGATTTTGTTTCAGGACACGGCCCTTGTATACATCCTAGGCCTTGCGGACTTTTTCCGCACTGCCACCAACATAGGCAAGACCACCGGCTATGAAATAGAAATGGTGCTCTTTGCGGGCGCCGGCTACTTTGTGGTCTGCTTCTGCGTTTCCCTGGCCGTAACCGTGGTAAAAAAGAGACTCAAGCTATGAAGAATATACCCACCGAAGAAGCAATGATCGTCCTGAACAACGTATCCAAGTGGTACGGCGATTTTAACGTGTTGCGCGACTGCACAACCAGCATCCACAAAGGCGAGGTGGTGGTGGTGTGCGGGCCTTCCGGCTCGGGCAAGTCCACGCTGATCAAGACCGTCAACGGTCTTGAACCTGTGCAGGGCGGACAGATATTCGTCAACGGAATCGAGGTCACCAGCAAGCGCACAAACCTTGCGGCCCTGCGTAGCCGTGTCGGCATGGTCTTTCAACATTTTGAGCTTTTTCCGCACCTGAATATCATTCACAACCTGATTCTGGCCCAGGAAAAAGTACTCAAAAGAAATCATGAAGAAGCCAGAGAAAAGGCCCTTACCCTTCTGAGCCGCGTTGGCCTTGACCAGCACACGGAAAAGTACCCCGCGCAGCTTTCCGGCGGGCAGCAGCAACGCGTGGCCATAGCGCGCGCCCTGTGCATGGACCCCGTGGCCATGCTTTTTGACGAGCCGACTTCGGCTCTTGACCCTGAAATGATTAACGAAGTGCTGGATGTTATGGTTGAGCTTGCCTATGAAGGCATGACCATGATGGTGGTAACGCACGAAATGGGCTTTGCCCGCAAGGTTGCCCACAGGGTGCTCTTTATGGAAGAAGGGCTTATTCTTGAAGACACGCCCAAAGAGCAGTTTTTTGACAGCCCGCAAACCCAGCGCGCCAAAGACTTTCTTGCCAGCATTATCTCGCATTAGGGTACGTTTGCCGCACTACTGCCCCGGCGGCGGCGCGAGTATATGTTCCGCAGTTTGTCCGCGTGCTCAAATGCCGCAACAAGCGCTGTAAGAACATTGAGGATGTACCCCTCGTAAAAACAATGTGCTCTCGCCCTACGGTGCGAGACTGCAATAGCGAAAAGGCCGCCCCTGTGTGGGCGGCCTTTTTCATTCATGCCTTGCGGGCGTGCGGGTTCAGGCAGTCTTGCGGTAACCTGCCGTCCAGCGTATCAAAAATCTTGCGCGCGCAAGCTTCTCCCATATCTATCAGGGAGTCCGGCGTGGCTACGCCACGATGCGGCGTCATCAGCACGTTGGGCAGTTGGCGCAGCCCCGGGTGCGCATGCGGCTCACGCTCAAAAACATCCAACCCCGCACCACCAAGACGGCCTCCTTCAAGGGCTTCCACCAAGGCTTCTTCATCCACCACCGCTCCGCGTGCAGTATTGACAAGCACAGCATGCGGCTGCATCAGCGCCAAATCCGCAGCGCCAATATAATGCCGTGTTTCGGGCGTCAGCGGGATGTGCAGACTCACGAAATCCGATGATGCCAGCAGCTCTTTCTTGTCCAGGTAGCGCGCTCCCGTGGCGGCCTCAAATGTTTCATTTCTGTGGCGGCCGGTATAGGCAAGGCGCATGCCAAACCCTTGTGCGCGCCTCGCCACTGCCAGGGCTATGCGCCCGCTGCCTGCCAGCCCAAGCGCTTTGCCGCTCACACGCAGCCCCATATGCATGGCTACTCCCCAGGGGGCCACATCGTTGCGCACGGTAAGGTCGCAGTCACGCAATTTGCGGGCTACCCCCAACATGAGTGCCATGGCCAGATCCGCCGTATCCGCGGTGACGGCATCGGGATTGTGTGTCACCCAAATGCCGCGCCGGGTGGCTTCTTCCACGGGGATATGGTCATACCCCACGCCGTAGCTGCAAATAACCTTGCAGGAAGGAGCCAGGGCGTCCAGGGCGTCAGGCCCAAGACGTACCCCGGTGGCAATAATAGCATCCGCCCCGCGCAGGGCCTCCACAAGATCTTCGCCGCGAAGGCCATTTTCCGGCCCCACGTCCACATGGCAGCGTGAGCGCAGCAGTGTGAGGGCTTCAGGCAAAAGAGCACGGGTCACGTATACACGGGCTTTGATCATGAGTACTCCCGTAAAATTAACGCATTACAACTTTGTAAGTATGTATTCTCAAAGTTCGTAACGCATCTGTTTCAATATGTTTCTGCGCAGACAACCTGCGTTTGCGCCTTTATGGCAGCCACCTGCCCGCGCAGCCTTTGGTGCAATCCCAACGCGAAACCGCTTCATGGATGGATCGTCCAATGGTTGCCTGACGGGCTTGCAACAAGACTTTTTCGGATGTGCACGCTGCCGTAGTCCACCGTGATGTCATAAAAAATGGCCGGAAAGCTGGCAGAAACGGCAACGGAAAACCGCTCCCAAAGGCGTAAGCTGTTTTAGCCCAGCAGGCAAGACGTCATGGCATTCTCGCGCCGACAGGCGCAGGGGCAATACGCAGATCAAAAAAGCCGTTGAAACAAAAGCCAGTTTACGGGGGTAGAGAACGGACCAGGCGGAAAGAGAGGCAGCCTGTCGGGAACACATAAAGCTGCTCCCTGCGGCATTCACCAGCGCAAAAACACCGTATGGCTGCCAGCAGCGACAAACTTTCGGGGACAGGTTTTCAGGTACAGATTTTCGGGCGCAGGTCTTCGGATATACAGGCATTGGACCAGGACTGAAGCCGCAACGCTTTCGCATGGGGTGCTGTCTGGCCCACGCAACCTTCAGGCAATCTCAAGGCAGAATCAACCTGTTGCATGCCCCCCTGCTGCCACGGCAGCGGATATTTTTTGCCGGGCGCAACTAAAAGGAGCAGCCTTTGAGCGGTCTGTCTTTCATGCCGTCCATATCTGCGGCCATCTTGCTTTTGAGAGCCTTGGCCCGCTCCGTGTCCAGCATGATCATGTCTACCTGACGGGTATGGATAAGCAGATAGCCAAGCAGGCGGGTACGCATCAGGGTTTCTGTAGCGTCGTAGCCTTCGGCCACGGCAAAAACAGAGTCGTCCTTCACGTCCGCCCTGAAGCCATGATGCTCCAGAAGGTCCGCCACCATGCGGGCGCGCAACTGCCGCCGCTTGCGGTCAGCAGCCCCCCCCTTGAACTGAAAGCTCACGAAGTTTTCGTGGCTTTCTTCGCCTGCCAGAGATTCCACCGTACAGAAGTGATACCCGTAGCGAGCCTGCAATATCATATAGTTATCTGAGATAATAAAAAAATTCTTGTTTGCCATACTATTGGGCGCAGTGCTTTCAAGCTCCGGATTCATAGCGCTTTCAAGCATGACCGTCATGAAGCCCGAAGCGCTGGCCGCCGGAGGCCCTGCCCACGGCACTGCCACCATGCCGTCCCAAAGGGCAAGCATGGGCGCGCTGGCAATAATATCCAGATCCACCACCGGCCCGGGTACACGGCGTTTGAAGCCGCCGCCCATGTCCACAATCCAGTATTGCAGCTTGGCCCCGGCGCGCAGTTGCTTGCCCATGCGCCTGTTGACTCCCGCCTCTTCCTCTTCAAACATGAGGCGGACGGACTTTTCATGGCAGAACCGGGTGATGTCGTGCAGGGTACGGCAGTGGGCCGGGGCAAATTCCGGCGCATCCGGGTGCAGCAAATTAAGAGGAACCATAAGCTGGCTCAGGGCCTGAAGGCGCTGGTGTACCGGACTGCCGGCCATCAGGTTGGGCGGTTCCGCCTCGCTGGAGACAAGCTGCGGTTGCCGCCCGGCGAAGACGGCGCAACGGGCCGCATCCAGCGTGACTTCTCCGGCATTGTCGAGCAGCAGACGGGCATCGGGCAGGCTGAAAAGCGCGGGCAAGCGGTATTCGCGGGCCACCGAGGCCAGATGCCCGGCCATGCCCCCGGCTTCGCTCACAAGGCCCGAAGCCCGCGAAAGCAGCGGCGCCCAACGGGGCAAGGCACGTTCCACTACCAGGATGCCCCCCTTGGGAAACGAGAGCATGTCCGCTTCTTTGCGGGCCACAAAGACAGGCCCCATGCCCACGCCGGGGCTTACGGCCACGCCCCCCGCCGCAAGCACTTGCAGGCCGGAGGGCAGATCATCCAGAGCAAAGGCCTCGCCGCCCTGCTCCCCGGTGTGCTGCGGCTCCGCAGGGCTCTGCTCCGTGGCGGAATCGGCCTCGTGCAGGGGGCGGCTGTGCAAAACGACAATGCGGCCGTCTTCCGCGTCAAGCGCCCACTCCACATCTTGCGGCTCGGTATAGTAACTCTCCAGCGCAAGGGCCACCGTGGCAAGCTCCGCAGCCTGGTTGTCGGTAAGGCTTGGGGATGTACCCTCGGACCCGGCCAGGCGTTTACGGATAAGTTTGGGGGGAATTTCCCGGCTGAAAACATACACGTCAGGCGTTACCGCCCCGTCCACCACAGCCTGAGGCAGACCGGACACAGCATTGAGCAGTATCTGCTCACGGCCGCGGCTGGCAGCCACGGGATCACGGCTGTACGCCACGCCACCCGCAGCGGCGGGGACCATTGCCAGAACCCCCACGCACATGGGTGCGGCATCATCGGGAATACCGTGATGGTAGCGGTAACTCATGGCCGTGACCGCATATTTGCTGGCAATGATCTCTTTCCATACTTCGCAGGCTTCTTCAGGCGGCACGTTGAGTTCCGACCTGTACTGGCCCGCAAAGGTAACGCCAAGGGAATCTTCGCCCACAGCGCTGCTGCGCAGGGCCAGCTTGAGACCGGGACCAGCCTTGGCGCGCATGATATCCACGGCTTCAGTAATGGCGCTTTCAAGTTCGGGGGGTAACGGAGCCGTGAGCACGGCCTTTTGCAGGGCAGCGGCCAGACTGAAAACCTGATCAAGGCTCTGCATGTCTGTAGCCTGAATAAGCCGGTTCAGCTCGCTCTGAAGACCGTTATATTCCATAAAACGATAGTAGGCGCTGACCGTCACGGCAAAGCCGTCAGGTACGGAAAGACCGGCATTGGCGGCCACTTCGCCCAGATTTGCCATTTTGCCGCCCACAAGGGTGAGGTCGCTCAGGCTTATCTGGTCAAGATGCAGGATAAGGGGGCCGTCCTGATGGGGAGGTTCTTCCAGCAGAGCCTCCATCTGGCCGCGGATGCGGCCAAAAGGCTCAAGCAACCCGGCATAGGCATTGCCGGAAAGAGCATTCAGCTCGCGCACCATCTGAAAAACAGCGGTAACGGCCCGGGTGCTGACGGCATGCACATAATCCATGCCGAAAGGTTTTGCACCGTTCAGGCGGTCTTCCACCTCGCTCATGGCTTCAAGGGCGCGCTTGTTGGCAGAAAGCAGACGACGGAAGCGCGCGCAACGCTCGCGCAGGCGCGCCTTCAGCTCTTCCTCTCGGGCAAGTTCCTCAGGGTCTGGCTCCCCGGGCTGATCCCGCCCTATCCAGTGCCGCAAATATTTGAGGAGCGCCATCTTATACCGCGGAGCGAACCGCTTCCTCCATCTTGATGATAAGCTCGCTGATGGCTACGGGCTTGAGCATGTAGTCATACGCGCCAAGGTCAAGCCCTTCCACTGCCACTCCCATACAGGCATGGCCCGTAAGCAGGATGACGGGCAGGCCGGGAGATTTCTGCTTCATATGCCGCAGGGTTTCAAGGCCGTCCATGCCGGGCATGCGCACGTCCATCACCACGATATTGAAAGGTTCACCGCCGGAAGCAAGGTTTTCTTCCACCATATCCAGCGCGGTCTGCCCATCGGGGGCAGTGACCACTTCCATGCCGCGCCGGGCCAGGCGTTTTTGCATAAGTTCAAGAAATTCCAGTTCATCGTCCACAAACAGTGCGCGCATGGGGCCTCCTCGGTTTCAGGCAATGTCTCGGCCAGGCCAAGCCAGGGCCGATACCGATGACGTGTCTCGTGCAGCAAGTGACGCCGGAACGTAGGCTTCGGGCAGGCCCGAGGCCGCCCCGGCCAGCATCAGATTCTTTCATTCGCCGGTGCATGCCTCAGGCAGCCATGCCGTCTTCCGGCGGAAGCTGCGGCGGTTCGGCGGGCAGGGTTATGCTGAAGGTGGTTCCTTCTCCCAACCGGCTCTGCACTTCAATGCGGCCGCCCAGCTTTTCAAGTATGGTATAACAGATAGCCAGCCCAAGCCCCGTACCCTCGCCCACTTTTTTGGTAGTAAAAAACGGATCGAAAATACGGGTTACAGTTTCCAGGTCCATACCGGGGCCGCTATCGGTAAACAGTATGCGAACACCCTTCTTCCAGGCAAGGGTGCGGATGGTCAGAGAACCGTTTTTACCGATGGCGTCAATGGCATTGTCGATAATATTGATAAAAATCTGCTCAAGCTGTGCGGGATCTGACAAAATAACCGGAACCTGCGGATCATACTCTCTGATGATGTCAATATTGCGGTTGGTGGCTTCTGTTTTAAGCATTTCAGCAGCCTGATCCGTCAGGGAATTGATCAGTATTTCCGTACGGCCGGGGTTCATACGGCGGCCAAAACCGAGCATACGCTGGGTTATGCCTTTGGCGCGCTTGACATGCTGGTCAATTTTTTCTGTACTTTCCAGTATTTCTTGATAATTCTTCATGGTTTCGGGCTTTTCGTCGTCCAGCAGGTCACGTATCCAGCCCGCGTTTTCCTGAATGAGCATGAGGGGATTGTTAACCTCATGGGCCACCCCGGCGGCCATTTTGCCAAGGGCCGCCATTTTGCTGGACTGAAGCATACGGGCATCAATATGGGCCTGCTTCTGGTCAGATTCTTCAAGCGAAGCCACGAGTCGCCGGGTGCAGAGTTCAGCCCCCATGCAGATGAGTCCGCTGCCCAAAATCATGAAAAAAACAATCAATGCCTTGAGTTGCCGCAACGGTTGCAGGCTGTCGCGCACATCATCGAGCACCACAAGCGCCCACGGCATGGACTCCAGAGGTATCATGGCGGCCAGCATTTCCTGCCCTTTTGATGTGGTCAGGTGCTGTGTGAACACGTTTTTGCGGGTCATATCCGGCAGCGGCACACCGAACCTTGCCATGCTTTTGCCGTGATAGCGCGAATCTGTCTGCAGTTCGCCCCTGGCATTGACCAGAAAGGCATCACTGTGAGGGCCGGAATATACGCGGCGCAGCAATGCCCCCATGGCGTCCATATCAATGGTGGCCCGCACTATGTAGCTGCGCCCCCCTTCGTGTCGCAGTACCGCTATGATGAAATGCGGCTCGTTTCTGTACCCCATAAAAACATCGCTCACATACACGCCCTTGCGCAGCACCTCTCTGAACCAGGGAGTGTCGGAGTAATTGTTGTCGCTGAGGTCATATGGCCCCACATAGGAGACATGACGGCCATCCATGCCGATAACGCCCACATCCACAAAGGAGCGGCTGTTGTTCTGCATGATGCTGAAAATATCGCTCAGGCGCCCGGAATTGCTCAGGTCTGTATAAGGGTGGGTAAAGGCCAGATTTTTTATCTGGGCGATGCGCTCCACCATAAATGTATCCAGCGCGCGGTGTTTGCTGCTGGCTACAGCCTCAATGCCCGCGCTGATTTTTTCGTCATAGATGGCGCTCAGCCTGTCCAGGCAGAACAGCCCCAGAGCCACCAGCGGCGTAAGCGCCATAAGCAGCAGGGTGACGAGCAGGCGGCGATAGATGACCTTGTACCCGCGATGGGCCGCGGGAGCGACTGCGGACATGGCTATGATCCCTCCACGCCGGTTGCGGCCTGCGGCAATTTTTTGCCTCTGAACAGCAGGCGGCAGTGTTCGAGCATTTCCTCCCGCCGGGCAGCCACCTGGGCTGCATCCTGCATGATCATGTCCAGCTGGCGGGTATGGATGGTCATATACCCCGCCACTGCCAGCAAAAATTCGCCTTCTTCACGATCCATGCCCTTGAGGGTGGCGCTGACCGCATCATTGCGCACCATGGGGGCAAAGCCGAATTCCCACAGAATCTCAGCCACAAAACGCACACGCAGGATGCGCCGCTCAATATTGGCCGCGCCGCCCCGCAGGTGAAAGGTAAGATAGTTCTCAGGGGTGCGCTCGCCAAGGCGCGCCTCTACAGAGACGAAATGAAAGCCAAAGCGCGAATGCAGGCTGCAATAGTCGCGCGATATCATGAAGTAGTTTTTTTCAGAAAAGTAGGCGGTCTGCGCGGCCGGGTCCAGATTGGGGTTGGCCGGGGCTTCAAACAGCACAGAAGGAAAGCCCTTGCCGGCCACGGGCGGCGGCCCCTGCCAGGCGTAGGCGTTCATGCCGTGCCAGAGCGCGCGCATGGGAACCGAAGATATCTGTTCAATATCAATGACCGGCCCGGGGGGCGTAACGGCAAAGCCGTCACTGAGGTTCACCACCCAGAACTGTTTGAGCACCTTGTCGCGCAACTGCTTTACACGTTGCGGCGCGTATTTTTTCTCCGCCCCAAGGCTGAACATGGCGCTCACGGCCCTTTCATGGCAGTAGCGAGCAATATCGTGGTATGTCTGACAGTTGGATGCCCTGAATTCGGGGCTGTCAACATCCATCGTCAAAGGCAGTATGCGGGCCGATGCCTTTTGCAGGATGCGGTACACGGGGCTGCCGGGCATGTAATCCCGCCCTGGCGGCACGTTGGGCAGCAGGGATTCCAGCCTGTCAACATAGACCTGGCATATGTCCGAACACAGGGTAATCCGCTGCCCGCTTTTCAGTATTTCCGTGGCATTGTCCAGTCCGAAAATGGCCGGTTTGCCAAATTCGCGCGCCAGCGACGCCAGCCGTGAGCCGGGCAGGCCCTCTTCGGCAATAATACCCGCAGCGCGGTCCATCAAAGCGCCCCAGCGATAATTATCGTCAGGCACTACAAGGATGCCGCCCGCAGGAAAACGGCGGGCCTCTTCCCACCGCCGCGCCACGCAAACCTGCCCCGCCACCCGGCCGGGGCTGACCGTATAGCCGCCCGTAAGCCGCAGATTGCGACGCACATCAGCGGTTACCGGCGGCATGTCCACCGCATCCACAGGCAGGGGAATGGGCCGTGCCAGCAAAAGACGCAGATGCCCCTGCGGCGTACGTACCCACGAAAGAGAAACAGGCCAGCCGAAATCAGCCTCAAGATCAAGAGCCAGCGCGGCCACTTCTCTGGCGGTATCGGCTTCAAGCAGAGGACGCGCCGCTTCAGGAGGTCCTACAAGACTGATGACGTCATGCGGCGGCCGCCTGTCCACAGTGGCGTGGTCTGCGGGCAGAACAGAGTAATCCAGCTCCTGCGGCAAGCCGCGGCAGGCGTAAACGTGGGCATGGTCGCCGTGCGCTTTCACCGGGCTGCACGAATGGGCAAGCCCGCCCCAGGAGCCATCCTCCACAGCCATACAGGTAACGCACACACCGGCTCCGGCCTCGGTAAGGCCCCGGGCGCGCCGGTACACAAGAGCCTGGGCGCGCTGCTTGCGGGCCAGGGTCAGCTGAACCGCGTGGAGCACTTCCTCGTCCGTGGCTTCCAGCGGCACGGACGGCCCCCAGAGCACAAGGCCGGGGTCATCGCTGCCCTGGGCCTCTGGCGGCCACAAGCGCCCGCGCAGCACAAGCCGCATCCCCTCGGGACAGGACGCCCGCAACCGGGCAACTGCGGTCAAAATTTCCGCCGCCAGATCCTGGGGCATGGGGGTATCTTCCACCAACTGGCCGAGGCTGCGCGAAAGTTTGGCAAGATGTTTGGGGGCAAGGCCGCCGGCAGCCTGTATGCGCCGGTTGATCTCGCTCTGCAGGTCGCCGCTCTGGAAAAAGTGCTGGCAGCCCACGGCAGTAACCACAAAACCGTTGGGGATCAGGCCGGGCAGACGGCTGCGCACGTCCTCCAGCCGCAGGGTCACCGGGTCAACCAACGGAAAACGCCCATCGCCGCTGAGCGCCCCCATATCCGTTTCATCCGGTCCCAGCGGCAGCACAAGCGGCCCCAGAAGACAGGATTCCGGTTCGTAAACGTCATCCGCCACCATTTTTTGCAGTTCGGCAAACCTTGCGTACAGGGCTTCGCAGGGGGCAGGATCGAGCCGTTCAAGCTGCTTGATGCACTGAAACGCCTGCGTGGCCATGCTGGTGCACAGGGCGCGCACCCTGTAAAGCCCAAAGGGGTGGTCGCAGCACAGGGTGTACTCAAGGGCGGTCATGGTCTCCTGAAAGGTGTTCCATGCCGTGAGAAAAAGCTTGAAGGAATGGTGCCGCAGGGCAAAAAAGCGCTCGGCCTCGCTGTCTGAAGCCGAGGCTCCGGCTGCGGCCCGTCGGGCGGTCCGCGAAAAAAAGCCCAAAAGGCGTGAGAGTGGCATGACAGCTCCAGAACTCATGACAACGGCCCGGTTTTCTAAGACCTGGGACCTGTGCCGCCAGCGGTATTGCCGCCGGACCGTGAGCGCAAAAATATGTCGCGCCGGGCGGTTACGTCCACTGGCGCTATTGTTACACAGCGGTAACACAGGCAGCACGCCATACGCAACAGCGAAAAGGCCTGACAGGGCGCTCGGCAATATGAACCACAGCGTCAAGCTACCACAGCGCCCCCTTGCCTTCAAGCAGCATGTGACATAATTCTCAAATATAAAACAGAAAGCCCAGGAGTTTTGGGGCCGCCAGGAACTGCTCGATCGCGTCGCCGCACAGGCATCCGCACTAACCGCGCAACGGGGCCACCCCGCCCTGCCCCTGCGGCATGCCGGGCGCGGCCTGCGCTACAGGGGCTGTTGCGGCTTCAGCCAGTTGGGCAAGCGCGCGCAACTGCTGCATGCTTGGCTCCAGAAATTGCGGATCGCCCACGTCCTGCCGTAAAAAGGAGTTGATGGCGGGCATGCTTTCAATGGCGGCGTCAATTTCGGCATTGGTTCCCCTGGCGTAGGCCCCGATATTGACCATATCCTCCACCTTGCGAAAGGTACTCATATTGCGCGTGACCACCCGCCCGGCCAGAACATCCTGCCTGTCGCAGATATCTGACCGCAAACGACTGATGGAGCGCAGCACGTCAATGGCGGGAAAATGCCCCTGGTCCGCCAGATCGCGGGTAAGCACAATGTGGCCGTCCAGAATGGACCGCACGGCGTCGGCAATGGGCTCGTTAAAGTCATCGCCGTCCACCAGCACGGTATAAATACCCGTGATGGTTCCCTTGGCAGACCGCCCGGCCCGTTCCAGCAGTTTGGGCAACTGGGCGAAAACCGTGGGCGTATAGCCCTTGGTGGTCGGCGGCTCGCCCACAGCCAGCCCCACTTCGCGCGCAGCCATGGCAAAGCGGGTTACAGAGTCCATCATGAGCAGCACGTCCATGCCCTTGTCGCGAAAATATTCGGCAACGCCCGTGGCTGCATAGGCCGCGCGCATACGCACCAGGGGGGACTGGTCGGATGTGGCGATGACCAGAACCGAACGTGCCATGCCCTCCGGCCCGAGGTCCCGCTCCATAAATTCCACCACTTCACGGCCGCGTTCGCCAATGAGGGCGATAACGTTGACATCAGCGCGGGTATAACGCGCCATCATGCCCATAAGCGTGGATTTACCCACACCGGAACCGGCCATAATACCTACACGCTGTCCCTTGCCGAGCGTAAGCAGACTGTTGACCGAGCGTACGCCCACATCAAGGATATCCGTAATGCGCGGACGCTGTAGCGGGCTTGGCGGGTCGGCGTAGATGGGAACAAGCTCGGGATGCCACTGCTGCCGGGCCACGGCGGCCCATTCAGGCACATACGGTTCCTGTTCCTGCACCTGCCGGGCAAAGTCAGCCTTGGCAGTATCGCCCATAGGCAACGGCGAGGAATACAGCTCGGTGCTGATCGGCGGCCCTGCATCCAGCGGCGTGCCGAAAGCGTCAAAGGCGCGCCCAAGCAGTCCCGGCCCGGCCGGAAAAACCGGCGGCAGGCTGGTATTGCGGATGCGGCTGCCGGGGCGGATGCCGCGCATATCCCCGTAAGGCATGAACAGCAGATTGCCGTCACGAAAGCCGACCACCTCGGCGGCGATGCCCTCATCGCCGCCATCGGGCAGCATGTGGCACACGGCCCCCAAAGGAGCGCGCAGGCCGCTGCCTTCTGCCACAAGACCCACGACCTTGTTGACCTTGCCGTACAGGCGCACGGGATTGCTTGTTTGCAGTAATTTGATACAGGCTTGCGGATCCAGCTTCATAACACAACCATGCTGTCAGCGGCCTTTGCCCGCGCCGGACAGAAAACCGCCCTGGGAAAAAACATCGTGATCGGCCGAATCTGACTGCCCTGCCGGGCCTGCATGGCCTGACTGCCCGGAAAACTCACCGGCCGGTTCGTCATCAAGCGGAAAAAGTTCGTCTTCCAGCTCCGCCAGCGTGGGATTCGCCGGGTGCGCTCCAGGCTGTGCGGCAGGAGTAACCACGGCAGGAGTAACCACGGCAGGAGTAACCACGGCAGGAGTAACCACGGCAGGATCAGCAGTCTGCGGCGCAACGCCAGCAGATGGTGCGCCGTGATCGCCCATGCCGCTGGTTTTGTCCGGGGAGTCCTGCCCTGTAGGCATGCCTGGCGGCGCAGTGGAGGTCGTCCCAGGCGCTTCGTTCGCCGGAGTTTTCTCCGCAAAAGCGTCTGCCGCCGAAACCTGCGTAGCATCCCGCACATCCGCGTCGGACTGGCCAGAAGCCGGAGGCGCATCTTCAGGCCCGGAGGCTGGCATGGGAGTTGGCATGGGAGCCGCCATGTGAGGGTTTTCCAGTCCACCGGCAGCCGCTTCGCCCGCCCCCGGAGCATGAACGAAACCGCCCTGCTCCGTGGCTGACGCAGCAGGGAGCGCAGGTTCTGTGTCGGGTACGGTCGCATTCGCAGAAGCAGCGCCGCTTCCGGCGTTCAGCCTGTCGGCATCTTCCGGGGCAGCAGCGGCAGGGGCTACTTGTGCGCCGCCGTCTTCTACCATTGTGGCCTGATTATCCTGACCATGGGGTACGGCCTCTTCAAGGGCCGCATCCGGGGCTGGCTCTTCCGCTGCATGAAAATATTCAGGCTCCACGTTGGAATGATCAGCCGCCATGCTGCCGGGAATATCCGCGGAGCTGTCCACCGGCAAGCCCACATCCAGAGGATCGTCCGCTTCAGGCGATGAAGCCTCGTGTGCGCCCTCATACGAAATCTCAGGCCCCGCTTCCGCCGGGGCGGCCTGTGCCGCATGCGGGGGCATACCTGCCTGATCAGAAGTTGCGGAGGGATATCCCGGTGCTGGAGCCATAGCGGCTATGCGCTCGGCTTCTTGCTGCACCATCCGGCTGACGGCCTCTCCGTCGCTTTCTTCTTTCTGGTCAGGCCCGAGAGTCAGATGGGATAAAATACCGTTGACCAGCTCCGCGTAATGCTCCCTGCGACAGTCCACGCTGCCGCTGGCACTTTCAGCCACCAGGCCACCACGCTCAACAGATTCATCGCCGTTGACGACCCACTGCTGTAACTCGGGTACGCGTTCGCGGGCAGCCATGAACATGTCGCCCACGGTGCCTTCGTCATCGGGATGTACACGCACAGTGATGGAGGCGCGGTCTTCCAGAAGATTGAGCGCCTCAAAGACCAAGGCCTGCAAGATACGCTTATGTTCTTCTTCCAGCACCCAGCCCGTACCCGCCGTAACGGCTTCCTGCGTCAGCAGGGCAAGTTCTTCACGCCAGGCATCGCATATGTTGCGGCGTTGTGCGTCCAAAGCATAAAGCACACTGCCGAGCGCCTGTCCCATTTCGGCGCGAAACTCTTTAAGCTCCTGCCCGGCCTGGTCCATACCGGCCTGAAATCCCTCGCCGTGGGCCGCATCACGCACGGCCTGCGCCTGTTCCCGCAGGGCTTGCGCCTTGCCCAGCTCGGCTCCCGCCTGATTTTTTTCTTCCTGCGCCTGGGCCTTGAGCGTTTCGCTGTCGCCAATGAGCCGCTGCTTCAGGTCCTGAGCCTCGGCGCGTGCCTCATCAAGTACCCTCTGGCGTTCGGCGTAGGCAGCCCCCAATATTTCGCGCGCCCGCTCCTCGGCCTTGGCCCGCACCCGCGCGAAATAGTCTTCCTGTTCCTGCTGTTGCGCGCGCTCACGGCGCAGGGGTTCCTGCATGGCGTCAAGCTGCTCCACGGTGGCTTCGCGCTCACCCATGAAGACAGTACCCCATTTTTTGCGCAACTGATCTGACGCCATGATGTTTTCCGGGTTAGAATTTTTCAGTGCCGGTCCCCAGCGGCCGCCAGGCCAGCCGGCACAGCAAGGCTGTTACGCCCCGGATACAGGGGCGTCTGCCGCGGACACTATACAAAGACCTCGCCAGCGCCCCTGCTGATGACAAGCTTGTTTTCCGCCTCAAGGCGACGCACAACCTTTACGATATTCTGCTGCGCGGCCTCTACGTCTGAAAGCTTGGTCGGCCCCATATATTCCAGTTCTTCGCGAATCATGTTGCCCGCGCGTTCGGACATATTCTTGAAGAACTTTTCCTTGAGGTCGTCGCTGGAGCCGCGCAGGGCCAGGGTAAGGTCTTCGTTGGAAATTTCCTTGAGCATCTCGCGCACGCCACGGTCGTCAATATTTTTGCAGTCTTCAAAGACGAACATGAGGTTGCGGATATCTTCGGCCATCTGGGCGGAATCTTCTTCGATTTCAGACAGCACTTCTTCTTCGGTGGCGCGGTCCACGGCATTGAGGATTTCCGCCACAGACTGTACGCCGCCCACCTTTTTGCCTTCCTTGCCGCCCATGGCGATAAGCTGGCTTGTAAGCACCTTGTCCACTTCCATAAGCATGTCTTCCGGCACGGCCTCAAGCCGGGCCAGACGCATGAGCACCTCGGCGCGCACTCCGGCGGGCAGGCTTGTCAATAAATTGGCGGCCTGATCAGGGTGCAGATGCCCAAGAATGAGCGCCAGAGTCTGCGGGTGCTCGTTGCGCAAAATCTGTGAAAGAAGCCGGGGGCTCACCTGCTCAAGCTCACGGAACGGCGCGGGGCCGGTCTCAAGGCTGAGCGAGTCCATAATGTACTTTGCGGTTTCGGGATCGAGGTTCTTGACCAGCAGGCGCTTGAGCGTATCGCTGCCGCCCGCGATCATATCCACCCCCTCCACCAGAGACTCGTGAAACTCGCGCAACACGTCTTCCACAATTTCACGCGGCACGGGTTCCAAGTCCACAATGGCTTTGGAGATCTCGGCTATTTCCTGCCTGTCCATGCGCTTGAACACGTCGGCCGTGAATTTGTCGCCCATGGCGAGCAGCAGCACGGCGATGCGCTGTTTGCCGGTCAACTCCATCCTTATGCTCCTTCACCCCGCCCCCGAGGGCGCAGAGAGGTTTTAGTCCTTGTCTGAAAGCCAGCGCTTGATAAGCCGCACGGCCTGATCCATATGCTGCTCGGTAATACGGAACAGCCGCAACTTCAATTCTTCCACCCGCTGATTGGTTTCTCTCTGCGCCAGGCGCAGTGCCTTGAGCCGTGACAGGGCCGGTGTGGAACCGCCGCCCTGCCCTGACGAAAGGCCCATCCGCGGGGGGCTAGGCTTTAACTGCTTCATCGTTCTTCATCCAACCGCGCACCAGGGTGACCACCTGTTCCATATGGTTGTCGGACAGGGTGAAGATGTGCGCTTTCAGGGCTTCAATGTCCTTGAACACCAGATCGTCCTCGTCGTCTTCCTGCGGCGCTTCGTCTTCTGTTCTGGCGGCTTCTTCCAGCGCCTCGTACAGAGCGAGCTGCTCTTCGGCGGCGGGCAGGCCTTCCAGGCCCTCAACCATTTCACCGGCCTCAACCTTGGGCCGGATAAGGGCCAGCACCACAGGGCGAACTATAAGCATCAGGAACAGGAAGGCCAGCAGGGCATTAAGCAGGGGCTTGCCCAGACGTTCGGCATAGTCCGCCAGCATGTCGGCAAAATTCGGGTCCCTGGGCGGCTCGGAGTCGGTAAAAGGCGCGGAACTGACTTCCAGCGCATCTCCCCGGCCCGCATCCAGCCCCACGGCATTATGAACAAGCTGACGCACCTGTTCGAGCTCTTCGCTTTTGCGCGGCATAAACGTCCACGCGCCATCGGTCTTTACATACGTGCCATCAATGAGGACTGCAACCGTCAGACGGCGCAATTCTCCCACGTTGGACACGATCTGCTGTTCTTCCTTGTTGATTTCGTAGTTGGTGGTGCGGGCTTCGCGGGTTCCGCTCTGGTCAGAAACAGAGCCGGTAATGCCATCGCCGCGAAAATTCACATCCGGCGAGCCGGCCTCAAGGTTGGCGCGGCCCTGCTGGCTTTCTTCGCTGCGGTACTCACTGCGCACAGCCGTTCTTTCGGGATCGAACAATTCGCGGCGTATGGTCTTCTGGCTGAAGTCCATATCAGCGTTGACCTTGGCAATGACGCGACCAGGGCCGAAAAGGGGCTGGAGCATTTCCTCGATGCGGCGTTCAAGATTGCGCTGCACGGTCTGGCGGTATTCCATCTGTGTGGTGGTAATGCCCGCCAGGCTGTCTTCTTCCGGCTGATAAAGCACCTTGCCGCTGGTGTCGGTAATGGAAACATGGCCCCTGTCCAGACCTTCCACGGACATGAGCATCATATTGAGGACGGCGTTGATTTCTTTCTGATCAACCTTGATGTTGGGGCGGATGAGCTTGAGCACCACCGAGGCCGAAGGCGACTGGCGTTCTTCAACAAAAAGGCTGCGGCGGGGGATGACCAGATGCACCCGTGCGCTTTCCACACTGGGAAATTCGCTGATCGTGCGGGCCAGTTCACCCTGAAGGGCGCGGGTATAGTTTATTTTCTGCACAAAGTCGGTCTGGCCGACCTTGACCTTGTCAAAAATTTCAAAACCGATGCCCTGCCCCACCAGACCGCCTTCGCCTGCGATCTTGATGCGCTGGTCGTACACCACTTCCTGCGGAACCATGATGGTGGCGCCGTTATCAGTAATGCGGTAGACCACCTTGTCGGCCTGCAGGGCCTTGACCACCACGCTGGCGTCTTCGGGGCCAAGGTTGGAATAAAGAACGCGGTATTCGGGGCGGCCCATCCAAATGGAAAGACCAATAATGCCGGCCAGCAGAGCCACGGCCCCGCCTGCGGCGGCCATGCGTTGCAGCTGGCTCATCTTTGCCCATACTGCTTTGAAAGAATTGATAAACTGTTGGATGAATGCAGGCATGGTCCGCTCCTGTGCGCTCCGGCGCCGGTTTTCCGGCACAAGGCCGGGCTTGCCTTGCCGTAGCAACATTCATGCCTAAACATATCATGCTGCAATAACACAATATATTTTATAAGGCATTTTGTAAGTACCTGAAATTCAAATTTATGACGCCTCAAAAAAATCTCCCCCCGCACGGCAAAGGCATGCAGGGGGAGACGGTTCAGGAGCCTGAAAAATACTG